>NZ_BOQN01000031.1 GCF_018332695.1 Paractinoplanes toevensis
GGTGGGCCGACCTGGTGGCCGCGCGCCTCGCGATCGACAGCGGACCCGAGTTCGGGTACGCGAATCTCGCGATCCGCGGCAAGCTTCTCGATCAGATCATCGACGACCAACTCGAACCGACCCTGGCGATGGCGCCGGGGCTGGTCAGCATCGCGGGCGGCGGCAACGACTCGCTGCGCCCCCGCGTCGACCCGCACGCGCTGGTCGCGAAGCTCGACGCGGTGGTGAGCCGCCTGCGGTCCACCGGCGCCGACGTCATCCTGTTCCGGTTCGCCGACATCACCGCGCACCTGCCCGGCCAGCGCATCGTCGGGCCGCGCGCCGCGGTGCTCAACGACGGTGCCGCCGCGATCGGCGAGAAGTACGGCGCCTATGTGATCGACCTGTTCGGCGACGACAAGTTCCGGCACCCGCACATGTGGTCGCCGGATCGTTTGCACCTCTCCCCGGCCGGTCATCGCCGGGTCGCCGCCCATGTGCTGACCGCGCTGGGCGTCGGCGTCGAGGAGGAATGGCTGCTGGTGCCGCCGATGCCCGAGCCGACCCCGTGGCTGATGGCCCGCGGCGCCGATCTGCGCTGGGCGCGACAGCACTTCGTGCCGTGGGTGGGCCGCCATCTGCTGGGCCACTCCAGCGGTGACCTGGTCACGGCCAAGCGCCCCGCATTGGGCCCGATCGAATAACGTGGGAAACATGTCCGTTCCGAACGATCCAGCGTCGCAACTGAAGGCGTACGCGCACCCCGACAAGCTGGTCACCACCGAGTGGCTGGCCGCCAACCTCGACACACCCGGCCTGGTGGTGGTCGAGTCGGACGAGGACGTGCTGCTCTACGACACCGGGCACATCCCGGGTGCCGTCAAGGTCGACTGGCATCTCGAGCTGAACGACCAGCTCACCCGCGACTACCTCGACCCGGCCGCGTTCGCGGCACTGTGTGAGGCCAAGGGCATCGGCCGGGACGACACGATCATCTTTTACGGCGACAATTTCAACTGGTGGGCGGCGTACGCCCTCTGGGTCTTCAGTCTTTTCGGTCACCGCGACGTCCGTCTCCTGGATGGCGGCCGGCAGAAGTGGGCGGCCGAAGGCCGCGAGCTGATCAGGGACAAGACCTCCCGGGAGAAGGCCGTCTATCCGGTGCCGGTGCGCAACGACGCCGAGATCCGGGCCTTCCGCGACCAGGTCATGGGCCACATCGCCGGCGGCCGCCCGCTGGTCGACGTGCGCTCCCCGCAGGAGTACACCGGCGAGCTGACCCACATGGAGGCCTACCCGCAGGAGGGCGCGCTGCGCGGCGGGCACATCCCGGGCGCGGTGAGCAAGCCGTGGAAGTCGGCGGCGAACGAGGACGGCACGTTCAAGCCGGCCGACGAGCTCACCAAGATCTACCGCGACGAGTTGGGCCTCGAGTCGGCCGACGACATCATCGCCTACTGCCGCATCGGCGAGCGGTCGAGTCACACCTGGTTCGTGCTGCACCACCTGCTGGGCTACCCCCAGGTCCGGAACTACGACGGTTCCTGGACCGAGTGGGGCAATCTGGTCAAGGCGCCGATCGCCCGTGGCCCGGAAGCCGGCGGCCTGAACTGAAGGTTGGGAACGGGCGAGATTTCTGTCGGGGGGACCCGGTAACTTCTCGCCCGTGAGCAACACCTTCCAGGTCGACCTACGGGGAATCGTCGACCTGCTGAGTCACCACCTCTACGCGAGCCCCCGCGTCTACGTCCGCGAGCTCCTGCAGAACGCGGTGGACGCGATCACCGCCACGGCTTCGCAAGACGGCCGCGTCGAGATCACCACGGGTGCCGACGCGCTGCGCATCACCGACAACGGCATCGGCCTCACCGAGGCGCAGGTGCACGAGCTGCTGGCCACGATCGGCCGCAGCTCGAAACGCGACGAGCTGGGCTTCGCGCGGCACGAGTTCCTCGGCCAGTTCGGCATCGGCCTGCTCTCCTGCTTCCTGGTGGCCGACGAGATCCGGGTGCACACCGGGCGGGCCGGCGCCCCGGCGGTGCTCTGGACGGGTTACTCCGACGGGCGTTACGACGTGCGCCCGGGCGAGGACCGCGAGCCGGGGACCACGGTCACCCTGCTGCCGCGCCGAGGCGTGGAGCACCTCCTGAGCGGTACGACGGTGCGCGAGCTCGCCGAGCTCTACGGTTCGCTGCTGCCGGTGACGGTGGAGGTCGACGGCGCCCGGGTGACCACCGGCGAGCTGCCCTGGAAAGCCGGCCGGGAGGCCTACTGCCAGCGCGTCTTCGGCTTCACCCCGTTCGACGTCATCGAGCTGAACGTGCCCGGGGCCGGCCTCACCGGTGCGGCGTTCGTGCTGCCCACGGCGGTCAACCCGGCCGCACGCGGCGGTCACCGGGTCTACCTCAAGCGGATGCTGCTGGCCGAGAACATCGAGGGCCTGCTGCCCGAGTGGGCGTTCTTCGCCCGCTGCGTGGTCGACAGCACCGAGCTGCGCCCGACCGCGAGCCGCGAGGCGCTCTACGAGGACGGCCTGCTCACCGACGTCCGCGACGCGATCGCCGACCAGCTGCGCGGCTGGCTGGTGCGGCTCGCCGCCACCGACCCGCGCCGGCTCGCCCGCTTCCTCGGCGTGCACCACCTCGGCGTGAAGGCGCTGGCCCTGCACGACGACGAGATGCTGCGCCTGGTCGAGCAGTGGTGGCCGATGGAGACCAACATGGGCCGGGTCACTCTCGCCGAGTTCCGCGAGCGGCACGGCGTGATCCGCTACGCGGCCACCACCGACGAGTTCCACCAGCTGTCCGCGGTGGCCGCGGCGCAGGACGTCGGCCTGATCAACGGCGGTTACGTCTACGACGCCGACATCATCGAGCGACTGGCCACAGTAGACCGGGCGGTGCGCGCCGAGCGGCTCGAGCCGACCGACCTGACCACCCGGTTCAGCGGCCTGGACGCGGAGGCCGAGCTGCGGATCCGCCCGTTCCTGGCGATCGCGCAGCGCCGGCTCGACAAGCTCGGCTGCGAGGTGGTGATCCGGGCGTTCGACCCGGCGACTCTGCCCGCGCTCTACCTGGTGAGCCGGGCCGCCGCGTTCCACGACGAGTTCACCACCAGCCGCGACAAGGCCGACGACCTGTGGGGCGGCGTGCTCGACGCGCTCGCCCAGGCCGCCCCGCCGGAGCGGCCGCAGCTGGTGCTCAACCACCGCAACCCGCTGGTCCGCCGGGTGCTCGGCCTCGCCGACCCGGAGCTGGCCGGGCTGGCGGTCGAGTCGCTCTACGGCCAGGCGCTGATGCTCGGCCACCACCCGATCCGGCCGGCCGACGCCGCCCTGCTGACCACGTCTTTCATCGGCCTGCTCGACCGGGCCGTTCCGGAGGAGCGATGAGAACCGCCGACGAGCTGTGGGACCTTCTCCAGCAGGCCGTCCGGATGCCGTACGGCGCGGCCCGGATCGCGCTGATCGAGCAGATCCTGCGCCAGGTCGACGAGGCCGGTGACGCCGATCTGGCGTTCACCACCCGCCTGATGGCCACGACCTCCTACGTCCACGGTGGCGAGAAGGTCAAGTCGTTCGTCACCTTCTCCTGGTGTGTCAGCGACTTCGACCGCAACCCGGCCCCGCACCACCAGCGCCACATGCACACGCTGCTGTGGCAGTTCAAATACATGGTCAACGGCCTCCGGCAGTTCCCGGAGATCCCGCTCGCCCGCACGTTCGCCCTGCTCGACGACATGGAGCGCCGCTACCGCGAGGGCGGCCACAGCATGCAGGTCGTGCACAAGCACCGATACATAGCGGCCAACCACCTGGGCCACGCCGACGAGGCCGACGAGTGGTACGCGCGGTGGCAGGCGGCGCCGCGCGACAGCCTCTCCGACTGCATCGGCTGCGACCCGGACGACGTGGCCGCCTACCTCAACTCCCGCGGCCGCTACGCCGAGGTCATCGAGCTGGCCGAGCCGGTGCTGGCCGGCGAGCTGACCTGCACCGAGCAGCCGCAGGGCATTCTCCGCCAGCTGACCGAGGCCTACCTGCACACCGGCGAGCTGGAGAAGGCGGCCGACGCGCACCGCCGGTCGTACCGCCTGGAGCGGGACAACATCGCCAACCTGTGGGACGTCGGGCTGCACATCGCCTTCTGCGGGCGCACCGGCAACGAGCACCGCGGGCTGGAGATGCTCCAGCGGCACATCGACTGGCTGGCCAAGGCACCGTCGCCGGCCGCCGAGATGCACTTCGCGGCCGACAGCGCGATGCTGTTGCGCCGGCTCACCGAGCTCGGCCACGGCGACCTCACGGTGCGTCGCCAGGGCCACGAGGAGACGCCGGTCGCCGCGCTCGCCACCGAGCTGGCCGACCGGGCCACCGCCATCGCCGCGCGGTTCGACACCCGCAACGGCAACGACTACCAGAGCCGGCTGATCGCCGAGACGATCGCCGCCGAGCCGTACGGGGTCGAGGTGCCGCTCTCGCCGACGGCCGGCCGGCCCGGCCCACGATCGTCCCGCAGCCCGAGCCGGCCCCCGAGATCCCGGCCACCGCCGGGCCGGGCGAGCTGCTCGACCTGGCCGACGAGCAGTTCCACCAGCAGCGGGAGGAAGCCGTGGCGGCCACCCTCGACGTGCTCGTGGAGCGCTTCGGGGAGCCGGCCGACCCGCTGCTCGCGGCCCGGTTCGCGGCGCTGACCGCGAGCCGGGTGCAGACCGAGGGTGACGACATCGGGGCCCGGAAGTGGGACGAGGCGGCCGCCCTGTTCGAGGCCGCGGGCGCCCCGGGCGAGGCGAGCGTGCAGCGGGCGAAGGCCGCGCTGGACCGCACGCACGACGGCAACGTCGACGCCGAGCCGATCCGGGCGGACGTGGACTACCAGGAGAAGAACGGCGGATCGCCCGAGCGGGCCAACGCCTGGTCCCGCCTGTCGATCCTGCACGCGGTGCAGGAGGAGTTCGCCGAGGCGGTCGAGGCCGCCAATCGCGCCGGCGACTACGCCGCCCAGACCGGTGACCCCCGGCTCATCGCCCGGCACGCCGCGCTGCGCGCCCGCATCCTGGCGAACGCCGACGATCACGAAGGTGCGCTGGCGGCGGCCCGGCTGGCCTGGAATTTCTACCGCGCGCACGGCCCGCAGGCCCAGCTGGCGCACGTCGCCACCCTGTTCGGCCACCTCGCCGAGGACCCGGCCGAGCAGGCCGAGGCGTTCGGTGCGGCGATCGCCACCGGCGTGGCCGAGGAACAACTGCCGGCGCGGATGGGCCGCGGCCACGCGTTCAAGCGCCTGGACCGAGCCGGCGAGGCCGTTGCCGACCTGGTCGAGGCGGTCGCACTCTGCGCCGAGCAGGGCCTGGACCACGGTGGTGCGTTCGCGCGGTTCGAGCTGGCCCAGGCGTACGCGATGGCCGGCCGCCCGGTCGAGGCCGCCGAGGTGGCCGAGGAGGCGCTGCTCACCTTCGACGAGCACGGCGACGTGGAGACCGCGAGCAACGTCCGGTTCCTGTTGGCGAAGCAATATCGCGAGATCGGCGACACGGCCGGCGCGGTGACCCGATACCGCGAGCTGATCGAGTTGCTCGCCGACAACCGGGCCGGCCGCGGCCAGATCGGCGAGGAGGCCGGCGGCCTGCTCTTCGATCTCGACCGGGACGCCGAGGCGGCCGAGGCCTTCCGGGCCGCCGGCGAGGACCTGCATGAGGCCGGCGATCTGGTCGGCGAGTTGCGCACGCTGCGCCGCCGGGTCTCCGCGTTGCACTTCGCCGACGATCCGGAGGCCGCGACCGAGACGTTCCGGCTGGCCGCCGAGCGGTTCGCGGAGCTGCCCGAGGAGCTGGCCGCCGAGCCGAACGCGATCTGGCAGAACGGCATGACCGCGTTCGAGCAGTCCCGCGTCCTGATGTCCCGGGGCCGCTACCCCGAAGCCGTCCCGATCCTGCTCGGTGTGCCGCCGCGGCTGCGCGCGATCGGTGCCGTCGACGACGCCGACCACCTCGACGGCATGTACGCCGAAGCCCTGCTCCGCTCGGGCGATCCGGCCGCGGCCGAGGCGCACCTTCGCGACCTGCTGGCCGACATGGCGCCCGACGCGTCGGGTCGAGAACTGGCCGAGAAGATCTACCAGGAGGCCCGGGACGCCAAATCCTGAACGGCCGTTAAGGCAACCGCTTGACAGCGGGTTAAAGTTGCCTCGTGACGACGGTTGATCAGCAACAGCGGTCGGGGCCGCCCGCTCCCCGGCGGCGGTCGCGCCGCGACGAGATCCTCGAGATCGCGGTGGGGCTTTTCGCCGCGCGTGGATATCACGGTGTGTCGATGGATGACATCGGCTCGGCCGCCGGTGTCACCGGGCCGGCGCTCTACCACCACTTCGCCGGCAAGGAGGCGATGCTGGTGGCCGCGCTGATCCCGGTCAGCGAGGGCCTGCTGCACGGGGGCAAGGCCCGGGTCAGCCAGCACCATGACGACGCGAGTGCCGCGCTCGGCGACCTGATCGACTTCCATGTGGAGTTCGCCCTGGCCAACCCGGCCGTCATCGCTCTGCACCTGCACGAGCTGGACCGCCTGCCCGACGAACCACGCCGCCAGATCCGCCGCCTGCAGCGCCTCTACGTCGAGGAGTGGGTCGGCGTGCTGGCCACGCTGCGCCCGGAGCTGGAGGCGGCCGAGGCCCGGGTGCTCGCCCACGCGGCGTTCGGCCTGATGAACTCGACGCCGTTCCTCGGTGGCGAGGTGGACCGTCGGCGCCGGGCGGCGCTGCTGCGCGATGCCACCATCCACGCCCTGACCGGTAAGTAAGTAAGCAAAACTGAACAAACACGCGGGAAGCCGGCCACAAGCCAGGCACCGCTGACCCAGTGCGGCCCGGGGCCACCGTCCAGGGCCGGCGAAGACGACAGAGGAGTCTCCATGATCGAGTCGTTGCTAGTCGCGAACCGGGGCGAGATCGCCCGCCGGATCATCCGCACCGCCAACCGGCTGGGGATACGCACCGTCGCGGTCCACTCCGAGGCGGACGCCGACCTGCCGTTCGTCCGGGAAGCCGACGAGGCAGTCTGTGTCGGCCCGGCCAACCCGGCCCAGAGTTACCGGAACACCGAGGCCATCCTGGCCGCCGCGAAGTCGACCGGCGCCCAGGCGATCCACCCCGGCTACGGCTTCCTCAGCGAGAACGCCGACTTCGCCCGCACGGTCGAGGCAAACGGACTGATCTGGGTCGGCCCACCGGCCGAGGCGATCACCGCGATGGGCGACAAGATCAACGCACGGAACCTGATGGCCGAGGCCGGGGTCCCGGTCGCGCCGGGCACGCACGACCCGGCCGCCACTGTCGAGGCCGCCATCGCGGCGGCCACCACGATCGGCTATCCGGTGATGGTCAAGGCCGCGGCGGGTGGCGGTGGCATGGGCATGGCGGTCGCCGCGGATGAGGACGCCCTCATCAAGGAGTACGACAAGGTGCGCGCCTTCGCCGAGCGGATGTTCGGCGACGCCGCCGTGCTGATCGAGCGCTACTTTCCCCGGGTGCGCCACGTCGAGGTGCAGATCCTCGGCCTGGCCGACGGCCGGGTGATCGCCCTGAGCGAGCGGGAGTGCTCGGTGCAGCGCCGCAACCAGAAGCTGGTCGAGGAGGCCCCGTCCCCGGCGGTCGGCCCCGAGCTGCGGGAACGCCTGCTGGCGGCCGCGGTCCAGGCCGGCGAGGCGGTCGGCTATCGCAACGCCGGCACGGTCGAGTGCCTGCTCGACCCGGCGACCGGTGAGTTCTTCTTCCTCGAGATGAACACCCGGCTGCAGGTCGAGCACCCGATCACCGAGCTGATCCACGGCATCGACCTGGTCGAGGAGCAACTGCGCATCGCGTCCGGCGAGCCGACGACGTTCGAGCCGGGAAAAACCACCGGGCACGCGATCGAGTTGCGGATCAACGCGGAGGACCCGAAGCGCTTCCTCCCGGGTCCCGGCAAGGTCACCACCTGGGTCGAGCCGACCGGCGACGGAGTCCGGGTCGACTCCGGCTACACCGAGGGCAACACGGTCACCCCGTTCTACGACTCGCTGATGGCCAAGCTGATCGTCTTCGGCACGGACCGCGACGACGCGATCGCCAAAGCCCGTACCGCGGTGGCCGGTTTCCAGATCGCCGGCCCCAAGAACAACCTGCCGTTCTTCGCCGAGCTGCTGGAAAATGACGAGTTCCGGTCCGGCGATTACGACACGGGCATCGTCGCCCGGATGAGGTGAGCGCCATGACGGTGAGCATTCGCGAGGTCGCACCACGGGACGGGCTCCAGAACGAGGAGCCGATCCCCACCGAGTCGAAGGTCCGGCTGATCGACGCCCTGAGTGAGACCGGTGTCCGCCGCATCGAGGCCGTCTCGTTCGTGCATCCCAAGGCGATCCCGCAGATGGCGGACGCCGACGAGGTGTGGCGCCGGACGACCAAGAATCCGGACATCCGGTATTCGGCGCTCATCCCCAACTCCAAGGGGGCCCAGCGCGCGATCGCCGCCGGCTTCCGGGAGATAGAGGTGGTCGTGTCGGCGAGCGACACGCACAACCGGCGCAACCTCAACCGGTCCACAGAGGAGTCGGTGGCGGACATCGCCGCGCTGATTCCCCTGGTCCACGACGCGGGCGCGACCCTCGAGGTGATCGTGGCGACCAGTTTCGGCTGCCCGTTCGAGGGCGACGTCGATCCGGACCGGGTGGCCGGCATCGTGGCTCGCGTCCGCGCCGACGGCGCGGACCGCATCGCCTTCGGCGACACGACCGGCATGGCGACTCCCCGCCGGGTGCGTGATCTTCTTTCGGCCGTACGCCCCGACCTGCTGCACTTCCACAACACCAGAGGTACGGGGTTGGCGAACATCCTCACCGCTCTCGACCTGGGGGTGACCGAGTTCGACGCGAGCGTCGGCGGGATCGGCGGCTGCCCGTACGCTCCGGGCGCCTCCGGCAATGTCGCGACCGAAGAGGTCGTCCACATGCTGCACGACATGGGCATGGACACCGGAATTGACCTGGATCGCCTGATCGAGACGGCCGAGATGGCCGAGAAACTGCTAGGTCGCACACTTCCATCAGGAGTCCTGCGCGCCGGACCGCGTACGAGATTGGTGTGATTTCCTTCGCAGTCCGCTGCGATCATTTTTCCGATTTGCTCGCGTGACCCTCGCACGGCCGCTTCGTTACCAATATCGAGTGGCCGATGTCGCCGGAATACCGGCGGATGCGCCACCGGCCGAAAGGCCGACGACGAGGGGCGGAACCGATGACGGGACTGGGAGTCGAGCGCGCACCGCGCGCGGCGTACCCGTCGCCGTCCGTGTCGCCCACCGCAGCGTCCATGCCCTTGCCGCCTCACATCCAGGGGGCGGAGCGGCAGCGGAGCCGGTGGGGTCTGCGCCTGCTCGTGGTCGGCGGACTGGCCGGTGCGGCTTGGCTGCTCACCGGCACTGCCGCGCAAGCCGCGGACCGGGCCGACGAGCCATCCGGCTCGTTGCTCGGCGCGGTTCTGGGCGGCGACGTGACCGCGCCGGTCACCGATCTCCTCTCAGCGGCCGCCCAGCCGCTGGAGACGGTTCCGGCCCACCAGCACCACGCCGTGGCCGACATTCTCGAGGTTCCGCAACGGGTGCTCACGCGCCCGGCGGAAACCGTGGACGAGATCGCCCTCGGCGATACCGGGACCGATGTGGACACCGCAGTCAGTGGTGTCGGCACGGTTCTGCGAGGGGTGGCCGGCCCACTCCGCCTCACCGGCGGATCGGCACCCCACCAGCACATCAGCACCGCGGTGACCGACTTGATCGGCATCCAGGACGACGCGCGTCCGGCCACGGAGCGGCCACTGGCACCGGCGGTTGAGCCGATGCAGGTGGAAGCCTCGCCGGCACCGGTCGCGCAACCGAACCGCGTACGTCTCAGCAAGGCCTTGCGTGCCCCGGCCGCCGCCCTCCGGTCCGGTATCGCCGCCCGGCACGTCAAGGCAACCTCCGCACCGGTCGTTCACCGGCACCGCCACGCCGCCGCTCACGCGGCGGTAGCGGGACCGGAGACGGTGCGCGGGGGCACTCCCGACGGACCGGCTGCGCCACTGCAGCTGCACCTCGGGGACGTCAGCGGCACCCCGACCAGCGGGTCGGGGACACCTACGGAAGGCGGCTCCGCAGCCTTCCTGCCGGCTGCGATCGCGAACAGCACGGTGGCCTGCCACCGGCTGCCGATCGCGTCCGATGTCGAGGTCCGGCGGTACGACGCCGAGGCACCGACCGTCTCACCTGACTGAGTGATGGCGTCCGGCGGTCCACCCGACCGCCGGTAACCGGCCGGCACCGGCTTCGGTGTCCGCGTTCCGGCTCGATTCCCGAACCGCTTGCGAACAAGCGGCGAATCAATGACGCCTGAAATCACGCAACCGCACCGAAGCGCTGATGGCGCATGTCGACAAAGCGGAGTCAGGGCAGAAACGAAAGAAGCCAGGGCACCGCTGCGCCCGAAATGCAGTTCCGGAACGTCTCAACTAAATATGTCACACCATTTGCCGAAACATTTCTGAAAGGCATTCTTCCCCCATGAAGACTTGGGTTCGCAAGACTCTGAGCGTCGGTGTCCTGGCTGCTGGCGCCCTGCTGTTCGCCCCGGGCGGTGCCGCCCACGCCGATTCCCGTCAGGTGACCGGCGCCAACAACGGCATCCTCAACGGCACCCAGATCGCGGTGCCGGTCCGGGTCCCGGTCAACATCGTCGGCAACTCGCTCGGGATCCTCGGTGTGGCCGACTCCCGCGCCGCCGGGATCAACCAGACCGAGAGCACCCACGGCGGTCAGGCGACCGGCGTCAACAACGGCATCCTCAACGGCACCCAGGCCTACCTCCCGGTCAGCGTGCCGGTGAACATCGCGGGCAACTCGGCCGCGGTGCTCGGCGCCGCTCACTCGAGCGCCGTCGCGGTCAACGGTCACCGGACCGAGAGCACGAGCACCACCGAGCACTCGTGGCCGGGCAACGGTGGCCAGTTCACCGGGGCCAACAACGGCTTCCTGAACGGCACCCAGATCTACGCCCCGATCGATGTTCCGATCAACGTCTGCGGCAACTCGCTCGCCATCCTCGGCGGCGCGTACTCCCAGGCTCTCTGCGCGAACAACGTCTCCGTTCGCAAGGGCAGCTTCAAGAAGGAGAGCACCCGGACCACCGAGGGTGGCTGGCAGTTCACCGGTGCCAACAACGGCATCGCGAACGGCACCCAGCTGCTGGCCCCGATCAGCCTGCCGGTGAACCTCTCCGGCAACGCGGTCGGCGTCCTCGGTGCGGCCAACTCCCGCGCGGTCTCGGTCAACGAGTCGGCGCAGGGCGGCCCGGGTGGGTTCGGCCAGGTCACCGGCGCCAACAACGGGATCCTGAACGGCTCGCAGGTCGCCGTGCCGATCAGCGTGCCGATCAACGTGTGCGGTAACTCGCTCGGCATCCTGGGCGCGGCCAACGCGACCGCGGCCTGCGTCAACGGTGGCGGCTTCGGTGGCGGCTTCGGCGGCGGCAACCTCGGTGGCGGCTTCGGCGGCGACTTCGGTGACGACGACTGGGGCTGGGACGGCGACCACGGCCACGGCCACGGCCACGGGCACGGGCACGGCCACGGCCAGGACCCGGACGACAACGCGGGCGTCAACGGCGAGGACCCGGACGACGACAGCTACCTGGGTGACAGCGGCGAGAAGCCGGCGCACAACGGCTACGGCCAGACCCAGGGCGAGGAGCCGGCGTCGAACGACGGCTACGGCCAGGGCGACGAGCCGGCCGCGCAGGACGACAACACCGACGACACCTACGCGGGCAACCAGAACGCCGCCACCGGTTCGGGCAGCGACAGCAAGGGTGGCCGCGGCAAGGCCAAGTCCGAGGGTTCCCCGGTTGCCGGTCTGACCGAGACCGTCAGCGGCGTCTCCGACACCTCCGGACTGGCCGGCCTGGGCCTGCTCAACACGCTGCGCTGAACCACGGCGACAGCGGTGAATACCGGGTAGCGCCGTCCCGGGCGCGACCTGGCGGCGTCGAGAGACGTCGAGCAACACCCGGTGCCCCTCCACGGCACCGGTCGTAGTGAACGAACGGGAGTCTCCGCAACCGGCGGAGGCTCCCGTTCGTCGTTGCCGTTCGCTCTCCGGATGCGCTAGCCTAACGATCGTTCAGGTTCTAACGATCGTTCAGGAGCCTGCCAGTTCCCGGGAGGGCCGAGTTGACCATCGACGAGGATTCGCTCGCGCAGGTCCGCAAGCGCGTGCTGTCCGGCGGCGCGGAGCGATACCACGCGGCCAACGCGGCCAAGGGCAAGTTGTTCGCCCGCGAGCGCATCGCCCTGCTGGTCGACGACGACTCCTTCGTCGAGGACGGTCTCTATGCCAACAGTCTCGCCGAGGGACTGCCCGCCGACGGCGTGATCACCGGAACCGCCCGCATCGACGGCCGCGACGTCTGCCTGATGGCCAACGACTCCACGGTCAAGGCCGGTTCCTGGGGAGCCCGCACGGTCGAAAAGATCATCCGGATCATCGAGCGCGCCTACGAATACGGCGTACCGATGGTCTACCTGGTCGACTCGGCCGGCGCGCGCATCACCGACCAGGTCGACCTGTTCCCCGGCCGCCGCGGCGCCGGCAAGATCTTCCACACCCAGGTCCGGGCCTCCGGCTCGATCCCCCAGGTGTGCGCGTTGTTCGGCCCGTCCGCGGCCGGTGGCGCCTACATCCCGGCGTTCTGCGACGTCGTGATCATGGTCGAGGGCAACGCGAGTATGTATCTGGGTTCCGACCGCATGGTCGAGATGGTCACCGGCGAGAAGACGACGCTCGAGGCGATGGGCGGCGCCCGGGTGCACTGCGCCGAGTCCGGCGTCGGCCACTTCCTCTGCAAGACCGAGCCCGAGGCCCTCGACACGGTCCGCCGCTACCTTTCCTATCTGCCGGCCAACTGGCAGCAGAAACCGCCTGCGGCGCAGGCTTCGGACAGCCCGGCGTCGGTCGATCTGGGCGCGTTGGTTCCGGCCAGCGAGCGCCAGGCTTTCGACATGCGACGGTACGTCAAGGGCCTGGTCGACGAGGGTTCGTTCTTCGAGATCCACGCGTTGTGGGCCCGTGAGCTGACGGTCGGCTTCGCCCGGCTGAACGGCGAGGTCGTCGGGGTGCTCGGCAACAACTCGATGTTCAAGGGTGGCGTGCTCTTCGTCGACTCGGCCGACAAGGCGACCCGTTTCATCCAGCTGTGCGACGCGTTCAACGTGCCGCTGATCTTCCTGTCCGACGTGCCCGGTTTCATGGTCGGCTCGGCCGTGGAGAAACAGGGCATCATCCGGCACGGCGCCAAGATGATCACCGCGGTCTCCGAGGCTACGGTGCCGAAGATCTGCGTGGTGGTCCGCAAGGCGTACGGCGCGGGGCTCTACGCCATGGCCGGCCCCGGCTTCGACCCGGACGCCACGATCGCCCTGCCCACCGCCAAGATCGCGGTGATGGGAGCCGAGGCCGCGGTGAACGCCGTGTACGCCAACAAGATCGCCGCCCTCCCGACCGACGAGGAACGGGCCGCCTTCGTCGCGGCCCGCCGCGCGGAGTACGAGCAGGACATCGACGTCATGCGCCTGGCCAGCGAGCTCGTCGTCGACGCGGTGATCGAGCCCGCTCAACTCCGTACCGAAATAGGCCGGCGCATCGCCGCCGCCCGCACCAAGGACCGCAGCTTTTCCCGGCGCCGGCACGGCGTCACGCCCGTCTGACAGGAGAGGGACATGGTCGACTTCCGGCTCGACGAGGAGCAGGAGGCGCTGCGCGCCAGCGTGCGTGACTTCGCTCGGGAGCAGGTCGCGCCGGTGATCGGCGAGCATTACGAACACAAGACTTTTCCGTACGATCTGGTCCGCCAGATGGGCAAGATGGGTCTGTTCGGCCTGCCGTTCCCGGAGACCTTCGGCGGCATGGGCGGTGACTACTTCACGCTCTGCATCGCCCTCGAGGAGTTGGCCAGAGTGGACAGCTCGCTCGCCGTCACGCTCGAGGCCGGGGTGTCGCTGGGCATCATGCCGATCTACCGGTACGGCACGCCCGAGCAGAAGAAGCAGTGGCTGCCCCAGCTGACCAGCGGCGAAGGGCTGGCGGCGTTCGGTCTCACCGAGCCCGGCTCGGGTTCCGACGCCGCTGCGATCACCACGCGCGCGGTGCTCGACGAGTCGACCGGCGAGTGGGTGATCAACGGCGCCAAGGCCTTCATCACCAACTCCGGCACCGACATCACCCGGCTGGTCACGGTGATGGCCGCGACCGGCGTCAACCCGGACGGCTCCAAGGAGCTCTCCACGATCATCGTCCCGGCCGGCACCCCCGGCTTCTCGGTCGCGCCCGGTTACTCCAAGGTCGGCTGGTGCGCGTCGGACACCCACGAGCTGTCCTTCGACGACGTACGGGTGCCGGCCACCAACCTGCTCGGCGCGCGCGGCCGCGGCTTCGCCCAGTTCCTGCGCATCCTCGACGAGGGGCGGATCGCGATCGCGGCGCTCGCCGTCGGCCTGGCCCAGGGTTGCGTCGACGAGTCGGTGAAGTACGCGAAGGAGCGCGTCGCGTTCGGCCGCCCGATCGGCAACTACCAGGCGATCCAGTTCATGATCGCGGACATGGAGTTGCGGGCGCACACCGCGCGGCTCGGCTACTACGACGCCGCGGCCCGGATGCTCGCTGGTGAGGACTTCAAACGGTACGCGGCGGTCGCGAAACTCCACGCCAGCAACGCCGCCATGGAGAACAGCCGCTACGCGACCCAGGTGCACGGCGGCTACGGCTTCATGAACGAGTCGCCGGTGGGCCGCTTCTACCGCGACGCCAAGATTCTCGAGGTCGGCGAGGGCACCTCCGAGGTGCAGCGCATGCTGATCGCCCGTGGCCTGGGCTTGTAACCCGGCACAATAGACAATTCCGGCGTCAGGTTCGGTCCGCTTTCCGACAGGGTTGGATGTCTGCTCGCCGGTATGAGCAGACGTGCATAGGTTCGGACCATGGCGGCAGATGGGGGTGCGGGCCAGGGTGGCTCCGGCTTCGACATCGTGCTGCGCAGACACCGCCTCCAGGCCAAGCTGACCCAGGAGGAATTGGCCGCTCGCGCGGCCATCGGCGTCCGGACGGTCCGTGACCTCGAGCGCGGTCGCGCCTCCCGGCCGCAGCGCACCACCGTCGAGTTGCTCGCCGCCGCCCTCGGCCTGTCCGGTGCCGACCGGGAGACCTTCCTCGCCGCCGCCCGCGGCCAGCCCGCCGAGGAACCGTTGCCGCCCACCCCGTTCCAGCAGATGCCACCCTCGGCCGAGCTGATCGGCCGCGACTCCGACGTCGCCGAGCTGGTCGCCCGGCTCACCGACCCCGACGGTCCGCGCGGCGTCACCCTGGTGGGCATCGCCGGAGTCGGCAAGACCAGCCTCGGCCTCACCGTGTCGCACCGTGTCGCCGCGGCCTACCCGGGCGGCGTGGCCGGCATCGTGATCACCGAGGGCTCGTCGGCCGGCGAGATGCTCAGCGTCATCGCCGCCGTGTTCGGCGTGGGCCGCGCCGATGACCTGCTCGGCCACTTCGCCGACCGGGCCGCCCTGGTCTTCGTCGACGCGGTGGAGCGCGCGCCCGAGGCCGGCGCCGAGGCGCTCAGCCGGCTGCTCGATCGCATCCCCTCGATGCGGTTCCTGGCCACCGGCCGGCACCCGGTCGGGTTGCCGGTCGAACGGGTCTGGCCGCTCACCCCGCTGGTCACGCCGCCGCCCGAGACGTCGAACACGATCGCGGCGATCTCGGCGTACCCGGCGGTGAGTCTTTTTCTCGAACGTCTCGGCCGGGTGCGCCACACCCAGCTCGAGCCCGACGAGATCGCGCCGCTCGCCATCCTGGTCCGCCGCCTCGGCGGCATTCCGCTGGCCATCGAGCTGGCCGCGGCCCGCGGCCGGGTGCTCACCATCCCGGAAATTCTTGATCGGTACGGCGATCGCGTGCTCGACCTGGACCGGCCGTCCAGTTCGCCCGACGGCGTGGTCTCGCTGCGCGAAGCCGTAGCGGCCAGTTACCGGCTGCTCAACCCGGGTGAGCAGCACGCGCTGCGCCGGCTGGCGGTGTTCCAGCACCGTTGGTCGCTGGTGCTCGCCGAGCAGATGACCCACGGCACCCAGACCGACGGCGCCGACGTCGTGCACCTGCTCGACCGCCTCCTCGAGCTCGGGCTGCTCAGCGTGCGCGGGCGCCGCACCTTCCGGTTCCGGCTGCTCGACGTGGTGCGTGACTATGCCGCCGAGCGGGCCGTCGCGGCCGGTGAGCTGACCGATGCCCGACGGCGGCACGCCCGGGTCTTCGCCGAACTGACCCAGCAGATCGCCCCCGACCTGATCGGCACCGGCCTGGCCGACGCCGCCTCCCGCCTCGACGACGTGGCCGGTGACCTCGGCGTCGCGATCGCCTTCGCGGCCGGGGAAGATCCGCACACCGCGCTCCGCATCGCCGGGGCGCTCCCGCGCTGGTGGCGGTTCCGCGGGCGGGACGTCAGCGGACGGCAGTGGCTGCGCCGCCTGCTCGACGATCCGCGCACCGCCGACGCCGACCCGGAGCTGCGGGCCTGGGCCAAGATCGGTCTGGCCCAGCTGGCCCTCGAGCACGGCGCCGGTGCCGAGGAGATCGGGTCGGCGACCGCCGCGGTGGCCGAGTTCGAGCGGCTCGGCTCGCTGACCGGGCAACTCGCCGCACACAACCAGCTCGCCTCGCTGTGGATGACCACCGGTGGCTACGGCGAGGCCCGCCGGCACGGCGAAGCGGCCCTGGCCCTGGCCCGGGACAGCGGCAAGATCCGGGACATGGCCGTCGCCGAGAACAACCTGACCTGGCACGAGATCCGCGAGGGTGACCTGCCGGCCGCGCGTCGCCGGCTCGCCGCGGTGGACGAGCTGGCCAGTCGGTGCGGTGAGGACCGGCTGCGGGCGGTGGCCCTGACCAACCTGGCCGAGGTGGCCCGGCTCGAGGGCCGGCCGGACGAGGCCGAGCGGCTGGGCCGCAGCGCGATGCCGGAGCTGGAGCGGGTCGGCGACCCGAACCACCGGCGGCGGCTGCTCGCCACGATCGGCCTCGCGCTGGCCGAGTCGGGCCAGGTCGACGAGGCGCTCGAGATCCTGGAGCGGTTGCGACCGCCCGACGAGTTGCCGCCGGACGGGCCGGCCGCGGTGGTCGAGGCGGCGGTGGCGCTGCAGCAGGGCGAGCAGAAGCACGCGGCGGAGTGCTTCGCCCGGGCCGCCGAGGCGTACGACGGTGCGCATGATCCGCGAGACGTGGTGGAGGCGCTGGTCGGGCTCATCGTGAGCACTCCGAACCAGGACGAACGAGCCGCGGCGGTGCGGCGGCTGGCCGAACTGTGCCGGTCGGGCGGCATCACGCTGCTCCCGCGGGATCGGGCCCGGCTCGGGCCGGCGATTGCGGCCCAGGTGGTGGAGGCGTGACCCCTGGTGTGGCGCGGACGGCCGGCGATCGTGCCCCCCACGCGCCGACCGTCGCAACGCCCCACCAGTAACGCGGCGAAAACGAAGGCTCCCCCGTCAGCCCCGTACGTCGCCTCGGTCGCGCCGCATCCCCCTTGCGCTGATCACAGTAGCCGCGAGGTCGCGGGAAGCTCGGGAGAAATGTCCGTTTGAGCCCTCGCGTGGCCCAGTTCTGCCGGTATTTCTGCCGGTTCGCCGTCCCATCGCTGCGCTATCGGCGTAGGAAGAGCAGGAGGCCCGATCAGGCGGCCTCGACGGCAGCCTGGTCGGCGCTGCCGGCGGTGGCACACGGATTGACGGCGTCCCGGATGGTGCGCAGCGATTCGAGCATGCCGGCCAACTGCTCCGGGGAAAGCTGTCCGATGAACCATTGCTGCACCAGAGCCAGATGACCGGGCAGAACCTGGTCGAGCCGGGCGCGACCGGCCTCGGTGATCACCGCGTAGGAACTGCGGCGGTCGCTCGGGCAGGCCTCACGGCAGACCAGGCCGTCACGGTCCATCCGGTCCACCACGCGGGTCACGCCGCTGGTGGACAGCGACGTCTGGCCGGCGAGATCGGTCATCCGCAGGCGATTGCCGGGCGAGCGGGCCAGCCGCATGAGCACCTCGAACTCGACGGCGGAGAGCCGGTGCTCCTCGAACTGTGCGGCGAAACGGCTGGTCAAGCCCGTGTATGCCTCGGCGAACAGGCCGACGGCGGTGAAGCGGGGGTCATCCAGGTCGGTACTCACAGGCCCAGCCTACCTCGTTCACTTGACAAGCGGAATATTGCTGCCGCTATAGTTGCTGTGTCACGCAAACATCCCGCAGTGCTTCGAAAGAGGGAAATCAAGTCATGAGCGACGTCGTGAGCACCCGCCCGTTCGAGGGTCTTCAGATCCCGGTTGCCGGCACCTACGAGCTGGACGCCGCGCACAAGCGGGTCGGTTTCGTAGTGCGACACCTCATGGTCAGCAAGGTTCGCGGGCAGTTCGCCGAGGCCAGCGCGACGATCACCGTCGCCGAGGACCCGCTGCAGTCCGCCGTCACCGCCTCGATCACGACCCTGAGCATCGAGACCGGCCAGCCCGACCGTGACAACCACCTGCGCAGCGGTGACTTCTTCGAGGCGGAGAAGTACCCGACCATCGAGTTCCGCAGCACGGGCGTCAAGTCGCACGCCGGTGCCGAGTTCATCCTCGACGGCGAGCTCACCATCAAGGGCGTGACCAAGCCGGTCGAGCTGGTCGTCGAGTTCGAGGGCGCCACCACCAGCCCGTACGGTAAGAGTGTCTTCGGTTTCAGCGCGACCACCGAGATCGACCGCGAGGACTGGGGCCTGACCTACAACATGGCCCTCGAGTCCGGCGGCGTCATGATCGGCAAGAAGGTAAAGATCGAGATCGAGGGCGAAGCCATTCGCCAGGACTGACGTTCCGACGGTCCACACCGGAGCCGCCGCCCGATTGCCGGGCGGCGGCTCTTTTTGGTGTCTGGCGGAGGCGGCCCGGGGGTGGCAAGGTGGACCGAGCGCACATGTTCGCTCACATAGTGGTGATCGAAGTCCGTTTTCGTCCCTGGCGATGCCGGGAGGGGTGAGTGGGCAAGGATCTGGCAACGATCGCCTTCGCGCCCGAAGACCGGATCAACTTCCGGCACAAGGTGCGCAGCTGCATGGACGCGCTCGCGCAGATGCTCGACGACGACGCGTTCGACGACCGGGACGGGATGACCGGGCTCGAGATCGAGCTCAACCTGGTCGACGACGACGGTCGCCCGGCGATGCGGAATGCCGAGGTGCTCGGCTGCATCGCCGACCCGGCCTTCCAGACCGAATTGGGGCAGTTCAACCTCGAACTCAACGAGCCGCCCCGGCCGATCGCCGACTTGGGAAGCTATCAGCTGGACATTCTGGACAGACTTCGCCGGGCGGCCGAACGCGCCGCGAAGGCCGACACCGGGCTCGTGCTGATCGGGATGCTGCCTACCCTGACCCCCGGCCACCTGGTGCTGGAAAATCTGTCGGCCAACTCGCGCTATCGGCTGCTCAACGACGAGATGGCCGGGGCCCGGGGCGAGCAGTTCCACCTCGACATCCACGGCGAGGAACGGCTGCGCAGCGCCAGCGACTCGATCGTGCCCGAGGCGGCCTGTACCAGCGTGCAGTTCCACCTGCAGGTCGCGCCCGGCCGGTTCGCGAGCTACTGGAACGCGTCGCAGGCCATCGCCGGCCCACAGGTGGCGATCGGGGCCAACTCGCCCTGGTTCCACGGGCGCCGGCTGTGGGCCGAGACCCGGATCGCCGTGTTCGACCAGGCCACCGACGTGCGACCGGACGAACTCAAGGCCCAGGGCGTACGCCCGCGGGTCTGGTTCGGCGAGCGCTGGATCACCTCGGTGTTCGACCTCTTCGAGGAGAACGTCAGGTTCTTCCCGCCACTGTTGCCGATCATCGAGGAGGAGGACCCGCTCAAGGTCCTCACCGCCGGCGGCACTCCCCACCTCGGTGAACTGCGGCTGCACAACGGCACGGTCTACCGGTGGAACCGGCCGGTCTACGACGTGATGGACAGGCGCCCGCACCTGCGGGTGGAAAACCGGGTGCTGCCGTCCGGCCCGACGGTCGCCGACCTGCTGGCCAACGCCGCCTTCTACTTCGGCCTCAGCCGTCAACTGGCCGACGAGGAACGCCCGATCTGGTCGCAACTGCCGTTCGCCACCGCCGAGGACAACTTCTACCGCGGCGCCCGCGACGGCATCTCGGCGGTGATGCACTGGCCGCGGATCGGCGAGATCGCGGTGACCGACCTCGTCCGCTCGGTGCTGCTGCCGAAGGCCGACCAGGGCCTCGAGCGGTTCGGCGTCGATCGGGCCGACCGGGACCACCTGCTCGGCATCATCGACGACCGCTGCCGCACCGGCCAGAACGGCGCGAGCTGGCAGACGGCCGCCGTCCGTGACGCCGAGCGCCGGGGCCTGACCAGGGAAGCAGCGCTCTACGACATGCTCCGGCGCTACCGAACCCACCAGGAGACCAACGAGCCGGTGCACACCTGGCCGCTCTGATCACGCCCGGTTGCGGCGCGGCCGGGCCTAATCGTCGGCGGCGGGCTTGGGGTTGATCCGGGCGATCGTGGGTGCCTCGGGCGGCGGGGTGACCGTCGACTTCGGACCTTTGGCCTCGGGGGGCTTGGCCGGTTGGCTGGCCTTCCGGCCACGGAACCGGCCGGGCCGGGCCGCGGCGGCGATCTCCGGATCGGTGTAGTCGGCCGGGGGTGTGGGCGGGTCGTTCAGCGGCGTCGGTGTCTTCGGCTGGGAGACCGGAGTGGGCTCCGAGTCGCGCTTGACCGCCGCGTCCGCGGTCGGCTTCGGCGCTGCGCCGCTCGCCGGCGGCGGAACGGGCAATTTCGCACGACCGGTCGGCGTGGAATCCCCCGCCTCCCGAGCCGCTGCTGGGGGCTTTGCGGCTTTTGTGGTCTCAGTGACCCGGCCGGCCTTGGTGGGGACGGCTGCTGCGGTAACCCGCGCGGATCTGGCGGGCGCGGTGGCCTCCGCGGGCCTCGCGGGTCCGGTGGCCGGGTCGGCGCCCGACGGGTCGTGGGCGGCGGATCTCGCGGAGGGGATCGCCGCGGCCCGCCCGGTGGCCGAGCTCGTGGTGGTCCGCCCGGTCGCCGAGGTAGCCGCTGCCGTGCCGGTCTCGTCCGAACCCGTGCCCGTCTGCTTTGTCCGTCTGGTCGGCGTCTCGTCCGTGGCCGTTCCGCTCCGCGCCTGGCTTGTGCCCGTTCCGCTCCGTGCCTCGGCCGTGTCCGTTCCGGTCCCCGTCGCCGTTCTTGTTTGCGTGGCCGTTTCCGTCCGCGCGTCTTCCGTGTCCGTGCCGGTCCGTGCTGCCGTTCCGGTCTGCGTTGCCGTTCCGGCCCGCGTTGCCGTTCCGGCCCGCGCTGCCGTTCCGGCCAGCGTTGCCGGTCCGGTCTGTGGCTCGTCGGCGTCGGACTCTGCCTCGTCGTCCGCGGTGGTGGCCCGGCGGGTGCGCCGGTCGGCCAGGGCTCGGGCGGCGGTGATCATCAGGGCCGAGCCGGCCAGGCCGGCCAGCACCGCGTAGGGCGCGATCAGGTAGGCCGACTCGAGCTGGCCCAGGTCGCCGGTCAGGCGTGGGGCCAGGACCAGGAATGACGCGGCTACCAGCAAGGGGCCTACCGCGCCGGAGGTGGTGGCGCCTACGCCCAGGTCGCCCCGGAGGGCGGCGGTGAGCGCGGCGAGCACGCCGAGCAGGAACGCGGCGCTCAGGGTGAGCAGCGCACTCGGCCAGTAGATGGTGCCGTAGCGGCCGCCGGACGTGGCCTCGGCGAACTGCCAGCTGGTCAGGTAGGTCGCGGAGTCGCGGTGCAGGGAGAGTTCGACCACGATCGCGGTGATGGCCAGCGCCCAGAGCCAGGCGGCGGTGGCGATCAGGTTGACGGCCACCGGCCGGGAACGAACGGCCCAATACGCCACCATTGCCCCAAGGACCACCCCGACGATCGCGTACGTCGCTGCGATCGCCTGCGGGGTGCGCGCTTCCATCCGTACGGCATCGCGGGCCGGAAGCGCGATCAGCGCGACGGCCACCAGAGCCCCGACCCCCGCGGAGATCGCGAGAGCCGCCCCGAGAGGCCCGCGGGACCGCTCGGCCGGCGCCCCACCCAGCCGGCTTGCGATGACCGCGCCGAAGACGGTGGCGCTCGCGGTGATCCAGGTGGCCCAGCCGAGGCTGCCCAGCCAGACGCTGGTGTCGGTGCTCGTGGTCTGCGGCCAGACGACGACGCCCAGGCCGTAGCCCAGGCCCAGTTGTGCGGCACCGGTGCCGGCGGCGACTCCGGCCGCGGTGGCAACCCGTGTTGTCCAGCCCTTGTCGGCCATGCGGGGCACTGTAGCGGTCACCTCCTATGCCTGCGAATCCATCGGTGGTGGTCAAGCTGGCTCTTCGGCCCGCCTGGGTAACACATGTGCAGCAAGATTGAGTACCTTGACCCGTGCGGGTGACGGACGCGGAGGAGCGGAGATGTCCGACGAGAGCGACGAGACGCGCAGCTTCTCGCCGTTGGACGAGACGGAAGCCGACGGCCGTCCGGTTCGCAAGCCGGAAATCGACGAGACCCGCGCGGCTGGACTCGACGAGACCCGCGCGGCTGGACCGGCGGTCACCGACGACGCGACCAAGGTGACTCCGCGTGCCGATGCCACCTCGGTGATGCCGCCCGCGGCCGACGACGACTGGGCCGCGCCGAGCCGGGGCAACTCGGTGTGGTCCGGGCGGGCCGAGGTGCGGGCGCCGCAACCGGGACGCACGTCCTATGACACCGACTGGCAGGCCGGTCCGACACCGATGCCGACCCAGCGGGATCGCTGGTGGATGCCGATCGTGGTGGGCATCATCGTGTTGATCCTGCTGGCCGCGCTGGGCTGGGGCATTTATCTGATCGTGCAGAATTCCGGCGACGAAACCCCGGCGACGACCCCCACGACTACCGCGGCCACCACTGTGCCGACCAGCGCGGCGGCGACCACACCGTCGAGCGCGCCGACCACGACCACGTCGACCACGACGCCGCAGACCACCGAGCCGACGCAGACCGAGGTCCTGGTGCCGGCGCTGAAGGGGCTGGCGCTGGCGGACGCGCGGGACGCGCTGAACCAGACCGGGCTGCGTTACCGCGTGCTCTACCGGAACAGCACGTCGCCGCCGGGGACCGTGATCGACAGTGATCCGGCGGAGGGGCAGGAGGTCCCACCGGACACCAGGGTCACGATCGTGGTCTCGGGGACGGACCCCTCGGCGGCCACGCCGTCCACGTCGGCGAGCGCCGGCGGCTAGCGGTTGGTGCGGACGCCGCGTGAGATCGTGCCCGACACGACGCCGGGCTGACGGCCGTTGCGGGCCCGGGGGTCGGGTGCCTTGCCGACCGCACGCAGGCCGCTTACCTGCACAAAGATCGAACGACGCTCCACCGCGTCGCCGGCCGAGTTGAGCTCGTAGCCGTCCAGCCAGATCCAGCCCTCATACGTCGGCCAGTCGTGGACCCGGATGACCCTGAAGAGCATCGGCGCCGCGAATTGGACGCTCGCTGCCTTCGTCACGTGTATGACATCACCGGACCGAGGAAGCACGTCATCTCCTGCCCTGGAACTTCTCGCGGGTGAACCTTGACACAGAAGCACTTAGTGTGCCCGGCCAAAACACCATTGCAAGCTTCCGACAATGCCAATCGCCAAAGCGTTGCAGAACGTTACCGTCGCCGTTGTCAACCCTCGTCCCGAAGTGGATCTGTCCACGTCGGACAGCAAGTTAACCTGGCCCCCCGTAAACGGCACCGTTTCGGTGCGCTGAGCCGGACCGGGCCGCTTCACTCGATGGTGCGTGGTGACGCGGGCCATACCGAAAGATTGCACCACGAGTGGAGTCGATGCAAGTTGCATGTCACGCTTCCGTGATTGTTGGTCTTCATCACGGTGCTCTTGAACGATTAAATGATCGACAGAGAGACTGAAGCTGTGAATCTGCACCGGAGTCCCACCATTCGCCGTCGGCGACTCGGGGTCGAACTACGCCGCCATCGGGAGGCGGCGGGCGTGACGATCGACGTCGTGGCGGAACGTCTTGGCTGCTCGACGTCCAAAGTGTCCCGAATTGAGACGGGACACACGAGCGCGTCGCCCAGCGATGTTCAGAACATATTGGACATTTACGGCGTAGGTCCGGCTATCACCGCGGAATTGGTCCAAATAGCCAGGGAGGCTCGCCAGAAAGGATGGTGGCATCCCTATTCCACCGTCCTGACCGGCGCATATGTCGGACTGGAGACGGCCGCAAGATCTATTTGGGTCTACGAGCAACAAGTCGTCCCGGGCCTGCTGCAGAGCGAAGAGTACGGAATTGCCCTTATTCGGGGTGCCCGGCAGGAACTCACAGATCAAGAAATAGAGCAGCGAGTCCGTGTCCGGATGGAACGTCAAGCGTTATTGATTCAGGACGATCCGATTGATCTTCGGGTGGTGCTTGATGAGGCGGTACTGAGCAGGCCGGTCGGCGGCGATGCGGTGATGCGGGGTCAGTTGCAGAAATTGATCGAGATCGCCCGCCTGCCGAACGTCACGTTGCAGATCTTGCCGTTCGCGGTAGGCGCCCATGCGGCCATGGACGGCACGTTCGTGATCCTCGAGTTCGAGGAGGAAGGAGACGCCGATGTCGTGTTCATCGACAACGCAACCGGTGGCCTCTTTCTCGAGAAGAACGAGGAGCTGCGCAAGTACACCTCGATCTTCGACACCGTCCGGGCGGCCGCGCTCACCGCGGACGCGTCCCTCGAGTGGATAGAACTGCTGGTAGAGGAGCCATTGTGGAAGTCGAAGCGAAGGGTTTCCGGCTAGATCTGAGCCGGGCACAGTGGTTCAAGAGCACGCGCAGCGGTCCCAACTCCGACAACTGCGTCGAAGTGGCCTTCGTGGAGGAAGCCATTGCGGTCCGGGACTCGAAGAACCCCGACGGCGCGGCGCTGATCTTCACGGCCGCCGAGTGGGACGCGTTCGTCGGCGGCGCGAAGGACGGCGAGTTCGACCTCTGACCTCGCAAAACGCCCTTTTTCGGCCGGCTTGCTCGCGTGGCGCGGGCGGGCCGGCCGTAGTCATTTCCCGGCTCGCCTCGTTGAACGGCACAAGCGCGGACCGGTCCGCGCCGACGGCCGGGTCATCACCGAGCGAGGCAAGGCAGACATATGACGATAGGTTCAGAAAATCTGAGCAACGGTAGCGCGACGGCGCAGGACCGGTTCAGCGGCGGAGTGAGCGCGTACCGGCAGAATCGGCGCGAAGCGCTGTCCGGCGACACCGGCGAGACCGAGCTGATGTCCCGGGCCAACAGCTCCGGGCTGCCCACCCGGTCGCCGGGCCGGTCGCACAGCATCGAGCCGACGAGCGCCCTGGACCGCGCGGCGACGCTGCCGTCGCTGGACCTGCCGGCCCTGACCGAGCCGGTCTTCCCGTCATCGGGCTGGCCGGACTCAAGTTCCGGCCCCTCGAAGTCGATGGCCGATCATCCCCTGTTGCGGGGTTTGCTCCTGGAACTGCCGACCCGCGGCTCGCTGCCGCCGTCGGACTGGCTGGACCGCTGGTTCGAGGCGGCCCGTTCCATCCTCGAGCTGCTCTACGTACAGGAAGCCAAGAAGAACTGACGGTCAGCGTGAGCTGACCGGAATCCGCGGACGGCTGCGGCCGATCGGAGCCAGCGCCAGCAGGCTGAGCCGGCTGTGCCGCACCGCCGCTCGCACCCCGATGGCCACGACGGCGGCGCCGACCGCGGTGATCGCGATCCCGGCCACATCGGACGCCGGCACCTCGACCAGGCGCGCGGCGATCGGTATGCCCAGCAGCGCCGCGAGGCCGGTGACCTGCATCGGTACCAGGATCAACGGGTGGGCTGCGGCCGCGCGCAAGCCCGGCGGCATGGGGGTCTGCGGTGCGGTGGCGAAGGCGCCGGCGCCGCGCCGCACCTGCCCCAGTCGCCGCACCCCGACCGTCAGCACGACGAGGGCGGGGATCGCGGCCAGCAGGACCGCGGCCGGGGAGGTCGATTCGCCCGGCAGGATCCAGGTGACCACCGGAACCGCCACGAACACCGCCGATCCGATTGTCACCAGCGCGCTCAGCCAGCCGGCGCGGCGGCGCAACTGGGCCGCGGACCGGGCTCCCTGGAGTCCGTCCGCCATCAGACCGGCGGTGGTCCAGGCGATGGCCAGGGCGCCGACCAGAATCAGATCAGTGATGATGTCCACATCGACAGCCTTCACCGATGCCCGGTTGCCGGAAACCGGGTTATCACCGGACCGGTCCCCTACGGGAGCGAGGCCGTGCGGGCGTGGACCCCTAGTGGTCAGACCGCGAAGATCTCCACCGGCTCGGTGGCCGGGGCCGGTGGTGTCGCTTTCCACAGACCGATCTTCTGAGCCACCAGCCGGGCCAGGTAGTTCGGGTTCAGCAGCACGTAGCGCTTCCACAGGCGCTTGGGCTCCAGGCCCAGCCGCCACAGCCATTCCAGGGCGTACTTCTGCATCCAGGCGGGCGGGTTCTTCAGCAGCCCGGCGTGGTAGTCGAAGGCGGCACCCACGGCCAGCAGTGGCATATCCAACAGCGGGCGCATCGCGTAGGTGAACACCTCCTGCCGGGGACATCCGAGACCCACCAGGACGACTCGTGCCCCGGAGGCTTTGATCCGGTCGGCGATCTCGGCCGCCTCGCCCGGCGCGGACTTCCGGAACTTCGAGGCCTCCACGCCGGCGATCTTCAGCGCCGGGAACATCTTCTCCAGCGCCGGCACCAGCTTCGCGAGGGTCGGTTCGGTCGACCCGTACAGATAAACCGGCAATCCCTCGGCGGCGGCCCGCTCGACGACCTTGAGCGTCAGTGTCGGCCCGTAGACCCGGTCGGAGAGCCCGGCCGAGTGCAGCACGTTGAGCCCCCACCGGACCGGTTGCCCGTCCGGTGTGACGAGATCGAAGGAATTGAGCCGGGCGTTGTGCGCGGGGTCCTGAACCCCGGTCATCACGCCGTGAACGGCAAGCGCGGTGACGGCGAACCCACGCCGCTCCCGGGCCGCGACCATGATCCGTTCAGTCGCATCCGCATAGTCGGTCACATCGACCAGAACCCCGAGAACGTTACGTTTCCCCTGGCCAACACCGTTCTGAGCAACGGTCACGAGACGACTCTCCAGGATCCGACAGCAGGAAGCCAGCCGCGAGCCTACCCCGCTGCCGCTATTTCACCCGTTAGGCGACGCCCCGTCGTACCCCCGGACCCCGAAACCAAATCGTGATCAAGAAGCAAAGCCACCCCCACCGCAGAGCGGCAGTGAGTCGAGATCAAACCGCAACCGCAGAGGCGGCGCAACCAGCTCACCCACCGTAACCACGGAGGCAGAACAACAACCGCCGGGGTGCGAGCGCAGCCAACGAGCGAAGATCAACCTCCGGTGTGAGCAAGCGCTACCACCGGTCTGACCGCAACCACCAGTCTGAGCGCGACCACCGCAACGCGGGGCTTCCGGGGGCTCGGCCCCCGGAGCAGGTATGACGAGGGGGCCCTGGTTCGCGCTTTCTGCGAACACAGGGCCCCGGCCCACTCGTGGGGATGGGGGGAGTTGAACCCCCACGTCCTTTCGGACACACGGACCTGAACCGTGCGCGTCTGCCATTCCGCCACATCCCCGTGGCAAGTTGGCTTGCTGGGCCAACTTCTTGTTACTGGCTGCGACAGACTACGCTGTCGCACGTCACCAAGCGAGTTGTTATCGCCTGCGACGCCGAGAAGATTAGCACGGCGTTTGCGGGGGTCATACGAGGGTCAGAAGTGCCGGTCGTGCTCGAGCTGAAGATGCGGAAGCGGCGGCCGGATACCATCATGTCCTCGGAAGCCGAGGAGGAGCCGGTGAGCGTGCTGCAGCGCTTTGAAAAGCGATTGGAAGGCCTGGTCGAGGGGGCCTTCGCGAAGGTGTTCAAGGGTGTCGTGCACCCGGTGGAGATTCTGAATGCCATGCAGCGGGAGGCAGAGGCGCACAAGGCCATCCTCGCCGGTGGCCGCACCTTGGTGCCGAACCGCTACGTGATCGACCTCTCACCCTACGACCACAGCCGGCTCGCGCCGTACGCTGCCGCACTGGCCCAGGAGTTGGCGCAGTCGCAGGCGGAGTTCATCGGCGAGCAGGCGTGGACGGTCTACGGCGACGTGATCGTCGAGATCGAGCGGGGCGAGGGTCTCGACACAGGCATGTTCCGGGTGACCGCTGAGGTCTACACGGGTGGCGAGGTTGCCCCCGTGCAGCAGCCGGCTTATGACGCCGGTCCTCAGTACCCGCCGTACGACCAGCATCAGGGCGGATACCAGCAGCACGGCGGGCCGAACGGCCGCAGTGTGGGTCTGGTCTCCGGGGACGGGCGCACCTACCCGTTGCAGATGGGCTCGACCGTGATCGGCCGTGGCGACCAGGCGAACCTTCGCCTGCCCGACGTCGGCATCTCGCGGCGGCACGCCCGTCTGGACTACGACGGCAACCAGGTGGTCCTGACCGACCTGGGTTCGACGAACGGCACGATGGTGAACGGCCAGCGGGTTTCCGCCGTGGCGCTCAACCCGGGCGACATGATTCAGCTGGGCACCACCACGTTGACCTTCCGAGTGGACGGCTAGGCACCTTGCCCGAATTCGTCCTTACCGTCGCCCGGTTCGGGTTCCTCATCCTTCTGTGGATCTTCGTGTTCACGGTGGTCGGGGTGATCCGGCGGGATCTCTTCGCGGGGGTCCGGTCCAAGAGCATCGTCGCCAGCCCTCGGGGGGTGGGTGGCGCGATGCCCGCGGGCCGGCCGGCAAAGGTGAAACGCGGTAAGGCCGCACGACAACTCGTCGTGACGGCCGGTCAGTTGGCCGGCACTCGCATCACGCTGGGTGAGCTGCCGATCACCATCGGTCGGGCAGAGGATTCGACGCTCGTCATCACCGACGACTTCGCCTCGGCCCGGCATGCGCGGATCGTCCCGCGGGACGGACAGTGGTTCGTCGAGGATCTCGGCTCGACGAACGGCACCTATCTCGACCGCGGTAAGGTCTCCGGACCTACTCCCGTCCCCCTTGGCGTACCGATTCGCATCGGGCGCACCTCTCTTGAGTTACGGCCATGACCCTGACCCTGCGCTATGCCGCTCAGAGCGACCGCGGTCTGATCCGAGACCTGAACCAGGACTCCGTCTACGCCGGGCCGCGGCTTCTTGCTGTCGCCGACGGGATGGGCGGCATGGCCGCCGGCGACGTGGCCTCCAACATCGTCATCGCCGCGATGGCACCGCTCGACGAGGACGTGCCGGGCGATGCCCTGGTGGACGCCCTTCGTCACGCCGTCGGACAGGCGAACCAGCATCTCCGGGACACCGTCGACGCCAATCCCCAGCTCGAGGGGATGGGCACGACTCTGACCGCGGTGCTCTTCACCGGCAGCAAGTTCGGCATGGTGCACATCGGTGACAGCCGTGCCTACCTTCTGCGCCGGGGCGAGTTCGCCCAGATCACCAAGGACGACACGTACGTCCAGATGCTGGTGGACGAGGGCCGGGTCAGTCCGGAGGAGGCGAGCAGCCACCCGCAACGGTCGCTGCTGACCCGCGCTCTGGACGGCCGCGACATCGACCCGGAGTACTCGGTTCGCCAGGTGCTGGTCGGCGACCGCTATCTCATCTGCAGCGACGGCCTGTCCGGCGTGGTCAGTTCCGACACGATCGAGCAGACCATGCGGGAGATCGCCGACCCGCAGGCGTGCGTCGAGCGGCTGGTGCAGCTGGCGCTGCGCGGCGGCGGGCCGGACAACATCACCGTGGTGATCGCCGACGCGATCGACAAGGACATCGTGGAGCAGGCACCGATCGTGGGCGGCGCGGCCTCCCTCGACCGGGGCAACACCACGGTGGCCGACAGCTCGACCGCGGCAGCCCGCGCGGCCGCTCTACAGAAGCCGCGTCCGTCCCAGCCGCAGCCGGCCGAGCCGGACAACTACGACCGGGAACCGCGGCCGAAACGGCATCCGGTTCGCACCGGTCTGCTGGTGGCGGTGCTGCTGGCGGTGCTGGGCGGCGGCCTGTGGCTGGGCTACCGCTACACCCAGGATCAGTACTACGTGGGTGCGACCGAGGCCGGCCAGCTCGCCATCTTCCAGGGCGTGCCGGGCCAGATCGCCGGGCTCGACCTGTCCAGCGTGAACGAGGCCAGCCCGGCCCGGCTGGACGACCTGACCACGGTCGCGCAGGAGCGGGTCAAGCAGGGCATTCACGCGCAGAACCGGTCGGACGCCGTGGAGACGCTCAACGAGCTCACCGACGACGACCCGGCCAACCCGAACCTGAAGCCGCTCTGCGCGACGCCCGGCGCCACGCCGAGCAACGCCGCTACCACGGCTCCGGCCGGCACCGGGCAATCCGCCGCGCCGGTCGTTCCGAATGCCTCGGCGACACCCACCACCGTTGCCACCACGCCATCCGCTCAGGTCACCGAGAGCGCTCCGCCGGTAGACGATCCGGCGGCGTGCCGGACCGTCAACTGACCATCCGCTCGACACGTCTGGGGATGTCTTGACAGCGCCCGCCGTACCGGCCCCTTCGCCCTCCTCCACGGGTGAGATGTCGCGTATCCCGGGAATGAAGACCCAGCGCAATGCCGAGCTGGGTCTCCTGGCGTTCGCGATGATCCTGGTGGCGGCGTACGGCGCCACCGTGGAGGCGAACCGGATCGGCGAGATCACCCCGACGTTCTGGGTGCCGGCCGCTCTGCTCAGCGTGCTCTTCCTGGGCCTGCACTTCGTGGTCCGGTTCACCGCGCCGTACGCCGATCCGGTGCTGATCCCGGCCGTGGCGCTGATCAACGGGCTGGGCGTGGGGTTCCTGCGCCGGCTCGACATCGGCGACGCGCTTTCCGAGAAACTGCCGGTCCCCGGGATCTTCGCGGGTATCGGCGGCCGCCAGCTGGCCTGGACGCTGGGTTCGCTGATCCTCGCCGCGATCCTGCTGCTGGTGGTCCGCGACCACAAGGTCATCTCCCGGTACGCGTACACCCTCGGCCTGGTCGGCATCGTGCTGGTGATGATCCCGGCGGTGCTGCCGAGCAGCCTCTCCGAGGTGAACGGGGCCAAGCTGTGGATCCGGCTGGGCGGCTTCTCGATCCAGCCCGGTGAGTTCGCGAAGCTGGCGCTGGTGTCGTTCTTCGCGTACTACCTGGTCCGCAAGCGCGAGGTGCTCTCGCTGGCCAGCAAGCGGTTCCTCGGCATCGACTTCCCGCGCGGTCGCGACCTCGGTCCGGTCGTCACGGTCTGGCTGCTCAGCCTCCTGGTCCTGGTCTTCGAGAAGGACCTGGGCACGGCGTTGCTGTATTTCGGCCTGTTCGTCGTGACGCTCTACGTCGCCACCGAGCGGGCCAGCTGGCTGATCATCGGCCTGCTGCTCTTCTTCGGCGGCGTCTACCTGGCGTACCTGCTGGGTGCGTCGGTGGGCGGCCCGTTCGCGAACTTCTACGACCGCGCGCAGGTCTGGCTCGACCCGTTCGCCCTCTCCAACTACGAGCGGCTCGGCGGCAGCTATCAGCTGGTGCAGAGCCTGCTGTCGCTGGGCACCGGCGGTCTGTTCGGCTCGGGGCCGGGGGCCGGCTCGCCGCGGTTCGTGCCCGAGGTGCAGACCGACTTCATCTTCGCGGGCATGGGCGAGGAGATCGGCCTGTTCGGCCTCTCCGCGCTGCTCGTGGTCTACCTGCTGATCGTCGAGCGCGGTATGCGGACGGCACTGAACGTTCGTGATTCGTTCGGCAAGCTGGTCGCCGGTGGCCTCGCGTTCACCCTGGGCTTGCAGGTATTCGTCATCCTGGGTGGCATCACCGGACTCATCCCGCTCACCGGCCAGACCACCCCGTTCCTGTCCGCGGGTGGCTCGTCGCTGATGGCGAACTGGCTGCTCATCGCGATGCTGCTGCGCATCTCGAACGCGTCGCGCGGCCCGGCGGCCAGCGGCGCGGGCTCGGACCGCCCAGGTCCCGGCCCGAAGAAAGCCCCCACTCAGCTGCACGGCGCCATGACGGAGGTGATCCAGCCGTGAATGCTCCCCTGCGACGGGCCGGCGTGGTCACTCTCGTCCTGTTCGGTCTGCTGTTCGCGAACCTGAACTGGGTTCAGGCCTACAAGGCGGACGACTATCGCACCAACGACTTCAACCGTCGGGTGGTCGTCGCGCAGTACGAACGTCCCCGCGGTGTGATCGAGGTGGGCGGCAAGGGCCTGGCCGAGAACAAGGTCACCGACGACGCCCTGAAGTACCTGCGGGTCTACCCGAAGAAGGAGATCTACGCGCCGGTCCTCGGCTACCGCCCGGTCAGCCTGGGTGCCACCGGGATCGAGAGCAGCGAGAACGACTTTCTCTCCGGGGAGAGCGACAAGCTCTTCGCCGACCGGGTGAAGGACATGTTCACCGGCAACAACACCGGCGGCGGCAACATCGTCCTGTCGCTGAACGCCAAGGCGCAGGAGACGGCGTACAAGGAGCTGCTCGACAACGAGCGGGGCGTGAAGAAGGGCGCCGCGGTCGCGATCGATCCGCAGACCGGCGCGATCCAGGCGATGGCCTCGATCCCCAGCTACGACCCGAACCCGCTGGTCAGCCACGACGAGAAGGCGGCCGCGGCGGCGTACAACAAGCTGCTCAAGGACGACGACCAGCCGCTGCTGAACCGGGCCACGCAGGAGACGCTGCCGCCCGGCTCGACGATGAAGGTGATCATCTCGGCGGCCGCGCTCAGCAGCGGCAGCTACCAGACCGACACCGAGATCCCGGCCGGCAGCCAGTACAAGGAGAGCGGCGCGGTCATCCGCAACGCCGAGGACGAGGTCTGCCCGGGCGGCGAGGTCACGCTCAAGGAGGCGCTGACCGAGAGCTGCAACACCGGCTTCGCGAAGCTGGGCGTCACGCTCGGCCGCGACAAGGTCGTCGCCATGGCGAAGGCGTTCGGTTTCGAGGACGACTCGATGACCATCGGCAACCTGGAAGGTGGCGGCCTGCCGGTGGCGGCCAGCCACACCGGTGCCATCGCCAACCCGGACGGCAGCGTCGACAAGGGTGCCCTGGCCCAGTCCTCGATCGGCCAGCGGGACGTCCGGATGACCGCGATCCAGGGCGCGCTGATGGCCGCCACGGTGGCCAACGGTGGCAAGCAGATGCGCCCCTACCTGGTGCAGCAGGAGCTCAGCCCGGACCGCCGGACGATCTACACGGCAAGCCCCAAGACGGCGCGTACGCCGATCAGCGAGAGCGTGGCGAGCGACCTCAAGGACATGATGGTCAGCGTCGTGGAGAACGGCACCGGCACGAAGGCCAAGATCAAGGGCTACACGGTCGGCGGCAAGACCGGTACGGCGCAGAACGCGGTCGGCGCCGACCCGCACGGCTGGTTCGTCGGCTTCGCCTTCAACGACAAGGGCGAGGCGGTCTCGGCGGTCTGCGTCATGCTGGAGAACGTGCCCGGTGGCCACGCCAGCGCCGAGGCTGCCCGGATCTCCGGGCTCATCATGAAGGCGGCAGTCGGAGGGGGAGGGGACTGAATGATCAGCCCTGGGGTGACCCTCGGCGGCCGGTACCGCCTCGACGAGCGCATCGCCGGCGGTGGGATGGGCGACGTGTGGCGCGGCACCGACGAGGTGCTGGGCCGGACGGTTGCTGTCAAGATCCTGCTCCCGGCCCTGCTGGACGAGCCCGGCTTCGCCGAGCGCTTCCGCGGCGAGGCCCGCACCATGGCCACGATCAACCACCCCGGGGTCGTCGACGTCTACGACTACGGCAGTGACCAGCAGCTCGCGTTCCTGGT
>NZ_BOQN01000032.1 GCF_018332695.1 Paractinoplanes toevensis
AACAACCGCAACCACCCCCGACCGCCGCCACCCCGCGACCAGCCTGCAACACCGGCACGTGCCGCGACCCTCGCGCAACGACACACCCCTACGCGTCGCCTGCCCGGAGGGGTTCTGCGGGTATCCGGCCCGCGGTGACGCGGTCGATGCCCCGCCGCGGCGCCCGGCATCGCAGATCTTGTGGAGTTGCCGCTCTGTCCGCACGGCAAGCCCACAAGATCGCGTCTGGTCGAGCTGTCGGCGTCGGATATAGGCGGTGTCATGTTCTTCTGACCGCTGGGGTGGTTCAGGCTGTGGAAGCGCTGTCATCACGCGGGACCATGCGCGGAATGCGGGACGGCGACTCGGTATCCGAGCGCATCGACCACCCTACGGGAGGTCGATGGCCGTCGCCCGGGACTGCTCGGCCCAGCCGGCTGAGGGCGGGGTGGGGTTGCGAGCTTGGGCCGGGCCCGCCCGCAGCGGGCGCGCGGAGGGTGAGCTGCACCTGCCGGGACCGCGTGCCACGGGACTGAGCCGGCGCGTACCGAAAGATTTCCGCGCGGAAGCCTCCCGCCCTCCGTTTCCAGGAAGCTTGGGTTGGGGTCCCGTTCCTTCTGGATTGGCGGGACCCCGACCCGAGAGGATCTCTAGCCCTGCGCCTCGGCCGAGACGGGCTGCCATTCCTTCCACTCGGCCAGGCGGGACTCGTAGTCGGCCGTGGCGATGCCGATCGGGGCCGTGCCGAAGAAGATGCGCAGCGGCGGGTTCTCGGCGTCGACGATCTTGAGGATGGCCGATCGGGTCGCCGTCGGGTTGCCCGGGTTCGCCACCCGGCTCTTGCGCGTCTCGGCGGCCGCCTCGCGCACCTTGTCGTAGGTGTCGAGCTTGGTCGCGTGCTTGGCCGACGCGCCACCCCAGTCGGTGCTGAACCCGCCCGGCTCGACCAGCGTCACCTTGATGCCGAACAGCGCCACCTCCTGGGCCAGCGCCTGGCTGAAGCCCTCGAGGGCCCACTTGGAGGCGTTGTAGATGCCGATGTTGGCGAACGCGGAGATGCCGCCGATCGACGACACCTGGATGATGTTGCCGCCGCCGCTCTCCCGCAGGTAGGGCAGGGCACCCTGGGTGATCCACAGCGCGCCGAAGAGGTTGGTCTCGATCTGCGCCCGGGCCTCGGCCTCGCTGATCTCCTCGATCATGCCGAACTGGCCGTAGCCGGCGTTGTTGACGATCACGTCCAGTCGGCCGAAGTGCTCGAACGCCTGCTTGAGGGCGGCCAGCGCGGCCGGCCGATCGGTGACGTCGAGAGCGAGTGGCAGCACGTTGTCGCCGTACTTGGCGACGAGGTCGTCGAGCGTGGAGACGTCGCGCGCGGTCGCCGCGACGCGATCCCCCCGGTCGAGGGCCGCCTCGGCCCACTCCCGTCCGAAGCCGCGCGATGTTCCGGTGATGAACCAGGTCCTGGCCACGGTAAATGTCCCTTCTCCGTGATACGTGCCGAAAGTACCCGCGCAGCGGCCACAGAACCTGTGATCTCGGCCGCCGGCCATCCGCTCAGCCGGGCCGGGCCGCTCAGCCGGGCCGGGCCGCTCAGCCGGGCCGGGCCGCTCAGCCGGGCCGGGCCGCTCAGCTGGGCCGGGCCGCTCAGCTGGGCCGGGCCGCTCAGCCGGGCCGGACCGCTACGACGCCGGGCATTGCGCCGACCTCGGCGGCCAGGCCCTCGTAAACGCCCGGGCTGGTGAGGTCGATGGCCCAGAAATAGGGCAGGGTCGCGCCCGCGCCGGCCGGCAGCGCACCGCCATGGCAATACGCCTCCCGGTAGGCCTCCGACGTCGGGTCGTAGTAGAAGTTGAAGGCCGCCGCCCCGGGTATGCGCGAGATCGCCGCCTGGATGTAGTTGCGCTGCTCCGGGGTGGTCGCCGGCCGGATGAAGACGTAGGTCAGGTAGCTGAGCCGCGCCCCGCCCCCGGCCGGCATCGCGGGCACGCAGGCCTTCGCCGCGGCGGTGGCCGGCTGCGGCAGGTGTTCGACGAGCGCGGGCAGCCGCCCGGCGAAGACGGCCAGGGCCAGCGCCGCCGCGGCCGCCCCGATCGCGGTGACCCGCCGCCGGGGCAGCACGGCCAGCAGGATCATGGCGCACGCGAACACCAGCGCCGGCTGCCAGAAGACGGCGAGCACGCCGCGCTGGCCCACGAACCAGACCTGCTCGGGCGGCTGGAGATCGCTGTTGCCGGCCGCCCACAGCATCGTGAAGGCCACCGTCGGCAGCAGCACCACCAGCCCGGCGACGGCGGTCAGCAGCGTGCCGGCCTGCAGGAAGCGGCGGCCCTCGACCCGGCGCGCCACCCACCCGGTCAGCAGCCAGGCCAGCAGCGCGGCGACCAGCGCCCCGGCGATCTCGAGGGCCCAGAGCCCGGCCGGTGCCGTGCGGGCCAGTGTGAAGCCGGCGCTGCCGTCGGAGTCCCACGGGGCGAGCTTGTCGGTCGCGGTGTCGGTGAAGCGCAGGGCCAGACCGTCCCGGGTGGCCCAGAACGAGGCCGAGTGCCAGGCGGGCGGGAGCTCATCGGCGGTCGGCTCGCCCAGCGCGATGGCGCCCCGGATCGTCCAGCCCTGCCCGGCGAGCCGGTCGCGCACCTCGGCCGTGTAGGCCGCGACCTCGCGGGTCTGCGCGGTGTGGTGCACCCAGTAGTCGGCGAAACCGTACTGCTCGCCCTCACCGTCGGCGGTGCGCACCCAGAGCGCCGCGTCGCCGCCGCCCCAGGCGACCAGGCCCGGGAAGACGTCGCGTTTCAGCTGCTCGGCGGCGACCCCCTCGGGCAGCGAGGGCGCGAGCCGCCAGCCCAGGGGGGCGACGGCCGCGGCACCGAAGACCCCGGCCAGCACGGCGATGAGGGTGGCGAGCACGACGATGCCCCGGCTGCGCGGATGGCCGAGCCGGGCTCGCAGGCCGCAGTGCAGCAGGTTGAAGACCTGTCGCGGGGTGGGGTGGCGTCGACCGCGCTCCTCAGCCGCCTCGAGCAGGGTGTCGAGCAACTCGGCGCGGCGCGGGCCTGGAGGATAAGCGAGCAGGGGCAACCGGAAGCTCACGGCGTCACCGTGCCGAACCCCGGCCGCCGCCGCACGGACAGCTGGGCGGTGGCCGCGTCGGCGCTGGCCCGCAACTGGGCCGCCTCGGCGTCGAGCGCGGCGGCGCCGTCGTCGGTGAGCCGGTAGTAGCGCCGGGCGCGGCCGCCGACGATCTCCTCCCGGTCGAGCTCGATCAGGCCCTCGGCGTCGAGCCGGTCGAGCGCCGCATATAGCGTGCCGGCCTGCAGTTTCACCCGGCCGCCGGAGAGCCGCTCGACCTCCCGCATCAGGCCGTAGCCGTGCTGGGTGGCCGAGGCCAGGGCGGTGAGGATCCAGAATGTTGGCTCGCGCATAGGTGGCACGGGTTGAATATAGAGATGATCTGAGTATCGGCGCAATGCCATTATCGGGCCATGACAGTGCGGGTAGCGATGTGGTCCGGTCCGCGCAACATCTCGACCGCGATGATGCGCAGCTTCGGCGCGCGGGCCGACACGGTCGTGGTCGACGAGCCGCTCTACGCCCACTACCTGGACGTCACCGGCATCGACCACCCCGGCCGCGCCGAGATCCTGCGCAGCCAGCCACGCCGCTGGGAGGACGTGGCCGCCCGGCTGACCGGCCCGCTGCCCGGCGACCCGGCCGTCCACTACCAGAAACACATGACCCACCACCTGCTGCCGGTGATCGGCCGGGCCTGGCTGGGCGAGCTCACCCACGCCTTCCTGATCCGCGACCCCGCGCACGTGGTCGCGTCCTACGCCCGGGTGCGGGGCGAGCCGACGCTGGATGATCTGGGTTACCCCCAACAGGCAGAGATCTTCCGGGCGTACGGCGGACCGGTGATCGACGCGGCCGACGTGCTCCGCGACCCGGCCGGCACGCTGAGCCGCCTCTGCGACGCGCTCGGCATCGGCTTCGACCCGGCCATGCTCGCCTGGGAGCCGGGCCCGCGCCCGACCGACGGCGTGTGGGCCCCGCACTGGTATTCCGCGGTCGAGGCATCCACCGGCTTCGCGAAGTACGACCCGACCCCGCCCGCCGTGCCGGACCGGCTGCGCCCCCTGGTCGAGGCGGCCCAGCCCTACTACGACGAACTCGCCCGCGCGACCTGACGCGCCTTTGCCGAGCGCTAGCCGGCCGGCAACAGGCGGACGCCGTGGGCGGCGGCGTGCTCCTGGTAGAGCGCGGCGATCCGGATCGTCATCGGCCCGGCCTCGCCGGCCCCGATGGTGCGGCCGTCGATCACCGTGACCCCGGCGACCTCGCCCATCGTGCCGGTGCAGAAGACCTCGCCGGCGTTGTACATCTCGGTCAGGGAGACGTCCCGCACCACCGCCGGGATGCCGTTGGTGGCCGCCAGGTCCAGGATCGTCTGCCGGGTGATGCCCTCGGGGCAGGCGGCGGTCGTCGGTGTGACCAGGCCGCCGCCGGTCACCGCGAACAGGTGGGTGGCGTTGGTCTCGGCGACGAACCCGCGCTGGTCGAGCATGAGCGCGTCGTCGGCGCCGGCCGCGGTCGCCTCGATCTTGGCGAGGATCGAGTTGAGCAGGTTCGCGTGGTGGATCTTCGGGTCGAGCACGTCCGGCCCGGGCCGCCGCACGCTCGCGGTGGCCAGGCGCAGCCCGCCGGTGTCGTAGACCGGCGGTTTGTACTCGGCCAGCACGATCAGCGTCGACCCGGCGGTGTTGAGCCGGGGGTCCATCCCGCTGGTCACCTTCACCCCGCGGGTCAGCGTCAGGCGTACGTGCACCTCGTCGTACATCTGATTGGCCCGCAGCGTGGCCGTGACCGCCGCGATGACCTCGTCGTCGCCGGGGATGTGCGCGAAGTTCAGCGCGGTCGCCGACCGGCGCAGCCGGGCGAGATGCTCGCGCAGCCCGAAGATCGCCCCGCGGTAGAGCCGCAGCCCCTCCCAGACGGCGTCGCCGCCCTGCACCACCGAGTCGAACGGGGAGAGTCCGGGCTGGTCACGGTGGAACAATTGGCCGTTGACCCAGTACCGGAGGCCGGCGTTGCGCTCGTCGTACGTCTGCAGCATCGGTCCGAGGTTAGTCCCGGCCGCCGAACGTGAGGGTCATATTGATATGTCCCGATGCGTCGGGCGCGTCCGTAGTGTTCGGCATCGATACCCCCAGCCCCCATGGAGGAACGATGCGGGTTCGTAAGTTCGCCCTCGCCGGCGTCGCCGCCGCCGTGACCGCCACCCTCGCGGTCGCGGGCTCGACCTACGCCGGTGCGGCCACGGTCACCCCGGTTGCCCCGGTCGCCGCCGCTACCCCGCCGGTGATCACCGCGGCCGCCCCGATGGCCCACCTGACCCAGCTGATGAACTTCGCCAAGGCCAGCAGCAACACCCGGGTCATCGGCAGCACCGGCTTCACGTCCACGGTGAGTTACCTCCAGTCGCAGCTCACCGGGCTCGGCTGGACGACCACCGTGCAGAACTTCACCACCGGCGGCAAGAAGGCGGCCAACGTGATCGCGGAGTGGCCGTACGGCGACGCCGCCCACGTCATCATGGCGGGCGCGCACTCCGACTCGGTCAAGGCCGGCCCCGGCATCAACGACGACGGCTCCGGCGTGGCCGCGCTGCTCGCCAACGCGAGCGCGATCACGCAGTCCGGCCTGCGGCCCGCCAAGCGCATCCGGTTCGGCTTCTGGGGTGCCGAGGAGCAGGGCGACATCGGCTCCAGCTACTACGTGTCGCACCTGGCCGGTGGTGAGACGGCGAAGATCGACGCGTACCTGAACTTCGACATGGTCGGCAACAAGGTGGAGAACGGCAAGGCGGTCGGCTGGAGCCTGTACGCCGATGGCCAGTCCAACGGCCTGAACACCCCGTTCAAGACCTACTTCACGTCGAAGGGCATCACGGTCAACCCGTCGCTGGACACCGACGACCGCTCCGACCACGCCGCCTTCAAGAACGCCGGCGTCAAGGTGACCGGGGTCAGCTCGGTGCGCAGCCTCAACGAGCTGGGCGCCTGTTACCACAAGGCCTGCGACGATCTCACCGATGTGTCCAGTGACAGCATGGTGCTGGCCTCGAACGCCATCGCCAGTGCAGTCTGGACACTTGCCGGCTGAGCTTCGAGGAGCGTTATGGAACTGGGGATGGCACTGCCGACGTCCGGGTCACTGGCGTCCGTGCACAACATCGCGCGGGTCGCGCAGGAGGCCGAGCGCCTCGAATACTGACCGAGCGGATCAAACTGGGCACCAGCATCATCGACGCGCTGTTCCACGTGCCGGTGGTGCTGGCCCGGCGGTTTAACACCGAAGCCGGCCAGAAACGGGCGGCGCGCATCGCCGACGGCATCAACCCCATTGCTTTCTCGTACGAGCAGGTGGTCGAGTCGGCGCGCGTCTTCCGTACCTCGGCGGCGGAGAACGGCCGCGACGCGGCCTCTCTCACCGTGACCGTCCGCGCGAATGTGCCGATCGTCGCCGACGCCATCGGCGACGGCCGGCCGTTCCTGGGCGGCTCGCCGGCCGAGATCGCCGACGACCTCAAGCGGCTCGGCGAGGCCGGCGTCGACCACGTGCTGTTCTACAACGTCGCGCCGGACGGCATCGACAGCCACCTGCGCCTGATGGCCGACCTGCGCAACCGGGCCGGCTGACCGCTCTACGGCGGCCCGACCAGGCTCAGCACCGATTCGAGCGGGTCGAATCCGGCCGGCATCCCGGGCGTACGCCAGGAGCCGGCCGGGGCCGTCGCCGGCAGCCATTCCGGGCGGAAAACCCCAAGAGCCAGATCCAGATCTTCCAGGTACGGGCGTAGCTCATCGGTCACCGGCGTGCGCAGATGCTCGGCCCACAGCCGCACCCGCAGGTCGCGCACCTCGTCGCCGGTGGTGACCAGGGCGGCGGTCAGCTCGGTGTCGACCCCGACCATCGAGCGGCTGAACAGGTTGGCCGAGCCGACCGCGGCGAACCGGTCGTCGACGATCACGACCTTGGCGTGCACGGTGAGGTGCTCGACCCGCCAGAGCCCGATGTTGCGGCGCAGCCCGTACGGCAGCGGCTCGATGACCTTCTTCTGCAGATCGGCATTGACCGTTCCGTTGATCAGCGGCGACGACTCGGCCGGGTCCCGGGTGCCCGAGCCGACCAGGATCACCTTCACCCCGCGGGCCGCCGCCGCCCGCAGGTACGGGTAGAGCTCGAAGCGGTGGTCACCGCCCGGGTACTCCCGGAAGTACTGGTCCTCGATGTAGACGTAGTGCCGGGCCGCCCCGATCGCCTGCACCAGCGTCAGGAACACCTCGTGCACCCCGTCCGGCGCCACATCGCTGTAGTGCCGGCGCTCCCACGGCAGCAGCGAGTCGATGTACCACGGCCCGACCGACCGCAGGATCTGGCAGGCCGAGCCGGGCGCCGACCGGGCGGCCTGAGCCGGGGCCGGCCCGATCCCGCGCAGCGTCCCGCCCGGGTTGAGCACCTGCAGGCCCTTCATCGCCGGCCAGACGTAGCGCCGCCGGGGCAGGCTGACCGCACCGAGCCAGCGCATCCGGAACACCCGCCAGACATCGGCGGCGGCCGGTCCCTCGATGATCGCCCCGGCGTCGTGCCACCCCCAGCGCCCACCGCGCACCGACTGGCGCCGGTGCGGCGTCTCGTCGACCCGGTTGGCCGCGTAGTCGATGCCACCCACACACGCGATGAGCTCGTTGCCCCGTCGCACCAGGGTGATCTTCTGATGGTTCGACCCGACCCCCGACCCGGACCAGTCGAGCAGCACCCGATCGGCCAGCGGCGCCGGATCGCCGCGCCGGTCGGCGTCGCGGCGCCAGCGCCGCAGCACGTGCGCCGAGCTGACATTCTGATGGAACGGCCCGATCGTCGGCCGCACCAGGCTGCTGCTCACCACGGCCCCGGCCAGGATGATCCGGACGTCCACCCCACGCACGGCCAGCCCGGCCAGCAGATCGGCGAGCGGCTCATAGCCGGCTTCGCCGGCCCGCTTCCCGGTCAGGTCCATCTCCGGTTCGAGCTGAAGCCCGCAGATGTACGCCGCGTCGCCCGCCCCGAGCGACATCAGCAGCTCCCGCATCCGCCGCATCCACCCGCGCCCGTCGACGACGAACTCGACCGACGAGTTCTCCCAGTGCGGCCCCACCGCGGGCGTCAGATAGCGAGCAACGAGTTCGTCCAGCTTCGCCATGGCGAAGACCTTAGCGATCCCGCCCACCCCGCACCCGACCCCGGAGCCCTCGTTCCGGCGGCCGCTTCCAGTTTCGCGTAGCGAGAACTGAGTGCCACGGGGCCCATTCCACCGCGTACGGAAGAGGAACAGCCCCGCCGCGAGCGGCGAGGCTGTGGTGGAAAGCGGCCCGTCAGGGGGTTTTGAACTGTTCTGACGGCTTTCCGTCCATGTAGTCGGCGACCGTGTTCCAGACGGCGGGGTTGATCACGTCGTGCTTCATCTGGTCGTTGTGGGCCTGCCAGTCGGGGTTGACCATGTAGCCGGCCACCACGATCGACGTCGTGCCCACCACCAGGGACGCCGTTTTCTCGGCGTCGGTGGTGCCGGTCTTGCCGAAGACCGGGTGGCCGACGATGCCGCGGACCGCCTTCGCCGTGCCGGTGCCGCCGCAGCTGCCCAGCTGGGCCGAGTCGCCGACCGGGCAGCGGGTCGCGTCCAGCGTCTTGCGGGCCACGTCCGTGCTGGTCACTCGCTTGCAGCTGGGCTTGCCGACGTCCAGCTTCTCACCGGTGTGGGTGGTGATCTGCTCGATCGGGGTGGGCGCGCAGTACATGCCGTCACCGGCCAGGGTGGCGTACGCGTTGGCGATGTCCAACGGGGTCGACGCCGAGACACCCAGGGTGAACGCGCCCCAGTCGTGGGCGGACTGGGTGGCCAGGTCGTTGTCCTGCTTCTCGCGGAACTGGACGCCGAAGCGCTGGGCGACATCGACCACCTTCTCCGCGCCGACCTGTTCCTGCAGGGGCACGAAGTAGGTGTTCACGGACGCGCCGAAGCCGGTCCACATGTTGAACGGGCCGGCCTCCTTGGCGCTGGAGTTGCTCGGGCAGTAGTGGCCGTTGCAGGCGGCGGGGGCGGCCGAGTCGCGGTAGAGCGGCGAGACGTACCGGTTGGTGGTGTTGATGTTGTAGTCCAGGTTGAAGCCGTTTTCCAGGGCCGCCACCATGGTGAACATCTTGAACACCGAGCCGGCCTGGTAACCGTTGATGTCGCCGCCGCCGGTGATGATCGGGTTGGTGGTGTTGGGGTAGGTGGCGCGTACGCCGGCCTTCCGCTTCTTCGGGTCGGACGACAGCGGGTTCGGTTTCGCGGCGGTGGGCAGCTTGAACTTGCGGTTGGCGGCGAGCGCCCGCACCTTGCCGGTGCCGGGCTGCACGGCCGCGAGCAGCAGTGCGTTCACCGAGTTGTCGCTGCGCTGTTCGAGGATGCGCTTGCGGGCCGACTTCTGCGCCTTGAGGTCGAGCGTGGTGACGATCTTGTAGCCGCCGCTCTTGAGCCGCCGCTCCCGGTCGTACGAGTTCTCGCCGAACGCCGGCTGGCTCAGCCACCAGCGCTGGAAGTAGTCGCAGAAGAAGCCCCACTCGTTCTTGTTGACGGCGGTGCATCCGTTGCCGACGTTCTTCGTCGTGTGCGGGACCTTCTCGGCCTTGGCCTTGGCCGCCTGGTCGGCGGTGATGTAGTTCAGCGACAGCATGTCGTTGACGACGTAGTTGCGGCGCTGCTCGGCCCGGGGGTAGCCCTCGGTGGTGGTCGGGTCGTAGTACGAGGTGCCCTTGACCATGCCGGCCAGCAGCGCCGACTCGGCGATGTCGAGGTCCTTGGGCTTCTTGCCGAAGTAGATCTGGCTGGCCGCGTAGATGCCGTAGGCGCCGTTGCCGAACGGCGCGATGTTCAGGTAGCGCTCGAGGATCTGTTCCTTGGTCATCTGCTTCTCGAGCTCGAGCGCGAACTTCATCTCGGACACCTTGCGTTCGGGTGTCTTGGCCGTCGCGGCCAGCACCTCCGACGCGGTGGTCGCCGAGTACGACTGGGACATGCGCACGACCTGCATGGTCAGGGTGGAGGCGCCCTGCTGGTCGCCGCCGGCCTTGTTGTTCGCGAACGCCCGGGCCAGGCCCTTGAAGTCGACGCCGTGGTGCTCGTAGAACTTGTGGTCCTCGGCCGCGACGAGCGCCTTCTGCATGTTGACCGAGATGTCCTTGAGCGCCACGTCGCTGCGGTACTCGTCGTACATGACGGCGATCTGGGTCTTGCCGTCGGACGCGTAGATGCGGCTCATCTGCGGCGAGGTCTGCTGCTTGATCGAGCTGGGCAGGTCGGCGAAGCCCTTGGAGCCGGCCTTGGCCGCCAGCCCGGAGAGGGCGGCGGCAGGAAAGGCGGCGGCCGCGACCACCACCCCGGCGAGCAACCCGACAAGGGCCAGGGAGCTCACATTTGTCAGCGGATGGCGGTCACGGCGACGAATGGCGAAGGGCACGGCGGTCAGGCTAATCGGAGTGATCAAATCGATCTTCGCGGAAAGCGGCACTCCGGTGACCCTGGGTGATCACGGGGGTGCAGCGGCCGAGGTTACGCGGCATGTTGCCTCACTAAACCGCCCGTAAGTGTGGTCATGAACACTCTCCAATGTTGCGGGAAGATTACGGCGACGATACGTTCGGAGATCGACGAACATCGCTACCGCACGGGAGTTGACCCGGCCATGCCCATCAGTCGTCGTACCGTTCTCGCCGCCGCCGCCGGTCTGGCCCTGCCCCTGCCCCGTGTGGCCGGGCACACCCGCCCCACCGTGGGGTTCACCCTCAACGCCGAGACCCTGGACGGTGGTGAGCAGGTCACCTCGCTCACCCTGCACACCAGACGGCTCGGGCCGATCGATCCCGCGAGCTTCCGCGTCCACGCCAAGGCCACCAGCCCGATCCCGATCGCGGCCGGCGACCAGATCTTCAGCGAGTACGACCTCGACCGCACGGTCACCGCCGCCCGGCTCGACCACCGCGGCAACGTCGTGCTCGAACTCAGCTACGCCGAGGGGCAGCTCGGCGGCGGCACGCTCGGCTACATCGCGAGCAAGGGCCGCAACGTCCGGCTCGACCTCGTCTACACCGTCACCCAGACCGGATCGCCGGTGCGCTTCGTGCAGGGCCGGCTGGTCAACCCCGAGGTCGACGCGTTCAGTTACCACACCTCGGGCTCGGGCATGAAGTACCGGCTGTACTCGCCCCCGCGGTCGCACCGAAGGCCGCTGGTCGTCTGGCTGCACGGTGGGGGAGAGGGTGCCTCCCTGCCGGACAACTACTACGACAACGAGACCACGCTGCGCGCCAACCGCGGGGCCCTCGGATTCGCCACGCGCGAGGCGCAGCGGATCTTCGGCGGCGCCCACGTCGTCGCCCCGCAGAGCACCTCGGCCTGGATGCTGGACGGCCCCCGCTTCGCGCCGCAGATCCGCGAGATCGTCCAGGACGTCGCCCGCCGGCACGATGTCGACCGCGACCGGATCTACGTGGCCGGGTGCAGCAACGGCGGCTACATGAGCATGAAGATGACCACCGCCTACCCCGGGCTGTTCGCCGCCTCGGTGCCGATCTGCGGGGTGGTGACCGGGCTGATCTCCGACGCCGAGCTGGCCGGGATCCGGACCCCGAGCTGGCTGGTCGCCTCCCGGGACGACGACACCGTTGACCCGGTCGCGAACACCGTGCACGCCCACGATCTGATCCCGCGTTCCCGGATGACCCTCTACGACGACGTCACCTGGAACGGCTACCGGTTCCCCGGCCACTGGTCGTGGATCTACGTGGCCCGCAACGACCGGAATTTCTGGCAGTGGATGGCGCGGCAACGACGCTGACGCGTGAATTCGGGCCCGGCCGGGTACATCGCCGGGCATGACTGCGGCCTCGGTCTATGTGCGCGAGCGGTACCGGCTGGGCCGGACACTCGGGGCCGGTGGCATGGGCCGGGTCTGGCTGGCCCGCGACGAGATCCTCGACCGCGATGTGGCGCTCAAGGAGATCCTGCTGCCGGACGAGATCGTCGGTGCCGACGGCGAGGCGCTGCGCAAGCACATGCTGCGTGAGGGCCGGGCCGCGGCCCGGCTGGCGCATCCGGGGGTGGCCCGGATCTACGACACCTTCGAAGCCGAGGGCCGGGCGTGGATCGTCATGGAGTACGTGCCGTCCCGCTCGCTGCAGGAGGTCCTCGACACCGACGGCCCACTGCCGCCACACCGGGTCGCCGAGATCGGGCTGGCGGTGCTCGAGGCGCTGCGGGAGGCCCATGCGGCGGGCGTACGGCATCGCGACGTCAAGCCGGCCAATGTCCTGCTCGCCACCGACGGGCGGGTCGTGCTCACCGACTTCGGCGTGGCCGCCGTCGACGGCGAGAGCCTGAACACCAGCGCCGGACTGGTGTTCGGCTCGCCGCAGTACATGGCGCCGGAACGGGTGCGGGACGGGGACACCACCTCGGCCGGTGATCTCTGGTCGCTGGGCGCGACGCTCTACGCCGCGGTGGAGGGGCACGCGCCGTACCAGCGGCCGTCGGTCATGGAGACGATCACCGCGATCGCGACCGAGGAACCGGCGGCGTCGACCCAGGCCTTCGAACTACGACCGGTGCTGGACGGGCTGCTGCGCAAGTCGCCCGGGGACCGCATAGATGCGGACGAAACCCAGCGGCTGTTGTACGCGGCCCTGGAACCTTCCCCGGAGCAAACGCCTCGGAGCAGGCGTCCCCTGATCGCGGCGGCGGTCGTGGCGGTCGTGCTGCTGGCCGGCGCCGGCATCGCGTGGGTGGCGACGCGGCCCGATGCCGACGCATCGACCGTAAGCCCGGCGCCCTCCGTCTCCGCCCCGGCGCCGCCCGCCGCCGCCACACCGTCGGCGGCCGTCTCATCCGCTGCCGCACCGTCGACCGCATCCTCCACCGCCCCGGCGTCCGTCGCCCCGTCCGCCGCCGGCAGCACCCGGCCGCCCCTGCCCGCGGGCTGGACCGACTACCGCGACCCCACCGGCTTCTCCGTCTACGTGCCGAAGGGCTGGACCCGGTCCAAGGAGGGCGGCATCGTCTACTTCCGCGCGTCCGGCCGGGTGCTCGGCATCGATCAGACCGACGACCCGCAGTGGGACCCGGTCGCCGACTGGCGCGGCAAGGCCGACTACCGGGTGTCGCACGGCGACTTCCCCGGCTACCGCGAGATGCACATCCGCGAGGTGAAGTACTTCCTCAAGGCGGCGGACTGGGAATTCACCTTCAACCGCTCGGGCGTACGCCAGCACGTGAACAACCGCGGCGTGGTGACCTCGAAGCACCAGGCGTACGGCTTCTATTGGCAGACGACGGATGCCGGATGGAAGGCCGCCCAGAAGGACCTGAACCTGGTTTTCGACAGCTTCCAGCCGGCGAGCGATTAGGCATAGCGGGCCGCCACCGCCGCGAACGCCGCCTTCGGCTCCCACGGCAGGCCCGGGTAGGTGACGCCGGTGCCGTCCTCGAGGACCTTGACGATGCCCAGGCTGGCCAGGTCGAGGTCGTCGCGCGGGTCGCCGCCCGGCCGGTGCGGCAGGTTGTGCAGGGCGAACAGGTGCACGAAGGCGCTGTCCACCCCTTCACTGTCGAAGATCTCCAGAAGCTCGTCGAGGTACGCGGCCTGGCCGGCCTCGTCCCGCTCGTAGACCCCGTCCAGTCGTAGCGGAGGGCCGCTCTCCAGGATCGCCATGCTGCGCGGTGCGACGTCGCCGGCACCCCGCCAGGTCGCCGTGCCGAAGCCGGTGATGGCGACCGGCTTGGGCTGGGCGACGAGCGTGCGCACCGCGCCCCGGAAGAGGTGGGCCACCTCGGCCGAGCGGATCAGCTCGAACGTCACGAAGTCGAACAGGCTCCAGTCGACGCCCTCGAACTGGATGGCCGAATAGGTGACCTTGCCGCCGAACACCTCACGGATCGCGGGCACCGCGCGGCGGAAGAATCGGCCGAGCCGGTCCTGGGCCTCGGCGATGCGTTGCGCGTCGCCGAACAGGTGCTCGAGCCGCTGCTCGAGCCGATCCCCGTCGATGAACCCGCGGTTCATGATGGTCAGCTCCGCCCCGGCCACGAAGACGACGTGGCCGTCGACCCGCGCGGCCCGCCGGGCACATTCCCGGAACAGCGACTCGATCCGGTCCGGAGCAAGATCCAGAGGGTACGGCGTGAACCACACTTCCAGCCCCAGTCCGGTGGCGATGCGGGCCGCCGTCTCGAGGCGTTCCGGGTCGCCCCCGACGATCTGGACGGCTGTGCAGTGCAGGTCGTCGCGGATGATCTCCAGCTCGCGGCGGACCAGGTCGAGGTCGAGGTGCGGGATCGAGTTCGCGCCGTCGCGCACGAATCCCACGTCGTACGTCATGCCCTTGGCTCTCATGGTTGCGACCGTAGGTGAAAAATTGCGTGCACGCAAGTTTGCGTGCGCGTAGGATTCGGTCGTGGATTCGCTGCGCGAACGGAAGAAGCAGGCCACCCGGGTGGCCCTCCAGGAGGCCGCCTTGCGCCTGGCCCTGCGCAAGGGCCCGGAGAACGTACGGGTGGAGGAGATCGCCGAGGCCGTCGGCGTCTCCCCGCGCACCTACAACAACTACTTCCCGAGCCGGGAACACGCGATCGTCGCGGCGCTGACCGCGGCCCGCGCGCCTGACATCCCGGCCGGTGTGCCGCTGGCCGACGGCATCATCGACGCGGTCGTGCGCTTCTACACCGACCCCGGCGAGGCCATGCTGATCATCACCACCAACCCGGCGCTGCGGACCTGCTACGCCGACGCCGTCACCGGCATCGAGGAACCCGTCGCCGCCGCGATCGCCGCCCGGGGCGCCGACCCCCGGACGGCCGAGGTGCTGGCCGCCGCGGTCGCCGCCGCGGCCCGGGTCGCCCTGCGGCGATGGTTGCAGCCGACCGGCGTACCCGGCCTGATGATGGTCTCCGGCACCCTGCCGGAGTTGATCCGGGCCGCGCTGGCCCCACTGAGCCCGGCCCTCGACGCCGTTAAGACTCACCCGGTGGCGTGACCTGCCGATCAGATCTTCGTGCAGGCCGCGACGACAGTGCCGCCATGGCGGCTGACGCGCACACTCGCCACCTCCATCGGCCTCGTCGTCATCGCGGTGGTCTGGTTCTGGATCGGCCTGATCCGCCGCACCCCGCCCGAGCCCGGCTGGCTGACCCTGCTCGTGGCGGTGCCCCTGGCCGCGATGACCTCGTGGCGGGCCGGCCGGCACGGCCGGACGTTCTGGCGGTACATGTCGGTCGGCCTCGTGCTGGTCGGGCTGGGCGCCGCCTCCGCCGCCCACGACTACTTCCGCGATGCCGGCCAGTCCCAGCCGATCAGCGTGTTCACCGCGGTCGTGTACGTCTCCGGGCTGATCGCGATGCTGCTGGGCCTGATGCGCATCCGCGGGGCCCGGCGGACCCGCATCGAATGGACCCGGTTCGGACTGGACATCGCCACCGTGATCGTCACCGTGGTCACGTTCTCCTGGCACGTTTTCTACCCGCGCTGGCACAGCTGGCTGGGCGACAGCACGACCGCCGCGGTCTCGTTCATCGTGGTGCTCGCGGCCGGCTTCATCTGCGCCTTCGCGTTCGTCAAGGTGGCCTTCACCGGCACCGGGCCGATCGACCGGCGGGCGCTGCACATCCTCGCCCTGACCGGCGCGGTCGGCGCGGGCGGCGGGGCGCTCGCACCCCTGCTCGCCACCCGGCCACACCTGAACTCGGCGTGGGTCATCCTGCCGGCCACCTGCATGCTGACCAGCCTGGCGGCCGACCGGCAGACCCGCGCCACCCGGGCCGGCCGGCCGATGCCCCGGCCGGTGCCGCGCCGGCTGAGCCTCATGCCGTACGCCGCGGTGGCCGCCACCGGCGGCCTGCTGCTGACCGTGGCCCGCACCGGCGCCACCGACCTGGAGGCGATCGCGGCCGGGTCGGTGATCGTCACCGTGCTCGTGGCGGCCCGGCAACTGATCGCGCTGCGGGACAACGCGCGGCTGCTCGACGCCCTCGACGCCCGCCAGCGGGAACTGGCCTACCAGGCCGACCACGACGCGCTCACCGGCCTGGCGAACCGGACCGTGCTGGTCCGCGAGATCACCGCCGCGCTGGCTGCCACGCCCGCCGACGTCGGCGTGGCCCTGATCGACCTGGACGACTTCAAGGCGATCAACGACGACCTCGGGCACGCCGTCGGCGACGCCCTGCTCACCGCGGTCGCCGACCGGATCGCGGCGACGGTGCCGGCCGACGGCATCGTGGCCCGGCTCGGCGGCGACGAGTACGCGCTGCTGCTGCGCGGCGACCCCACCGCGACCCTGGCCGAGGTGACCGCGCAACTACGCCGCCCGCTCCACGCGGCCGGCTACGAGCTGGTGGTCGAGGCCAGCACCGGCCTGGCCACCGCCCACCCCGGTGACACCGCGCAGGAGTTGCTGCGCCGCGCCGACGTGGCGATGTACGAGGCGAAGGGCCAGGGCAAGGGCCGCCAGGTCGGCTACGACCCGGCGATGGACCAGCGCACCGCCGCGCTGGCCAGGCTCGCCGCCGACCTGCGCATCGCCCTCGACACCGACCAGCTGTACCTGCTCTACCAGCCGATCGTGTCGATGCCGGGCGGCGAGCTGTTCGGCGTGGAGGCGCTGGTGCGCTGGACCCACCCGGAACGCGGCGCGGTCGGCCCGGCGGTCTTCATCCCCGCGGCCGAGCGCACCGGCCTGATCGTGCCGCTCGGCGCGTGGATCCTCGAGGAGGCGTGCCGGCAGGCGGTGCGCTGGCGGCACGAACTCGGCGACGCGGCCCCGCGCACGGTCACCGTCAACGTGTCGGCCCGCCAGCTACGCGAGGCCGGCTTCGCCGCCGACGTGAACGCGGTGCTGCAACGCACCGGCCTGCCCCCGCACGTGCTCACGGTGGAGGTCACCGAGACGGCCGTCTTCGACGGCGGCACGGCCCTGGCGGAGCTGCGCGCCATCGCGGCGCTGGGCGTGAAAATCGCCCTGGACGACTTCGGCACCGGCCACTCATCGCTGGGCCTGCTGCGCACCTGCCCCGCCGACATCCTGAAGGTCGACAAGTCGTTCGTCGACGACATCGTCACCGGCGGCCACGAGGCGGTGGTGGCGGCCGCCCTGATCCGCATCTGCGACGGCATGAATCTGCGGGCGGTCGCCGAGGGCGTGGAAACCGCCGACCAGGCGGCCGAGCTGTATCGGCTCGGGTACCGCTTCGCGCAGGGCTACCACTACGCCCGCCCGCTACCGGCCGACGAGATAGCCACCTACCGCCCGGCGGCTGCCGAACAACGCTCCGCAGCCTGATCGCGTAGCTCGTGGGCCGTGGGATCAACCCCACGGCCCGCACTGTGCTCTGACCGTTCAGAGGGCGGGAACGCTGACGACTTCGCTGACCGTTCGCTGCCAGCCGACCTCACCCGGGTAGACGGCCCGCCAATGGACGGTGTGCGGCAAGTTCACGCCGGTGACGTCGAACTCCCGCTGGTCGGTGAATGTCTGATAGGTGCGCCAGCCGTCGACGCCGTTGGCCGAACACTGGAGCTTGATGTCGAAATGTGCGGGTGCCTGGTGATTCGTGAAGTCGAACCGGCCGTGCACCGAGATCAGCCCTGCGCTGTCGCGGCCGGCGGTGAACTCGAAGAAGGCTGCGGCCTGGTCGACGACGACAAGCTTGGACGCTCCGAATCCGGGCTGGACATACGGATCGACGCCGCCGTCCGCGCTGTATTCGACATACGACACGCCGATGTAGGTACTTTCGCCCGGCGCGTAGCTGTAAGTGAATCGCCCGTCCTCGCCGGTTACGACCGAGGCGAGGTAGGCGCAACGGTCTAGGTCAGGCTGGCTGCATTGGAGGACGAACGCGGTGACGTTCGGCATCGGCACCCAAGCGCCGTCGACCCGCCATGTGACTCGGCCCGCTGCCGTCACGGTCTGGTCGTGGTCGACCCTCTTCCGGTCGACCGCGACAGCCACGCGAACCGGTCGGGCCTTGATGGTCACCGGGTACATGCCTGATGTCGAGGAGATCAGGTCGCCGCTCGCCGAGTTGAAAATCGCCTGCAGGGACTCGCTCTCGTACGCGATCGGGACCTCGGCCGTGAACGTGCCATCGGCCTTGGTGGTCGCCTCGCCGTAGTTCGCGAAGCCGTAGACGACCAGATAGGCGCCGCCAACGGGAACGATCTCGCGGGTGCCGGGATATCGCCCGAGAAGCTTGCCCTTGACCTTCACCGAGCGGTTTTCATAGGTGGCGGCCGCCCGGTTCACGGCCACATAGTCGAAGTACGTCGCTACGGCGTAGTTCAGAGAACCGATGCTGTCCTGACGCACGTGGTGCCCAGCGGTGTCGGTCACCTCGACATCCACCGCATAGAGACCCAGCTTGTCCAACAAGAGCGGCACGCTGACCCAGACGCCGTCGGTGGCGGTCCCGGACCGCAGCGTGAAGGCGCTGATGCTGGCGATCTCCTCATGGGAAGTCGAGTCGACGATGTGCGCGGTGATCGCAGTTATGTCGCTGCCGGACCGCGCGGACACGACGAGCGTGTCGTAGGCGTCGTTGTCGTAGTCACTGTGTGCCGAGACGACGGTCGGCGATTCAGCGGCCTGCGCGGCAACCGGAGAGACGGCCGCAGCCATGATGCCGGCGCTCAGTGCGGCGAGGATGAAACGGACCTTACGCAATAGATTCCTCCCCGTTGACGCCCTCTGCGGGCCGCCCTGGATCGTAGATCACCGATGGGCACGGCGCGGACCGATAGACGAGGACCCGGAGCCGGGGGAGGCCGACGCCGGACTGAACCGCGGGCCGCGTGAGATCGGAAGCCTGACTACGGCCTTACGCCTTTGGACACGCCGGAGTAGAGATGACGTTGGCCGGCCAGGAACCTGTCATCAGGGGCCGAGCAATGCCAAAGGGACGACGGCTACGTCGTCGCGGCGGCGGTACGCGTGCTCGCCTGCATAGATGACGACGGTGTCGATCAGGTCTTCGCCAATTCGGTCACGCAGCCAATGCAGGTGTTTGGTGTCGGCATCCTCGACGCGGTCGGCCAGCTTGACCTCGATACCCAGCACCCTTCCATCGGCGTGCTGGACTATGAGATCCACTTCGTGGATGTTGTTGCGCGTCCGTAGGTGGCTTACCCGGCCCTCGGCTGCCTCAGCGTAGGTGTGGATGCTGAGCGCCGCGAGGTGTTCGAAGAGAGCGCCGAGGATCGTGCCTTCGGACAGGTTGGTACTGCCTTGTTCGGCTCGTAGCAGCGCAGCGGTATCGAGCCCCAGCAGTCGAGCGGCAAGCGCCGGGTCGGCCAGGTGATGTCTGGCGGACTGGCCGAGCCGATCAAGATGGTTGTGGCCGGGAATCCACGGTGGCAGGTCGTCGAGCAACCACAGCGCGGACAGGGCGTCGCGGTATGCGAGTGTGGTCTCCTTGGCCGGCTTGTTCGCCAACCCGGCGGTGGCCGCGTCGAGAATCTTCGAGTAGGTCGCCGTCGTCGATGTCGCGGCGGCATATGCGGCAAGCCAAGCACGTAGCACAGCCGGACGGCGGACCGGATAGCCCTGCTCAGGAAACTCCCGCTCGACGACGTTGTCCAGATACGCGTCCAACTCGGCCCGGCGGACACGGGACGGAAGTCCCCGGATGGCGGGGAACCCGGACGCGGTGATCTCCTCGACGTAGTCGATCAGCCGGAGCCTGGTGCTCCCATCGACGTCGCGGTCGCCGGCCAGCAGCGCGGACAGGCTGACGGTCGGGGTCTCGATATCCCGTTCCGCCACGCTGAGCGGGCGCATCCGCATCGGGACGATCCGTCCGGCGCCCGAGTGGATCACCGCGCCCCGAGGTGCCGAACTGCCGGCGATGATGAAGTGCCCAGGCGGAGAGCCGGAATCGACCGCGCGACGCACCTGGTCCCAGACCTCGGGGAACCGCTGCCACTCATCCACCAGCACCGGCCCTGGCAGACGAGACAAGATGGAAGGATCCGCACCGAGGATCTCTCGTTGAGCAGGAAGGCTCAGATCGACGACCGACACCGCGCGCTGCGTCGCCGTCGCCGTTTTTCCCACACCCTTCGGCCCGTGGATCGACAGGGCACGCAGATGGGGCTGAAGCTCATCCAGTGCGTCATCCAGGACACGCCGCCGGTACTCGACCACAACGCCACTCTACCCGAAGCGCGCCTCCTGCCCGTCTAATCGCACGTCTACTAGTCTTCCAGATGCGCATACTCTAGTCTGCCGATGGCACTGCTCCGGCGAGTAGCCGAGTTTCCTCGGCTATGCCCGAACAGACGACAGGGCCGTCGGAGACATGACAAGGCCCCATCAACCGTGCACGGCCAGCTCGGTCAGGAAGGCTAGGACCTCGGTGGCGAAGCGGTCCGGGGCGAGGCTGTGCACCCGGTGGCCGACCGGGATCGTCGTCATGCGGGCGCCGGGGATCGCGGCCGTCGCGTCGGCCAGGCGGTTCGGGGGGATGCAGCTGGTCGGGCCGCCGGACAGGATCAGGGTGGGGTGGCTCACCTCGCTCAGGCGTTCCCACCAGGGAAGGTCGGGGCGGGTCAGCTGGCGGAGGATCGAGGCCACGGCGCGCAGGTCGTAGTCGCGGCTGACCCGGAGGATGCCGGTGACCGCGGCCAGCACCTGCAGCGGTTTGAAGCCGCGCAGCGACACCGGGCCGGGCTGCCGCGGCGGTGCGGCCAGATCCTCCAAAACCAGGCGGGCGATCCGGTCGGGAGCCGCCAGCGCGGCGGCCAGCGCGGCGTGGGCGCCGACCGAGTGGCCGATCAGGATGGTGTCGCGCAGGTCCAGGGTGTCCAGCAGGGCGAGCAGGTCGTCGCGGATGCTGGTCAGCGCGTAATCGCCGGGGCGGGCGCTGGTGCCGTGGCCGCGCAGGTCTACGGCGATCGTTCGGTAGCCGGCCTCGGTCAGCCTCGGGGTGAAGCGGTCCCAGGTGCGCGCGTTGCTGCCGCTGCCGTGCAGCAGCACCACCGGCACGCCGGCCGGGTCACCGGCCTGCCGGTATCCGAGATCAAGCGCCATTCACCCTGTTTACCAGACGTTTGATTCGCTACCGGCCGGAATCAACCCGCCGGACATCGACGGTTACCCCTGCCTCCAGGCGGTAGGGGTTGGTCGCCACCAGGGCGCCGATCGCTCGGCGGAGCCGGCTGATCTCGGCGCGGACGGTCACTACGTGAGCTGCGTCGCCGTACAGGAAATGGCTTATCTGTCCGGCCGTCAGGCCGGCCGGGCCGCAATCGTGCAGCAGGGTCAGGATGTCGGCGTGCCGCCGGGTCAGCGTGGTGCGCCACGGCTCGCCGGCGCCGCGCAACTCGATGAAGGGTGTGCCGGTCAGATCGAGGGTCGCGGTGATCGCGGTGTGCGGCCCGGCGGGCCGCACCAGCCAGCCTTCCGGCAGGCGTTCGGCCAGACAGAGGCCCAGGCCGGGTACGCCGAGCGCGGTGCCGGAGCGCGGGGCGCCGATCCGATCGCGGACGGCCACCCCGCTCGCGTGCGCCACCCAGCCGTGGTCGTCGACGATCAGCAGTGGGCCGCTTGCGGTGCCGGCCACGTGGGCGGCCGAGCGTCGCAGCCGTTCGAGCCGGTCGGCGTGGTGCCGCCAGAGTTGCGCCTCGGCGAGCCGCACCCCGGTCGCGACCAGCGCCTCGATCGCGGGGTGCAGGGTGAGCGCCGGGCCGCTGACGTCGACGATGCCGAGCAGGTCGCCGGTGCGCGGGTCGTGCACGGGGTGGGCCGAGCAGTACCAGGCGTGCTGGGCCTGTTCGAAGTGCTCGGCCGAGAAGAGTTGCACGGGTGCGGCCTCGACCAGCGCGGTGCCGATCGCGTTGGTGCCGACCGCGGCCTCGGTCCAGAGTGCGCCCTCGCCGAAGCCGAGCACGTCGGCCCGGCGGCGCAGCGCGACCGGGCCGGCCCGCCACAGGATGGTGCCGTCGGCGTTCGTGACGACCAGCAGGAACGCGGCGTCCTCGGCGATCCGCAGCAGGTCGGCGGCGACGGGAGCGAGGCCGGACGTGCGGCGCCTCTGCTCGAGCTCGGCAGGCGGCAGCGGGTCGCGGGCGTTGGCGAGGGCGGGATCCAGGCCGAGGCTCAGGACCCTCGACCAGGAGCGCTCGACCAGCGCGCGAGGGCGGTGCGGCGGGCGGTCGCCGGCCAGCACCGCGTCGTGCACGATGCGCAGGTCGCGGGCGTGCCGCGACAGGTCGGTGCCCGGACGCACCGCGCTGTAGTCGCCCACGCCGGCCCCCTCCTGGCCTTTGCGTGAGCATAGGCCGGGATGTGCAATGTGTTGCAACCCTGTTGCGGCCCGTATGCGTGCCGGTTTCGTGGAGGGCATGACTTCCCCCAAGCAGCGCGTCGATGACTGGCTGGCGTCCTTCGAGTCCGCGTTGCGGGCCCGGGACGTGCAAGCCGCGGCCGGCCTGTTCGCCCCGGACGGTTTCTGGCGGGACCTGGTCGCCTTCACCTGGAACATCACCACCGTCGAGGGCCGCGACGGCGTCGCGGACCTCCTTTCCGCCACGCTGGAGGAGGCCGACCCGAGCGGCTTCGAAGTTACCCAGGAACCGGCCGCGGCCGGTGACGTGGTCGAGGCGTGGATCCGGTTCGAGACGTCGACCGGGCGTGGGACCGGCCACCTGCGGCTCAAACCCGAGGGCGCGTGGACGCTGCTGACGACGTTGCGCGAGCTCAAGGGCTTCGAGGAGAGCCAGGGTGAGCGGCGGCCGCAGGGTGTCGAGCACACCCTGAGCAAGGGACGGCTGTCGTGGCAGGAGCGGCGCGCGGCGGAGCGGCACGACCAGCCGTACGTCGTGGTGATCGGCGGCGGGCAGGGCGGCATCGCGCTCGGTGCCCGGCTGCGGCAGCTCGGCGTACCGTCCGTGGTGATCGACAAGAACGAGCGGCCCGGCGACCAGTGGCGCAACCGGTACAAGAGTCTCTGCCTGCACGACCCGGTCTGGTACGACCACCTGCCCTATCTGCCGTTCCCGGCGAACTGGCCGGTCTTCTCGCCGAAGGACAAGATCGGCGACTGGCTGGAGATGTACACCCGGGTCATGGAGGTGCCGTACTGGTCGTCCTCAACCGTACGGTCGGCGACCTTCGATCCGGCCGCCGGGAAGTGGACGGTGACCGTCGATCGGGACGGCGACACCGTGGAGTTGCGGCCCACCCAGCTGGTCTTCGCGACCGGCATGTCCGGCAAGCCGAACTATCCGGTCTTCCGCGGCCAGGACGTCTTCCGGGGTGAGCAGCACCATTCCAGCCGGCACCCCGGGCCGGAGGCCTACCGCGGCAAGCGGGTGGTGGTGATCGGCTCGAACAACTCGGCGTTCGACATCTGCGGTGCGCTCTGGGAGCACGACGCCGACGTCACCATGGTGCAGCGCTCGTCGACGCACATCGTCAAGTCGTCGTCGCTGATGGACGTCGGGCTGGGCGACCTCTACTCGGAGCGGGCGGTCGCGGCCGGCGTGACCACCGACAAGGCCGACATGATCTTCGCGTCCATCCCGTACCGGATCATGCATGAATTCCAGATCCCGCTGTACGAGGAGATGGCGTCCCGGGACGCCGACTTCTACGCGCGCCTGGAGAAGGCCGGCTTCCGGCACGACTGGGGCGCCGACGGGTCCGGCCTGTTCATGAAGTACCTGCGCCGCGGCTCCGGCTACTACATCGACGTGGGCGCGGCCGAGCTGGTCGCCGACGGCCGGGTCAAGCTCGCCCAGGGTCAGGTCTCGCACCTGACCGCGGACGCGGTGGTCCTCGAGGACGGCACCACGCTGCCGGCCGACCTGGTCGTCTACGCCACGGGGTACGGCTCGATGAACGGCTGGGTCGCCGACATCGTCGACCAGCCGACCGCGGACCGGATCGGCAAGGTCTGGGGACTGGGCTCGGACACCGCGAAGGACCCCGGGCCGTGGGAGGGCGAGCAGCGCAACATGTGGAAGCCGACCCAGCAGGAGAACCTGTGGTTCCACGGCGGCAACCTGCACCAGTCCCGGCATTACTCGCTCTATCTGGCCCTGCAGCTCAAGGCACGTTACGAAGGACTGCCGACCCCGGTTTACCGCCTCGCCGAGTCACACCACCGGGGGTGACCAGAAGTCGCCCGGCAGACCCTCGACGTCGGTCGCGGCCTTCTCCAGGAGGGCCGCGATCGGCAGCAGCGCGGTCGCGGCCGGGTCGCCGCCGCCGGCCATCTGCCGGATGACGGTGGCCTGGCGCCGGGCCCGCTTCGGGACGGCCTCGGCGAAGACCTGGCGGTCGCCGTCGTAGCCGTACGCGTCGAGGAGAAGATGCAGGCGGCGGGAGCGTCCGGCCGGGTCGGTGAAGCCGTCCGGCGCGGCCAGCGGCACCCAGGGCAGTGCCGAGAACGCCAGGTCGGACTCCCGGGTGGAGGGACCGGCGGTGTCCCAGTCGTAGAAGCCGACCAGCCGGTCGCCGTCGACCACCGCGTTGTAGGGCGCGGCGTCCTGATGGCCGACGACCAGGCCGGGGCCCATCGTGCCGCCGATGAACCACTGCTCGCCGGCCGGCGGCACGAAGCCGGCGGTCAGGTCGTGCAGGCGGCGCAGCCACCGGCCCACCTGGGCCAGCATCGCGTCCGAGGTGGCCCAGGCGGGCCAGGGAAAACGGTCGCCGATCATCTCGCCCGGCAGGTAGGTGAGCATCTGCCGGCCCTGCTCGTCGAAGCCGAGCGCGCGGGGAGCGGCGTCGAAACCGGCCGCCTCCAGGTGCCGCAGCAGCGCGTGCACCGTGGGTGTGGACGGCGCGGCCGGTTTGTGGACGATCCCGTCGATCAATACGGCACCGGTGGTCCGGCCGCCGGGCAGCGTCGTCTCGCTCATCCGTCCTGTCTACCGGCGGCTGCCCGGCCCGGATACCGATTTACCGGCGAGCCTGGCGGGCGACCGCGGCGATCCAGGCCATCGCCTCCGGCACGTCGTAGTTGCCGGCGTGCGGCTGGTTCCAGGCGAGCCGGTAGTTGACGTCCTTGACCTGCTTGTCGGCGTCGAGTGCCCGGTCCAGGTTGATCGAGACGATGAACGAGGTGTCGCGGTCGCGGGTGCCGGTGCGGACGTACCAGTAGGGCGCGGTGTCGGCCTTCGTGCCGATGAAGTCCATCGGGTTGATCAGGTGCACCTGGTCGTCGACCTGGGTGCCGGGCTTGCGGATGTACTGCGCCCAGGTCAGGCCGGTGTCGTCGAGGCCGCTGCCGTCCCCGGCGACGTTGTTGTGGTCCCAGCTGTACTCGGTGTAGTTCAGGTAGCGCTGGTCGGCCGGCCCGAACAGATTGGTCTCGGCACCGCTGGTGACGTTGCCGTTGACCCCGAGCGGGTCGAACGCCGGTGTCGTCTTCAGGGTGGCCTGGGTGGCGACGAAGTCGAGGTAGTTCTTCATGTCCACCGAGCGCACCCGGTTCGTGGCGTTGTCGGCGTCGATCCAGTCGTTGAGGTAGGACTTCGTCGCCGGGGGAGTGCCGGGCGGGCCGCCGGCCTGGATGACGAACGACTCGCCGAGCGCCGGGATGGTGTTGGCCGGGTCGGCCCGCAGGTAGGTCTCGGCCGACCGGATCACCTCGCGCTTGATGGTGTTCAGCATGGTCGAGGCACTCAACCCCAGACCAAGGCTTTTCTCGTACGCCGGGAACTGCGCGGCAATCGCGGCGGCGTCCGCCGGAGCGGGGTTCTGGCCGAGGTCGGTGCGGGTGTTCAGCACGTTGAAGAGCCACTCGTACGACCGGTCGGCGTTGCCGAGGTCGGTGATCGGGCAGTAGGCGTTGACCGCGAACACGTCGTCGCGGATGGTGCTGCGCCCGTCGGCCGTGATGCCGGCCGCGCCGATCTGGGCCAGGTAGCGGTAGTACTCGGGGCTGTTGCCGGCGGCGCCGAGGATCGACGCCAGCGCACCGCCGCCGCTGGTGCCGTTGACGACGATGCGCTCGGCGCTGCCCGGCATGACGTGATCGTTGAGCCGCAGGTAGCGGACGGCGGCCTTGGCGTCGACGATCGCGGCCGGCGACTTGCCCGGCCACGAGCCGTCCGCGCCGACCAGGTTGCGGCTGCGGCCGGCGACGTCGACGAAGACGTACCCCGCCTTGAGCGCGGCGCCCACGTTGGACGTGGCGCTGGCGTAGGCGGCGCCGGCGGTCACACTGGCCCGGATGTAGCTGGCCGCCCAGCCGGAGTTGTTGACCGCGAAGTAGATCGGCGCCCGCTGGTCACCGACGGTGGCCTGCGGAACGAACACGTTGATGCTCTGGTAGCCGCAGCGGGTGTTGGTGATGGTGGTGGTTCCGCCGCCGAGCCCGGGTTGCTGGGCGGCCGCCGCGACCGGCCGCGCGACATCGCAGATCTCCCGGTACCACCGCACCGTCGTCGGTTGACCGTCGACCGTGACGGTGATCGTGGTGTAGCCGGCCGGGTCGAACGCCAGCGCGGCGTCCTCGGGATCGCCACCGTGCCGTGAAGCCGCCGCTGAGGACGCCGGCAGTGTCACCGCCACCAGAGCCAGGGATATCGCTGTGGCCAAGCGCTTTCGGAACCGCTGCATGGAGGTCTCCCCTCGGATGGACCGCTTCGAGGCAAGGTTTCATGGGCGTTTCTCGATTGTCAACAATTTCCTCAATAATCATGTAGATGATCTACAAGGCCGACTCATCGACGTCGGGTACGGTGCGCTGCATGAGTGCTGGGCAGGTGCCGTTCCTGCTGCTTTCCTGTCGTTCCTGAGCACGTTCGTGGCGACGCGCGCCATCACCCGGATGATCCGGGCCGGCGTCGGGCCGTTCCGCAACAACGTCGCTGGTCGCGCTGACCGGCAGTGCCATGGGGCTGGTGTTGCTCGGCCTCGACCCGCTGACCTCGGCGACCGGGTTCGGCGCGGGCCACGTCGTGGTCGCCGCCTCCGCGCTGGTGCACGTGGCGACGCTGCTGATCTGCGTGCGCAAGGGTAAGTACTCGACGGCTGTGCTCGGCGTCTTCCTCCCGCCGGTGGCCTGGATCGGGGCGGTCCGGCTGGCCCGCCCCGGATCGAAGTGGTCCCGGAACCGTTACGACGCGGCCGAGGAGGCCCGGGCGAGAGCGCGCGCCGACGGCCTCGACGCGCGCTTCGGCCGCTGGGGACTGACCATCGCCGACCTGGTGGCGGGCCGCCCCTCGGCGCCGAATCCGCCCGCGAACGAGGCGCCGAATCCGCCCGCGAGCGAGGCGCCGAATCCGCCCGCTGACGAGGCGTCGGCCGCGGTGGGCGGAAGCGAGGCGTCGGCCCCGTCAGGAGGCGAGCAGCCGGCCCACGTTCTCCGGGGCGAAGAACTCGGCCGGTGAGGTCACGCCCGAGTTGAGCCGGGCGAACGCGTCCATGGCCGGCTGCTTGCCGGCGATCGCGGAGACCAGCTGGATCATCTGCTCGTCGGGCGGCTGCAGCGACGCGATGCCCAGCGTCATCTGGTAGTGCGGCATCGCTCGGGTGTCCCGGCGGGACTGGTAGCGGCCGAGGGCCTCGCCGAACTCCGCCTTGCCGCTGAGCGCCTCGTCCAAGGACCGCGCCAGCTCCTCGGCGTCGAGGAACGCGTCGGTGATGCCCTGCGCGGTGATGAAGTCGCGGCTGTAGCCGGCGTCGCCGACCAGCGCCCAGCCGTCGCCGAACGGGACGCGGAAATAGTTCGGCACCGAGGCGCCGGCGATCCGCTCCTCCCGCTTGGCGTCCCGGATGCGCTCGGTGAACTCGGGCGACGTCGCGAACGTCGCCATCAGGGTGGCCTCGACGTCGTCGCGGTGCTCGGCCAGCTCGGCGTGCGGCCAGCCGCCGACGACCATGGTGAGGCCGTCGTTGGTGGGGCACACCGCCCAGCCGCGGCCGGGCCGGCTGTACGCCTCGAATGTGTCGGTCGGCAGGTTGCTCCAGTACGAGTAGTAGCCCACCGTGAGCGGGGGATGGTCCTCGTAGGCCACCGCCCGCACGTCCTTGGCGACCACCGAGTTGCGGCCGTCCGCGCCGACCACGACCCGGGCCTGCTCGGTCACGCCGTTGCCGCCGCGGATGCCGGTGACCCGGCCGTCGGTGAACAGGAGGTCCTCGACGCTGAACCCCTCGCGCACCTCGACGCCGGCCGCCACCGCGGCGTCCAGCAGGATCTTGTCGAGCAGGGTGCGGCGGGGTGCGTACGCGTACGGCGACTCGGGCGTGCCCGGCGCACCGGCCAGGGTGAGCGGCCCGAAGTCGAACGAGTAGCGCCCCACCGGCGGGCACCCGGTCGCCGTGACCTGGTCGAGCAGGCCCCAGCGCTGCAGCGCGGCCGCGCCCGGCGGGTGGATCACGTGGGTCGACACCGTATCGCTGGGGAACGTCGACCGGTCCACCAGCAGCGTCCGGTATCCCTGGCGGGCGAGCAGCATGGCCAGCGGCGAGCCGGCACACCGTGCCCCCACCACGATCACGTCGTACACGATTGCCCCCTCGGCCGTGCCGCCACAGTGGAGGCCGAGATTACTCCCAGCGGGACCGGTCGAATCCGGCCGCCTCGTAGATCGCGTCGATGACGGCCATGTTGGCGATCGGGTCGTCGCCCTCGGTCGGCAGCGGTGTCCCGGTGCGCAGCCCGTCGAGGACCGCCTCCAGCTGGTGGTCGTAGGTGGTGCGGCCGGCGACCGTGGACAGCCGGGGCACCCCGTCGACCTCGAGGCGGATGCTGTGCCCGGCCGACGGGAAGACGATGTTGTCGACCAGCAGGGTGCCGCGCTCGCCGGTCAGGGTGAGCGCCGACCTCAGCGTCACGCCCTCCACCATGCTGCAGGCGATGGTCGCCGCCACCTCGCCGGGGAAGGTCAGCTCGGCCCGCATCGAGATGTCCGCCCCGGACGGATTCTTGGTGGCCGTGGCGGCGTGCACGACCGGCGGGCCGGGAAACAGTGACCGCACCCAGTGCACGGGATAACAACCCAGGTCCATCAGGGCGCCGCCGCCCAGTTGCGGTTCGTGCCGCAAGGTTCCCGGGGCGTACGGGTTGGAGCCGTCGAACACGGCCTCGACCCGTTCGATGCGGCCGAGAATGCCGTCCGCGACCGCATTCCGGAGGTACGCGCTGAGCGGGTGGTAGTGGTCGTGGAAGGCCTCGATCACCCGCCGGCCGGTCTCGGTGGACGCCGCGATCACCCGGCGGGCCTGCCGCGCGTTCATCGTGAACGGTTTCTCGCAGAGCACGTCCTTGCCGGCCCGCAGCGCGGCGATCGTCCAGTCGGCGTGCATCGACGGCGGCAGCGCGTTGTAGACCAGGTCGATGTCCGGGTCGTCGAGGAGTTCCTCGTAGGAGTCGTAGGCGTGTTCGATGCCGTGCTCCGCCGCGTACGCCTTGGGATCGGATCGGGAGGCGACCGCCGCGACCACGACGTCGTCGCGGCGGCGGACCGGCAGGAGGACGGCCGCGCCGGCGATGCCGGCCGCGCCGAGGAGTCCGATTGTCGTGGTCATCGCGGGTCCAACCAGAGTGAGGAGGGCGGGACCAGGGAGTCCAGTTCCGCCCAGAGCGAGTCCGGGATCGGCGTTTCGGCCAGCGCGACCGTCTCGGCCACCCGGGCCGGCGAGGAGACGCCGACGACGGTCGAGTCGATGAACGGTGCACGCAGGGAGAACTGTAGTGCGGCCGCGGCCAGCGGCACGCCGGTCCGCGCGGCCGCCGTCCGCATCGCCCGGGCGGCGGCCGCGATCCGGTCGTCGCGCGCGCCGTAGGCGTACCTCTGCTGTTTTTCGTTTGCCAGCATGCCGCCGCCGTACGGCGCGGCGTTGAGCACCCCGATCCCGCGTTCGTGCGCGTCCCGGAAGAGATCGGCCGCGGAGCGGTCGAGCAGGGTGTAGCGGTTGTGGGTGAGCACCACCTCGAAGACGCCGGTGTCGAGGTACTGCCGCATGAGTCCGACCGGGCCGCCGGCCACCCCGAGGTGCTCGGCGAGCCCTTCCTGCTTGAGCTCGGCCAGCGCCTCGACCGGGCCACCCGGCGCGGTGGCGGCCGCGAAGCTGATCCGTTCGGGATCGTGCAGGTGCAGCAGCTGGACGCGGTCGAGCCCGAGGCGGGACAGGCTCTCCTCGAGCGAGGCCCGCACCCGGCGGCCGGAGAAGTCGCCGGTTCGTGGGTCCGGGTCGACCTTGGTGGCCAGCACGACCCCGGGCGGCAGGCCTTTCCCGTCGAGGGCGAGCCCGATCCGCTTCTCGGCCGAGCCTTCCTCGCCGTACCCGTTGGAGGTGTCGATGAAGTTGATCTTTTGGTTGGCCAGCACCGCGGTGACCGTCGCGACCGCCCGTTCCTCGCTCACCGCGTAGCCGTAGAGGCCGGGCATGCTGGCGAGCGGGCTGGTGCCGACGCAGAGCGCCGACACCGGTAGACCGGTGCTGCCCAGAATGTTCATTGCGCTCCCGCGAAGACGGCCCGGGCCCGGTGGTAGGCCGCGACGATCCGGTCGAGCACCGCGTCGGTCTCGTCGTCGCCGTCGGCGACCGGCGGGTGTGCCGCCCGCCAGGCGATCATCCGGGCGGCGGCGCGGTGGAAGGTGAGCCGGGGGGCGAAGCCGGGCACGAACGTGCGGATCTTGGTGGTGTCGAAGACCGCGCTGTGCCCGAGGTCGCCGACCATCTCACCGGACCAGAACCACTCCGGCGCGACCAGCGGGAACATGTCCGAGGCCACGTGCACGAGCCGCGCCTCGACCCCGAGCGCCTCCGCGACGATCGTGTAGATCTGGTCCCAGGTGTAGACGTCGGAGCCGGTGATGTTGAACGTCTCCCCGATCGCCCGCGGATTGCCGAGCAACCCGACCAGGCCCTGGGCGAAGTCCTCGGCGTGCGTGAGCGTCCAGAGCGACGTGCCGTCGCCGTGCACCGGGATCTCCTCGCCGCGGGCGATCCGCTCGACCATCGCCCAGCCGCCGGGCAGCGGTGGATTGGCGTCGTCGTAGGTGTGCGACGGCCGCACCACGGTGACCGGAAAACCCGTCTGGACGTGGGCGTCGAGCAGCGCCCGTTCGGCCTGCCATTTGGCGGTCGCGTAGTCCAGGTGCGGGTTGGGCCCGACCGGCGTGGACTCGGAGATCGGCACCTGCCGTACCGGCTTGGTGTAGATCGAGCCCGAGCTGATGTGCACGTATTGCCGGGTGCGGCCGCCGAACAGAGCGACCATGCGGCGCACGTCGCCGGCGTCGTAGGAAAGGAAATTGATCACTGCGTCGAACGTCCGGTCGCCGAGCGCGGCGACCAGGGCCGCCTCGTCGGTGACATCGGCGACGAGTGCCTCGGTCCCGGCCGGATTTTCGCCGCGGCCCCGATTGAGTACGGCCACCCGCATGCCGGATTCGACCGAGAGCCGCACGCAGGACGCGCTGATGGTTCCGGTGCCGCCGAGGTAGAGCACGCGCAGCGGCGCGGAGTCGGAGTGGAGCATCGAGTTTCCTCTCAGAGCTTTCCGGCGTACCAGTCTTCGAAGCCGTTCTCGGTCAGGCTGATCAGCACGTCCTCGGGCCGGATGCCCAGCGGCCCGAGCCGGTCGACCACCGCCCGGAAGAACCGCTGCTTGGTCGCCACGTCGTACATGTGCACCGCGATGACCCGGATGACCACCAGGTTCTGCCGGTCGACGCCGTTGTAGCCGGGGTCGAACTTGAGCTCGCCCACCTCGTGCGGCGAGAAGATCTGGAACCGGTCGTCGGCCGGGATGCCCAGCGCCGCGATCTGCGCCTCGTGGATGGCGTCGCCGATCTTCTCGTGGTGCTTGTCGAACGTGTCCCGGGCAAGGTGAATCTGAATGAGCGGCACGGTTGCCGGCCTTTCTACTTGATAGCGCCGGCGCTGAGGCCGCGCTCGAAGAGGCGCTGGAGGCTGAGGTACGCGACGACCTCGGGGATCGCCGTGATCACCGCCGACGCCAGGATCTTGGTCTGGTCGTTGCTGAACTCGCCGACGAAGAACTGCGGGACGAGGGTGATCGTCTGCAGGTCCGGCGACTGCAGGAAGACCAGCGGGAACAGGTAGTCGTTCCAGGCCGCCACCAGGGTGAAGATGAGTACGGCGGCGGCGATCGGCCGGGTCAGCGGGATGACGAGATAGATGAAGCCGCGGTACGAGTTGGCGCCGTCCACCCGCGCCGCCTCGAACAGTTCGTCCGGCAGGCTGTCGATGAAGTTGCGACTTAAAAGCACCGCGAACGGCACCTGCAGGGCGGCCAGCGGCAGGATCACCGCCCAGTACGTGTCGTACAACCCGAGCTTGGTGTCGGTGGCGAACAGCGGCGCCAGCAGCACCACCTCGGGCAGGGTGAGGCAGGCCAACAGCATCCAGAAGTAGACCTCGCGGAACCGGATGTGCAGCTTGGCGAAGCCGAACGCGGCCATCATGGTGACCACGTAGACCAGCACGATCACGACCGCCGCGATGATGATGCTGTTGACGAAGAAACGCCCGAAACCCGGCACTTCGAGTACGGCCTGGAAGTTGCGTACGCCCTCCCCGGCGAACGCCCCCTTGACCATCACGACCAGCGGGAACGCGAACGGGATGAGCAGCAGGGTGGCGAAGACCTGAAGAAAGATCTTTCCGGTACGGCTACGTATCTCGAACATCAGCGGCCCTCCCGCTCCCGGCCGGCGAACTGCAGCGCCAGCGCCATCAGCAGGGCCACCACCAGCAGCACGATGGAGAGCGCCGCGCCGTAGCCGACGTGACTGAGCGGGATGGTCTGCCGGTAGATGTAGGTGCCGAGGAACTCGGTGGCGTAGTTCGGGCCGCCGATCGTCACCAGGTAGGGCACGTCGAACGTCTTCAGTGCCCCGATCGCGCCGAGCATGGCCAGCGCGACCGTGGTGCCGCGCAGCTCCGGCCAGATGATGCTGTGCAGGGTGCGCAGGTTGCTCGCGCCGTCGATCCGGGCCGCCTCCAGCACGGACGGATCGATCTGGGTCATCGCCGCGTAGTAGAGAACGAACGTGACACCGGTCCACTCCCAGATGGTGATGAACATGATCACCGGCAGGGCGGTGCTGGTCTGCCCGATCCAGGGTTGAGCCAGGTCACCGAGCCCGATGTGCCGTAGTACGGCGTTGAGCTCCCCGTCCGGCGCGAACATGTGCCGGAATACGGGCGCCATGATCGCCGGTGCGAGAACCACGGGCACGAACACGATGACCTTGTAGATAGCCGCGAGCCGGATCCGGCTGTGCATAAGGACGGCGAACGTTAGTCCGACTAACGTTTGGACGACGAACGTTAGGACGAAGAACAAAGCCGTGTGCCGTACGGCCGCCCAGAACACCGGGTCGTGCAGCATCCGCGTGTAGTTGTGGGCTCCCACGTGCTCCGGACCCGGGCTGATGCCGTCCCAGTCGAGCGTCGAGATGTAGCCGGTGTAACCGATGCCGTAGTAGATGAGCCCGACGCTGAGCACGAGGGCCGGCAGGATCCAGGGGAGACCCGGCGGACGGCGGGGACCGCGACGGCCACCGCCGTCCGCGGAGTCCGGGACACTCGCCGCCCGATGCAGGGTCGGGGTCGAGGTCCCGGTCATTTGAAGGTCACGCCCGCGGCCTCGGCGGCCTGCTGCAGGGCCTTGGCGGCGTCCTCCGGGCTGGACTTGCCGGTCGCCACCGAGGTGGCCGCGGCCAGGATCCCGGTCTGCACGTCCGCGCTGAGCAGCGACTCGCGCGGCTCGGTGATCGCACCGGACTTGGTGATCAGGTCCTCGACCGGGCCCTTCTGGGTGGCCGGGTCGACCAGTTCGATCTTGTTGAAGTCGGGCTCGACGCCCTTGAGCGAGGGGATGTCGTTGAGCTGGTCGGCGATCGCCTGCTGGCCCTCGGACGAGGTGGCCATCCACTTGACGAAGGTCTCGGCGGCCGCCTTGTTCTTGCTCTTGGTCGAGATGGCCAGGCCGAAGTCGGCGTCGCCGTACATCTCACTGGTGTTGCCGGCGCCGGCCACGTCGGGGAAGGCGGCCGGGAGGATCGGGAACGGCTTGGCGCCGCTGACCCCGGCGGCCGAGAGGGCCGCGGTCATCGCCTTGGTGGTGGCGTACTGGGTGTACCAGGTACCCATCATGATCATGCCGTACTTGCCGGTCAGGAAGTCGTTGTTGGCGTCCGGGTACTGCTGGTAGCCGACCGCGCCCTCCTGCATGATCCCGCTGTCGAACAGGTCCTTCCAGATCGCCAGGGTCTTGACGATGCCGGGGTCGGTCCACTTGGCGTCGCCGGTGGACGCCTTGCTCCACAGGCCGGGCTGCACCGAGTTGGCGATCGACTGGAGGGTGTCCTGGTCGAAGCCTTCCTGGGCGGCGCCCTGCACGAAGCAGCCGACCTTGTTCTGCTTGAGCACCGAGCAGACGTGCTTCCACTCGGCCAGGGTGGTCGGCGCCGTCAGGTTGTACTTCTTGAAGATGTCGCCGTTGAGCCAGAGCATGCCGGCGTAGACCGAGCCGACCGACATGGCGGTGAGCTTGCCGTCGGCGGACAGGCCGCTGATCCCGATCGGGGCGACCTTGTCCTTCCAGCCGGCGCCGAGCGCGTCCTCGGCCAGCTTCGTCTGGTCCTCGGCGAACGACTTGAACTGCGCGACGTACGCGCCGGGCTGCATGTCGAAGACGTCCGGGCCGTTGCCGGAGGCGAGCGCGGGGCGCAGCGCGGCCACCCAGTCGGAGATGTTGACCAGCTTGTAGTTGACCTTGATGTCCGGGAACTTCTGGTTGAACGCCGCGATGTAGGCGTTGGCCGTCGCCGTGTCGGTCGGCGTCCAGCCCCACCAGTTGACGGTGCCGGAGGTCGCGGTCGACGCGTCGGTCTCGGTGCTGTCGTTGCTGCCGCAGGCGGCCAGGCCGGAAAGGGCCAGGGTGGCGGCGGCGAGGACGGGCAGAAGGCGCATGGAACCCTCTCCACTCTTCGATGGAGCCGAAGGAAATTTGGGCGCAGTGAGCTGAGGCCCGGAGTGGGCCGGAGGAATGAGAAGGAGCCGACGGAAACCGTTACGGCGGTGTTTCGTGTTGTGCGCTTGAGGCTAGGACGCGCGAAACGTTTGCGTCAAGGTTTCCAGATCATTTGGAAATGTTTCGCGCGGCGGTGCTTCCGCGGACAACCAGGGTGGTGTCGATGTCGATCCGGCTGAAGGCCATCTCGGGCTCGTCGTTCAGCCGCATCACCAGGTGCACGGCCTGCTCGGCCATCGCGACCAGCGGCACGTGCACGGTGGTCAGCGGTGGGCCGGCCCACCGGGCGATGCTCAGGTCGTCGTAGCCGACCACGGACAGGTCGGCCGGGATGCTCAGGCCGAGCGTGCGGGCGGCCTCGTAGACGCCCAGCGCGTACAGGTCGGAGGAGGCGAAGATCGCGGTCGGCGGGTCCGGCAGGGAGAGCAGGGCCCGGCCCTGCTCCAGGCCGTCGGCGTGGTGGAACCGGCCGGGCCGGACCAGCTCGGGCTCGCCGGTCAGGCCGGCCGAGTCGAGCGCGGCGCGGTAACCGGAGAGCCGGGCGGTCGACGCCATCATGTCGGCCGGGCCGGTGATGATGCCGATCCGGGTGTGCCCGAGGTCGATCAGGTGCCGGGTGGCCTGGTAGCCGCCGTTCCAGTCGGCCGAGCCGATGGACGGCACGTCGGGCGCCGGGGTGCCGGCCGGATCGACCATGACCAGCGGGATGTTGCGCGAGCGCAGCCGTTGCCGGTCGTCGGCCGAGAGCTTGCAGGCGATCAGCACGACCCCGACCGGCTGGCGCCGGAGAACATCATCGACCCAATGGGCGTACGGCGTGGCCTGCTCGGTCGCGCCGCTGAGCACCATGCCGATCCGCTGCAGCCGGGCCGACTGCTCGATGCTGGCCAGGACCTCGCTGCCGAACGGGCTGTCCACCTCGTAGCAGAGCACGTCGAGCAGCGGCGCGGCCTGGCGTTTGCCGCTGCGCTGCTGGTAGCGGTGGTCCTGGAGGAGGGCCTCGATGCGGGCGCGGGTCTCGTCGGAGACGCCGGCCCGGCCGTTGAGCACCTTGGAGACGGTCGACACCGAGACGTCGGCCTGGGCGGCGACCTCGAACAGGGTCGCGCGGGAGGTCGCTCGAGGCATGCGGATCACCTTATCTGGACGGCGAGTGTTGACCTATGCTGCCGTTCTCTACGACAATTTCGCAATCCAGCGCGAAACTTTTCTCGATCGGAGACGCCAGATGAAGCACCGCATCGGCGCGGTCACGCTCACCGTGCTCGGGCCGGACGGCCGGCCGCTCGCCGACCGGGTCGTCACCGTCGCCCAGCAGCGGCACGACTTCGCCTTCGGCAACATCGGCTTCGACTTCATCCGGCCGGTCGGTGGCCCCGGCCGGCCCGGCTACTTCGGCGGCGGCGAGCACATCGACCTGGAGACCCTCGCCGACGCCTGGCTCGGCCTGTTCAACACCGCGACCCTGCCGTTCTACTGGGGCGGCTACGAACCCCGGCGCGGTTCCACCGACGTGCGGCGGCTGACCGAGACCGCCCGCTGGCTGGCCGAGCGCGGCGTGACGGTCAAGGGGCATCCGCTGCTCTGGCACACCGTGCAGCCGGACTGGCTGCTCGGCCTCGACCTGGACGAGGTGGAGAGACTCGTCCGGGCCCGGATCCGCGAGCTGGTCACCGGGTACGCCGGGCTGATCGACGTGTGGGACGCCATCAACGAGACCGTGATCATGCCGGTCTTCGCCAACGGCGACAACGCGATCACCCCGCTCGCCTGGGACCGCGGCCGGATCGCGATGGTGCGGATGGCGTTCGAGGAGGCGCGGGCCGCGAACCCGGCCGCCACCCTCGTCCTGAACGACTTCGACCTGAGCTCGGCGTACGAAATCCTGATCGAAGGGGTTCTGGAAGCCGGCATCCGGATCGATGCGATCGGCCTGCAGACGCACATGCACCAGGGTTATCGCGGCGAGGAGTACATGCGGCGCACGCTCGACCGGTTCGCCCGCTTCGGCCTTCCGCTGCACATGACCGAGACGACCCTGCTCTCCGGCCACCTGATGCCGCCGGAGATCCAGGACCTGAACGACTACCAGATCCCGTCCTGGCCGAGCACGCCCGAGGGCGAGGAGCGGCAGGCGGCGGAGATCGTCCGGCACTACCGGTCGCTGGTCGGCCACCCGGCGGTCCAGTCGATCAACTACTGGGGGATCACCGACGACGGGGCCTGGCTGGGCGCGCCGGTCGGGCTGCTGCGGGCCGACGGCAGCCGCAAACCGTCGTACGACGCTCTGGCCGGTCTGGTCAAGGGCGAGTGGTGGCTGCCGCCGACCGAGATGCGCACGTCCGCCGACGGCGTGGTCACCGTGTCCGGTTTCTTCGGTGACTACACCGCCGGCGGAGAGCCCTTCTCGATTCACCCCGGCCGGGCCGAGGCGACGGTCACCCTGAGTAGGTAGCGAAGATCTTGCTGAACTCGTACGGCTGCTGGGCGATGTTCGTGCACATGTAGAACGCGCCGGTGCAGGCGTTCTTGTCCCGGCCCAGCTCCCAGAAGCTCAGCATGCCGAGGTGCCTACCCTGCGCGAACGTCACCAGCTGGCGGGCGTCGGCCTGGTCGTAGATCCGGCCGTCGTCGTTCTGCCCGAGCATCGGCGTGACACCGACCATCTTCCACACGCTCGCGTGCCCGTATCCCGGTTGGGCCGCCCGGGCCGTCGGTGTTAGCTTCCGCGCATGTCGATCATCCCTGGTAGCCGGCACGGCGCCGTCATCGCCGCGGGCGTGACCGTGCTCTTCTGGGCATCGGCGTTCGTCTCCATCCGCAGTGCCGGCTCGGCCTATTCACCCGGCGCCCTCGCCCTCGGCCGGCTGGCCACCGCCGCGGTGCTGCTGGGCGTGTTCGCCCTGATCCGCCGGGTCGGGTGGCCCGCCCGCGCGGCCTGGCCGGGCATCCTGATCTCCGGGCTGCTCTGGTTCGGCGGCTACATGGTCTTCCTGAACTGGGGTGAACGGCTCGTCGATGCGGGCACCGCCGCGCTGATCGTCAACGTCGGCCCGATCCTGATCGCGTTGCTCAGCGCCGCCCTGCTGCACGAGGCGGTGCCCCCGGCACTGCGGCTCGGCATCGCGGTGTCCTTCGCCGGCACGGTGATCGTCGGGCTGTCGATGTCCGGTGGTGGGAAGTCGTCGCTGCTCGGCGTCGTGCTCTGCCTGCTGGCCGCGATCACTTATGCGATCGGCGTGGTCGCGCAGAAACCCGCACTGCGGCACGGCAGCGCCCTGCAGATCACCTTCTGGTCCGCGCTGGTCGCCGCGGTCGCCCTGCTGCCGTTCGCCGGCGTGCTCGCCCGGGAGGCGGCCGACGCGCCGCTGTCCGCGACGCTGAACATGATCTACCTGGGCGTGGGGCCGACCGCGATCGCGTTCACCACCTGGGCGTACGCCCTGGCGCGGACCACCGCGGGCAAATTGGGCGCTACGACGTACGTCGTACCGGCCCTGGTGGTTTTGATGTCCTGGCTTTTTCTTTCCGAGGTTCCGGGGTGGTTCACCCTGGCCGGTGGGGTGCTCTGCCTGGCGGGGGTGGCGGTTTCCCGGCGGTCTGCGAAGGTGAAGGCATGAAGGCGATCATCTACCGCGACAACGGCGACTCCGACGTTCTCGAGCTGGTCGACCGTGACCTGCCGGCGCCCGGTCCGGGCGAGGTGCAGGTGCGGGTCGTCGTCTCCGGGGTCAACCCGACCGACTGGAAGACGCGCTCCGGTGCCACCAACCCCAAGCAGTTTCCCGAGGTCACCCCGCACCTGGACGGCGCCGGCGTGATCTCCGCGGTCGGCGCGGGGGTCGATCAGGGCCGGGTCGGCGAGCGGGTCTGGCTGTTCATGGCCGCCGCCGGGCGGCCGACCGGTACGGCCGCCGAGTACACCGTCGTGCCGGCCGCACGCGCCGTGGCGTTGGCCGCCGAGGCCGGCTTCGACCTGGGCGCCTCGCTCGGTGTGCCCGCGCTCACCGCCCACCGCGCCCTCACCGTCGCCGAGGACGGCCCGGCCCGCCTGCACCCGGGCGCGCTCGACGGCAAAGTGGTGCTGGCCGCCGGGGGAGCGGGAGCGGTCGGGCACGCGGTCATCCAGCTCGCCCGCTGGGCCGGCGCCACCGTGATCAGCACGATCAGCGGCCCGGCGAAGGCCGCGCTGGCCACCGCGGCCGGCGCCCACCACGTGATCAACTACCGCGAGGGCGACCCGGTCGCCGCGATCCGCGAGATCGCACCGGAGGGTGTCGACATCGTCGCCGAGGTGGCGCTCGGCGCGAACCTCGCGCTCGACCTGGCCGTGCTGCGCACCCGCGGCACCATCGCGACCTACGCCAACGACGGCGGCAAGCCGGTCCAGCTGGACGTGCGGCAAAACATGACGCTCAACACGCGCTTCCAGTTCCTGGTGCTCTACACCGTCGGCGACCGGGCGCTCGCCGCGGCCGCCGAGGATGTCGCCGCCGCGGTGCGCGACGGCGCCCTGCCGGTGGGGGAGGAGCACGGCCTGCCGCTGGTCCGTTTCCCGCTCGACCGCACCGCCGACGCGCACCGCGCGGTCGAGGACGGCACGGTCGGCAAGGTGCTGGTCGACGTCAGGGCAGAGTCGACTCGATAGCGGAGATCACCTCGGGCGCGTCCGGGCTGGTCCGCGGACCGAACCGGGCGCGCACCGTGCCGTCCGGCCCGATCAGGAACTTCTCGAAGTTCCACCGGATGTCGCCGGTGTAGCCCTCGGCGTCCGGTTCGTCGACCAGCTGCTGGTAGAGCGGGTGCCGGCCGTCCCCGTTGACCTCCACCTTCTCGGTCATCGGGAAGGTGACGCCGTAGGTGGCGCTGCAGAACTCGGCGATCTCCTCGGCGCTGCCCGGCTCCTGCCCGCCGAACTGGTTGCACGGCACGCCCACCACGCTGAAGCCGCGGCCCGCGTAGCGCTCGTGCAGCTCCTCGAGCACCGCGTACTGCGGCGTGAGGCCGCACTTGGAGGCGACGTTGACAACCAGGGTCGCCGTGCCCCGGAACAGGCCGAGATCCAGCGGTTTGCCCTGGAGGTCGGCGATCGGGAGGTCGTAGATGGTCATACCGCCAGCGTAACCACTCAGGCCGTCCGGTGATCACCGCGCTTGTGCCGCACCCCGAACGCCTGGGCCATCAGGGCGTCGAACGCGCGGTCCGGCAGCAGCCGGCGGGCCAGCAGCAGCGGTTTCGCCCCGGTCCCGGCGGCGTAACGGGTCAGCGGCCGGCGCGCCCGGATCGCCTGGATCACCACCTGCGCGACGGACTCCGGGGACGAGGTGATCCGCGGTTTGTCGGCGGCCGCCTCGTGCGACGCAGCGAGGGCCTTCGCCTGCTCCGCGTACGGCCCCGAACCGGACGTGGCGGTCAGCCCGGCGACGGCCACCGGCCCCCAGCCGGTGCGGGTGGCACCCGGCTCGACCACCACCACGTCGATGCCGAACGGCGCGAGCTCCATCCGCAGGCAGTCGCTCAGCCCTTCGACCGCGAACTTCGACGCGTGGTACCAGCCGCCGAGCGGCTCGTAGATCCGGCCGCCGACCGAGGTGACGTTGACGATCCGGCCGCGGCCACGCTCGCGCATGTGCGGCACGACCAGCTGGGTGAGCCGGGCCGGCCCGAACACGTTGACCTCGAACTGACGCCGCGCTTCCTCGGTGGGCACCTCCTCGACCGAGCCCATCGAGCCGTACCCCGCGTTGTTGACCAGCACGTCGACCCGGCCGGTCTCGTCGACGGCCCGGCCCACCAGATCGTCCAGCGACGCGTGGTCGCTGAGGTCGGCCTTCACCGCGACGATCCCGTCGTCGGGCGGAACCTCCCCGACCCGGCGGGCAGCCGCGTACACCGTGAAGCCCATCGCGCCCAGCCGCCGCGCGACCGCCGCCCCGATCCCGCTCGATGCTCCCGTGATGATGACGGTCCGTCGTGACATGCCGCGATTATCGACAGTGTTCGAGCGGTAGCGGACCGTGCCGGTCGGCTTTCCGTCAGGCGGCGTCCCTCGACCGGGTGACCTGCTCCCGCGAACACCACCAGGTGGTCCGGCCGCCGACCGTGCCGTGCACCATCGGGGCGCCGTCCCGCGGGCACCGCCCGTCCGCCCGCCGGTGCGCGATGATCGGCAGAGTGTGCACGCCACCGTCGCGCAGCGCGGCCCCCACGGCGTCCCGGGTAGCCCGGAAGAGCCGCCGGGCCTCCGCCGACGTGATCTCGTCACCCGGTACCGCGGGGTTGATCTTCGCCTGCCAGAGGATCTGATCGGCGAGCAGATTGCCGATGCCGGCCACCAGATGCTGATCCAGCAGGCGCCCCTTGACCGGCGTGATCCCGCCGGTGACGGCCCGGACGAACGCCGCCTGGCCGATGCCGGCCGCATCCGGCCCGAGAGCCTCAACCGGCGGATCCAGCCGTACGCGCCCCAGCCGTCGCGGATCGACCAGCATCAGCCGCCCACCATCGTCGAACGTGATCGTGAAGCGCGCCCACCGGTAGTCGCCGGGCACGCGCCGGCCCTCCCAGTAGTCGCCCCCGTCGATCTCGCCGCCGTCCACTCCGGCGATCACGATCTTGCCGGACATGCCGAGGTGGATGCCGAGCACCGGCCCGCCGCCCGAGGTGTCGCACCACATGCTCTTGCCGCGCCGGTGAGCCACCGTGAGCCGGCGTCCGACCAGCGCGGCGCGAATGTCGCCGGCCCGGTGCGGCCGGCAGACCCACGAGTCGGTGTCGTCGACATCGGCGATGACCCGATCGAGGGCGCCCCGCTCGATGACCGACCGGGCAGACTCAACTTCCGGCAACTCAGGCATGGTGCCGGAAGTCTAGACACCCGCGCGGTCCGGAGACCGGGATGCTTCCGGAGCCGGTGCCGACCGGCCTGGCGTCCCGGTTCGAACGGCAGGATTCTCGCGCTCAGCACGCTGCGGTCCCGGTGCACCGCTGGATACGCAGCCCGGGCAGCGGTCCGGTGCCTCATGACCACGGTCTTGGTGTCCTGGGCAACGGTTCCCTGATCAGCCCGGCCGAATGGCGCCGGTTCGCCGGTGACACCCAGATCCTTCCAGCTGTGCCCGGCGCCTCCGGCCGAGTTCTCGGTCGCGCCCAGCGCCCGTTCACCGACGCGGTCCGCCGCGCTGATCCTCCCTGACCGGGGTGTGCTCCCGGCTGCGATCAGCCACCCGTGCAAAGCGAGGGCACCATATGAACATCCGGTCGGCGTCGCCGAACAAGACGGCAAAACCGCCGACCGGGAGCCCTAAACGCGCTGCGGTCGGCCCCTTAACCCGGGTTAGGCCTGGATCAACCGATGCGATTACGACTACGGTGCGTAATGTCGAAACTGATCGGAAGCATGATCGACTCACTCATCTGCCGATGTGCGTGCATCCGCTGGCCCCGTCGTCCGCGCGTGATGGCGCTGCAGGTGGATATCATCGCCGCGTGGACGATGACAGCCTCGTGGCCGCGGCCCGAGACCTAGTCATGCGGCCGTTCCCCGATGATGGTCCCAGCCGCGGGTCGTGGCTCGTCGGCGAGACCGAGTCTGTGCCAGGCGGCCACTTCGCGCCAATCGCTTCGAGCCCTAGTCTGTACGAGACGCCGGCCGACGACGACGGCACGATCGGCGACATCTACGAGCGGGTGTACACCGACTTCAAGATTCGGCGCCGGCAGGCCGCCGACGCGCTTGCGGCGATCTGGGGCCCGCCGCGGCCGTACTCGTTCGCGGCGGAGCTCGAACGGTTCTGGGCCGACCACGAAAGCCTTTCACCGTTTGAGTACGACTTGGCCCTGTTCACCGGCGAAGACCCGTTTCCGTCCTGGCGACGCCACGACCGGCTGGTGGCGCTGCTCCTGGGGCAAATGGACAAGGAGTTCCCGATCGTCCTGACGCTGGCCGTCATAGCTGGCCCATGACGCTGCTGCCCACAGGGCTTACGGCAGTAATGCCAGCACCACGGATCCTGGCATCTGGATCTGCCGCTGACCACGCGCGGCGGCCAGCGGTAAGCCGTCACGCGGCGTGATGCATGCCGGGGAGGCCCGACGCGCGCTCATGCCGATGAGCGCGCATCTGA
>NZ_BOQN01000033.1 GCF_018332695.1 Paractinoplanes toevensis
AACCACTGGTTGAGCCCAAGGTCCGCGCGGCAACTCGACAAGGTCGAGTCGGGCCGAGTCGCCGGTGGGGCATATATGCGGCATGTCATGGTTCTCGGCGACGGTCCGGCTCACGATGTGGAAGCGATGTCCACGCAGCAGGACCGGCGCCGGGATGCGAGACTGTCGCCCAGTATCCGAGACCTTGGGCAACTATCCGGGAGGCCTCGCGTAGGCGCCACCGGGGGCCCGGTTGCGTTGCACGCGACGGCGGGCCGGCCCTGCGGACTGCGGATTCCACACGGGTCTTCCGGGTCGCCGGTTTCGTCGACCGGACACCCGGCATTCCGGCGAACGCGTCTATCCGTGCCAGACCGCGTCTACCTCTGGGGCGACTCGGCGGCCCTGGGCTATGGCCGCCTCGATGGCCGGCTCCCACCGGGCGGCGTCGAAGACGTTCGGGCCCAGGGCTTTCAGAGCCTCCTCGTCGGGGGCGATCAGGGCGACCTTCGAACGCTGCCGTAGGGCGTCGATCTCGGCGGTCGGGGCGCCGTGCATGCGGACCGGCGCGAGCGGCGCCAGGACCACGATCCGGGACGCCTCCGATGCCAGGTCGGCGTTGGTGCCGGAGCGGACGCCGCCGTCCATGTAGCGGCTGCCGTCGACCGTTACCGGCGGGAAGATGCACGGCACCGCGCAGCTGGCCGCGACCGCGCGGTCGAGTGGCACGCCGGACGCGCGGTCCCACACCACCGGGGTGCCGGTGGCGGCATCGACCGCGGTGATCAGCAGCGGCCGGGCCGGCCACTCGAACAGTGGCAGGCGCCGGGTCAGCAGCGCGACGTAGGCCGCCTCCGTCACCACGTCGGCGGCCAGGGCCAGTTCGCCCACCTCGGCCCGGATGCCGGCCGGATCCCGGCTCTCGTCGGTGAGCACCGCGTAGGCGCGGGAGCCACGCTGCCAGTCCGGCTCGATCGGCGGGTCCGACTCGCCCATCTGTGCCTCCATGCGCACGGCGTCGGCGAGGTCGATGTCGCCCGCGACGACGGCGCCGGCGATCGAGCCGGCCGAGGTGCCGACCACCAGGCCGGCCGTGGTCAGGTCGACGCCCGCGTCGCGCAGGCCGGTCAGCAGTCCGAGATGCCAGGCGATGCCGGTGATGCCACCGGCGCCCAGAACCAGAGCGGTGTCCATGGATCAATGGGTAGCACGTCCGGCCCAAATGGGCGCAGCCGGGTCATTCGGACTGCAGGGCGCGCCACCAGGTGGGGTTCGCGCGGTACCAGGCGATCGTGGTGGCCAGGCCGGAGCTGAACTCGATGCGGGGGCGCCAGCCGAGCTCGCGGCGGATCTTGTCGTCGTCGAGGGCCCGGCGGTGGTCGCCGGTCTTGTGGCCGGGGGTCGCGGTTACGTGGTCCCAGGTCAGGTCGAGCTCGGCCAGGATCAGGCCGGTCAGGTCGCGTTCGGTCAGCTCCACCGTGCCGGCCACGTGGTAGATCTCGCCGGGGCGGCCCTCCAGCAGGGCCAGGGCGATGCCGTGGCAGTGGTCGTCGACGTGCAGCCAGTCGCGCACCCGGCCGCCGTCGCCGCTCAGCGGGGCCGCCCGCCCGTCCAGCAGGGCCGTCACGAGCCTCGGGATGGTCCGGCCGGGGTGTTGGTAGGGGCCGTAGTTGTCGCTGCCGCGGGTCACCACGACGGGCAGGCCGTGGGTGCAGTGGTAGGCGAGGGCCATCAGGTCGGCGCCGGCCCGGGCGGCGGCCGCGGGAGTGGTGGGGGTGAGCGGGGAGCGTTCGGTCCAGGCGCCGCTGTCGATCGAGCCGTAGACGTCACCGGTGGAGACGTGCACGAAACGGGCGATGTCCAGCCGGTGGGCGGCTTCGAGAAGCACCTCGATGCCGGTCACACCGGCGGCGGCGAAGTGCACCACGGCGTCGTGCCCGCGCAGGGCGGCGCCGACCACGGGAGCGTCGGACGCGTCGGCCGGGACGAAATCGAGCCGCTTGCTCTCGGCGACGGGGCCCAGGTTGGCGAAGTTCCCCGCGTACGCCATCTTGTCCAGGACCGTGACCGAGGCACCCTCCAGGCCCGGCAGACGGTCCGCGAGGACCGCCCGCACGAAGTGCGAGCCGATGAAGCCGGCGCCGCCGGTGACCAAGAGGTTCATCGCACCGGCGAGTTTAGCCGGGCCGGCCTGGCCGGCACCCGATCCGGTGAGCTGGCGCGGACGCGCAGTGCCGGGGAATGCGCGGCTGGTGACTGCCAATGGGTGCCGGATGAGGCTAGTGTTTCGTCATGGAACGGCGAATTTTCGGCCTCGAGACCGAGTACGGAGTCACGTGTACTTATCGGGGGCAGCGGCGGCTGTCACCGGACGAGGTGGCTCGCTACCTGTTCCGCCGAGTGGTGTCCTGGGGGCGCAGCAGCAACGTCTTCCTTCGCAACGGTGCCCGTCTCTACCTCGATGTCGGCTCGCACCCTGAGTACGCAACGCCCGAGTGTGACTCGGTCACCGATCTGGTGGCGCACGACCGGGCCGGCGAGCGGATCCTGGAGGGTCTGCTGGTCGATGCCGAGAAGCGGCTGCACGACGAGGGGATCGCGGGCGAGATCTACTTGTTCAAGAACAACACCGACTCGGCCGGTAACTCGTACGGCTGCCACGAGAACTACCTCGTCAGTCGGCACGGAGAGTTCGGGCGGCTCGCCGACGTGCTCATCCCGTTCCTGGTCACCCGGCAGTTGATCTGCGGTGCCGGCAAGGTTCTGCAGACGCCGCGGGGTGCCGTGTTCTGCCTGTCCCAGCGGGCCGAGCACATCTGGGAGGGCGTCTCCAGCGCCACCACCCGGTCCCGGCCGATCATCAACACCCGCGACGAGCCGCATGCCGACGCCGAGCGTTACCGGCGGCTGCACGTGATCGTCGGCGACTCCAACATGAACGAGGTCACCACCCTGCTCAAGGTGGGCTCGGCCGACATCGTCCTGCGGATGATCGAGGCGGGCGTGGTCATGCGCGACCTGTCGCTGGAAAACCCGATCCGGGCGATCCGTGAGGTCAGCCACGACGTCACCGGCCGTCGCAAGATCCGCCTGGCCAACAACAAAGAGGTCAGCGCGCTGGAGATCCAGCAGGAATACCTGGCGAAGGCGACCGAGTTCGTCGAGCGGCGCGGCGGCGACCAGACCGCCAAGCGGGTCGTCGAGCTGTGGGGCCGGGTGCTCAACGCGGTCGAGAGCGGCAACCTCGACACGGTCTCCCGCGAGATCGACTGGGTGTCGAAGTACAAGCTGATCGAGAAATACCAGGCGAAGCACGAGATCCCGATGTCGCACCCGCGCATCGCGCAGCTCGACCTGGCCTACCACGACGTGCGCCGCGGCCGCGGGCTGTACGCCCTGATGGAGAAGCGCAAGCAGGTCGACCGGATCGCCAACGACCTGGAGATCTTCGAGGCCAAGGAGACGCCGCCGCAGACCACCCGGGCCCGGCTGCGCGGCGAGTTCATCAAGCACGCGCAGGAGAAGCGCCGCGACTTCACCGTCGACTGGGTGCACCTGAAGCTGAACGACCAGGCGCAGCGCACGGTGCTGTGCAAGGACCCGTTCCGCGCCTACGACGAGCGGGTCGAGCGGCTGATCGCCAGCATGTGACCGCGGTTTAGGCTGGTCGGGTCATGACTGAGCCCGACCAGCCCGAACGCACCGCGGAAGACGTCGCGTGGGGCCGCCTGCAGCGGCGCCGCGACCGCATCCGGGCCGAGGTCCGCCGCAACCGCGCCGGCGGCCACCGCATCCCGACCTGGGTCCTGGCCGCCGTGCTGGGTGTCTTCCTGCTCGGCTGGCTGGCGTTGATCTTGAAAAGCTGAGCGGCAACCGAACCGCAACCGGTGAACACCGGGGTTCGCTACCGGGTGCCGGTGTCATTGACCGGATGAGCGGGCGAGGCTGGAAGATATACGCGGCGATCGCCGTCGCGGTCATCGCCGGGTACCAGCTCATCCCGGCCGACGGCTGGTGGGAGAGCGGCTGGCAGACGGCCGTCGGCTGTCTCGGCGTGGCCGGCATCCTGATCGGCGCGCACCGCCTGCCACGCCGCGACCGGCTGCCCTGGTGGTGTTTCGCGTTCGGGATCGGCGCCAACGTCACCGGCATCCCGGTCTCGATCTACTGCTCCGAGGTAGCCGGCTGGGACAGCATGCCCAGCCTCTCGGATCCGTTGTTCCTGCTGCTCTACCCGGCCTGCGGGGTCGGGTTGGCGTTGCTGATCCGGCGCCGGGAGCCGCGCGGCAACTGGACGGCGCTGGTCGACGTCCTGACCATCACGACCGGGGTGGGTCTGCTCGCCTGGGTCTACGTGATCGAACCGGTCACGGCGGGCCAGGACATCGACATGCTGGGGCGGGGCGTGCAGGCCGCGTACCCGATCGGTGATCTGCTGCTGCTCGCTCTGATGACCCGGTTGCTGCGCGGCGGCGGCAGCCGCGGCGCGCCGTTCTGGTGGATCACCGCCTCGCTCGGCGCGTTCCTGCTCGGCGACATCGCCTGGGTGGTGATCGGCGACCTGGGCACGGTCGGCGCCGAGCTGGAGGCCACCCAATGGGTGCACCGCTCGATCGACATGGTGTTCCTCGCCGCGTTCGTGCTGTTCGGCATCGGTGCGCTGCATGCGAAGGCCAAGGACGTGGGGGCCGCGAACGCGTTGCAGCCGGCCCGGCTCGGCCGGATCCAGCTGGCGTTGCTCACCGCCGCGTCGCTGGTCGCGCCCGGGTTGCTGGCGCTGCAGCTGCATCAGGGCCACGGCCGCGTCGCCAACGGCACGGCCATCACGATCTGTTGCACCACGCTGTTCCTGCTCGTGGTGATCCGGATGGCGCAGCTGGTGCGGGAGATCGAACAGCAGGCCGCACGGGTGGCCGAGATGGCCCGCCAGGACGAGCTGACCGGTCTGCCCAACCGTCGGGCCTGGAACGACGAGCTGCCCAGGGCCCTCGATGCCGCCCGTCGCGACGGCCGGGCGATCAGCGTCGCGGTGCTCGACCTCGACCTGTTCAAGCAGTACAACGACGCGCACGGCCACCCGGCCGGGGACCGCCTGCTCAAGGAGTCGTCGGCGGCCTGGTACGGCGCGCTTCGCCGGGTCGACCTGCTGGCCCGTTACGGCGGCGAGGAGTTCGTGGCGCTGCTGCCCGGTGCGGACGCCGAGGAGGCGAGTGCGGTGCTGGAACGGGCTCTGCGGGCCACCCCGGGCGGCCAGACGTTCTCGGCCGGGATCGCGGTCTGGGATCACACCGAGACGAGCGACCAACTTGTCCAGCGGGCCGACGAGGCGCTCTACGCGGCGAAGGCGGCCGGCCGCAACCGGATCATGGCGTCAGCAGCGACGCCGCATGCCGTCCCGCCGCTGCCGCGGTGAGGAAGTAGGCGCGGTCCTGGTCCAGGCCGCGGCCCATGGTGGACAGGCCGACCGGCGATTTTCGCAGGGCTTCGTCGAGGCCGTCGGCCGGGACGCGGACCAGGCGGTGCCGCTCGGCGAGCGGCGCGAGCGCCGCATCGACCACCGCGGCCAGGGCGGGGTCCAGGCCGTCCGGCACCGGCAGGTCGGCGGGGAGCAGGGCCACTTTTCCGTACGCGGTGAGCGAGTGATGCGATACGCCCCGGTGCCGGGGCCGGCCGTCGCCGTCGGAGACGCGCAGCGAGCCGACCGGACGCCCGCCCAGGGTGCCGATCGCGTTGATCGCCTCGCCCAGCGCCACCCCGGAGAAGCCCCAGGTGGTGCCGGTGCCGAGGTTGCCGGGGCCCTGCGCCACCACGGTGATGTCGGCGCCCAGCACGTGCCGGCAGGCGAGCAACCCGGTGTGCACGGTGCTCGCCTCGAGGTCACCGCCGAACGCCTGGCCGGTGGTGACCGTGCCGGCCAGGTGGTCACGCAGCCCGTCCAGGGTGCGGGAGAACCACGCCGGTAGCGCTCCGCCGTCGGTCATGACGTACGCGACCCTGGCTGTCGAATTGTCGGCCCGGATGCCGGCCAGGATGGCCGGCAGGGCCGAATGCAGGTCCGCGGTGACCACCGGCATGCCGTCGAGGGACTCGGCGGCGGCCATCACCGCGCGATGCGGGGAGGCCTCCTCGTCGACGCCGAGCAGGATCGGCTGCAGGGGCGTGTACCGGGCTTTCACCAGGTGACCGGCGTCGCGGGTGGCGCCGTCGTCGACCGGGTCGGGCGGCAGCCGGTCGGGCAGCGCCACCACCAGGGCGTACCCGCCGGTGCCCAGGCCCATCACCAGCGCGCCCACATTGAGCAGCACCCGGTCGCCGGGCTCGGGCTCGCCGACCAGCTCGGGATAGGCGAGCGCGCGCAGTTCCTGATCGCCGACCGTCACCGCAAGCTCGACCGCGCCCCGCCACCGTCGCCGAATTGCCCGAACTGTCCCGGACCGCCATCGCACCATGACCGGCGAGGCTACTCGACGCCGCCGTTGAGATGGTTGCTGCCGGCCTTCCCGCGCGTCGGATCCAGGAAGACGTACCGGATGCCGGGGTAGCGGGTGCGCAACCGGCGTTCGGCCTCGTCGGACGCCTCCTCGATCTCCCCGCCGCTCACGTCGTCGTCGAAGTCGACCTTGGCGGCGACCAGGATGTCGCCCGGCCCGAGCTGCATGGTCAGCAGCGTCGGGACCGCCACCACGATCGGGATGCTGTTCAGGTCCTCCTGGATCAGCTGGTGCATCCGGCGCGGCACCGAGCGGCCGACCAGCAGCGACGCGTTGCTGTGCGCGAGGATCGCGGCGACCAGGAACAGCAGGACGCCGATCGCGATCGAGCTGATGCCGTCCCACACCTCGTCGCCGGTCATCTGGGTGAGCCCGAGGCCGAGCCCAGCCAGGATCAGGCCGATCAGGGCGGCCGAGTCCTCGAAGTAGACGGCCTTCACCGTGGTGTCCGGGGTCAGCCGCAGGAACCGCGACCGGGTCACGCCCCAGCGCCGCGACTCCCCGGCGACCTGGCGCTGGGCGCGCAGGAACGAGGTGCCCTCGGCCACGAAGGAGATCGCCAGCACCAGGTACGACCAGAGGAACTCGCCGCTCTTCTCGTCGGCCACGATACTGGTGATGCCGTGGTAGATCGAGAATCCGGCGCCGCCGACGAAGGTGAACAGGGCGGCGATGAACGCCCAGACGAAACTCTCCTTGCCGTACCCGAACGGGTGTTCCTCGTCGGCCGGTTGGCGGCCGCGCACCAGCGCGACGTAGAGGAAGACCTCGGTGATCGTGTCGGCCAGCGAGTGGACCGCCTCGGACAGCATCGCGGCCGAGCCGGAGAACAGGCCCGCCACCAGCTTCGCGATGGCGATCGCGAGGTTGGCCGCGCCGGCCAGGATGACCGTGCCGATGCTCTCGCTGCCCTCGGTGTCTGCTTCGCCGGCGGCCAGTGGTTCGGCCGCGGCCAGGCCGACCGGTGCCTCTTCTTCAGATGTCACGACACCATCCTTCTCCAGGCTGGTCACGAATAACCGTCGGGGCGTGCAGGCTGCTAGCGTTGCGTCTCGTGTCGCGCACCCGCACCGAGCGCCTGGTCAATCTGGTGATCTGCCTGCTGTCCACCCGGAGGTTCCTGACCGCCGCGCAGATCGCCGCGACCGTGCCCGGTTACGAGCACGACCCCGAGGACCCCCGCGACCACGAAGCCTTCCAGCGCAAGTTCGAGCGGGACAAGGCCGAGCTGCGCGAGCTCGGCGTGCCCCTCGAGACCGGTACGGCGAGCGTCTTCGACCAGGAGCCCGGCTACCGCATCGCGCACCGTGAGTACGCATTGCCGGACATCATCCTCGAGCCCGACGAGGCCGCCGCGGTGGGCATCGCGGCCCGCCTCTGGCAGCACGCCGGCCTCGCCGCCGCCGCGTCGTCCGGGCTGGCCAAGCTGCGGGCGGCCGGGGTCGAGGTCGACCCGCAGGCCACCCTCGGCGTCGAGCCGGTGGTCACCGTCGACCCGGCGTTCGGGCCGCTGACCAACGCGGCGCGGGACCGGCGGGCGGTCACGTTCAGCTACCGGGTGCCGGAGGTCGACGACGCGGCCACCCGCCGTCTCGAACCGTGGGGCGTGGTCTGCTGGCGCGGCCGGTGGTATGTGGTGGGTCACGACCGCGACCGCGACGCCACCCGGTGCTTCCGGCTCTCCCGCATCGTCGGCAACGTGCGCCCGGTAGGCCGGCCCGGCGCGTTCACCCCGCCGGCCCAGGTCGACCTGATCAGTCACGTCTCCGGCTGGGACGGCCGCACCCCGTGGACCGGCCAGGCCTCGGTGGTGGCCAAGCCCGGCAAGGCCGCCGGCCTGCGCCGATGGGCGGTCGAGACGCTGCCGGGTCCGGAGGGCGACAAGCTGACCCTTCCGTACGCGGACGCGGAACGGCTCGCCGCCACCATCGCCGGCTACGGGCCGGACGTCCGGGTCGAGGGACCGCCGGAGGTGCGCGAGGCCGTGATCCAGCTGCTCAAGGAGGTCATGACGAGGCACGACGGCGTGGTTGCGGCATGACCGGGCCGAAACCCTCCGTCGATCGCCTCGGGCGCCTGCTCAACCTCGTCCCCTATCTCCTCGCTCGGCCGGGGATCTTGGTCTCGGAAGCCGCCGCCGACCAGGGGGTCAGCGAGAAGCAGCTGCGCGAGGACCTCGAGCTGCTGTGGGTCTGCGGCCTGCCCGGGTACGGCCCGGGGGACCTCATCGACATGGCGCTGGACGGGGACCGGGTCACGATCAGCCACGACGCCGGCATCGACCGGCCGCTCAAGCTCACCCAGGACGAGGCGCTCGCCCTGGTGGTGGCGCTGCGGATGCTCGCCGAGACACCCGGCACCGGCACCCGCGACGTCATCGAGCGGGCCCTCGCGAAGATCGAGAACGCGGCCGGTGACCTGGCCGACGCGCCGGTCGCCGTCAAGCTGCCGGCCAACGCCGAGAAACTCGACCGGGTCCGCGCGGCGGTCGAGGGCGGGCACGCACTGCAGATGACCTACTACACCGCTGCCCGGGACGAGACCACGTCGCGCGTGGTCGATCCGATGCGGGTGGTCATGGTGGACGGGCGCGCGTACATGGAGGCCTGGTGCCGCCGCGCCGAGGCCGTCCGGATGTTCCGGGTCGACCGGATCGACGCGTTCACCGAGCTGGACGAGCCGTCCGCGCCGCCGCCCGCGGCCGTGCCCCAGGACGTCACCGACGGCGTCTTCCGGCCCACCGCCGACCTGCCGCTGGTCACCCTGCGGATCGGCCGGCACAGCCGGTGGATCACCGAGTACTACCCGGTCGAGGACATCCGCCGGGAGGGCACCGGCGAGGAGTGGGTGGTGACCATGCGGGTCACCGACCTGGGCTGGGCCCAGCGGCTGCTGCTCGGCCTGGGCCCGGACGTGATCGTGGTCGGCCCGCCGGAACTTCTCGACCGGATCCGGGCGCAGGCCGCGGCCGCGCTCGACCAGTACAGCAGCCCCGCCGGGTAGGGTGGCCGGGTGCTGCTCTGGGTGTGGATCGCCGTAGTCGTCGTCGCGCTGATCATTCTGATCGCCGCGGCCGTGCCGTTGCTGGGCCGTCTCGGTGCGCTGCGCCGGGCCGCCGGGAAACTGCAGGCCCGGCAGACCCAGGCACTCACCCTGCAACAGAAGGTCGAGGCCCTGCAGGAACGGGTCGAGGCCGTCTCCGCCCAGGTGAGCCGCCAGTAACCTTTACAGATCTTGTGAAGGGCCGGTAGCGTGCGGCGTTCCTTCCCCGTTGTCCAAGACTTCGCGGCCAGGAGCAAAACCCACGGGGTCCGGTGGGCTACTTCACCAGAAACGACACGTACGATGGACCCCGCACAACTGATCCGACCGACTGGAGTTATCCCATGGGCGCTTTGAAGCCATGGCACATTCTCATCTTCGTGGTGGTCCTGGTGCTGCTGTTCGGTGCGAAGCGGCTCCCCGATGCTGCCCGCTCGCTGGGCCGGTCGCTGCGGATCATCAAGGCGGAGACCAAGGGCCTGATCGACGACGACAACAACGTCGCCGAGAAGGCCGAGCCGCAGTACTCACGTCAGCCGATCCAGGGTGAGGTGCCGCAGCCCAACGGCTACCAGCAGGCCCCGCCGCCGCCCGGCCAGCCGCAGTACCAGCAGCAGCCGCCGGCTCAGCCCTACGTCGACCCGGTGCAGCGCACCAACGACCGCTGATCCGAGATCATGGCGCTGACCCTTCGCCGTCCGGGGAAACCTAGCAAGTTCGAGCAGGCCGCCGACGGCTCGATGACGCTGATCGACCACATCCGGGAGCTGCGCAACCGGCTCTTCATCGCGTCGCTCGGTCTGGTTGTCGGCCTGATCGTCGGCTTCATCGTGTCGAACTGGGTCTTCGGCCTGCTCAAGGAGCCATACTGCGATCTGCCGTCCTCATGGGCGGTGCGGGCCGACGGCACGCAGTACTGCGACTTCGTGGTCCTCGGCGTCGGCGACGGCCTGATGCTCCGGCTCAAGATCGCGCTATGGGTCGGCATCATCGTCGGTGCCCCGGTCTGGCTCTACCAGCTCTGGGCGTTCATCGCCCCCGGTCTGCACCGGCACGAGCGCAAATGGGCCTACATCTTCGTCGCCATCGCGGCGCCGCTGTTCTCGGTCGGCGCGGTCCTGGCCTACCTGGTGGTCGGCCACAGCCTCGCCTTCATCATGGAGGCCGGCGTCCTCGGCGAGTCGACGAAACTCGAGGTGTCGAGCTATATCGGCTTCGTCACCAGCATGCTGCTGCTGTTCGGCGCGGCGTTCGAGTTCCCGCTGATCCTGCTGATGCTGAACTTCACCGGAGTGGTCTCGGCCCGCCGGCTGCTCAGCTGGTGGCGGATCGTGATCTTCCTGTCGTTCGCGTTTGCCGCCATCGCCACGCCCGACCCCGGCCCGTTCGGCATGACGCTGCTCGCCGCCTGCATGTCCCTGCTCTACTTCATCGCGGTCGGCGTCGCGTTCCTTTACGACAAGCGCAAGGGCCGCGGCAAGGAGATCTACGCCGATCTCGACGACGACACGATCTCGCCGCTCGACGAGGACGACCGGGTGCCGGTCGGCGCGTCCGATCCGATCGAGGCGCCCAGCCCGATCGAGTCGCCCACGCCGGTCAGCAAGCCCCTGCCGATCGAGGGCCGCTTCGACGACATGACGTAGTAACGTCACCCGCCATGACGAGCGGTGACATCGCGGTGCTGGCCAACCCCCGTGCGGGGCGCGGCCGGCACCGCGGTCTGCTTCCGGGGGTGGTGCAGCGTCTGGAGGCGACCGGCCGTCCGGTGCGGCTGCTCGACGCGCACACATCGGAGGAGGCCGAGAAGGCCTGCCACCGGGCCGTCGCCGACGGGGCGGTCGCTCTCGTCGCCGTGGGTGGTGACGGCACCGTGCACCAGGCTTTGCAGGCCGCCGCCACGCGGGAGGTGGGCTTCGGGGTCGTGCCGGCCGGGACGGGCAACGATTTCGCGGCTGGGACCGGCGTACCCTCCGATCCTCTGCGGGCCGCGTCGGCCATTGCCGACGCCCTTCGGGCCGGCCGGAGCCGGGCCATTGATCTTGCGCGGACCAGCGGGACCGACCGGGAAGAGCGGTGGTTCGGGGCCGTGCTGGCGGCCGGCTTCGACGCGATCGTCAACGAGCGGGCCAACCGGATGCGGTGGCCGCGCGGACCGCGGCGGTACGACCTGGCGATCGTCCTGGAGATGGTGCGGGTGCGGCCGCGGGTCTACGCGTTGGAGATCGACGGCGCCGACCACGGCTTCGAGGGCACGCTGGTCGCCGTCGGCATCTGCCCGAGTTACGGCGGTGGACTGCGGATCCTGCCGGACGCCGATCCGGCCGACGGGCTGCTCGACGTGGTGATCGCGGCGCCGCTGAGCCGGGTCGCGATGACCCGCCTCAAGCCCCGCCTGCGCCGCGGCACCCACGTGACCGATCCGCGGGTCCGCACGTTCCGGGCGCGGCAGGTGCGGCTGCACGCCGACGGCATCGTCGCCTACGCGGACGGGGAGCGGATCGGGCCGTTGCCGCTGGAGATCACCTGCGTTCCCGGGGCCCTGCGGCTGCTGGTCTGACGGGTTCTGACCGTTTCGCCGGGTGCGGTCGGGTTGCGCGGGCGGCCTGGCGGTCAGTTCTCTCCGGGGCGGCCGAACGTGTTGGCATGTCGCTGAACTCGCTCCGCTCGCTGACCAACGCCGCCTCGCTCGCCACCACGGCGTTTGACACCGCGCGGAGCACGCTGAAGTCGATGGCCGACGCGGCGGCCGCGACGGCTCCCTCGGCATCCCCGGGCGGGGAGCCCGGCGGCAAGGCTGCCACCACCGCACCGGCCCCCGCTTCCGCCGCTGAGCCGGCCAAGGCCGAGGCCGCCGCCCCCGCGAAGCCGAAGGGCGTCCGTAAGGGCGTCGCCCTGGACGCTTACGCCTGAGGCCGGAGTGCGGCGATGCCGGCCAGGATGAGATCGACGCCGGCCAGGAACTGTTCCCGGTCGTCGTGCTCACGCAGCTGACCGGCGATGTCGTGCAGGAACGGATAGTCGCCCGGGTCGAGGCCCTCCCACATCGTCGACTCGCCGGCCAGCAGTGCGGTTCGGCTGGCGTCCGGCTGGGCCCGCCGGAGCTCGGCCGCGTTCGCCGCGTTCGCCGCGTTCTGGCTGGCGGCGCCGACGATGAACAGCATCAGTGCGGTCGCCGACGTGAACTGGGCGGGACCGGGCACGCCGAGCGCCTGCACCCGCTGCCCGAGGCGCTCGAAGATCCGCAGCGCCTCCGACTTCCACGGCCCCTGGGCGAGTTGCCCGGCGAGCCAGGGGTGCTCGTCGATCGCGTCGAACAGGCCGAGCGCCAGCGCGCGGACCTCGGCCTCGGGCGTGGCCTCCGCAACGGTCGTCGCGCCGGCCAGGACGGCGTCAGTCGCGGCGCCCAGCAGCTCGCTCTTGTTCGCCACGTGCCAGTAGATCGCGCCGGCGCCGGTCCTCAGCTCTGCACTGAGGGCCCGGAAGGTCAGCCCGTCCGCACCGGCGGCGTCGAGCAGCTCGACCGCCGTGGCGACGATGCGCTCCCGGGACAGGGCGTCCGTACGCCGGTCGGTGTGCCGTGCCTTACTCGCCATGCACCCATCTTGACATGTCTGGAACGGCGTTCCAAACTGGGTTCTGGAACGACGTTCCAGCGTCGTCGGGAGGGGGATCGTGATGAGTGCCAACGTCCTTGAGGTGCGCGAGCCGGTGCGCGCCAACTCGCTGCGGGCCGTGTGGCCCGCGATCCTGGGGCTGTCGGTCGTCTTCTTGGTGGAGATGCTCGACAACTCCGTGCTCAACGTCGCGCTGCCGACGATCGCGCGGGACCTGAACGCCTCGGCGTCCGACCTGCAGTGGATCACCACCGGTTATTCGCTGCTGTTCGGCGGCCTGATGATCGCGTTCGGCGCGATCGCCGACCGGGTCGGCACCAAACGGATGATGCTGATCGGGCTGAGCCTGTTCGCGGTCGCCAACCTGCTCGTGCTGTTCGTGCGGACGCCGGGCGAGCTGATCGCGCTGCGGGCCGCGATCGGGGTCACCGCCGCGATGACCGCGCCCGGCACCATGGCGCTGTGCTTCCGCCTGTTCGACCAGGAGAATCTCCTGATGCGGGCGACCGGCTTCATCTCCACGGTCGGCCTGATCGGGATGGCGGCCGGCCCGACCCTGGGCGGTCTGGTCCTCGAGATCGCGCCCTGGCGGGCGCTGCTGGTGGCCAACGTGCCGATCGCCGTGCTCGCGGTCATCTGCATCCGCCGCGGCATCCCGGCCGACGACCCGTCGAACCGCAATGCCACGCCGCTCGATCTGCTCGGCGCCATGCTCGGCACGGCCACGATCATCCTGGCGCTCTGGACCGCCACCCTGGTCGTCGAGGACGGCTGGGGCTCGGCCGCGCCGTGGGCGGCCGGTGTGGGGGCCGTGCTCAGTGCCGTCGGCTTCGTCGTCCGGGAACGCCGCACCGCCCACCCGGTCATCGACTTCGCCCTGATCAGGCGGCCCAACGTCTCGGCCGGCCTCGCCTACCAGGCCGCGCTCGGCCTCGGGATGGCCGCCCTCGCCTACGGCGTCACGCTTCAGCTCCAGCTCGTCTGGGGCTGGTCACCGGCCCAGGCCGCGCTCGGCAGCCTTCCGCAGATCATCACCATGATCGCTATCGGCCCGTTCGTGGAGAAGTTCGTCGGGAAGCTCGGCACCCACCGGGCCGGCCCGATCGGCGCCGCCGCGGTCATCGCCGGCCTGCTGATCTACGCGCTGCTCGGCCGGTACCAGTACACCTGGATCGCGATCGCGCTGGTGCTCGCCTCGGCCGGCATGCGGGTGATCATGATTCTCGCGACCGTCACCGTCATGCGCGGCCTCCCGGAGGACCTCACCTCCACCGGCGCCGCCCTCAACGACACCGGCACCGAGGTGGCCAGCAGCATCGGCCTGGCGGTCACCGGCACCATCGTCGCCGCCGCGCTGACCGGGCCGCTCACCGACATCGGCCGCAGCGCGGCCGGGGCACACGCCTTCGAGAACGCCATCACCACGGCGACCCTCGCGCTCACCGCCGTCTGCGCCGCCCTCGTCGTCTGGGCCGCCCGCCGCGCATCCCGCGGCGCCGGCCCGGCCTGATCCGCTGGGGCCGGCGGGGCGCGGTTGGGGTCAGGCCTGGCAGCCGGCCAGGGCCAGGGTGGCGGACAGGCCGTTGGGGCGGCCCGGCTCGGCGGCCGGGAGCACCAGGGCGGCGCAACCCGCGTCGACCGCGCCGGCGTCGGCCGGGGTGTCGCCCACCATCAGGGTGCGCTCCGGGTCGACGCCGAGCATGCCGCAGGCGCGCAGGAAGATCGCCGGGTCGGGTTTGAGCCGGCCCACCTCGTAGCTCAGGGTGTACGCGTCGACGAGCGGTTCCATGCCCCAGGCCGCGAAGTGCGGGCGGATGTCGAAGCCGACGTTGCTGACCACCGCCACCTTGATGCCGGCGTCGTGCAGGATGCGCAGCGTGTTCGCGGTGTCGGCGTAGGGGAGCCAGCCCTCGGCGGCCAGCAGCCGGTCGTACAGGGCGTCGGGGAGGCCGGCCACATCCGTCGTCACGGTCGCGGCCAGACCCGTGTAGGCGGCGCGGTGGCTGTGGGCGTACAGATCGCGGTCGGCCCAATGCTCGGCCAGATGGGGTGGGACGCGGTGCGGAACCGGCCCGCCGGGCCGCCCCGCCATGACCAGGCGGTCGGCCAGGACCGTCGCCTTTCCCCGGTCGAGATCGTGGCCGCAGGCCGCCGCGGCCTGCTGCACCCAGCGAACCGAATCCTCCACCTGGGCGAGGGTGCCGTGGAAGTCGAACAAAACGGCGTCGACCTGTCGGGGCGATTCCACGGCTTCCGGCACGGGTGCACCATACCGAGCCCGCCGGTGCTGCGAGTTGTCACACCCAGGAAGTAGCGTTGTGGTCATGACGAGTCCCGCCGAAAGGTTTGCGGAGTCCAAGCGGCGGGCGGCCCGGCAGGCCGAGTTTCCCCAGCTGCAGGACTTCATGCTCGATGTGGGCTTCGACCTCGACGATTTCCAGCGCTCGGCCTGCGAGGCGCTGGAGCGCGGCAGCGGCGTGCTGGTGTGCGCGCCGACCGGCGCCGGCAAGACCGTGGTGGGTGAGTTCGCGGTGCACCTGGCGCTGCGGGCGGGGGAGCGCAAGTGCTTCTACACCACGCCGATCAAGGCGCTGTCCAACCAGAAATATCATGATCTGGTCGACCGCTACGGCGCCGACAAGGTCGGCCTGCTCACCGGCGACAACGCGATCAACGGCGACGCCCCCGTGGTGGTGATGACCACCGAGGTGCTGCGCAACATGCTCTACGCCGGCTCGGCCTCGCTCAACGGGCTGGCCTATGTGGTGATGGACGAGGTCCACTACCTGGCCGACCGGTTCCGCGGCGCGGTCTGGGAAGAAGTGATCATCCACCTCCCGGCCTCGGTCAACCTGGTCTCGCTGTCCGCGACGGTCAGCAACTACGAGGAGTTCGCCGACTGGCTGGTCACCGTGCGCGGCGAGACCGAGGTCGTGGTCAGCGAGCACCGGCCGGTCCCGCTGTGGCAGCACATGCTGGTCGGGCGCCGCATGTTCGACCTGTTCCACGACGCCGACGCGGCCCGCAAGCACGACGTGCACCCCGAGCTGCTGCGCTACTCCCGCGAGATGGAGCGCCGGCTCGAGATGACCGACCGGTCCTACGGTCCGGGAAACCGGGGCGGCCGGTCGCGCCGCTGGCAGCCGCCGCCGCGGCCCGAGGTGGTCGACCGGCTCGAGCGGGCCGGGCTGCTGCCGGCCATCCTGTTCATCTTCAGCCGGGCCGGTTGCGACGCGGCCGTGCAGCAGTGCCTGGCCGCCGGCCTGCGGCTCACCGACCCCGACGAGCGGGCCGAGATCCGGCGCATCGCCGACGCCAAGGTCGCCTCGATCCCGCGCGAAGACCTGTCGGTGCTGGGCTACTGGGAGTGGCTCGACGGCCTCGAGCGCGGCGTCGCCGCCCACCACGCCGGCATGCTGCCCGCCTTCAAGGAGGCGGTCGAGGAGTGCTTCGTCAACGGCCTGGTCAAGGCGGTCTTCGCCACCGAGACGCTGGCGCTCGGCATCAACATGCCGGCCCGCTGCGTGGTCCTCGAGCGCCTGGTGAAATACAACGGCGAGGCGCACGTCGACCTGACCCCGGGGGAGTACACCCAGCTGACCGGCCGGGCCGGCCGCCGCGGCATCGACGTCGAGGGCCACGCCGTCGTGCTGTGGAGCCCCGAGGTCGACCCGCGGCACGTGGCCGGGCTCGCCTCCACCCGCACCTATCCGCTGCGCTCGTCGTTCCGCCCGTCCTACAACATGGCGGTCAACCTGGTCGGCACGGTCGGCGCCGACAAGGCCCGTGATCTGCTCGAGTCGTCGTTCGCCCAGTTCCAGGCCGACCGCTCGGTGGTCGGGCTGGCCCGGCAGGTCCAGCGCAACGTCGAAACCATGGAGACGTACGGGTCGGACGCCGCCTGCCACCACGGCGACTTCGACGAATACTTCGGTCTGCGCATCGCGATCGCCGATCGGGAGCGGGCCCTCGCCCGCCAGGGCGCCAACCAGCGCCGGGCCGAGGCGGTGTCCTCGCTCGAGCGGCTCAAGGTCGGCGACGTGATCCGGGTGCCGCAGGGGCGGCGGGCCGGGCTCGCCGTCGTGCTCGAGCCGCCGACCGGCGGGTTCGGCGAACCGCGGCCGCTCGTGCTCACTCAGGACCGATGGGCCGGCCGGATCAGCCCCGCCGACTTCCCCGGCTCGGTCGAGGTGCTGGAGCGCATCCGCGTACCCAAGCATTTCAACCACCGCTCGCCCGCCGCCCGCCGCGACCTCGCCGCCCGGGTCTCCGCCACCGGCCTGGACCGGCACGGCGGCGGCCGCCGCGGCCGGCGCGGAAACGCCGGCAACCCCGGCGAGGACGCCGAGATCGCCCTGCTCAAGGTCAAGATGCGGCAGCATCCGTGCCACGCCTGCCCCGAGCGGGAGGAACACGCCCGCTGGGCCGAGCGGCGGCACCGCCTCCAGCGCGACACCGACGCGCTGCGCGACAAGGTGGCCGGGCGCACCGGTTCGCTGGCCCGCACGTTCGACCAGGTGTGCACGGTGCTGACCGACCGGGGCTACCTGACCGCCGACGGCGAGGTGACCGACGCGGGCCGCATGCTCGGGCGCATCTGGTCCGAGGCCGACCTGCTGGTCGCCGAGTGCCTGCGGCAGGGGGTGTGGGACGGTCTCGCGCCCGAGGAGCTGGCCGCGGCGGTGTCCATGGTGCTCTACGAGTCGCGGCGCGAGGGCGACGACCGCGCCTCGGTGCCCAAGGGCCCGATCACCGCGGCCGTCGACACCTGCACCAAGCTGTGGGGCGAGATCGCCGCCGACGAGGCCGCGCACGGGCTGACCCTGACCCGCGAGCCCGACCCCGGCTTCGTCTGGCCGATGTACCGGTGGGCCCGCGGCGAGCCGCTCGCCGCGGTGCTGGCCAGCGGCCACAACTACGACGCCGACATGCCGGCCGGCGACTTCGTGCGCTGGGCGCGGCAGGTGCTCGACCTGCTCGGCCAGATCAAGGAGGCCCCGGCGTCGACGACCGAGGTCCGCGACGCCGCCCGCAAGGCGATCAAGTTGGTCAACCGGGGGGTGCTGGCCTACCAGGTCGAGCTCTAGAGTGGCTGTCCATGGTGGACGCGAAGATCGACACGTCGCAGGCGCATCCCGCGCGGCGGTACAACTACTGGCTGGGCGGTTCGCACCACTTCGAGGCGGACCGCGCCTCCGGCGACGCGATCGAGGCCGCGATGCCGACGATCCGGCTGATGGCCGTCGAGAACCGCCGGTTCGTCGGCCGGGCCGCGCGGTTCGTCGCGGCGCAGGGCGTGCGGCAGTTCCTCGACATCGGCACCGGCCTGCCGGCGCCCGGCGGCATCGACGCACCCGGCGCCCGCATCCTGCACGTGGACAACGATCCGCTGGTGACCTCGCAGGCGGCGTCGCTGCCCGGCCCCTACATCGAGGCCGACGTGCGGTCGCCGCGGGAGATTCTCGAGCATCCGTCGTTCGCCTTTCTCGACCCGGGGCAGCCGGTCGGGCTGATGCTGGGGGCGGTGCTGCACTTCGTGCGCGACGACGAGGACCCGGCCGGGATCGTGCGGACCTTGCTGGCCGCGCTGGCGCCCGGCAGCTACGTCGTCGCCAGCCACGCCACCTGGGAGTACGTTCCGGCGGCGGTAATCGGGAAGCTCCAGGCGTCGAACGCCGACGGTCGTTTCGTGCCGCGCCCGGGTGCGGCGTTCTGGGCGTGGTTCGCCGGCCTGGAGATGGTTCCGCCCGGCCTGGTGTCGGTGGCGCACTGGCACGCCGGCGAGGAGTCGCAGCCGCGCCCGTCGGCGGAGGACGTGGGGTGCAACGGGCTGGTCGCACGGCTGCCGTGATCTTCCGAGCTTCGCCGGGCATACTCGTTACCCGTTGGTAAGCGTGGCGGAGGGAACATCATGCGGGTCTATGCGCGGCCGCAGTTCTGGTGGCGTGCGGTCATCGTGGCCTGCGGGGTGTCCGGGTTGCTCATGGGCGAGCAGCGGGTCATCTACTACACCTGCCAGAGCAACCTCATCACGCTCGGATTCTTCGCGGGCACGCTGTACTGGATGATCAAGCGGCAGACGGTTGATCCGCCCGCGCCTCGGCTGCGGGGTGCGGTCACGCTGTGGATTCTGATCACCTGCCTGATCTCGCATTTCATGCTCAACCACGGGGCCAACCCGCTGCCGGGGCTGGCCGCCGCTGATCCCGCGGTCGCGACCACCAACCGGTCGATGTTCCTGGTCCACTACGTGGTGCCGGTGATGGTGCTGATCGACTGGGTGGCGTTCGGGCCGCACCGGATGGTGCGCTGGCGGGACATTCCGCTGTGGATCCTCTACCCGCTCGGGTACGGGCTGGCGGTGGAGTTCCGCGCGGTCCTCGTGCCGACGGCGCCGATTCGCTACCCCTACTTCTTCCTGGACCCGAGCACGCGCGGCTACGACTGGGTCAGCGGGCAGTTCGTCGAGTTGGCGGTGATCTTCGCGGTGCTGGGGGCGGCGGTGGTCGGCCTCGATCGGCTGGCGTCGCTCGGCGCCCGGCGTCCTGCGATGCCGGCTCCGCGCCAGGCGGCGGCACCGGGGCGAGCCGGTGGGCCGGAGCAGACCGGTGACTTGGAGCAGGCTGGCGGCTCGGCCTCGGTGGCGGAGCCGGTCGAGGCGCATGAAGCCCACTGACCGGTGGCGGCAGCTGCTCGACGAGCGACTACGCGAAGCCGTCGCCGTGCTCGGGCAGACGCCCGGCGTCCACGGGCTCATCGTGGCCGGCAGTATCGGGCGCGGCGAACCCTGGCCCATGTCCGATATCGACGTGCTGCCGATCTACGACGACTCCACCGATCCGGAGGAGTCGGCGACCCGGCTCGACCGGCGTCGCGCCGAACTCGTCGACTGGTGGACCGGATCCGGTCGCGCCCAGGCCCTCGACGTCGGTTGGCTGGCCTTCACCACCACCGAGGTCCGCGAGACGGTCGCCGCCGGACCGGAACATGCGGTCGCCCAGATTGCCCAACCGCGCTGGTTCCACGGGATCGACAAGGCCTACGGCGGGCACGCCGCCGACCCCGGGGACGAACTCGGCACGGCGTTCGCCGACTGGATCCGCACCGTCCGGTTCCATCCCGCGGTCGTCGCCGCCCGCATCGACCTCTGGTATCAGCAGGCCACCGACGCTCTGGCCGAGGCGACCCGAATCCGCACCGCGGACCCGGCCGGCGCCACCCAGCTGCTGCGGGTCTCGGCCCGCGCGCTGCGCCTGGTCCTCATCGAACGGTGGGGTGAACGGCTCGGTTCCCTGGGCCGGGAATGGACCCGTTTCGAGCGCATGGCCGAACGGCACGGCCAGATGGCTCTCGCCGCCCGGATCGCCGTCCTGGCCTCGGCCGGCCCGGACAGCTCGGAGCAACGCGCCGAACTCGCTCCGGCCTGGCTGCGGGAACGTATCGATCTGTGCTACGCCGCCCGCATCGCGGTCGGTGAGGACGTCAGCCAGGCCGAGAACGCCCGCGACCAGATCGCCGCCTTCACCGACCTCGCCTCCCGGCGGCCCCAGTTCCGTGGACCGTGGATCGCTTCACCCGACCCGGCCCTCGACGCCCACCTGGCCGAGCTCCGCGAACTGATCACCCAGCACCGCTGACCCGCACCGGAAAACGGGTGGCGTGGCGCCGGTGGGCGTCAATAGCGTGCTGCTGGAACAAGTTGTCCAGGTGGGGACGTGCCGTTGTACACCCTGTGAGACCTCCCGAGCGCTGATCTGTCGCGCGACGCCGATGGGCGTCGTGCACCTTCTTGCTGCGGATTTCTCACTGGAAACGGTGTCCCTCTGTGCTCGAAAACTGGATGGTTGTGCCTGTTCGCCTGCCCCTTGTCCGCCGTCGTTGTCACACGTGTGCGGCGGTGCGGTTCCGGGCGAGCGGGAAATTTCGCGTCAACGCCAATCACAAACTTCTCGATGTCTGGCTGCTCGTGCTCTGTGCCGGGTGCGGGGAGACGGCGAAGCTCACGATTCTGGAGCGGACCACGGTTCGGTCCATCCGGCCGGGGCTGCTGGACCGGTTGCACGACAACGATCTCGGGCTGGTGTTCGAGCTGCTCCAGGATCCGGTGGTGCAGCGGCGTAACCGGATCGCCCTCGACTGGGCGGGTGCCTGGCGTCTCGACACCGGCAGATCGGACCACCTCGATCGCGACGTGAACGAGGTGATGGAGGTGGCGGTGCGCTTCGCGGCCCGGATCCCGGTTCGGCCGGTTCGGCTGATCGCCGATGGGTGCGGCCTTTCCCGGGCCGAGGTGGACGGTCTGATCGCGGAAGGGAAGGTGGTTTCGGCGATCCGGCTGGGCGGCACTCGCTCCGGCGATTTCACCTTCACGCTCAAGCGGTGAACCCGTGCCGCCGCCGGGCAATGCCTGGCCGGCGGCGGCGCGGCGCGAGGTGGTCAGGCGGTTACGCGGCCGAAGCGGACCTCGCGCCAGGACCAGATCTTCGCGAGACGGACCCGGTCGCCGGGTTTCGGCGCGTGCCAGACCTGGCCGCCACCGGCGTAGACGCCCACGTGGTAGGAGTGCTGGCCGTGCACCCAGAAGACCAGGTCGCCGGGGCGGGCCGCGGTCCGGCTCACCGGGTGGGCGGCGTGGAACTGGGCGTTCGCGGTGCGCGGCAGGGCGATGTGCACGCTGCGGAAGACGTAGGTGGTCAGGCCGGAGCAGTCGAACACGTCGGGCCCCTGAGCTCCGCGGCGGTAGGGCTTGCCACGCTGGGCTTCAGCGGCTGCCATCAGCCGCGCGGCGGCCGAGGCAGGGGCGGCGGCGAAGGCAGGGGCGGCGGCGAAGGCAGGGGCGGCGGCGAAGGCAGGGGCGGCCGGACCGGCGACCAGGACGGCCGCGACGGACAGGACGACGGAAAACACCCAAACGGGCAGGGCAAAGCGGGACACGAGGTTCCTTGGCCCTTCAATCGCCTGCGAGGTCAGCCACCGCCGGCGGCTTGGTTCCCCCGCTTCCGCCCACTGAAGTTTCCGGTCGGAGACAGGTCATCGACCGCGCCCGGTGGGCGGGACTCGGCGTCCAGGTGCGGTGTGGCGGCCGCCCGGTGCCGGGTGGCTGCGCCGGACACGATCGACCGCGGGCCGGGGACCCGGCACGGAAACCGGGGCTTGTTACCGAAGCGCTACCCGTGAATCGGGGCATCCCGGCCGGTCAGGGGCAGACCGGACCCGCCCCAGGCCCTCGCTATGATCTCCGCCGCGATCGCCACGGCGGTCTCCTCGGGGGTTCGCGCACCCAGGTCCAGTCCGATCGGGGCGGACAATCTCGCCAATTGGGTCGCGGACACCCCGGCCTCGCGCAGGCGGCGCAAACGATCCTCGTGGGTGCGACGGCTGCCCATCACGCCGATGTAGCGCGCGGGAGTGCGCAACGCGACCTCCAGGAGCGGCACGTCGAACTTCGGGTCGTGGGTGAGTATGCAGAGGACGGTGCGTTCGTCCACCGGGGTCGACTCCAGATATTGGTGCGGCCACTGGACTATCAGGTCGTCGGCGGTCGGGAAACGCTTGCGGGTGGCGAATACCGGACGGGCGTCGCAGACCGTCACGTGGTAGCCCAGGAAACCTCCGATCTTTGCCACCGCACCGGCGAAGTCGATCGCCCCGAACACGATCATGCGAGGTGGCGTGAGGTAGGTCTGCACGAAGACCTCGACGTCCTCCTGGCGCTGTTCGCCGTGGTCGCCCAGGTGCACGATGCCGGTGGTGCCGGCGGCCAGCATCCCGGCCGCCTGCTGTTCGGCGGCGTGGTCGAGGCCTGGATCGCCGAGCGTGCCGGACGTGCGGCCGGGCCAGATCACCAGCTGGTTGTCGGCCATCGACGCGGTCGCCACCGGGTGGCCGTCGGTGATCGCGGTCAGCACCTCGGCCAGGTCCACGAGGGCCACGTCCGGCTGGATCAGCAACTCGATCGTGCCGCCGCAGGTGAGACCGACCTCGAAGGCGTCGCCGTCGCTCACGCCGTACGTCTGCTGCTGGGCCTTTCCGGTCTTGATGACCTCCTCGGCGGCGGCGTAGACGGCGCCCTCGACGCAGCCGCCGGAGACGCTGCCCAGCACCTCGCCGTGTTCGTTGACGGCCATCGCCGCGCCCGGTTGCCGCGGTGCCGAACGCCAGGTGCGCACGACGGTGGCCACCGCGAACCGCACGCCGTCCGCCTGCCAGGCGGCCAGTCCGTCCACGATGTCCCGCATGATCGGTACCTTCCGCGATCATGCGGGACCTCGTCAACGGCTGGTTAAGGGATCTCTTAGGTCGCTGTTGACTTTGGTCCACTTGGCGGCGAGTGTGCTCTTGATCACGGGAGGTGCAGCTATGCAGGTGCCGGCTCCGTTCGAGTACGAACGCGCCACCAGCGTGGACCAAGCCATCGGACTTCTGGAACGTCTGGGCAGCTCAGCGCGGCTCGTGGCGGGTGGGCACAGCCTCCTGCCGATGATGAAGCTGCGGCTGGCCAACTTCGAATATCTGATCGACATCAATCCCCTCCATGCGGAGCTGGGATACGTCAAGATCCAGACCGATGAGGTACGGATCGGAGCACTCACCCGGCACCGCGAGTTGCTCGAGTCGGACGAACTGGCGGCCGCGTTCCCGATCTTCCGGGACGCCGAGCGGGTGATCGCCGACCCGGTGGTGCGCAATCGCGGCACCCTCGGCGGGTCGCTCTGTCAGGCCGACCCGTCCGAGGATCTCTCCGCGGTGTGCACGACCCTCGACGCGCGCTGCGTGATCCGCGGGTCGGCCGGCGAGCGCGTCGTCTCGATGGAGGAGTTCCACGTCGGCCCGTACGAGACCGCCGTCGGTGACGACGAGATCCTGGTCGAGGTCCGGTTCCCGCGGCGCGGCGGCCACGGCAGCGCCTACGAGAAGGTCGAGCGCCGGGCGGGGGACTGGGCCGTGGTGAGCGCCGGGGCAGCAGTGTGGATCACCGAGGGCAGGATCGTCGACGCGCGGGTCGGACTGGCGGCGGTGGGTCCGAATACCACGGGAATCCCTGAAATCTCGGACACCCTGCGCGGCAACGCGCCGAGCGAAGCTCTCTACGAACAGGCCGGTGCGATCGCCGCGCGCAGCTGCGATCCCAGCACCGACCAGCGGGGGAGCGCCGACTACAAGCGGCACCTCGCCGACGAACTGACCCGGAGGACCCTGCGCAAGGCCGTCGAGCGGGCGAGGAGCTGAACCCATGCAGGTCACGATGACCGTCAACGACGTCGAGGTCACCCGGGAGATCGAGGGGCGGCTGCTGCTCGTGCACTTCCTGCGGGACGTGCTGAGCCTGACCGGCACCCACTGGGGCTGCGACACCAGCAACTGCGGCACGTGTGTGGTGTGGCTGGACGGCGAGCCCGTCAAGTCCTGCACGGTGCTGGCCGCGATGGCCGGGGGCCACGAGGTCCGTACCGTCGAAGGCCTGGCCAAGGGCGGTGAGCTCGACCCGATCCAGGAGGGTTTCATGCAGTGCCACGGTTTGCAGTGCGGTTTCTGCACGCCGGGCATGCTGATGACCTGCCGCGCCCTGCTCGACAAGAATCCGGATCCCACCGACGGCGAGATCCGCGAAGCCATTTCCGGGCAGATCTGCCGCTGCACGGGCTACGCGACAATTGTCCGAAGTGTGCGGTGGGCGGCCGTCCATGAAGCGGCGGTGACCCAGTGACCACGGTGCAGGAACCGAAGTTCACGAACTTCGACGACAACGACCAGAAGCCCGTCGGTTTCGGTCGGATGCTGCGCAAGGAGGACCCGCGTTTCCTCCGGGGCCGCGGGCGCTATACGGACGACGTACAGCTGCCGGGGATGTTGCATCTGGCGATTTTGCGGGCGCCCTTCGCGCATGCCCGCATCGTCAGTGTCGACACCAGTGCGGCCGAGGCGTCACCGGGCGTGAAACTGGTGGTGACCGGCGCGATGCTCGCCGAAAAAGGGCTGGCCTGGATGCCGACGCTCTCCAACGACGTGCAGGCCGTCCTCGCCACCGACAAGGTCCGCTTCCAGGGCCAGGAGGTCGCCTTCGTGGTGGCCGACGATCGTTATGCGGCCCGTGACGCTCTCGAGCTGATCGACGTGGAATATGACGTCCTCGAGCCGGTGGTCGACGCTCGGCGAGCGCTGGAAGCCGGCGCGCCGCTGATCCGGGACGATCTGACCGACAAGGCGGACAACCACGTCTTCGACTGGGAGACCGGCGACGAGGCGGCCACCGAGGCGGTGTTCGCCAACGCCGATGTGGTCGTCGTCGAGGACATCGTCTACCCGCGCGTGCACCCCGCACCCATGGAGACCTGCGGCGCGGTCGCCGACTTCGACTCGATCGACGGCAAACTGCGGCTCTGGTCCACCACCCAGGCACCGCACGCGCACCGCACCCTCTACGCGATCGTGGCCGGCATCCCGGAGCACAAGATCCAGGTGATCGCGCCGGACATCGGCGGCGGCTTCGGCAACAAGGTCCCGATCTACCCCGGTTACGTGTGCGCGATCGTCGGCTCGATCCTCACCGGCAAGCCGGTGAAGTGGATGGAGGACCGGTCGGAAAACCTGATCAGCACCGGCTTCGCCCGCGACTACATCATGCGCGGGGAGATCGCGGCGACCCGCGACGGCAAGATCCTGGCCATCCGTACGAACGTGCTCGCCGACCATGGAGCCTTCAACGGCACGGCCGCCCCGGTGAAATACCCGGCCGGCTTCTTCGGCGTGTTCACCGGCAGTTACGACATCGAGGCCGCGTACTGCAAGATGACCGCCGTCTACACCAACAAGGCGCCCGGCGGGGTCGCGTACGCCTGCTCGTTCCGGATCACCGAGGCCGTCTACCTGGTCGAGCGGATCGTCGACTGTCTCGCCCATGAGCTCGACATGGACCCGGCCGAACTACGACTGAAGAACTTCATCCAACCCGAGCAGTTCCCGTACGAGACCAAGACCGGCTGGGTCTACGACTCCGGCGACTACGAGCCCACCATGCGGCTCGCCATGGACATGGCCGGGTACGCCGATCTGCGCCGGGAGCAGGCGGAGAAGCGGGCCCGCGGCGAACTGATGGGCATCGGCATCGCGTTCTTCACCGAGGCCGTCGGGGCCGGGCCGCGCAAGGACATGGACATCCTCGGCCTCGGCATGGCCGACGGCTGCGAACTGCGGATCCACCCGACCGGCAAGGCCGTGGTGCGACTGTCGGTGCAGACCCAGGGCCAGGGGCACGAGACCACGTTCGCGCAGATCATCGCCGAGGAGATCGGCATCCCGCCGGCCGACATCGAGGTGGTGCACGGCGACACCGACCAGACGCCGTTCGGGCTCGGCACCTACGGCAGCCGGTCCACCCCGGTCTCCGGCGCCGCGGCCGCCCTGGTCGCCCGCAAGGTGCGCGACAAGGCGCAGCTGATCGCGTCGGCCATGCTCGAGGTCTCGGTCGCCGACCTGGACTGGGCCAAGGGCAGCTTCGTCGTCAAGGGTGACCCCGGCAAATCGGTCACCATTCAGGACATCGCCATGCGCGCGCACGGCGCCGGGGACCTGCCCGACGGCGTCGAAGGTGGCCTGGAAGCCCAGATCTGCTACAACCCGTCCAACCTGACCTACCCGCACGGCGCGTACATCTGCGTCGTCGACATCGACCCGGGAACCGCGCAGGTCAAGGTGCGCCGCTTCATCGCCGTCGACGACTGCGGCGCCCGGATCAACCCGATGATCATCGAGGGGCAGGTCCACGGCGGCCTCACCGACGGCGTCGGGATGGCGCTGATGGAGATGATCGCCTTCGACGAGGACGGCAACTGCCTCGGGGCGTCCCTGATGGACTACCTGATCCCGACCGCCCTCGAGGTCCCCGACTGGGAAACCGGCTTCACCGTCACCCCGTCACCGCACCACCCGATCGGCGCCAAGGGCGTGGGGGAGTCGGCCACCGTCGGCTCGCCGCCGGCGATCGTCAACGCGGTCGTCGACGCGCTGAAACCCTTCGGGGTGCGGCACGCCGACATGCCCCTGACCCCGTCGCGCGTCTGGGACGCGATGCGCGGCCAGGCGACCCCGCCGATCTGATGGCCACCGTCATCGCGTCGCGCGTGCACGAACTGACCGCCCAGCGGCGGCCGTTCGTGCACGCCACGGTGGTGCGCGCCCAGCAGCCGACGTCCGCGGTGCCCGGCGACGACGCGGTCATCCTGGACGACGGGTCCATCGAGGGCTTCGTCGGCGGGGTGTGCGCGGAGACATCGGTGCGGGCGGCGGCCCTCGACACGCTGCGCGACGGGAAGACGCTGCTGCTGCGGGTGCTGCCCGACGGCGCGGCGTCCTTCCCCGAGGCGCCGGGTGCGCTGGTCGTGGTCAACCCGTGCCTGTCCGGCGGGGCGATCGAGATCTTCCTGCGCCCGGTGCTGCCACGCCCCCTGCTCGGCGTGTCCGGCGCGGCCACGCCGATCGGCGCCGCGGTGGCGTCGCTGGCTTCCTTCCTAAATTTCGAAATCACCGACCCCATGACGTACGCCGGTGCCGGCGCGGTCGTGGTAGCGGGCCTCGGCCGCGACGACGAGCAGGCCATCCGCGCCGCTCTGGACGCCGGTGTCCCCCTGATCGCCCTGGTGGCGAGCCACACCCGAAGCGCCGCGGTGCTGGATTCCCTGGGCCTGACCGACGAGGAGCGGGCCCGGGTGCGCCCGCACGCCGGCCTGGACATCGGAGCCCGCACCCACCAGGAGATAGCCCTCTCCGTCCTGGCCGAGATAGTCAAAGAAATCCGCACCGCCCACGCAGCAGCGGAAGCATCGCCGCCGCCCGCGTCCGCGCCGGCTTCCGTGTCCGCGCCGGCTTCTGTGTCCGCGCCCGGTTCCGCGCCCGCCTCCGGTTCCGCGCCCGCCTCCGTCCTGGGTAGTCATGGCGGCCTTCTCGACATTTCGGATATTTCGGAAATGTCGCAGCGGGCGAGGAGAGCGACGGCAGGGGCGACCGCGAGTGCGGGCCTGACTGCCGGCGGGGGATCAGCTGCGGATGAGCCACTTGCGGGTGGGTCGGCTGCGGGTGGGTCGGTGGGGGGTGCGGCTCGGACTGTGGTTGATCCGGTTTGTGGGATGCGGGTTGTCGTCGGGGATGACGTGCCGCATGCCGTTGTCGATGGGGTGGAGCACTGGTTCTGCTGTGTGCGGTGCCGGGACACCTTTGTGGCGGGGCGATGAGCGTTACCGGGCTGGTGCTGGCGGCCGGTGGGTCGCTCCGCCTCGGGGAAGCCAAACAGCTGCTGCCCTACCGCGGGCGGACGTTGCTTGACGCGACGCTCGCCATGGCTCGGCGCTGCGGGTTCGATCAGTTGCTGGTGACGCTGGGCGGGGCGGCGGAACGGGTGCGGGCCGCCGTGGATCTGGACGGCTTCGAGGTCGTCGACAACCCGGAGTTCTCGTCGGGGTGCGGGTCGTCGATCCGTACCGCCGTACCGTTGGTGTCGTCGGAAGCGCTTGTTCTGCTGCTGGGTGACCAACCGGGGGTTTCGCCGGACGATGTCCGGCGGGTCGCGGCGGCGCCCACGCCGCTCGCGGTCTGTTCCTATGCCGACGGGCCGGGGCATCCGTTCCTGTTCCGGCGGGCCGTCTTTCCCGAGCTGGCGGAGCTGCACGGGGACAAAGCGGTCTGGAAGCTGCTGCACTCGGGGCGCTACCCGGTCACCCCGGTCGACTGTGCCGGGCGCGTTCCGGTCGATGTGGACACCCGGGACGACTATCGGCGGCTGCTCGCGGAGGAGTCCGCGTGAACGATCCGCAAGAGGTTGCCCGGCGGCTTGATGCGGCCGACTACCTCGTCGACGACGGGCTGGCCATGGCCGTCTTCCTCGCGCTGCGGCTCGGTAAGCCGCTGCTGCTCGAAGGGGAACCCGGGGTCGGGAAGACCGCGGCCGCCAAGGCACTCGCCCAGGCGCTGGGGACGACGCTGATCCGGCTGCAGTGCTACGAGGGGCTGACCGCGGGGGAGGCGCTCTACGAGTGGAACTATCAGCGGCAGCTTCTCGCCATCCGGCTCGCCGAGGCACGGCACGAGCGGCTCGGCGACGATGATCTCTTCACCGCCGAGTTCCTGCAGGAAAGGGCCATTCTCAAAGCCGTACGGTACGACGGGCCCACGCCGCCGGTGCTGCTCATCGACGAGATCGATCGGGCCGACGACGAGTTCGAGGCGCTGCTCTTCGAGTTCCTCGGGGAGGCGTCGGTGACCGTGCCGGAGTTGGGGACCTTCACCGCCGTACGGCCGCCGGTGGTGGTCCTGACCTCCAATCGCAGCCGTGACCTGCACGATGCGCTGCGCCGCCGATGCCTTTACCACTGGATCGAGTTCCCGGCGGCGGGGCGGGCGGCCGAGATCGTCCGCCGGGCCGTGCCCGGGGCGAGTGCGCCGCTGATCGCGAGCGCCACCGAGTTCATCGGCCGGGTGCGCGCGCTCGACCTCGACAAGGCGCCCGGCCTCGCCGAAACCATCGACTGGGTGTCCGCGCTGGCCGCGCTCGGCGCCACCGAACTGGCCCCGGCCGAGGCCCTGCACACCCTCGGCACCATCGCGAAAACCCCCGACGACCGCCTCGTCGTCGCCGGCGCCGTCCACCAGGAGATCGCATGAAGATCACGAACGAGTTCACCGTGCACACCCCGATCGACCGCGCCTGGCAGGTGCTGACCGACCTCTCCGGCATCGCGCCCTGCATGCCCGGGGCGCAGCTGACCGGCGTCGACGGCGACGTCTACCAGGGCAAGGTGAAGATCAAGGTCGGCCCGGTGATCTCCGAGTTCGCCGGGACGGCCCGCTTCACCGAGAAGGACGATGCCGCCTATCGCGCGGTCATCGACGCGAAGGGCCGCGACGCCCGCTCCGCGGGAAATGCGTCGGCGCTGGTCACCGCGGTCCTGGTCCCGGCCGGCGAGAGTACGACGGTGAGCGTCGACACCGACCTGAAGATCAGCGGGAAGCTGGCCCAGTTCGGCAGCGGCATGATCAAGGAAGTCTCGGGAAAGCTGCTCGCCCAGTTCGTCGCCAACCTCGAAGCGAAGCTCGCCGCGGACGCCGAGCCGGCCGCCGCATCCGAGCCGGCCACCGACGCCGCGCCGGCCACGGCTTCGTCGGACGCCGCGCCGGCCACCGCTTCGTCGGCCGCCGTGGCCGCGGCCCCAGATACCGCAATCCCGTCGGCGTCGGTTTCCCCCGTGCCGACGCCGGCCCCGCCGGTGTCCTCGACGCCGGTGATACCCGCGGCGGATGCGCCGGCTTCGGCGCCCGCCGCGGGTTCGGTTCCCACCCCGAGGGCCCCGATCGACGCCGACGCGGGCCGGCCGGCCGCTTCGGCCACCGCCGCCGCGGGTGCGGTTCCCACTCCGGGCGCCGCGATCGACGCCGATCCCGCGCCCGAGCCGGTGGCCGCCATCGCGGACCCGGCGGCGTCGCCCGCCGCCGCTTTCCTCGCCGACGCCGACGCACACCGCGCGGCCGCGACGACCCCGCTCCGGCCCGCCGCGTCGGGGCCCGCCGCGTCGGTGACCGCCGTGTCCGAAGAGGCGGAGCCGCTGGATCTGCTCAGCCTGGCCGGCGGGTCGATCTACAAGCGAGTGGTTCCGCTGGTGGCGGGCGTGGTGGTGGCCGGCGCGGTGATCGCCTGGCTCGTTGCCCGCCGCTGAGTCGGGACCGGTGCTGCTGCGTGGCATCGACCGGGCCGCGTTCGCCGTGTCGTTCGCGAACCGGCTGCGCGGCGCGGGGGTGCTCGCGGGGCTGACGGAGATCGACGACCTGGTCCGGGCGCTGGGCGTCCATCCGCCGGATTCTCGCCGGGCGCTCTACTGGACGGCCCGGATCGCGCTCGTCCGGCGGGAGTCCGACCTGGTGGCGTTCGATCGGGTCTTCGAGGACGTGTTCACCGACGCGGCGCCGCTGCCGCTGAACCGGTCCGCCGCGGGGCCGGCCGGGCACCGCGACGACGTCCACGTGCCGGTTCCGGCGGGTGGCGATGGGGTGGCCGGCGGCGGGTTGCCGTGGGCGACGCGGCCGCCGGTGGTGGCCGAGGCGGAAACCGGCGACGAGTCCGGCCTGTTTCTGCCGCAGTTGCGGCCGAGCGCGATCGAGGCGCTCGCCGACCGGCCGTTCGAGGAGCTCGATCCGGCCGAGACCGCGGCGCTCGGCGAGGTGCTGCGCCGGGAGTTGACCCGCTGGCCCACGCGGCGGACCCGGCGGCACGCGCCGGACTCCACCGGCCGCCGGATCGCCCTGCGTGCGACGATCTCCCGCGCTCGCCGCACCGCGTGGGAGCCGGTGACGATCGTCCGGGAACGGCCGCGGCGCCGCCCGCGCCGGGTGGTGATGCTGTGCGACGTGAGCGAGTCGATGCGCGCCCAGGCGACCGCCTACCTGCACCTCATGCGGGCCTTTGCCACGGTGACGCCGGCCGAGGTCTTCGCGTTCGCCACCGGGCTGACCCGGCTGACACCCGCGCTGTCCCGCAGGTCCGCCGAGGACGCGATCGCCCAGGCGACGGCGGCGGTGACCGACCGTTTCGGCGGCACCCGGATCGCCACCAACGTGACCGCGCTGCTGCGGTCGCACCACGGCAACGCCGTCCGGGGCGCCCTCGTGGTGATCGCGTCGGACGGCTGGGACAGCGATCCGGCGGCGGAGCTGGCCGCGGCGATGGCCCGGTTGTCCCGCCGGGCGCATGCCGTCCTGTGGCTGAACCCGCGGGCCGGTACGCCCGGCTTCACCCCGGCGGTCGCGGCGATGGCGGCGGCCCTGCCCTACTGCACCGGCCTGTTGCCGGCCGCCACTTTCCACGACCTGTTCGCGGCCGCCCGGGCCATGTCGTTCAGCTCCACAGGGTCACGTGGACCGATGGGCGGAAGTGGCTCACGTTGACGCCGGAGCCGCGCATCATCGCCTGGATCGCGCGGGGGGAGGCGGCGAAGCGGGCCAGCTCGGCGGCCGCCGACGGGGTGCCGCGGTCGGCCAGGGTCAGTGAGTGCCAGACCGCTTCCAGCGTGGCGTACGGGCCGGCCAGCTGCACCAACTGGCCGGTGCGGACGTCGGGTGCCACCGTGAAGGACAGGGCCGGGGCCACGCCCTTGCCGCGTTTCACCTCCTCCAGGGCGGCCGCGTGGCTCTGGAAGATCTGCTGGTTGCCCTCGGCGACGGCCAGGCGGCGCAGCAGCGCGGGGATGGCGCCCATGTCGACCGCCGCGGACGGGCCCAGCAGCCAGGTCTGGTCGCGCAGCTGGGCGGCCGACGCGCGGACGCCGGCCAGCGGGTGGTTGGCGCCGGCCACCACGACCACCCGATAGTTCATCACCGGGCGGCACACCAGCCCGGTCTCGGCGGCCGGGCGGGGACCGATCGCGATGTCCACCGACCGGGTCAGCAGCTGGGCCTCGAACGACGCGGGGTGGTGCACGCTCAACTCGACGTCGAGGTCGTCGGCGCGGCCGGCGAACAGCTCGATCAGACCGGGGGCGGCGTGCTCGGCGAACAGACTGGAGGCCGCGACGCGCAGCAGGCGACGGCCGGTGCCGGCGGTGCTCACCTCGCGAACCGTGATGTCCTGCAGGCCGAGCATCTCGGCGGACCGGCTGGCCAGGCGCAGGCCGCCGGGGGTGAAGGCCAGGCCGGCGGCGGTGCGGGTGAAGAGCTGGTCGCCGAGCTCCTTGCGGAGTTGTCCGATGTGCAGGGAGATGGCGGATTCGCTGACCGACAGCTCGGCGGCGGCCTGTTTCACCGAGCCGCGGCGCACCACGGCCGAGTAGGCGCGGAGCTGCGTGGGGGTCATAGCCCGAGCCTGCCATGTCGAGCCACGTCGAGCCCCCTATGCAGAGATGTGAAGGAGCTTAGGGTTTCCGGCCGACCGCCGCCAGGATGCCGATCAGGCGGGGGTCGGGCCGGTCGGCTCCCTCGCGGGGGCGCCACTCGGTGGCCAGGGCGACGCCGGGGTCGACCATCTCCAGGCCGTCGAAGAGGGCACCGAACTCGGCGTGGTCGCGGGGCCAGACGTCGCTGCGGCCGGCCGCCAGCATCTCGCGGTAGCGGGCCTGCTCGGCGGGGGTCATGAAGTCGGTGGTGAAGTGGGTGGCGGCCAGGTAGCTGCCGGCCGGCAGGGCGTCCAGCAGCTCGCGGACCAGTGGCTGCGCGGCGCCCGTGCCGGGGATGAAGTGCAGGATCGCGACCAGCATGAGGGCGACCGGCTCGTCGAGCGCGAGGGTGGCCTTCAGGTCGGGGTCGCTGAGGATCGCGGACGGGTCGCGCAGGTCGGCTTCCAGGTAGGTGGTGCGGCCGGCCGGGGTGCTCTTCAGCAGGGCTTGCGCGTGGGTCATCACCATCGGGTCGTTGTCGACGTAGACCACCCGGCAGTCGGGGGCGACGCGCTGGGCCACCTCGTGGGTGTTGTCGGCGGTGGGCAGGCCGGTGCCGATGTCGAGGAACTGCCGGATGCCGGCGTCGGCCGCCAGGTAGTGGACCATGCGACCGAGGACGTCACGGTTGGCGCGCACACCCGTACGCATGCCGGGGAATTTCTTTTCGATCTCGTCGCCGGAGGCGCGATCGGCGGCGAAGTGATCTTTCCCGCCCAGCCAGTAGTTGTAGCGGCGGGCCGGGTGCGGCACCGAGCTGTCGATGGCCGGCCGTGATCCATCCCCGTGGGTCGAAGCCATGCCGACACCCTAATGGAAACGCTCCCGGCCCGGTACACAGTGGACCGGGTCGGGAGCGGACAGTAATCGATCAGCTGACGGAGACGGGGGCCCACCGCAGCGGGGTGCCGCTGGTGACGACCTTTCTCGCCGATCAGGTACTCGGCGTTGTTCGAGTCGATCTCCATGTCCCACGTGAAGCGGGAGTTCGATGAGCGCGTCACCATCCTGTGTCCGGGTCATCGCCGTCACCGGCGGAGCCCGTACCTCGCTACCGGTCTACGACGCTGTCACGAAGACCTGGTCGAACCAGTCGACGAACTACGCGCCGCTGTTCGGCAAGTCCGGTTTCGACAACGTCTACAACAACTACACCGGGCGGATGATCGTCACCGACAACAAGCTGTTCGTCGGCACGATGGGGCCTTGGGCTGGGAACTCATTCGCTCGACGAAATCCTGCAAATAGGATTACCTATCCCGAACGTGGCATGTGGAGGATGGCAGGATGCGACGGCTGGCCGTGTTCCTCCCGATTCTTCTTCTCCTGCTGACGGCCTGCTCGGGTCCGGACAAACCGAAGCCGAACCCCACCGGGGTTTCCGAGCACACCATCCGGGTGGGTGCGCTCGACCGCACGTACCGCGTCTTCCGGCCGGCGATCCCGGCCGGAAAGGCGGCGGCCCTGGTGGTGGTCCTGCACGGGGCGGCCGGCACCGGCCGGCAGGCCGAGCAGTCGTACGACTGGGACGACGAGGCGACCAGCGACGGTTTCGTGGCCGCATTCCCGGACGGGATCAAGCGCACCTGGAACGCCTCCCCGGACTGCTGCGGGGTGGCCGCCCGCGACCAGGTCGACGACGTCGCCTTCATCAAGGCGATGGTGGCCGAGATCGGCACGCGGGTGCCGATCGATCCGGCCCGGGTCTTCGCCACCGGCATCTCCAACGGCGCCCTGCTCACCTACCGGCTGGCCTGCGAGACCACCCTGTTCGCGGCGATCGCCGCAGTGGCCGGCACGATGATCAACCCCTGCCCCGATCCGCGCCCGCTCTCGGTTCTGGCCATTCACGGCAAAGAGGACCGGACCATTCCGTACGCCGGTGGGCCGGGCCGGCGCAACAACACCGGCAGCCGCCTCCCGGTGAAGATCGACGGCCCCGGAGTCGAGGCGCTTAACGCCACCTGGCGCACGGTCGACGGGTGTCCCGCACCGACCGTGACGGCCTCGGAGATGGTGACCACCACGCTGGCCCGCTGCCCCGGCGGCCGGACGGTCGAGCTGATCGCCGTGACCGGAGCGGGCCACCAGTGGCCGGGTTCGCGCAACGCCGGCCCGATCGCCTCCCGCCTGATCCGGCTGGATCCGCCGTCGATGGTCCTGGACGCCACCGACACCATCTGGCAGTTCTTCACCAGAGCTTGACGCAACCAAGTGGTTGCCATAGATTGAGTAGCAACCAATCGGTTGCTACTAAGGAGATGTCATGGGCTTTCCCGACCGCATCGAGCGCACCCTCGAACTGGCCCACTCGCCCGAGCGGGTGTGGCAGGCGCTGACCACCGCCGACGGCCTCGGCACCTGGTTCGGCAACAGTGCCGAGGTCGACCTGCGGGTCGGCGGCCAGGCCGTGCTGACCTGGACCAGCGGCGACAAGGCCACGCTGACCATCGAGCGCCTCGAACAGCCGCGGGTGTTCGGCTACACCTGGTCGCTCTACGGCCTGCCGGCCGACGACCCCCGCCGGACATACGTGGAGTTCACGCTCGCCCCCTCCGGCGGCGGCACTACGCTGACCATGGTGGAGAGCGGATTCGCACAGCTGCCCGACGACCTGCACAAGACGGCGTTCGGCGGCAACACCACCGGCTGGACCAACGAGCTGGGCGAGCTGGTCGCCTACCTCGATGGCAAATCCTGACCCGGAAGCGGTGGCGCAGGAGGTCTTCGCCGCCCTGGCCGACCCGAGCCGCCGCGCCATCCTGGCGTCGCTGGCCTCGGGCGGCCCGGCCACCGCGACCGACCTCGCCGCCCGTCTGCCGATCACCCGGCAGGCCATCGCCAAGCACCTCGGGCTGCTGTCCGAGGCCGGCCTGGTGATGGCCGAGCCGGGGGAGCGGCGCCGGGTCCGCTACCGGGTGGACACCGCCTCGATGAAGGTGGCCCAGCAGTTCCTGTCCGCCCTGGCCCGCGACTGGGACGGCCCGCTCGCCGCCCTGCGGGAGCATTTGGGCTGACCTCTAATCTGTGGTGATGCCGACCGGCATCTTCATCAGCTACCGGCGCGCGGACACCCCGGCCGACGCGCGGCTCCTGCACCTGCGGCTCGGCCAGCGGTTTCCCGATGCCAAGGTCTTCATGGACGTCGCCTCGATCGAGCCGGGCGCCGACTTCGTCGGCGAGATCGACACGGCGCTGGACAACTGCTCGGTGCTGGTCGCGCTGATCGGCCGGCAGTGGGCGACGCTGCTGTCCGCCGCCGACGGCGGCCACGACTACGTCCGGCACGAGATCCGTGGGGCCATGCGGCGCGGCGTGCGGGTGCTCCCCGTACTGGTGGACGGCGCCGCCCCGCCCGGCGGACTGCCGGCCGACCTGCGCGACTTCGCCCGGCTCAACGCCGTGGAGTTGCGGCACACCCGCTACTACCCCGACATGGACGCGCTGTTCGCGGCGATCCAGCGGGCGCGAACGCCGGCAGCCAGCAGCGGGACGCGGGTTCCCTATCCCGGCGCGGCGATGGGGGAGGCCGAGCGATTGCGGCGCCTGCTGGCCGAGGCGGGCGCCCTCCTCCGAGGCCCCGGACGGGACATCCCCACCGGGACCGTGGGCCGCGTGGCCGGCGCGACGCGGCCGGTGGATCCGGCCGCCGCCGAGGCCTTGTGGTCCAAGGCCGAGGAGGAGGTGTCCAACGGCGTCGGGACCGGTGGAAATGTTGCGGTGGTGGTCCGTTCGCTGGCCGCCTGGGATCCGGGGCGGGCCGAGCGCGTCGCCCGGACGGCGCCGGACGCGCAGGACCGCGATCAGGCGCTGGTGCACGTCGCGCGCGCACTGGCCGCTACCGAGCCGCACGCGGCCGAGCGGGTTGCCGACGCCATCCGGTCGGAGCCGCACCGGACCCACGCCCTGATCGCCGTCGTCGCCGTCGTCGCGCCCACCGATCCGGACCTGGCCGAGGCCGTGGCCCACTGGATCCGTGGGGACGTGGCGAGGTCGGGAGCGCTGGCCGTCATCGCCCGCTCATCCCCGGACGACCGGCTCTTCCACGAGGCGCGGCGGCTGTACCGAGCTGATGATCCGGACAGCGACGCGGCGCGGACGGAGATCGAACAGGCCGACGCGGTGCGGATCGCCCGCAGCGAGCCGGATTTGAACTGGCACTTTTCCGACCCAGACGGGTTTCGGTTCCCGCCGGCCGAGGAGTCGTCCTTCCGGCGGGTGGCCATCGACCGGCGCGCGGTGCTCGATCCCGTGGCGGTCGTAGCGGCGGTGTCGGCAGCCGATCCGGGGGAGGGCATGCGCCTGGCTCGCTCCATGGCGGCCGGGCCGCAGCGGGACGCGGCCACGGCCACTGTCGTCCGGCGGCTGGCCACGACCGATCCCCGGCAGGCGGCCCTGAGCCTCGGTGGGAAGTCGCGGGACGGGTTTACGGCCGAGACCGTCGCCGCGGTTGCCGAGGGCCTCGCGCCGACAGATCGTCCCGGCGCCCTCCGGCTCTTCGCGGAGGCCGAACGTCTGGCGTGGTCGGCCGGTGTGGAATCGAAGCCGGTCGCTCTTGCCGTCCTGGCGAGGGCACTGCATGCCACCGACGCGGGGCGAGCGGCCCGCATCGCCGCCGATGCCGAACAGTGCCTCGTGGCGATGAACCGGAAGCGTCGTTCCTGGCTCCTCGCGGTCTTGGCCGAGTTGGATCCCGCCTATCCGAATCGGCCGGACGAGCTCTGGCTCGAGCCCTGGAAGTAGCCCTCCCGCTTGCGGTCCTCCATGGCCGCCGCGGAGACCCGATCGTCGCCGGGAACAATTGCCGCGAAGTGATGACCGTTTCGGTATGCGGGATCGCTGATCAACCACAGGCCATTCATAGACTTCAATGTTTGTCTCTCCTGCGTCCCCCAGAAGCGGCCCCCGGGTCGCTCGGCTGCACCACGTAGGAGCAGGAGGAAGTCTCATGCCACAGACACCGGAGCAGGACAACGAGGCGTACGTGCGGGAGGTCCACGACAAGGGCCTGGCGTTCGACCTCGGCACCATGTCCCGGCGGCGGATGCTCGCCGTACTCGGCGGTGCCGGCGCCCTCGCGGTGGCCGGCGGATCGCTGATCGGCGCGGGCGGGCAGGCCGCGGCGGCCGCGGCGGCCTGTCTCGAAGAGGTCGAGTCGGAGACGGCCGGGCCGTTCCCGGCCGACGGCTCCAACGGCCCGGACGTGCGGGTGCTCAGCGGCATCGTGCGCAGCGACATCCGACCCTCGTTCGGCACCTCCACCACCGTCGCGACCGGCGTCCTGCTGCAGTTCTCGCTCACCGTCAACAACCTGGCCTGCGCGCCGCTGTCCGGCGTCGCGGTCTACGCGTGGCACTGCGACAAGCTCGGCCGTTACTCGCTCTACTCGTCCGGCGTGACCAATCAGAACTACCTGCGCGGTATCCAGGTGAGCGACGCCACCGGCAAGGTCACCTTCACCACGATCTACCCGGCCGCCTACACCGGCCGGTGGCCGCACATCCACTTCGAGGTCTATTCGTCGCTGGCCGACGCGACCAGCGGGGCGGGGCCGATCCGCAAGACCTCGCAGATCGCCCTCCCGGAGGCCCCGTCCAAGGCGGTGTACGCCAGCAGTTACGGCTACACCGGCAGCACCGCCAACATGCGCCGGACCAGCCTTTCCAGCGACATGGTGTTCGGCGACGACCTGGCCGCCCGGGAGATGGCCACCGTCACCGGCAGCGTCTCGGCCGGTTACGTGGCGAACCTGACCATCACGGTGGACCCGAGCAACACCGAAACGGGCGGCGGGGGTCCGCGCCTCTCCGCCTGACCGGGTCGGTCCCGTCCGGGCCTACTTTCCTCCCAGGGAATGGCCCTCCAGGCCCGGGCGGGACTCCGTCGCCTCGATCGTCGCGAACATCTCGTCGAGCTGCTTGAGCGGGTCGGACACCTTTCCGCGCAGGTACTCGTCGTGCCAGATGCGGAACGCCGTCACGGCGTACGCGACAAGCAGGCGTTGCCGCCAGCCGGGCTCGCCGCTCTCGCCGCGCCGGGCCGCCAGCATCGCGATGATCTCCTGTTCCCGCTCGGGTGGCACGCCCTGATGGGACTCGCGCAGGTGCACCGAGTTCTGGATGACGGTGCGCAGGGCGCCGAGCCAGTCCCGGTGCTCGACGACGAAGACGCCGAGCTTGTGCATGGCGCTGCGCAGCACCGCCTGGTCGGGCATGCCGGCCGGTGCGCCGGCGATGTGCTCGGCCATCAGGCTCGTCATGTACCGCACCGGCTCGCCGACCACGTCGTCCTTGCTGGCGAAGTAGCGGTGGAAGGTGCGCGGTGCGATCTCGGCGGCCGCGCAGATGTCGGCGACCGTGACGTTGTCGTAGCCGCGCTCGATGAACAGCCGCCACGCCGTCTCGGCCGTGAGCACGCGGTTCCGCTCGCGCTTCAGGTCCCTCAGCCCGGTGATCTGATCGCTCCCTTCCGGTTCCGCCATCGTAGGCGCGCAGCCTCGTGTGACCCCGCTCTCACGACTTGGTGGCAGTGAGTGCCTCATGGCAGATTCTGCCACGAAGGCATCGCTGTGAGGGAGCTCGTCATGTCGCAAGCCGTAGAGCTGGAAGTGCCGCCAACCGCGCCCGGCAAAACCTGGACCGGGCGCCAGGTCGTGATCCTGCTGGTCATCGGCGTCGGCGCGCTGATGGTGTCGCTGACCCAGTCGCTGCTGGTCCCGGTGATGAGCGAGCTCGCCGTCGACCTGAACACCGGCAGCGACGGCATCGCCTGGCTGCTCACCTCCACGCTGCTGGTCGGCGCGGTCGCGGTGCCCGCGTTCGGCCGGCTCGGCGACCTCTACGGCACCCGCCGGATGGTCCTCGTCGCGCTCAGCGCCCTCGTCGCCGGCTCACTGATCTGCGCGCTCTCCGACACCCTGGCCTGGATGATCGTCGGCCGCGCGGTGGTCGGCCTCTCGGTGGCCGTCGTGCCGCTGAGCATCAGCCTCATCGGCGTCACCCTGCCGAAGGAACACGCCGGCTCCGGCATCGCCGTGATCAGCGCCATGCTCGGCGTCGGCGGGGCCCTCGGCCTGCCGCTGGCCGGCGTCATCGCCGAGTACGCCGACTACCACGTCCTGTTCTGGATCTGCGTGGCCGGCGGCATCCTGGCCATCCCCGGCATCGTGCTGCTCGTGCCCGAACCGGTCCGCTCCGCGAAGGGCCGGATGGACCTGGCCGGCACCGCCCTGCTCGGCGGCGGCATCCTGGCGCTGCTGCTGCCGCTGGCCCAGGGCGACTCGTGGGGCTGGGGGAGCGGCCGGACCATCGGCCTGTTCGTGGCCGCGGCCGTCCTGCTGGTCGCGTTCGTCCTGTTCGAGCTGCGGATCAAATCCCCGCTGGTGGACGTGCGCACCACCGCCCGGCCCGCGCTGCTGCTGACCAACGTGGCGTCGCTGTTCGTCGGCTTCGCGCTGTTCGCCACCCTGATCGGCACCGCGACCTACGTGCAGGCGCCGGCCGCGACCGGCTACGGCTTCGGCAAGTCGATCCTGGTCGGCGGCCTGTGCATGCTGCCCGGCGGCATCATCATGCTGCTGCTGTCGCCGGTCTCGGCCAAGCTCAAGCCGCGGATCGCGCTCATCGTCGGATCGCTGATCATCGCGGTCGGCTTCCTCAGCCGCATCTGGCTGACCGGCAGCCTGTGGGAGGTCGTCCTGGGCGCCACCATCGCGGGCGCCGGCACCGGCATCGCGTACGCGGCCATGCCCGGGCTGATCATCCACGCCGCGCCGCGGTCCGAGCTGGCCGCCGCGAACGGCCTCAACGCCCTGTTCCGCAGCGTCGGCAGCTCCCTGGCCAGCGCGCTCGGCGGCGCCATCCTGGCCGCCAAGACCATCGACCTGGGCGGCCACGCGCTGCCATCGCTGGGCGCCTACCAGCTGCTGTTCGCGATCTGCGCGGGCGCGGCGATCCTGGCCGCGGCCCTCGCGGTGTTCATCCCCACCCACTCGGCCACGGCCGACGCCGCCTTCCCGGAGGAGTGATCGGCGGACGGCGGCCACCTTCTCCGGTGGCCGCCGTCCCCGGCCGGACAGCCGGAATGGCACGAACGTGCGATCGTCCCGGGCGCGGAAAACGGCAAAGGTGTCCGGATGGTTATCTTCCGCGCCAGACGTACGCTGCTCGGCCTCGCCGTTGTCGCCGCCCTCGCCGGTGGGTGTTCCTCGGGCGACGACACGGACGCGTCCGCCCTCCCGGAGTTCGTGACGCCGTCGGCGGACACGCCGGCCCCGGCATCGGCGAGCACCGGGGCCGGGAAGGCCACCGTCACGCCGAGCGTCAAGCCGAAGCCGACCACCGGCAAGCCCCAGCCGAACGTGACCTACAAGCCGACCAGCAAGCCGAGCAAGCCGAAGCCGGTGCCGACGCCCACCACCGTCAAGGCGGGCGAGGTGCAGAAGAACGTGAAGGCGGACGCCTTCTGCTCGCCGATCGGCGCGACCGGCTACACCAAGGCGAAGAAGAAGATGACCTGCACCCTCAACCAGGGGGACGAGCGGGCGCTCTGGCGGGCCGCCTGATCACCAGCGCCGCCAGCACCGTGCCCACGCACAGGGCGGCGGCGCTCAGACCCAGCGACCAGTGCACGCCGACCACCGCGCCGAACAGGCCGACGGTGACGCCGCTGCCGAACCGCAGGCCGTTCGCCGAGACGCCGTAGACGCCGATCACTCGGCCGCGGTCGGCCGGCGGTGCCAGCAGCTGCACCACCGTCTGGCCGATCGACATCGACGCCAGGCTGGCCACCCCGCCGATCACCAGCAACGACACCGATAACACGTAGTTTCCGGACATCGCGAAGAAGAGCGTGCTCACGCCGTACGCAAGGGTGCTGGCTATCGCGGCACCCACCGTAGGCGGAATCCATCCGGTGGCCTCCAGGAGGAGGCCGCCGAGGACGCCGCCGGCGCCGTTGGCGAAAAGCAGGAGGCCGTACGCCGTGCCGGCGCTGCCGGCGCCCAGGTCCTGCGCGAAGATCGGCATGGCCGACTGCATCGAGGCACCGATGAAGAACGAGCCGAGCCCACCCAGCACGATCATGCTGACCAGGGTGGTGTCGGCCCGGATGGTGCGCAGCACCCGCAGCGAGTCGACCAGCCCGACCCGCGCGTGCCGGACGATGCCGCCCTCGCGGGTGTGGCCGGTGAACCGGGTGCGGAACAGGAAGATGGTCAGCGGCAGGTAGAACGCGATGTTCACGAAGATGCCGGCGGTCGGCCCGAGCCCGAGCAGCAGCGCCGACCCGATCACCGGCCCGAACAGCACGCCCAGGCTGCGGAACGTCGCGTTGAGCCGCACCGCGCTGCCCAGGTCCTCGTCGCCGACGAAGTCGTGCAGCATCAGCTGCTCGCCCGGCCCCCACAGCGAGCCGGCCAGGCCGTGCAGGACCAGCAGCACGCAGGCGTGCCAGATCTGCAGCGTGCCGGTCAGCAGCAGCACCCCCCACAGCGCCGAGACCAGCATGAACAGCGCCTGGGCGGCCTGGATGACCCGGCGGCAGTCGAACCGGTCGGCCAGCCCACCGAAGTAGACCGAGAACAGCAGGAACGGCACCCAGTGGCTGATCACCTCGAACCCGGCCAGGGCCGGCGAGTGGAACTTCTCCCACAGCACCCAGTACGTGATGACGTGCTCGATGTTGTCGGCCATCATCGCCAGCGCCGCCCCGAACAGGTACGGCCGGCAGTCCGGGTTGCGCAGGGCGGCGAAGCGCCTCGGGGCCGCGGCGGTCAGTCCTCCTCCTCACGGGGAGCGCTGCCGGCGTGGCCCTGTTTCCAGTAGCCGCGCACCGAGACGCGCTCGGCGGGCAGGCGGGTGCGCAGGTGGGTGCGCAGTTCGCGCATCTCACCGGTCTCGCCGGCACCCCAGGCGAAGCTCTCCGGCCCGAGCGGCAACCCGGCCACGGTCGCGACCAGGGTGGACGCGTCGGGCAGCCAGGTGGCCTCGCGGTGCAGCGGCCGTTCCGCCCCGCCGAGCACGATCGCCCGGACCGGCGTCGTGGCGGGCAACTCCTCGACGAACCGTTCCAGGGCCGGCAGGCCGGTCTCGTCGGCGACCAGCAAATAGTCGGAGCAGTCGCCCGGGTAGATCTGGGAACCGCGTGGGCCGAGCACGCCGATCTCGGCGCCCGGCGCCGCGGTGATCGCCCAGCGGCCGGCCGGGCCGTGCTCGTGCAGCACGAAGTCGAGCGCCAGCTCCTTGGTGGCCGCGTCGAAGCGGCGGATCGTGTAGTCGCGCATGTCCGGCCGCGGGCCGCCGGGCGGCGGCAGCTCGACCCGGCCGGTGGCCGGGTCGGGCGGCACCAGCTTGACGTGGTCGGTCGCACCGAGCTCGCCGAACGGGAAGTCGGCCTCGAGGTCGTCACCGCCCAGCCAGATGCGCCGCATGGTGGGGCTGAGCTCCTCGACGCGGGTCACCCGCAGCACCCGCCGGCGCGGCGTGCGCGGCTCGCGCCGGATCCCTTGGAATAGTTTTGCCACAAAACTATGCTGTCATGGTGTGATGCGAGCTCGCAAGGAAAGTTCGGGAAGCTCGGGCAGTGACCTGCCCGACCGTCTGGGCCGGCTGGTGCAGGGGCTGAGCCGGGCCCTGGTGCAGGCCACCCGCCGGGCCGGGCACCTGCCCGCGCTGCCCGAGTCGCAGATCGCCGTGCTGCGCCGGCTGTCGCACGCGGGCGGCCGCACCCCCGCCCAACTCGCCGACGACCTGCACCTGGCCCGCCCGACGATCAGCAACGTGGTGCGCGACCTCACCGCCGACGGCCTGGTCGAGCGGCGGCCGTCACCGGCCGACGGGCGCTCGGTGCTGCTGATGCCGACCGCCCGCGCCGAGGAGATGCTGGACGCGTTCCGGCAGGGCCGCTCGGAGGTGATGGTCCGGGCCGTCGCCACCCTGCCCGACGAGGATCGCGAGCGGATCGTCGCGGCCCTCCCGTCGCTGGCGCTGCTGCTGGACCGGATCCGCGCCGAGGGATGATGTGCGGGTGAATGCCGCATTGGGAGATGGGAATTGCTTACCTTCGCGGCGTGCCTCCACTTCTGCTGGTCACGGCCGCCCTTCTGGCGCTCGGACCGATCCAGGCCCATCTCATCGACCAGGTGCAACACCAGATCTACCTGACGCCGGCCGGCGGAGAACTCGGCATCGAGCTGGACCTGACCCCGGGCGCCCTGGTCGGCGGTGGCCTGCAACCGCTGCAGCACCTGGTCGGCGCCGGTTTCGCCGGCGGCATCGGCCGGCATCCCGGTGCAAGGTGCCGGTATCCAGGTCGGGTGGTCGCCGCTCTCGGGTTCCGGGCCGCGGTCCCGCATTCCGGCCGCATGCCACATGCTGGGCCGCAGGTGCCCGGAAAGAACGACATGCCGCTTATTTCATCCGCGTGTGCCGCTGCCCCACTCGAACATTGATGATCTGCTGTCCGCTCCGAACAGAACCTGAACAAGATCGGGACAGGGTGGGGAAGGCGGTGGGCGGTGGGCGGCGGGCGGCGTGGCGGGGCGGCGGTGGGGGATGGCTAGGCGGTTGGTGGGTTGAAGGCTGTGGTCAGGCGGCGGACTATCTCCGCTGTGCGGGCCAGCTCCTCGGGGGTGAATTCGGCGGCGGCCTCGGTCATGCGGCCGCCCAGCGGGACGAAGAAGGCTGAGGCCACCCGCATCGCGGTGTCGCTCATCCGGACGGTGACCCGGCGGCGGTCGGCGGGGTCGCGGAAGCGGTGCACGTGGCCGACGTTCTCCAGGCGGTCGACCAGGGCGGTGGTCGCGGCGGGGCTGAGCCGCAGCCGCTGGGCCAGCTCACCCACGGTGATCGGGTCGCCCGAGGAGGTGCCCTGGCTGATCCACATGATCGCGTTGAGGTCGCTGCGGTGCAGCTGGTGGGCGCGGGCGAAGACGTCGACGAACACGTCGCTCTCGACGGTGAACGTGCGCAGCGCGGCGACCAGGTCGTTCATCACGGTGTCGCGGGGCGGTTCGGGTTGCGGGGGCACGGATGACATCCTATCGTTTCCATGACAGAAAATTTCTGTCATCGAACTAATGAGGATCGCTCCCATGACCAAGCGCACGATCGCCTGGCTGACTACCCGCATCGGGGTCCTCACAGTCCTCTTCGCGACGATCATTCTCTCCGGTCTCGCGTTCGCGTTCTCACCGGCCCAGCCCGAAGCGGGGCCGGCCGACGGCCTGCCCGCCGGTGCCCAGTCCACCCGGGTCACCGAGCTGGCCGGGCGGTTCGAGAGCGGTCGCTCGGAGAGTGCCGTCCTGGTGCTCGAGCGGCCGGATGCCGCGCTGACCGAGGCCGACCTCGCAGCCGTCGCACCGGTGGGCGCGGCGCTCGGTGATCTCGGGACCGTCGGGAAGCCGGTGGCGTCCGAGGACGGCCGTGCCGCCCTGGTGGTCATCCAGCTGCGCAACGGGCTCGACTCGGACGCGCAGCACGCCGCGGTGGACCAGATCCGGGCCACGCTGCATGCCACCGCCCGGCCCGCCGGCCTCACCGTCCAGGTCACCGGCGGTGCCGCGATCGGCCGGGACATCTCGGCCGCGTTCGAGGGCGCCGACGTGACCCTGCTGATCGCCACCGCCGCGGTGGTCGCGATCCTGCTGCTGATCACCTACCGCAGCCCGATCCTGTGGATCGTCCCGCTCGCCGTGATCGGCCTCGGCGACCAGGTCGTCGCGAAGCTGCTGCCGTGGATCGCCCGGCTCGTGGGCGAGCGCACCGACGCCTCGGTCTCGGGCATCGTCTCGGTGCTGGTCTTCGGGGCCGGCACCGACTACGCGCTGTTGCTCATCTCCCGCTACCGGGAGGAGTTGCGCCGCACCGAGTCGCGCCAGGAGGCGATGACCCGGGCCTGGCGGGGCGCCGCCCCGGCGATCACCGCGAGCGCCGGCACCGTCGTGCTGGCCCTGCTCACCCTGCTGGCCGCGGTGCTCACCTCGAACCGGACGCTCGGCGTCGCGGCCGCGGTCGGTGTCGTCGTCGCGCTGCTGTTCGGGCTGTTCGTGCTGCCGGCCGCGGTGGTGGCGCTGCCGCGCGGGGTGTTCTGGCCGAAGGTGCCCGCGGTGGGCAGCGCCGACCCGACCGAGACCGGCTGGTGGTCGCGGGTGGCGCACGGGGTCGGCAAGCGGCCCGGCGCGGTGCTCGCGGTCGCCCTCGGCGTGCTGGTGATCTTCTCGGCCGGTCTGCTGAAGCTCGACGTCGGGCTGTCGCAGACCGAGCAGTTCCGCACCAAGGTGGAGTCGATCGTCGCGCAGGAGGCGCTGGCCCGGCACTTCCCGGCCGGTGCCGCCCAGCCGGCCCAGGTGATCGTCGACTCGGGTCAGGCCGACCGGACCGAGGCGGCGCTGCGTCAGGTCGACGGGGTCGCGGCGGTGCTGCCGGCCGAGAGGTCGACCGATGGGCAACTGGCCCAGATCGGGGTGCAGCTCACCGACGACTCCGGAACGACCGCGGCCGACCGTACGATCCGGAATTTGCGTGCCGCCCTGCCGGACGCCCTGGTCGGCGGCGCGCCCGCCGCCGATTTCGACAAGCGCGAGGCCAACCTGCGCGATGACCGGGTGGTGGTGCCGCTGGTGCTCGCCGTGGTGCTGCTCGTGTTGCTGGTGCTGCTGCGCTCGCTGATCGCGCCGATCCTGTTGCTGGTCACGGTGGTGATCAGTTACGCGGCCAGCCTGGGTGCGGCGACCGTGCTGCTGACAACCGGGTTCGACATGCCGGCTCTCGACTCGAGCGTGCCGTTGCTGAGCTTCCTGTTCCTGGTGGCGCTCGGCGTCGACTACAACATCTTCCTGGTCACCCGGGCCCGGGACGAGGCGATCGCCCGGGGCGGCACCCGGGCCGGAATGCTGCGCGGCCTGGCCGCGACCGGCGGGGTGATCACCTCGGCCGGCATCCTGCTCGCCGCGGTGTTCGCCGTGCTCGGGGTGCTGCCGGTCATCGTGCTCACCCAGATCGGCGTGGTGGTCGGCGTCGGCGTGTTGGTCGACACGCTGCTGGTGCGCACGGTCGTGGTGCCGGCGCTCGCGCTGCTGCTGGGCGAGCGGTTCTGGTGGCCCGCTAAAACCGTTAAATCGGAAATGTCCAAAGAGGGCATCAATACGCCGGAGGCCGTGTCGGCCAAGTAGACGCCGGGCAGCGACGCCGTCACGTACATCGCCGATCAGGCGCTGCCTGCCGTTCATCCTCGGAGGGCCGGCAGCGCCTCGTCCAAGCCGATCACGTCGGCGTATTTCGCGTTCAGGTCGAACAGGTTGTTCTCGTGCGGGCCGCCCTCGCGGTCGGCGCAGGCGTCGCGCACCACGATCGGGCGGAAGCCGTTCTGCAGGGCGTCCAGGGCCGACGCGCGCACGCAGCCGCTGGTCGAGTAACCGCCGATGACCAGGGTGTCGATCGAGTGCGAGGCGAGCCAGGCGGCGAGCGAGGTGCCGGCGAACGCGCTCGCGTAGTGCTTCACCACCACCAGCTCGCCGGGAGCGGGCGAGAGCGGGGGAGCGAAGCCGCCGAGCGGGTTGCCGTCGGCGAAGACCTTCAGCGCCGGCACCTTCGCGGCGAACAGCGGCGCCTCGGAGCACGACTCGTCGGCGAAGCGCACGCTGGTCCAGACGACCGGGACGGCATTGTCGCGGGCCGCGGCCGCGAGTGACGCCATGGCGGAGGCGGCCGCCTGGCCGGACTTCAAATACAAGGGCGATTCAACTGATGTGTACGCCAGCGCGGGGTCGACCAGGAGCACGGCCGGGCGCACGCCCCAGCCGAGCCGCCGGGCGAACCCGGCCGTCGCATAGTCACGATCGAGATCGTCGGACACCTCAGATCACCTCTATTTCCCGAAGTCCCGCCCGCTCGGCGACGGAGAGGCCGAGTGGGGAAGTATCGCTCCGGTGCGCTCGCGCCGGTAGCGCACAATCTCGGCGAGGACCTCGCTTCTCCGGGGTGCGGGGCCGGAAGTTCTCCCGGAGCACGACTCGACGACCAGGCGGCGAAAGGGTGGACAGGGTGGAAATCGTAGAGGTCGGGCCGCGCGACGGGCTGCAGAACGAGAAGCGGGTCCTGCCCACCGCGACCAAGATCGAGTATGTGGAGCGGGCTCTGGCCGCCGGTCTGCGGCGCCTGGAGGTGGCCGCTTTCGCCCGTCCGGACCGGGTGCCGCAGATGGCCGACGCCGAGGACGTGCTGCGCGGCGTTCCCCGGCCGGAGGGTGTCCGCTACGTCGCGCTGGTCCTCAACGGCCGTGGTCTCGACCGCATCCTTGCGCTCGACCCGATCGCCCGGCCGCACGAGATCAACTACGTCGTGGTCGCCACCGACGAGTTCGCCCGGCGCAACCAGGGCATGGACACGATGGCCTCGCTCGACGGCTTCCGGAGCGTCGCGGAGCGGGCGCGCGGGGCCGGGCTGGGCGTGACGCTCACGGTGGCGGCCGCCTTCGGCTGCCCGTTCACCGGCGAGGTCAAGACCGATCGGGTACGCGCGGTGATCGCCGGCGCCGGACCGCTCGACGAACTGTGCCTGGCCGACACCATCGGCGTGGGCGTGCCCGCGCAGGTGATCGACCTGGCCGCGGCGGCGCGCGAGGCCGCGCCGGGAGTGCCGCTGCGCGCGCATTTCCACAACACCCGCAACACCGGGTACGCCAACGCGATCACCGCCGCGGGCCTGGGTTTCGCCGCCCTCGACGCGAGCCTCGGCGGGATCGGCGGCTGCCCGTTCGCCCCGGCCGCGACCGGCAACATCGCCACCGAGGACCTGGCCTACCTGCTCAACCGTTCGGGCCTGGAGACCGGCGTCGCCGTGCCCCGGGCGGCCGGGACCGGCACGTGGATCGGGGCCGAGCTGGGTCTGCCGCAGGTGCCGGCGCAACTCGGCAGGGCGGGTGACTTCCCGCCGCCGGCCGCATAAGGGAAAACGGTCCGTGCCGCCGGCCTCCGGTCCTGATCGGCTCGGCGGTCCGGCCTCCGGTCTTCATGGGGCTCGGCGGTCCCGGCCTCCGGTCTTTATCGGGCCCGGCGGTCCCGCCTCCGGGCGTCATGCAGTCCGGCGCCGCCGGGCGATCAGGACCACCAGGGCGCCCGCGATGAACGCGGCCAGCCAGCCGGTGGGCGAGGGGAGCCGGTCGGTGCTGCCGACGGTCGTGTCGTCGTCGGCGGCGGGGTCGGCGGCGCTGACGCCGGCCGTTGACGCGCTGACGTCGATCCGGAACGAGGTGACGTCTCCGGCCAGGTCGTCCGGCGCCGCGGCGGCCCGCAGGGTCAACCGCGGTCCGGGTTCGGCGGCCGCCACGCCGGCCGCCGTGTCGCCGACGCCGACCACGGCCGCGCTCACGGCGTACTCATCCGGGCCGCCGGCGTCCGGCGCCACCTTGACCAGCAGCGGGTTGGTCGTCGCCGGCAGGCTGAGGGTCTGGCCGGGCCCCAGCGTCTGATCGATCAGGCAGGTGACGGTCGTATAGGAGAAGTCGTCGGTGCGATCGAACTCGCAGTTCGCGTAACCGGCCACCGGCTGGAGGGCCTGCTCGGCCACCAGGACCAGAGCGAGGTGACTGACCATCCTGGTTCCGCTGTTACGGACCGTGATCGGCACGTTCGTGTAGTTGCCCCGGTCGACCGCCACGTCGTCGATGCCGGCGAGCGCGAGATCGGTCCCGGCGGTGGTGCGCGCGACGGTGACCGGGGCGGAATCCAGCACCGCGCCGGTCGTGCCGCTGACCGAGACCTCGAACGTCGAGGCGATGTCCTCGACCCCGGTGGCGGCGGCCGGGGTGAACGAGATCGTGTACTTCCGGCTCGCGCCGGCGGCCAGATCGCCGACCGGACAGCCCTCGTCGCCGCACGTCGTCGCGAGTGCGCCGGTGTCGGCGGAGTGCAGAACGAGATCGGCGGCCGCGGTCCGGCCGTGGTTGACGACGGTCGCGGTGACCGTTGTGATGCGTCCGGCGACCGCCGTCACCTGCTGGGGCACTTCGACGGTGATATTCGGAATGCCGGTATCGGCGGCCGCCGCGGCCGGCGCCGCGAGGCCGGCCAGGAGTGCCGCGAAGACCACCGCGAACCGATACCTACCCATGGTTACGCAGCGTAGTCCCGCTTTCCGGCCGCGACAACACTGCGTGATCAGGGTCTACGAGAAGCGGCTGGCGGCGAGAACGACCCAGGTCAGCTCGGGATGGATGATGTCGCTGTGCGCGCCGCTGGGTGCGCCGCCGGTGCGGACGATCTGGCTGGCATCGATGTTGAGGATCCGGTTCCGGGCGAATTTGTAGGGTGTGCCCGACCCGGCCGCCCGGAGGCCTTCGCCGACCGCGTCGAGGTCCTGCGCCCCGTCGGCGCCCATGCCGCCCCAGCGCCACAACAGGCCGTGCCCGGCCGCCGTGTCGTCCCGCTTGGCCAGCGACGCGAGCGGGTAGAAGCGGCCCACCGCGTCGTCGTGGGTGGAGAAGCAGACGGTCACCGGGCCGTCGACCTTCTGCTGCTGCCCGGCCAGCGCACCGTTGCGCCCGGCGTCGAACGGCAGCGGCCGGCAGAAGGCGAAGTGCGAGAACGCGCCCTGCAGCAGGGTCACCGACTTCACCTGGGGTGCGCCGATCGCGTACGAGACGAGGCGCGCGCCGAAGCTGTGCCCGATCAGATGGACCCGCAGGCCGGCCGGCAGCCGGCCGAGCAGCGGGCCGAGGCCCTTGCGGCCGACCACGCCGGCCCGGCCCTTCATCTCCCAGTAGGTGGCGACCCGCAGCGCCTCCTTGGCCCCGTTGAGCAGGCCACCCAGCTGGTCGCCGATCCCGGCCGTCCCGTCGCCGCGGTGGATCTCGGCGCCCGACGCGACCAGCGCGTCCCGGTAGCGGGCGAAGACGTCGTTGGGGCTGTCCTCGAGCATCCGGGGCCGGCCCGACGCGACCTCGCCGTCGTTCTCCCCGGCGCCGGACTGCTGGGCGAAGTCGTTCAGGGCGGCGAAGAAGTCGTCGAGGGTCGGCTGGGTGGCCGGCTGCCGGAGCAGGGCGGCCATCCGCTCGATCGAGTCCTTGGCGTCCGGGAACGTGTCGAGCAGGTCGGCCAGGGTCTGCTCGTCCAGGGCCGGGTCGGCGACGGTCGTCCCGGCCGCGGCCGGGGTGGCCGAGGCGATCCCGCCACCGCCCGCCGCGGTGGGCGGGTCGAAGTTCGGGATGGGCTCGTCCGACCAGCGCTTGGCCGGCCAGTAGACCCCGGCGAACCCGGCCTTGCCCCGCGGGTCGGCCGCGAGCTGCTGGGCGAGGAGCCCGAAGAAGCCGTTGTAGAGGCGGCGGGCGGTGCCGCGCTCGTTGTTCCAGCCGTGGCTGAACACGTAGAGGTCGGTCAGGTCCCCGGTCTCGGCGAGCAGGGCGTCGGTGGTGCGGGTGTCGGCGTCACCGTCGGCGTCGAAGACGACGTCCCAGAACGGCGATCCGGCAATGGAGTCGGTCATGTCGAGCTCCGATCATCAGACGATTTGCAGGGCCCGCATCAGGTCGAGGAGGCCGGCGCCCTGGAAGTCGCGCCGCCGGCCGAGGTCGATCGCGGAGTCGAGGAAGATCCGCTTGACCCGTTCGGGCTCTCCGATGAATTCGCGCCGCACCGACAGCAGGGCCGCCACGGCCCCGGAGACGTGCGGCGCGGCCATGCTGGTGCCGGTGTCCTCCACGTAGACGGCCCGGTCGGCGGGCGCTTCCCGGCCCGCGCCGACCACGGCGTCCAGATTGGCGCCGGCCGCGCACGAAGTGATGCGCTCGCCCGGGGCCAGCAGGTCGGGCTTGTCCCGGCCGTCGCCGGTCGGGCCCTTGGAGGAGAAGTACGACACCCCGTACAGGTGCGGGGAACTGCGGTGGGTCGAGCCGACCGTGATGGCCAGCTCGGCGTTGCCCGGGTCGTTGACGCTCATCGCGAACCCGAACTTGCGGGGCGCCGCCATGTCCGCGTTGACCGTGCCGTACCCGGAGTTGCCGGCCGCCACCACGACCACCACGCCGGACCGGACCAGCCGGTCGACCTCCTGGCACAGTGGGCTGCGCCCGCACGCGAACCACTCCGGCTCGAACTCGTAGCCGAGGCTGATGTTGACGCCGTGGATCCGCATCGCCTCGACGCTGCCCTTGTTGATCTCACGCACGTACGCCAGGGCCTGGATGACCCGGTGCACCTGGTCCCGGTCGGTGCCCCCGCCGCCGCCCACCGCCTTGAGGCTGACCAGGCAGGCCCGGGGCGCCATCCCGGCCAGCAACGCCGGATCGACCGTGCGTGGCACCCGCAGCGGGGTGGTGGTGCTCTCCACGTTGAAGCGGCTCTCGGTGACGTAGACCGCGCGGCCCTCCTCGGCCCGCAGCCACGGCCCGATCCCGCCCGCGATGATCCCGGCGACGTGCGTGCCGTGCCCGGAGGTGTCCACCAGGGCGCCCTCGGGTGTCGGGTCGCCGTCGAGCGGGAAGAAGCGGTGCAGGTCCCGCACCGACGGGTCGTCCAGGTTGTGGTGACCCGCGAAGTGCGGGTGCGGCGAGATCCCGGTGTCGACGACGGCCCAGACGATCTTGCGGCCGTCCGCCTCGAACGATTTGCGCGCCGCGTCCGCCTTGATGGTCACGCAGGAGGTGTCGACGTGCCGGTGCACCGGGAAGTCCGGCCAGATGTGGTGGATCGTGCGTTCCGGCCAGGTGACCGGCACGGCATCCGCCGCCACCAGCCGCTTGACCTCGTCCCAGGTGAGCCGCCCGGCGAGATAGCGCCCGGCGACCCGCACCGGCGGGCGGGAACCCTGGCGCTGGGAGACCCGTCCCCACAGCACTTCCAGGTGTTCGAAGGCGTCCGGCGGCCCGGCCCGGTACTGCAGGTTGACCTCCGCCATCACCGGGATCGCCGGGTCGTTCGGGTCGAAGCCCAGCCGGGCGCGGACGGCCGGATCGCGCAGCGGAGTCGCGATCACCCCGGCCATGGCGGCCGGGCCGTCGAGGTCGGCCTCGGCCTCGTCCGCCGGTCGCGGTTGGGTGCTCAGCCGTTGCCGGGCCTGGCGGACGGCTTGCTTGCCGGCCTTGGTGACGGCGAACTCGACGGCCTCCTCCTCGCCGTCCGCGTCGACGGCGACCACTTCCACCAGCCCGTCGTCGCGCAGGGCCACGATCGCCGCGGCCATCTCCCGCTGCCACAGCGGGGTCGTCTGAAGGCCGGCGTAGCCGCGGTCGTCGCGGTCGAACCGGTCGGCGTAGCGCAGCGCGACCTCGACCGCGATGCGCCGGCCGGTGTGTTCGGTGTGCGGCGGCAGGCTCGCGATCGCCACCAGCGTGCGCGCCTGCCAAATTTCCGGTGCGGCCACGGTGCCACCCTCAACGTCGGAAGAAGACGCTGGTCAGGATGGTCCTCGTGGCTCCTCGATCACAGTCGGTTACCCGACCTTCGCCCTAACGGGCGACGAAAGGTCGGCCATCGGCGAGCGGTGGGCCGGGGCGGTAGGCGGCGGGGGCGTGAATTACGCAGGTCTGCACGTATTCCGCCAGCCCTTCGGTGGCGTATTCGCGACCCCAGCCGGACCGTTTGACCCCACCGAACGGCGCCCGCAGGCTCATGCCGGTGCGGTTGTGCGTGTTGACGAAACAGAAGCCGGCCTCGAAACGCCGCGCGAAAGCCACCGCCCGCTCCTCGTCCGCGCTCCATACCGAAGCTCCCAATCCCAGATCCCCGGAATTGGACATTTCGATCACCGAAAGTTCGCTGTCGTAGCCGAGAACGGGCACCACGGGCGCGAATTGCTCGGCCACGACAATGGGGTCGTCCGGTTCCGGCGAGACCACCAGCGTGGGCCGCACGAAGTAGCCGGTCTTCTCGTCGGCGTTGAAAATTCCAAGATCGAAGTATCGGCCGCGACGCATGGCGGTGGCCGACTCCTGCGCCGCCGCCGAGATCACCGGGCCCATGGTCACGCCGTCGGCGAGCGGATCGCCGGTGACGAGCACCCGGGAGGCGGCCGCGCGGTAGGCGTCGACGAAGTCGCCGAGCCGCGGAGCCGGTACGTACAGCCGCTTGGCCGCCATGCACGCCTGGCCGCTCGTCGCGAACGTGGCCATCACCAGGCGGTCCATCGTCGCGTCGTCGAACGGCGCGTCGTCGAGGAACACTGCCGGGTCGTTGCCGCCGAGTTCCAGGACCGACGGGGTGAGCCGGTCGCCGGCCAGCGCCGCGACCGCCCGGCCACCGGCCGCGCCGCCGGTGAAGGCCACCTTGCGGACCAGTTCGTGACCGACCAGAGCGGCCCCGGCCGTGGCGCCGCCGTGCACGATGCGCAGTGGACCGCCGATGAGCCGGACGATCCGGTCGACGGTGAGCGGCGCGAGCGGCGACGGTTTCACCACGACCGCGTTGCCGGCTGCCAGGGCCGGGGCGATCTTCAGCAGGGACAGGATGACCGGCGCGTTCCAGGGCGTGATCGCGGCGATCACGCCGTAGGGTTTCCGCTGCTTGATGAGCAGCCCGAGCTCGTCGTCGATCACTTCATCGGCGTACGCCGCAATTGCCTGCGCGACCACCCACCGCAGGTAGCGGACCGCGAAGCCGATCTCGCCGCGGCAGTCGCCGAGCACCTTGCCGGTCTCCCGGGCGAGCAGCACCGACAGCTCGCTGAGCGCGTCCTCGATGGCCTCGGCGCCGGCGGTGAGCAGCGCGAGCCGGTCCTCGATCGGCGTCGCCGACCACTGTCGGAAGGCGGCGTCGGCGGCCCAGACGATCGCGTCCACCTCGTTCGGCGACGACTCGGCGACCGACCCGACGATCTCGTCGAACCGGGCCGGATTCTCCCGAGTGATCATGAGTCGACCACGTACCGCGAAGCGATCATCGAGGTCCTCGGCGGCGACGACCGGGCCTGCACCGGGTCGGCGGTGCGCATGCCCTCGTAGTCGCGCAGGAGCGGGGTGAGCTTCGACTGTTCGCACTGCACCCGGTACGGATACCGGGTGTCGCCGATCGATAAACCCGGGTCGAGCATCGCGACCGGGCCGGCCCGCCGGTCCCCGAGGTCGTCGAGCGTCTCCCGGGTGGGCGGGTGGGAGGTGGCGGGGGACTCGGCGACCAGGGTGCGGTTCACGTTTCGAGCCTCCCAGGGACGTAGCGCGCGTCCGGGTCGAGGGCGTCGTCCGGGCCGACGAGATCGGTGAAGGCGGCCCAGGGCATCCGGTCGACGCCGGCGGCGCTGCCGGTGTCGGCGATGGCGCGGTAGGTCAGCGACGCGGCCCGCAACGCGGCGAGCAGCGCGGCCATCGGGTGCAGGACCAGGCGAACGCCGACCTCGGCGAGGTCGGCGTCGGTCAGCGACGGCCGATTGCCGCCGGCTTCGGACCGATTGACGACGATGGGTACGCCGGGCAGGGCCGCGTGGATCTTCGCGAGTTCGCCGGGCGTGTCGACGCCTTCCGGGAGGACCGCGTCGGCTCCGGCGCCGGCGAACAGGCGGCACCGGCGGATGGCCTCGTCGAGCCCGTTGACGCCGTACGCGTCGGTGCGGGCGATGACGGCGATCTCCGGCACCTCGGCGGCCAGCGCCTTGACCTTGGCGGCAGCCAGGCCGGCGTCGATGACCTCCGTGCCGGCCAGGTGCCCGGAGCGTTCGGGACCGGCCTGGTCCTGGAGGTGCAGGCCGGAGATCCCGGCCCGGACGTAGGCGAGGGCGGTCCACACGGCGTACGCCGGATTGCCGTAGCCGGTGTCCGCGTCGGCCAGCAACGGCACCCCGCGCAAGGCCGGCACCAAGGTGTTCGCCCGGTCGGCGATCTGGGTGGCATGCACGAAGCCGAGGTCGGGCTGCCCGAGCATGAGGGCGGAGACGGCCGCGCCGGACAGGTGCACGGCGCGGTGACCGGCCCGGACGGCGAGGGCGGCGGTGATCGGGTCGTAGACGCCCGGCACGTGGGTGACGGTTTCGGCGCGGAGCAATGCCCGCAGTTCATCGGCGCTCATGATTCATTCTGGCGGCTGTGCGGCGCGATACCACCCTCGACGCCGGTCAGCCGTTGAGCGGGACAGCGTTTCGCTGTGCGAAATCGCAGGCTAGGCTTCCGCAAGGTCTGTTCCGAATCCGTTCCGGGGGAGTTTCACTGTGCCCACCCGCTCCGCACCCGCGGGCGCCCCGGCCGAGGACGAGAGCCAGTCGCGCTCCGTCGCCGCGGTCGAGCGCGCCATGGATATCCTGCTGTACTTCGGCCGCACCGAACAGCCCGACCTGGGTGTCACCGAGATCGCGTCCGCTCTCGGGCTCACCAAGGCCGCCGTGCACCGCATCCTGACCGCACTGCGCAGCCGTGATCTGATCACTCTCGACACCACCACCCGGCGCTACGCGCTCGGGCACGCCGCGGTGGCGCTGGGCCGGGCCTACCTGGCCCGCACGGACGTCCGCGCGATGGCCGCCCCCGAGCTCAAGTGGCTCTCCGAGCGCAGCCACGAGACCGCCACGCTGTCCCTGCGCCGCGGCGACACCCGGCTCTACGCCGACCAGGTCGTCCCCGACCAGGAACTGCGGCTGGAGGTCAGCCTCGGCATCCCGTTCCCGCTGCACGCCGGCGGCTCGTCCAAGGCGTTCCTGGCCTGGGTGCCCGACTACGAGCTCGAGACCCACCTCCAGCGGCACCCGCTCGAGCCGGTGACCGACAAGACCATCACCGACCCGGCCAAGCTGCGCAAGGACCTGGCCACCATCCGCAAGCGCGGGTACGCCACCTCGCTGGGCGAGCGGCAGGCCGGCGCCGCCTCGGCGGCCGTCCCGATCTTCGATCACGACGGGCACGTCGTCGCGGTGATCAGCGTGGCCGGGCCGGCCCTGCGGTTCAAGCCGGAACCCGGCTCGCCGGTGGTCGACGACCTCCTGGCGGCCGGTGCCCGGCTCTCCGCCCAACTGGGCTACGAGGCACCCACGGATTAGCGAAGATCTGTCACCATTCCGCCATGCCTTCGATGCTCAGAGCGTCCGCCGCGATCCTGGCGATCGCCATGGCCGCCGGCTGCGCCACCACCACCACACCGGACGAGGCCCTGACCCGGAAGGCAGACGGCACGGTCCCGTGGTTGGACGAGCCGATCGACAGCGTCTACCCCAGCCCGAGGACCCCGACCGTCGCCCCGGACAGCAAACCCTGCACGGCGGCGCAGCTGCGGGGCAGCCTGGACAGGTGGTCCACGGCATCCGGCGACACGGTGCTGGGCGGTCGCCTCCTGGGCGAGCTGGTCGTGCGGAACACCTCCACCGTCGACTGCGTGCTGACCGGCCCGGCCGACGTCCACCTGTTCAGCAACGGCACCGAGGTGCTGGTGGACCACACCTCCAGCGTCACCGACGAGGCGAAGCGGAAGAAAGTCCCGGTGCCCCGGGGCGGCCGGGCGTCCATGCGGGTCGACTGGTCCGGCCCGTTCTGCGGCACCGCGAAGCCGCCGTACGAACTGCGGTTGAACCTGCCGAACGAGGGCGGCGAGCTCCGGGCGACGATCACTCCGAAGGACCACCCGGCGTGCAGCGGCGACTCCGAAAGCCCCACCAAGCCGTCCTCGAGCCTCTCGGCCGGCATCTTCGACACGTTCGTGGAGCAGGATCCGATGACGACCGAACGCTCGCCCCTGTGGGACCTGACCGCCGCCGCGGAAGGCCCGCAGCAGGCCCACCCCGGCGACCGGATCACCTACACGGTCACCCTGACCAATCCCACCGCGAAACCGGTGACCCTGCTGCCCTGCCCCGGCTACCTGCAGGAGCTGAGCGCGGAAGCCAACGGCATGGTCAACAGCAGCACCGCCCGGCTCTACCGGCTGAACTGCCACCCCGCCGACGCCGTCCCGGCCCGATCCACGCTCCGCTTCGAGATGAGAACCACCATCCCCGAGCAGGCCAAGGGGATCGTGCGCATCGCCTGGCGGATCCAGACCCCGCAGAACCTGCCCAGCGAACATCTTGTCGGCCTGGTCACCATCCCGCTGACGTGAGCGGGGCACACGGCAACGACTAAGATCTATAAAGTCTCCGTTCCGGGGCCGCCGATATCGACGGCCCTGGATTTACGAAACGGGGACCCATGAAACGACTATGGTCAATGGCGGCTGCCGCCGGGGCCGCGGTGGTGCTGCTTTCGGGGCCGGCGCTGTCCGGCACCGCGCAGGCCGCACCGATCGCACCGACTCCCGCCGACACCGCCACCGGCGACGACGGCCGCACCGACCGGGTGGCGCCGGCCGACCGCGACAAACTTCTCGGCAAGGGCTGGCGCACGTCGGCCGACCGGATCTGGACGACCTCCGGCGACGCCAACGGCTTCCACGTGCTGACCGCCACCGCGGACACCGGCTACACCTGGGAGACCGCGGCCAGCCTGTCCGAGCCCGGCTTCGACACCGACCGGTGGATCGGCAACGCCTGCGTCACCGGCTCCGGGCGGCGGCTCGTCGTGGTCTACGCGCCGCGGACCTTCACCAACAAGGCCGACCTCTTCGACCGCGGCGGGTTCACCGCCGTCGTCGACCTGAAGACCCACGTGGTCACCAAGCTCGCCGTGCAGACGTCGCTCGCCTACTTCAACCCCGGCTGCGGCGCGGGGGAGACGGCGGTGCTGTCCCAGTTCGACGGCAAGGACGGGGAGAGCCCGGCCGACACCACCACGCAGAGCCGGCTGTTCACCGTCGACGCCGCGAAGCGCACGCTGTCCGCGCCGCTGCTGCTGAACACCGAGCTGAGCTCACCCGTACCCGTCAAAAGCGGCGGAATCGCCGCCGCCGCGGCCGGCGCGGTGGTCCGGATCTCGAACAAGGGCAAGGTCAGCCGGCAGGCGGCCGCCGCCGGTGTGCCCTTCCGGCTGGTCCCGGACGCCACCGGCGCGGTGACCTTCATGGACAAGACCGGAGACCAGACCCGGGTACGCCGAGCCGTCGGCCGCACCGTCACCGAACTCGCCCGTGGCACCGTGGCCGACGTCAACCTGGTCCGGGGTGACGCCGGCCGGGCGTTCATCACCGGCAAGCCGGCGCACGTGTCGACGCTGCCGAAATCGGTGCGCGCGGTCGGCGTGCCGGCCGGCAGCGAACTGTCCACTCGCGGCGACGTCGCCCTGACCGACGTCAAGGCGTCCGGCGCGGCCGACCCGGACGCCGCGGCCGGCTTGGCGGTCACCGCCAAGGTGCTCCCGACCGGCAAGCCGCTCGCGTTCCAGGTGAGCCCGGAGGTGCAGGGCCCGGAGGCGATCGCCGGCCGGGACCCCAACCCGGTGCTCGGCGCCGCCGGCCCGGCCAAGGCGAAGAGCCTGGCCGTCGCCGGGTCGGCGAACGACCCGGTCGAGGACGAGCGTTACTGCTCGGTGCCTCGCAACGACGTCAACAACCAGGCCGTGCAGCCCAAGCCGCGCAACGTGGAGTGGGCGGTCGACGCGGCGGTCTTCGGCAAGCTCAACAACGTGGCGTCGCGCCCGGCCAACTGGAAGAACTACGGGATGCCGGCGTACGCGCCGCAGACACTCTTCCCGGCGCCGGCCCTGGCCGGTGGCGGCCGGGTGCCCGCACAGATCATGCTGGGCATCATCGCCCAGGAGTCGAACATGTGGCAGGCCGCCAAGTACGCGCTGCCCGGTGTGCCGGCCAACCCGCTGATGGGCAACTACTACGGGCGGGACATCTACAATGCCGACTCGTCCGACGACTGGGACATCAAGTGGGCCGACGCCGACTGCGGCTACGGCCTGACCCAGGCGACCGACGGGATGCGGATCGCCGGTCACGAGAAGACCGACGAGAACGGCAACAAGGTCGAGGTGGCGCTGCCGTACCAGACGCAGCGGGCGGTGGCGCTCGACTTCACCGCGAACATCGCGTACGGCCTGAAGATCCTGCAGGAGAAGTGGAACCAGACGTACACGGCCGGGCTGAAGGTGCACAACGCCGACCCGTCCGCGATCGAGAACTGGTTCTACGCGGTGTGGGCGTACAACTCGGGCTTCTACCCGAACAAGAACGACGGCCAGCCGTGGGGCGTGGGCTGGCTGAACAACCCGGCCAACCCGCGGTACGACCCGGCCCGGCACCCGTTCATGAGCGTCTACGACGACGCGCGTAACCCGCAGAACTGGCCGTACCCGGAGAAGGTGCTCGGCTGGGCGGCCAACCCGATCACCGCCACCGAGTCGCCGGGCGTGGAGAAGGCCGGCTACAACTTCGCGTGGTGGGGCACGGTCGAGGACAAGGCGCTGGTCAAGCCGCCGATGTACACGTTCTGCACGACCGACAACACCTGCGACCCGAACTCCCGGGTCCAGCCGAACGACCCGGACGTCAGCAGCGAGAAGCCGGGCCCGTGCCTGCACAAGAACGCCTCCGGGCTGTACGACCTGAAGTGCTGGGCGCACAGCCCGGCCGGCTGGAAGACCGCGGCCGGCAACGCCTGTAACACCTGCGGGCACGAGCAGATCCGCTTCGACCCGGGTTACCCGTGGTGCTCGACGTCCGGCCAGACCGGCTGCGAGAGCGACGGGATCAGCTACCCGGCCTACTGCAACAGCTCGACCGGCGGCCTGCCGTCCGGGGCCATGGTGGTCGACGACGTGCCCTACAACGCTTCGTCTCCGCGCCCGTGCGGCACTCCGGTGGAGAACCAGGGCACGTTCAGCCTGTCGTTCGCCGGAGCCGGGAACGGCCTCTATCCGTCGAAGATCGACTTCCACCAGATCGGCGGCGGGTACGGCGGTCACTACTGGCGGGGCAGCACCCGGACCTCGTCGGACGAGGGCGGCAAACTCCAGGTGACCGGCACCTGGCGGCTGCCCGGGGAGTCGGGCCAGCGCCGCGTGCAGGTGTTCGTGCCCGAGTTCGGAGCCTGGACCGAACAGGCGAAGTACACGATCAACCTGGGCGGCGGGGAGACCCGCTACCGCGTCATCAACCAGACGTGGCAGCAGAACAAGTGGGTCGACCTGGGCATCTTCGACTTCACCGGCACGCCCGAAGTCACCCTGACCACGGTGGCCAAGGACGGCACCGGCGACGACAGCGTCATCTTCGACGCGGTCGCGTTCAGCCCGCTCGGGTCGCCGGCCGCGCTGACCAAGTCGAAGTCCAAGGTCGCCGGCATCCTGCCGGAGTCCGGGGACAGCGGGCCGCCGGTCCCGGACATGCCGCGTTACGTCGCGCTGGGCGACTCCTACTCGGCCGGTGAGGGCAACTCGCCGTACGACAAGAACACCGACCTGAAGCGGACCAACGGCACCAAGGGCTCGGCCGTGAACGCGTGTCACCGCTCGCAGGCCAACGCGTTCCCGCGGCTGGTCCGGCAGCCCGGCGCGGACACGTCCGGCGGATCCAGCACGCTGTTGTCGATCGAGCAGATGGCGACCCAGCACAGCTACGGCAGCTTCGGCTTCCTGGCCTGCTCGGGCGCGACGACCACGGCCATCGCCCGGGACGCGGTCAACAGCCCACCGTCCTCGTCCGACTCGGCCGGCTACACCGACTGGGGATCGGCCCGATACCAGTGGGGTGAGCTCACCCAGGTGGAGCAGGGCTGGCTGGACAAGGACACCACCCAGGTGTCGGTGTCGGTCGGCGGCAACGACGTGCGGTTCACCGACATCCTCAACGGGTGCATCGCCGCGCTCAGCGACTGCTCCGGCGCGAACTACAAGCTGACCCGCAAGAGCAACGGCGTCGTCGACCCGGAGCCGCTGCGCGACTACGAGACGAAGATCATCCGGGACATGCTGCCGGCCAAGCTGAAGGCGACCTACCGGGCGATCCACAACGCGGCCCCGAACGCGGCGATCTACGTGATCGGCTACCCGCAGATGTTCCCCGACCAGGAGAGCAACGGTGCCTGCTACAACATCGGCTCGCAGGCCCGGCTGTTCCTGAACGCCCTGGCCGGCCGCCTGTCGGTCAGCATCTCCCGGGCGGTCGACGACATCCGGGCCGAGGGCGTGAACATCCGGTACGTCGACACCTCGTCGGCGATCCACCTCGGCGCCGCCGGCCAGAAGAAGTGGGCCTGCGACGGCAGTGACGGGTACCGCTGGCTGAACGCGATCACCGACAAGACCTCGGACGGCAGCGGGGACAGCACGCCGGGCACCGGCAGCTTCCACCCGACCGCCCGCGGCCAGCAGGGCTTCGCCGACGTCCTCACCGACGCGTTCAGCGAGGACCGGTGGACCCGGGCCGACAGCGTCTCCTCGACCAAGAAACGGATCCTCGACTACGCCGCCACCCGAACCGGCGACGACCGGTTCGACATCACCGACACCCAGGCCGAACTGGCCGCGGAACGCTGCGTCGACCTGGCCCGGCGGGGCGGTGCGGTCGGTTTCCCGTGCCTGAGCATGCCCATCCTGTTCCCCACCTCCTTCGACGCCCGGGGCGCGGCCCGCAACGACGACGCGGCGATCTGGGCCAACCCGCCGTGGGTGAAGCTGCGCTACGTCAACGGGACCAACGAGAAACCGAAGGTGGTCAAGACCCGCACCTGGTACATGAACTCGGCCTACGGCCAGACGTCGTGCCCGACGACCCGGCCCGAGGACCAGTGCGACGAATACCCGTTCTACACCTCCGAGGAGGGCGGTTCCTGGGACTTCTTCACCGGCGGTGAGACGTCCCCGCTGAGCACGAGGCTCCTGATGATCCCGAAGACCGAGAACCGGGCGGAGGGTATAGCGGTCGGCAACATGTACACCAAGTGCGGCATGCAGACCGGCACGTACGAGAACGTGGTCGCCGAGAGCTACCACAACCAGTTGACCGGCAACGGCGCCGATTACCTGACCATCCCGCTGATCGACGAAGAAGCGAACGTGGGCAACAAGACGTTCTACATCTGCTGACGCTTTACTGATCGTTGCCCCGGCCACCGTCCCGGTGGCCGGGGTAACCCCATCAGACCAACCTGAGCACCTCGGTCGGCAGGTTGCCCGGCGTGTCCCACTCGTTGCGCTCGGCCGACCAGACGAAAAAGCCACGCTCGATCCCGTCGGCCCACCCGGCAACCACGTCGCCGAACGACGGGAACCGCGCGGTGAACACATCATCAGGCTGCTGCGCCCACAGATGGATCGGCGTCTTCTCCCCTTCGGCGGAGAGGTCGGCGAACAGGTAGGCACTTCCCGCCAGCGCCACCGGCAGCCACCAGGGCGCCCACTGCCCGGCCCAGTCGTCCGGATCCGCCGGGAACCCACCGCCACCCATGCTGATCTCGGACCGCCGCTGCTCGAGTGCCTCACTCAGCGACAGAAACGCCCACGACCCGGCGCCGACCTGGCTGACCGGCTCGTTCCAGACCCCCGACCGGACCCCGTCGTGCCATCCCCACCAGCGCCGAAGCTCGGCCGGCAGCATCAGCTCATCCGCGGCGAGGAGCGCGTCGATCTCCGCGTCGTTCAGCCCCGGCGCGAGATCCCCGGCGATCGGAGCCCCCTGCGCCCGCCAGGCCGCCTCGAGTCGTAGCAGATCTTCAGTTCGCAGCATCCCGACATGGTGCCATCGGCCGTCCAGGAAACCACGCAATCTTATTTCACCTAGGTTAATCTGGCTCCATGCCGGAGGAGCCGATCCGAATCACCGAGCCCTTCCTCGATGTCGTCGAGGCGTTCCTCGCCGCGCCCGATCACGAACTGCACGGCTGGGCCATCATCAAGACCACTGGCCGGGGCGGTCCGACCGTCTACAAGATCCTCGAACGCATGGCGGCGATGGGCTGGGTCACCGCCAGGTGGGAGGCATTGCCCGACGAACCCAACCGCCCACGTCGCCGTTACTACCGTCTCGCCGGCATCGGAGTCACGAAGGGCGGTGCGCTGGTGGCCGAGCGACGCCCACGTCCGTTGGTCTCGTCGTACCGCCCCGCCCTCGGAGGAGGCCTGCGATGAACCGGGCCTTCTGGATAGGTGTGCTCGTTTCGATCGTTACGGGTGCCCTGGTCAACGAGTTCGGTCAGGTCGCCCCGCGCCTGGCTCGCCGTCTGGTCCGGTCGAGCGCCCGGATCTGGGCCGGCCCGGACGACGAACTGGCCTACGTCTACGCCGAAGAGTGGGCCGCCGTCATCGAGGCCGCTCCGGGCCAGCTCACCAAGCTGTTCCACGCGCTCCGCTTCTTTCTCGGTGCTGCGGGTCGACTCGTGGCTCGCAGCGTCGGGTCATCGCGCTCGGTGCTCGATGATGTCTCGCCGCCCACGCCGATGGCCGTGGCCGTTCCGGTCGTCATCATGTTGGGAACGGTGTGGGGCGTTCCGGCATTCGTGTTGGCGCTGGCCGACGGGCCCACCGTGGCGCTGTTCGGCATACCACTGGCGATCTGCGCCCTGTGCGTCCAACTGGTGATCGCGGGCGGTCGACGGGCGGCGGGCGCGCGGAGCTGGTTGGCGATCTTGTCCGGGGTGGTTGCGATCGGCGCTGCTGTGCTGTTCCCGCAGTTCACGTACGGGAACCTGCTGAATGCGGTGGTCGGCGCTGCTTCCCTGGTGGTGGCAGGCTGCCTGACCATCTCGATTGCGCGGTCGCGCAGGATCAGGGCCGGCCTCAAGACCGGCGGCACCCGCGTGCGCTCGTTGATGGCGCTGGCACCGACGGTCGGATGGGCTGTCGTGGGCAATTTCAGTGACCAGGGGCGGGGCGGATCGGGATGGATCTTCACCGTAACGCTGGTTTGTGTCGCTATCTCATACCTGGTGACCGAGAAGATCCTGCAGGCCCGAGAAGAAGCGGTCAGCGGGTGAGCTCCACCGGTGGCAGGTCGGGCTGACGCTGCACGCCCAGCCGGCAGCCGACCTCGTCGAACGCCGTCAGGACCGTCGCCAGGTGGGTGTCGTCGTGGTTGGCGGTCAGGGCGAGGCGAATCATCGGGTCGGCGGCGGCCGGTGGGCCGACCAGGTTGGTGAAGACGCCGGCCTCGAACAGGCCGGCCCAGAACGCGCCCGCCTCGGCCATCGACGGGAACCGGACCGGCACGATCGGCGTGGTCGACGGCCGGGTGTCGTAGCCGAGCGCCCGCAGCCCGTTGTGCAGCCCCTCGGCCAGGTCGAGCGCATGCGTGCGCCGCGACGGCTCGGCCGAGATGATCGACAGGGCGGCCAGGGTCGCCGCGACCGAGGCGGGTGGCATGGCGGTGGAGAACAGCACGGACCGGGCGTTGCTGCGCAGGTAGCGCACGTACGGCGCGGGCCCGGCCAGGACTCCGCCGACCGAACCGAACGCCTTCGACAGCGAGCCGGTGACCAGGTCGACCGGAACCCCGTGCACCGAGGCGAGCCCGGCACCGTGCGGACCGAGGACACCCATGTCGTGGGCCGAGTCGACGATGAGCTTCGCCCCGTACTCGTCGGCGAGACCACGCAGGCCGCGCAGGTCGGCGACGTTGCCCTCCATCGAGAAGGCGCCGTCCGTGATGATCAGCCGGCCGCCGCCGGCGGGCGCCGCCGCCAGGCGGGACCGCAACTGGTCGAGGTCGCGGTAGGTGCGCACCTTGCCCCAGCCCAGCCGGGTCGCGTCGACCAGCGAGGCATGGTTGCGGGCGTCGGCGAAGGCGGTGTCGTCCCGGCCGAGCAGCGCCGACAGCGCCAGGTTGGCCAGGAACCCGACGGCGGTGACGGCCGCCGCCTCCTGCCCGAGGAACGCGGCCATCCGGGCCTCCAGCTCCTCGTGCAGGTCGAGCGATCCGTTGAGCACGCGGGAGCCGGCCACCCCGGTGCCGAACCGGCGCAGCGCGGCCACCGCGGCCTCGGTCACCCTCGGGTCGGTGGACAGCCCGAGGTAGTCGCCGGAGCCGGCCATCAGCACCTTGCGCCCGTCGATGACCACGTGCGAGTCGCCGGTGCGCTCGGCCGCGGCCCGGTAGTACGCGTCGACACCGTGCGCCTTCAGGATGTCCTCGGCCAGGTGCAGGCCGGGTTTCGCGAACGGATCAGCAGCCATCGCCCGACGGTAACAAGTTCGGTCCTCAAAGGACTCGACGGAGCAGCGGGACGCGGAGCAGCAGCAGCGCGAGGCCGAAGCAGGCCACCAGAGCGAGAGGCAGAACGACCGCCAGCTTCGCGGCGGCCGGCCAGGCCACGCCGTACAGAATGATGGTCAGCCCGACCAGGACGGGGGTTTGCAGGATGTACGCCCCGTAGGCGCCCCGGATCAGCGGCTCCCCGCCGGTCACGCCGCGGAACAGGTCGACCAGCAGCATCGTGACGCTCACGCAGAGGACGCCCTCGCAGACGGCGAGCAGCGCGGACTGCCAGTGCCAACCGCCCTGGAACTCCTCCGCCTCGACACCGGCGATCGCGATCGACGTGATCACCGTGGCCCCGGCGGCCAGCGCGGCCCACCCGGACGCCCGCCGGACCGTGGCCGGGATCTCGGTGAGCCAGCCCTGCCGGCCGGCCACGATCCCGAGCACGAACAGCCCGATGCACTGACCCCACTGCCACAGCTTGGCGCCGCCGATCTGCTCGCTGTCCAGCGGGAAGAACACCCGGAACGAAAAGCTTGCCACCGCGATGAAAACCCCGCACCGGACGAGGAGAGCCGGCCGCAGAACGACCGGCCGGGCGGGTGGCAGGGCCCGCAGCACGGGTACGGCGAGAAGGCTGAACAACAGCAGCACCCAGACGAACCACAGCGGGCCGGGGTTGAGCTCGCGCAGCTGTTCGGTGACGACGGTGCCGAACGAGCGCGGCGGACCGGCCACCGCGTGCGCCACCCAGTGCGTCAGCGGCACCACGACCAGTACGAAGACGAGCAGCGGCCACCCGAGCCGGTGCAGCCGTGACACCGCGAACCGCCGCGGCCCCCGGCGGTCGAGAGACCCGGGGATGAAGGCACCGGCCACGAAGAAGAACGCGCCCATCCCGAACAGCGCCCCGAACACGATCGGCACGGTGGCCACGGCCTCCAGAACGGAAGGCAGCTCCCCGTCCTGGATGAACCACGAGCCCGGTCCGCCGTACGTGATGATGGCGTGGGTGGCGATGACCCCGGCGGTGAGCGCGACCCGGAGGAGATCGATGTGCGTCAGGCGCGCGGTCATCCCCGGAGTCTGCCGGACGGCACGGGGCCCGCACCAGCGATGTTATCGTTCACATCGGGATGAGGAGGCAACCGTGCGAGTGGCCCGTCTGTTCGGCGCCGGCGATGTCCGGGTGCTCGACGAGGAGGCTCCGGTCCCGGCCGCGGGCGAGGAACTGGTCGAGGTCACCAGTGTCGGCGTGTGCGGCTCCGATCTGCACTGGTTCACCGAGGGCGCGATCGGCGACGCCGTGCTGGCCCGCCCGCTCGTCCTGGGGCATGAGATGGCCGGCGTCATCCGCGGCGGCCCGCGGGACGGCACCCGTGTCGCGATCGACCCGGCGGTTCCGTGCGGTGCCTGCGAGCCCTGCCTCGACGGCGACCCGAACCTCTGCCTGAACATCGTCTTCGCCGGTCACGGCCCCACCGACGGCGGCCTGCGCCAGGTCCTGGCCTGGCCCGGCCGCCGCCTGCACCCGATTCCCGACTCGCTCAGCGACGACGAGGGTGCCCTGCTCGAACCGCTCGGCGTCGCCCTGCACGCCTACGACCTGGCCCATGCCCGGATCGGCCGGACCGTCGCGGTGATCGGCTGCGGGCCGATCGGCCTGATGCTGATCCAGCTGGCCCGGCTGGGCGGCGCGACCCGGGTGATCGCCGCCGATCCGCTGTCGCACCGTGCCGAGGCGGCCGCCCGGCTCGGCGCGGAGATCACCGACGGCGAGGCCGACCTGGTCTTCGAGGTGTCCGGCTCGGACGCGGCCGTCGACACGGCTTTGCGGACCGCGAAGCCGGGTGCCCGGGTCATCCTGGTCGGCATCCCGGACGGTGACCGCACCACGTTCACCGCGTCGCACGCCCGCCGCAAGGGCCTGACCATGGTGATGTCCCGCCGGATGGGCGAGGTCTACCCGCGCGCGATCGACCTGGCCGCCCGCCGCCGGGTCGACCTCCCGCCGCTGGTCTCGGCCGCGTTTCCGCTGGATGAGGTGGCTGCCGCGCTGAGCACGGCCGCGGCCCGCGACGGCCTCAAGGTCGTCGTTCACCCGCAGGCCTGAGGCCCGCCCTTACCGGCCGGTAACTGAACCCACACTGGACGGTCACGCTACGCGTTGGTAGCGAAACTCTGGTGTAAGACCCATCGAAGTCTTAGCATCTACGAAATAATTTCGCGTTTGCGTTTCCCCGAAGGGAAGCCCCCATGCGCCCACCCCGTCCTCTCCTCAATTCCCTGGTCATCGCCGTAGTCGTGTCGGCTGCGGCATTCATCCCCATCACTGCGTCACCGGTTCAGGCGGCCTACGCCGTCAACGACTATTGCCTGGGCGAGTGCTCCGACATCCTCCCGCCCGGCCAGAATGGCGACGCCGACCTCGTCCAGGTCCTCGCCAACCAGGCGTTCGGCACGTTTCCCCCGCACGCCGACGACCAGCTCGCCAAGTACGGCAACCTGACCTACAACTACACCGGCCTGACCGGCGAGCAGATCAACACCTTCTTCAACGACAGCTCGTACGGGGTGGCCGCCGCCGACGTGGAGAGCACCAAGTCCCCGCGCTCCGACGTCACGATCGTCCGCGACAAGCAGCTCGGCATCCCGCACATCACCGGCACCACCCGAGCCGGCACGATGTACGGCGCCGGTTACGCCGGAGCCCAGGACCGCCTGTTCCTGATGGACCTGATGCGGCACGTCGCCCGGGGCAGCCTCACCTCGTTCGCCGGTGGCGCCGAGGGCAACCGCGAGCTCGAGCAGAGTGTCTGGCGCACCTCGCCGTACACCGAGGCCGATCTGCAGACCCAGATCAACACGTTGCGTGACTCCGGGACCCGGGGCGCCCAGCTCTACACCGACGTGCAGAGCTACATCGCGGGCATCAACAAGTACATCGACGACTGCATGGGGGCCCGCGACTGCCCCGGCGAGTACGTGCTGACCGGCCACCTCGACGCGATCACCAACGCGGGCGGTCCCGAGGACTTCACGATGACCGACCTGATCGCCATCGGCGGCGTGATCGGCGGCCTGTTCGGCGGGGGCGGCGGCACCGAGATGCAGTCGGCGCTGGTCCGCATCGCCGCCCGCGCCAAGTACGGCACCACCGTCGGTGACCAGGTGTGGCAGCAGTTCCGCCAGCAGAACGACCCGGAAACGGTGCTGACCCTGCACAACGGCCAGTCGTTCCCGTACGCGTCGGGCAATCCGAATGCCGCCGGCGTCGCACTGCCGGATGCCGGCACGGCCGTTTCCGAGCCGATCGTCTTCGACACGACCGGATCGGCCGCCTCAAATGTCGCCGGAACCAGCGCCATCGCCGACTCCCTGGGCACGCTGGCCATCGGCAGCGCCCACCGCGGCATGTCCAACGCGGCCGTCATCAGCGCCGCCAACTCGGCCACCGGCCACCCGGTCGCCGTGTTCGGCCCGCAGACCGGCTACTTCGCGCCGCAGCTGCTCATGGTGCAGGAACTGCAGGGACCGGGGATCAGCAGCCGCGGCATCGCGTTCAGCGGCCTCAACCTCTACACGCTGATCGGCCGTGGCCCCGACTACGCGTGGAGCGCCACCTCGTCCATCCAGGACATCACCGACACGTACGCGGTGAAGCTCTGCAACGCCGACGGCAGCGCCGCCACCCTGGCCTCGACCAGCTACGTCTACCACGGCACCTGCCTGCCGTTCGACTCGCTGACCAAGACGAACAGCTGGAAGCCGACCACCGCCGACTCCACCGCGGCCGGCTCCTACCGGCTGACCGTCCAGCGCACCAAGTACGGCCTGCTCACCTGGCGTGGCCTGGTCGCCGGGGTGCCGACCGCGTTCACCAGCCTGCGCTCGACCTACCGGCACGAGGCCGACTCGGCGATCGGCTTCCAGATGTTCAACGAACCCGACCAGATGGGTACGCCGGCCGCGTTCATGAACTCGGCGTCGAACATCCCGTTCGCGTTCAACTGGTTCTACGTGAACTCCACCGACACGGCCATGTTCACCTCGGGCAGCCAGCCGGTGCGCCCGGCCGGCGCCGACCCGAACCTGCCGACGAAGGGTGAGGCCGCCTACGAGTGGACCGGCTGGAACCCCGACACCAACGTCGCCACCTACCAGCCCAGCTCCGCCCACCCGCAGGCGGTCAACCAGGACTACTTCGTCAGCTGGAACAACAAGCAGGCCAAGGACTACGGCGCGGCCGACGGCAACTTCAGCTTCGGCTCGGTGCACCGCGGCGACCTGCTCGACACCCCGATCAAGGCGGGCATCGCGGCCGGCACGAAGTACGACCGGGCGAGCCTGGTGAAGGTCGTCGAGTCGGCGGCCACCACCGACCTGCGCGGCACCGACGTACTGCCGGTGCTCCTGCGGGTGATCGACACGGCCACGGTGACCGACGCGACCCAGGCCGCGGCCCTCACCAAGCTGCGCGCGTGGCTGGCCGCCGGGGCCCACCGCCAGGAGACGGCGGCCGGGAGCAAGGCGTACGCGAACGCCGACGCGATCCGCATCTTCGACGCCTGGTGGCCGAAGCTGGTGGTGGCCGCGTTCCAGTCCAACCTGGGCGACGGCCTGTTCCAGACGCTGGTCGACGCCCTGCAGATCAACGAGTCACCGTCCGGCGGCCAGACCGGCCCGACGTCGTCGCTGCCGACGAGCGCCAACGAGTCGCAGGCCCACAAGGGTTCGGCGTTCCAGTTCGGCTGGTGGGGCTATGTGGACAAGGACCTGCGCGCGGTCCTCGGCGACAGCGTCCCCGGCTGGTCGCAGAAGTACTGCGGCGGCGGCACGGTCAGCACCTGCCGAAGCGCCCTGCTCAGCAGCCTGACCACCGCCGTCAACGAGCCGGCCGCCACCACCTACCCCGGTGACGACCACTGCTCGGCCGGCGACCAGTGGTGCGCCGACGCGATCCTGCAGAGCCCGCTGGGCGGCGTCAAACACGGCCTGATCGCCTGGCAGAACCGCCCGACCTACCAGCAGGTGGTGTCGTTCCCGGCCAAGCGCGGCGACGACATCGGCAACCTGACGGCCGGCCGGCCGGCGACCGCCTCCAGCACCCAGGGCAGCTACGTGGCCGCGAACGCGGTGGACGGCAGCAACACCACCCGGTGGGCCAGTTCCTACGCCGACAACCAGACCCTGACGGTGGATCTGGGCTCATCGAGGACGGTCGCGCGGGCCGTCATCCGCTGGGAATCGGCGTATGCCTCGGCGTACAGAATCGAAGCCTCGGCCAATGGCACCACCTGGACCCAGGCGGCGGCCGTGACCGGAGGGAACGGCGGTCTGGACACCGTCACCTTCCCGGCGACAACGGCCCGCTACCTGCGCCTGACCGGCCAGACCCGGGCAACGTCCTACGGCTTCTCGATCTACGAGTTGGAGGCCTATTCGCGGTAGCCGGTCCCCGGAACAGCCCCGTCGAGCATGACGGGGCTGTTCCGGCCCGGTTCAGGAGCAGTTCGCGGCCAGGTACTGCTTGAGCGTGGTGTCCTTGCCGGACCGGGTCTCCGCGGCGATGCGCTCCGGCAGAGTCGGGCCGGACTCGGCGAAGACCCAGTATTTCCAGGTCGCCACGGCGTCGATGGTGTGCTGGTCGGTGGCCCGCCGCCCGGCGTCGCCGGTGAGCCAGTCCTGGTACCACGCACACGCCGCGGTGATCTGGACCTGCTGGCCCAGGGCGGTGCGCTGCACCAGGACGCGTTCGGTCATCGGATAGCGGGCCAGCAGCCGGTCGTAGCTCGCCCCGGCGGGCAGCGGGAACTCGGCGGTCAGCTCCCGGATCACCCCGACGATCTCCGGCGCGTCGGTGTAGAGGAACTCCTCGCCGGCGACCGCCTCACCGCCGTCGCCGTACACCCCGCTGTGCATGCCCTGGTAGGCGACGACCCCGGCCACCGCGATGCCGGGCACCGCGATCGCGCCCGCCGTGACGAGTGCGACGACGTAGCCGCGCCGCCGCCGGGATCGCCCGGTGGTCGTTTCGTTCTCCATGGTGCTTGCCTGCATCAGGATCTCCTGTGCCAGGGCCTCTCCGGCCTCGTCCGGCAGGGCCGCGAGATCGACGCGCAGCGGATCGGCGGCCGCAAGCCTGTCGGCGAAGTGCTTCACGACGTCTCCTCTACCGGGACGGGCGAGCGCCCGTCGGACCTTACGTGTCCGGATCCCTCGGGCTGTTGCAGCAGTTTCCTCAGCCGGTTCCGGGCCCGGTGCAGGCGGACCCGCGCGGTGACGGCGTTCAGGCCGAGCGCGGCGGCGGCCTCGGCCGGGGACAGTCCGTCCCAGGCGGTCAGCGTGAGCAACTCCCGGTCGATCTCCGGCAGGGCCCGCAGGCCGGCCCGGACGGTCTGCGCGTCGTGGCGGGCGAGCGCCACCGTCGCGGGGTCGGGCGGCGCCGACCGGACGGCGTCGCGGAGGGCCGTGGCGAGCAGGCCGCGGCGGAGGTCGCCGCGCCGCTGGTTGGCCAGCACGAGCCGGGCCACGCCGTAGAGCCACGGGCGCGCGGCCGGCCCGGCCGGCACGTCGGCCCGCCGGCGCCAGGCGACCATGAAGACCTCCGCGACCACATCGGCGGCGTCTTCCGGGTTGCCCGTGCGGCGCAGTGCGTAGCCGAGGATGTCCCGCCACGTCTCGGCGTGCAGAGCCTCGAATCTGGTCCGTTCCACGGCTCCACATGTCCGGCCGGCGGCGGCCGTTACATCGACGGGTCAGGCGACCGACCTGATGCGGGTCACCAGGACCGAGCCGAGCACCGTGATCGCCGCGACGACCAGGAACAGCACCGGATATCCGCCCAGGTAGGTGACGATCGGGAAGGCGAGCGCCGGCCCCAGAACCTGCGGCGCCGAGTTGGCGATGTTGATGACCCCCAGATCGCGGCCCCGGTCCTCGGCCGACGGCAGCACCTGCGTGATCAGCGCCTGGTCGACCGACAGATAGACGCCGAACCCGAGACCGAGGATCACCCCGGCGGTGAGCGCGCCCGGCCAGGTCGGCCACACCGCCAGCAGCACCATGGCCACCGCCATGACGAGCCCCGACACGATCACCGACGGCTTGCGCTTGCCGGAGCGGTCCGAGATCACCCCGCCGATCACCACGGTCAGCACGGTGGCGATCGTGTAGACGACGATCAGGATGGTGAGGCCGTCCTCGGCGTCGGCGTAGTGCACCTTGTCGCGCAGGAAGTACAGCAGGTAGAGCGTCGCCATGGCGTTGCCGAGCTGCACCAGGAAACGGGTGCCGAACGCCCAGCCGAAGTCGCCGCCGTGCCAGCGGAACGTGCCGCGCAGGTCGAAGCGCGCCGGGACCGCCGGCAGCGGATCGCGGGTGGCCAGCACGAACGGCAGCGTCAGCAGCACGACCACGAGCGCGATCGCCGGGTAGCCGCCGCCTACCACGGTGACCAGCAGGACACCGGCGACCACCCCGACCGACTGGGTCAGCCCCACCCAGCCGGAGACCAGGCCACGCTGGTTGACCGGGGCCTGATCGGGCACGACCGCGGTGAGGCCGGCCTGCAGCACGTTGAGCCCGACCTGCGCGAAGCACCAGCCCAGCGCGACCCCGAGGACGCTGTGCACGCCGTTGAGCGCGATCAGCCCGGCCGCGCCGATCAGCGCGCCCGCGACGATCCAGGTGTGCCGGCGTCCGGTGCGGGCGGTGGTCGCGTCGGACAGCGCCCCGGCGACCGGCCCGACGATGACGGCGACGAGCGCGCCGAGCCCGGTCACGATGCCCAGCGCCGTGGTCTTGTCGTCCGGGGTGATGTCCTCGATCTGGTTGGGCAGCAGCACCTGCAGCGGCCCGAAGTAGCCCATCCAGAGTCCGAGGTTGGCCAGCGACAGCAGCCCGATCCAGCGCCCGCCGACCCGCGGCCGGGTGTCGGCGTCCGCGGTCATCCGCGTTCCCGCAGCGCGGCGGCGAGCCAGTGGTAGGAGTCCTTCGGGGTGCGCTGCTGGGTGTCGAAGTCGACCTGGACGAGGCCGAAGCGCTGGCTGTAGCCCTCGGCCCACTCGAAGTTGTCGAGCAGCGACCAGACGAAGTAGCCGCGCACGTCGACGCCGGCGTCGATGGACCGTTTCACGGCGGCGAGGTGCCCGTCGAGGTAGTCGATCCGGAACCGGTCGGTGGTGCCGTCCTCGGTCGAGCAGCCGTTCTCGGTGATGTAGATCGGCGGGAGCCCGTCGCCGTAGGTCCGCTTCAGGCCGGTGAGCAGCTCGTGCAGCCCGTCCGGCACGACCGGCCAGCCGAACGCGGTGGTCGGCACCCCGTCGATCTGCTTCATGTCGAACGGCAGCTCGTCCTGGGTGGGCGCGCCGACCCGGGTAGGGTTGTAGTAGTTGACCCCGAGGGCGTCGATGGGGGACAGGATCGTCGCCATGTCGCCGTCCCGCACGACGGCGCCGAGCATCTCGGCGAGAAACTCCGGATAGGTCCCGGTCAGCACCGGATCGTTGAACAGCCGGTTGTGGAAGCCGTCGTAGATCATCGCCGCGGCCCGGTCGGCCTCGTCGTCACTGGCCGGCCAGACCGGCGTGCAGTTGTTGGTGATCATGATTTCGGCCGCTCCGCGGGACCGCAGCGCCTGCACCGCGAGCCCGTGCCCGAGCAGCTGGTGGTGGGCGACCGGCAGGGCCCCGAAGCCGAGCGCGAGTCCCGGCGCGTGCGATCCGAAGGCGTACCCCTGAGCCATGTGCACGATCGGCTCGTTCAGGGTGATCCACCGCTTGACGCGATCCCCGAGGCGATCCCCGACAATCCCGGCGTACTCGGCGAACCGGTAGGAGGTCTCCCGGTTGAGCCACCCACCGTCGTCCTCGAGCGCCTGCGGCAGATCCCAGTGGAACAGCGTGGGGACCGCGGCGATGTCCCGCTCCAGCAGCCCATCGACCAGCCGATCGTAGAAATCGAGGCCGAGGAGGTTGGGCTTCCCGCGCCCGTCCGGCTGAATGCGCGGCCAGGCCAGCGAGAAACGGTACGCATCCACGCCGAGCCCGGCCATCAGGTCGAGGTCGTCCGCCCAGCGATGGTAGTGATCGCAGGCGACGTCCCCGGTGTCCCCGCCGAGAGTCCTCCCCGGGGTGTGCGAGAACGTGTCCCAGATCGAGACCCCGCGCCCGTCCTCGGCAGCGGCCCCCTCGATCTGATAGGCGGCAGTCGAGACCCCCACCTCGAACCACGTGGGAAACCCATCAAGCGATCCCAAGCCACCCTCCAACCAAAGGCGAATTCAGCTCAGGTTAGTGATCGCGCTCACCCGGCGGAACCCCTCACTTACCGTCGGCGTCCGCCATGCCCCGGACCGCGTCGGCGAGCTTGTCCAGACCGGCCTCCTCGCGCCGCCTCTCGTGTCCGATCCATTCCTTGCCCTCAGCCGCGATGCCCTCGAGAACGTGCAGCGTGTTGTGCAGTCCGGCGGCGTCTAGGGAGATCTCGGTTACCTGGCGCGGGTCCTCCTGGGTCTCCTCGGACGCCGTGGCCGGGCCGGTCACCGCCGCTTCGATCGGGTCGCCGTTCATCAGAGTCAGCCGGAACGTTTTCTCTCCGTCGTCGGCCTCGCTGACCTCGACCGCGGTGACCGCGTCGTATCGGTAGTTCAGCCGCCCCCGGTCGTGGAAGGTGGCTTTCGCGAGATCGAGCTGCACCGACATCTGCCGTACGCCGTCGGCCGTCAACAGGAAGATGAGCAGTTCGTACCTGGTGTAGCGCCAGGGGCCGTTGCGCACCCGTGCGCGCTTGTAGTAGCGGCCGGGTGCCTCCAGGAACGCGTGTGCCACGACGCTGTGCGGCGCCAGCCGGTAATGCCGGAGGGCCTCGCCCATCAGCATCTTGCGGTCGCAATCCAGCCAGAACGCCATCTCGTGGTCGTTCGGCCGGTCCTCCAGTTTTGCCTTCCACCGCAGGTGGGCCTGCCGGCGCGCGTCGTATTTCCGAGCCGCGTCGGCTGCCTCGGCCCGGAAGCGCCGCCGTTCGAGAACGATCCGGGACCACCCGGGGACGGCGGCCGCCGCGCCGACTGCCGAGCCCAGTAACGCGGCGACGGCGGCAAGGGGACGTTCCACCACGGCCGGCCCGGCGAGCGCGAACCAAGCCGCGGCCGCCGTCAGCGCGCCGAGTGCACAGCCGATGCGGGTGGCCGGAGGAACCCGGAGTGCCTCGCGCTCGGACCGCAGCGTCCCGCGCCGCCACTGCCCATTCACCTCGCTGACCAGGAATCGGATGAGCCACGCGACCTGCTCGGGCTTGACCCGGCTCTCCCGGTACAGTTCGACTACCTCGTCGCGTAGTGCCATCCGGATGGCCCAGGTGCCCGCGATCCACTCGGATAGGTCGGCTCCCCGGGGGACGTATTTCGCGAAGTACCGCCGGAACATGCGATCCACCGGTCCGGCGAAGACTTCGCCGGAGGTTCCGGACCGGCGGTAACGACGGTGTCGTTCGTCGAGTGCTTGCCTGCGCTGAACTCGGAAACGCCATTCCAGACCGGTCCACGCGGCGAGGACGCCGCCGCCCAGAAGCGCCAGAAGCGCTACCGCGGCCACCTGCGCCGAGGTTGACGATGCCAGGAACGCGAGATATCCGACCGTTCCCGCCGTGACGATCGCGCCGCCACCGGCTTCGGCCCGGTGCCGTACGCCGATCTCGGGCGTGCGAGCCTCACGCACGCGCGGACCGGCCGGGACCGGCTGGAAGAACTTCCACACGCGGTCGAGGCGCTCTCGTGACGTCTGGCCGTCGGCGGCGACCCTGAGGACCTCACGCCAGGTCCAGTCCTGCAGCGGGCCGCTCCAGAACATCTCGAGATGCTGAATGACCAGGTGCCGCTGCGTACCGCCGAGCTTGCCGAACTCCTTGATGGTGACGTTGGGATCCAGCTCCTGCCCGGCCAGCGAGTCGAGCAGGTGTGCGATCGCCCTGGTCGCCTCGGTCCACTCGTCGGCGGCCTGGGCGGCCGATTGTTCCCGGACATATCGCAGCAGGTCCAGGTCGCCCTTCGGCAGGGTGCGCAGTGTCCGGCCGCTGAGTAGCGAGATCACCAGGAGGAAGCAGGATCGGCTGGTGACATGACCGGCAAGCACCGCCTCGCGGATGTATTTGCGAGCCTGATCCGGCATGCCACCGCGAAGACACTGGACACCGACCCGGAAGATCTCCGCCGGGTCGTTGCTCTCGGGGACGTAGATGTGCACGCCACCGTGGACGGTGGTGGCCTGCACCCCGACGAAGGCCGAGCCCGTCGCCGTGTTGGCGGCCGCAGCGGGCGCCGCGGTCATGACCGCTCCCGGACCAGCGCGAGCATGGCGGTGACCAGAGCGGTCAGTTCGGGCAGGTCCAGCACCAGTCCGTGAATCTTCTTGAGCGCCAGAAGAGACTCGGTCGGCGGCGAGTCGACGACGACGGCGAGTTCGGCCCGGACAGCGCCCAGCGTCGCGCTGTCGATGAGGCCTTGTCCGTGCAGGTCGCGTAATTCCTGCCGGAATTCCTCGACCTGGTCCTCCAGGCTCAGGACCGCGCTACGCCGGTGCTGCCCGACGGTGACATCGCCGTGGATCTGCCCGGCTTGCACCCCGACCCGCGCGTGGCCGCCGGCGAAGTTGGTGATCCGCTCCTGCATGGTCTCTCCCCGGTGTGAGTTCGTGCGCACCTCCCGGCTCAGTTCGCCGGCGAGGGCGACGGCGAAGGCGGCCGCGTTCCGGGCCGCCGCGGGCTGCCAGTTCTGCCCGTCGGTGGTGGACTTGCTTCCGTCGGCGCGATCGCTGATGCCGCGCACGATGACCGCGGGCAGCGCCAGGTTGAGGTGGGCCGCCTGGGCGATGCCGGCGCCCTCCATCTCGATGGCGACGGCGTCGTTGTAGGTGTCGCGCACCCATGCGGCGTGCGCCGAGAAGGCCGAGTCCTGCACGACCTCGCCGGCCGCGATCGGCCCGAACGTCACGTCCGGCCGGACGCCGTCGGGCAGGTCGCGTGCCCAGTCGCCGGTCCTCTTCACATGCCGGGCAACCTGGTCGGCCTGGTGCGCGATCTCCCAGACCCGTGGCCGTGCCTTGAAGCCGTCGTCCTCGCTCGTCCCGCCGTGGTACGCGTAGACGTGTGTCGCGACCACCACGGTGCCGAGCCCGATCGCCGGCCACAGGGCGCCCGCGACGCCGACGAAGAGCACCGCGGTGGGGGTGAACTCGTGGATGGCCCGCTCGGCGAGAACGGCGGCCGGATGGTTGCCCTTGCCGACCAGGCCGAGTGCGATCGGCGTGCCGTCGGCGAGCCGCCCGACCTCGAAACGGGTGCCCGCGTTGTGCCGGTGCAGACGCGGGTCGGCGAGATGCCGCCGCACCGCGTCGTACTCGAGATCGAGGGCGGTCAGAATCACGATGGGATGGTCACTGTTCACCGGTTCGTCCTCCTCCGGACGTTGGTGGGTGCGAAGCATCGGGGGCACGAGCCGGCGGTGCGGCCCGGCGCGGAACAGGCGGGCCGGTCGCCCGTTGTCCGCCTTTCGCAGACCGCCGTCCGCGACGATGAAGCCGCGCGCGTTCTGCACCTTGCGGTAGAAGTTCCGGGGATCCAGCCGGATCCCCCACACGGCTTCGTAGACCGCCTGGAGGTCGGAGATGGTGAACGGCTCGGCGCAGAACGCGGTGGCGAGCGCCGAGTGCTCGAGCTTGCCGCGCGCGCGTTCCAGGCCGTCGGTGATGATCCGCCGGTGGTCGAACGCCAGCGGTGACTCGCCGCCGAGGGCTCTTTCGACCGGGGTCCACCACGCGGCGGCCGCGTCGGTGCCGGCCAGTGGTTCGGGGAGTCCGGGCGCGATGGCGAGATATGCCACCGAGATGACCCGGCCCCGCGGGTCGCGGCCGGGTTCGCCGTAGACCCCGAGCTGTTCCAGGTGGGGCACGTCGACCAGACCGGCCTCCTCGGCCAGCTCGCGCCGGGCGGCGGCCAGGATGTCCTCCTCGGCGTCGCGGAGAAATCCGCCGGGCAGTGCGAGGGAGCCCCGGAACGGATCGATGCCCCGTTCGACGAGCAGGAGATTCAGGCCGGATTCGCGCAGCGTGAAGATCACCAGATCGACCGCCACGAGAACTTCCGGTGCCTGCCATTCATCGTCGTCCACGAATGGAAGCCTAGGTTTCTGTCAGATCGACAGGAAGTGCGTCGACGTGCCAACGTGTGACCGCATGTGACGGAATCCTTACTCCTCGCGCCCTAGGGGCGGGGGCCGAGGATGGCCTCGAGGCGGGCGATGTCCGGGTAGCGGGCCGTCTCCAGCAGCGTCAGTGCCTCGGCCCGGGCCCGGTTCGCGGCGTCCTCGTCGCCCGCCGCCAGGTGGGTCGTGTAGAGGCCGATCAACGGCTCGATGCGCAGGTCCTGCCGGTCGCCGTAGAGCGTCAGGGCGTCCTCGAAGGCCGCCACCGCCTGCGCCAGGTCGCCGCTCGCCGCGTGGAACCGGGCCAGGTGCAGCCAGCTGCCCGCGGCCGCGTGCCGCTGGTCGCTGGCCACGTTGATGTCGATGCTCTCCTGCAGCAGCGCGCGGGCCTTCGCCCGGCCGCCCGGCCGGTAGAAGTGGTACCAGGCGATCGGATGCAGGGCGTTGGCCTCCTCGGCCCGGCCGAACTCGCCGCCCATCCGGCGGTAGGCGGCGAGCGCCTCCACCGCGTACGGATAAGCCTGGATGGTCTGCGGGCGGGTGGGCACGCCGTGCACCCCGATGATGCCGGTGGCCACCGCGAGAAGGCCGTGGGCCAGGCGGACCGGATCGCCGGTCGCGCGGCCCACCTCGATCGCGGCCTCCAGCGCCGGCAGCGACTGGTCGATCCGGTTGAGGCGCAGGTAGGCGCGGCCGATCGCGTACTGCAGGAAGCCCACCCACCACTGGTCGCCGTCGCGTTCGGCGACGGCCAGGGCGCGGCGGGCCAGGGTGATCGAGTCGTGCAGATGGAAGCGGACGTCCTGCTGGTAGGGAGAGAGAACCCAGAAGAAGACCTTCAGGTACGCCGGTGAGCAGATCTCGGTGTACGCCATCAGCGTGTCGTATTCGGCGTCCTGCCAGGCGTACGCCTCGTCCTGGTCGGCGAAGGTCTCGGGCCGGATGCCGGCCGGCACCGGTGGCACCCGGCGGGGTTGCCGGTAGGGGAAGCACACCCGGTCGGCGTTGGCGGCGGAGAACAGGTAGTGCTCGACCAGCACGTCGGCCGGCGGCGAGTCCAGTTCGAGGGCGTAGGCGCGGGCCAGGTCGTGGTAGACGTACCGGCCGGGGCTCCGCTCGTCGAGCAGGTGGGCGTCGCAGAGCAGGCGCAGCCGGCCGCGGGCCTCGTCGCCGGCCACGCTGATCGCGGCGGCCCGGCTGACGTCGGGGCCGGGGTGCAGGGCGAGGTGCCGGAAGAGGGCGGCGGCGCCGTCCGGCAATTGCCGGTAGGACCAGGAGAGTACGGCCCGCAGGTCGTGTTTGAACCCGGCCACCGTGAAGGCGTCCAGACCCTGCTCGTCGCGCAGTTCGGCGGCGATCGCGGACAGCGAGAACTGACTGCGGGTGGCGGCTCGCGCGCACACCACGGCCAGGGCGAGCGGCAGGCCGCCGCAGCGGGCGACGATGGCGTCCCGGGCGGCCGGTTCGGAGTCGACCCGGGTGGTGCCGAGCCGCCCGCGCAGGTAGTTGCGGGCCTCCTCGTCGTCGAACGCGTCGAGCCGCAGCGGACTGGCGCCCTCGGCGACGACCAGGCCGGCGAGCTGGCTGCGGCTGGTGACGACGACCGCGCAGCCGGGCGCGCCGGGCAGCAGCGGCCGCACCTGTTCGGCGCCGGCCGCGTTGTCGAGCAGGAGCAGCATCCGGCGGCCGGCCAGGACGCTGCGGAACAGCGCGACCCGCTCGTCGAGCGACGGCGGGATGCGGTGGTCGGGCAGGCCGAGCGCGGTGAGGAAGCCGAACAGCACGTCGGCCGGGTCGGCCGGGGTGTCCTCGGGGCCGAAGCCGCGCAGGTCGCTGTAGAGCTGGCCGTCCGGGTAGCGGCCGGCGACGCTGTGCGCCCACCGTACGGCGAGGCTGGTCTTGCCGACCCCGCCGGCGCCGCTGATCACCGCGAGGGCGGAGTCGGCGAGCCGGTTGAGCTCGCCGAGTTCGGCGGTGCGGGCCGCGAACCCGGCGGCCGACCGGGGGAGCTGGGCCGGCCGCGGGTGCGAGCCGCGGTCGGTGCCGACGGCCTGCTCGAGAACCTCGCCGCGCTGCTCCAGAATGGCCTGTTCCAGGCCGGCCAGGGCCGGTTCCGGGTCGAGGCCGAGTTCGTCGGCGAGGTGTTCGCGGTGCCGGCGCAGCGCGTCGAGGGCGTCGGCGGAGCGGTGTGCGGCCCACAGTCCGAGCGCGAGCAGCCGCCACGCCTCGCCGCGCAGCGGTTCCGCGTCGGCGAGGGCCTGCGCGGCCGGCACCGCCTCGGCGATCCGGCCGACCCGCAGCATGGCGGTGACGGCGCGTTCCTGGGCCGCGCACCGCAGTTCGGTGAGCCGGGCGATCTCGGCGCGGGCCCATTGTTCGTCGGCGAACTGCTCGTAGGGCACGCCCCGCCACAGCGCGAGGGCGTCCCGCAGCACGCCGACCGCCTCCTGCGGGGTGAGGTCGGGGGAGCGGGCCACGTCCCGCTCGAACCGCCACGCGTCGACCTGCCCGGCGGGCAGCCGCAGCGCGTAGCCGGCGGCTTCGGAGACCAGGATCTGCGGTGCGGTGCGCGGTGCGCGATCCGGTTCCAGCAGGCGGCGGAGCCGCGAGATGTACGCCTGGAGCGTGGCCGTGGCACTGGCCGGTGGCTCGCCGCCCCAGACCTGGTCGACGATCCGGTCGGCCGGCACCACCCGGCCGCCCGCCGCGACGAGCATGGCGAGCACCGCATGTTGCTGGTACCCGCCCGACGCGCCGGCCTCGGCCGCCCGCACCTCGACGGGCCCGAGAACGCACACCTCGATCATTTCCGCGTGACACCACACCGGGTCGGTCCGTCAGGTCGTCGCCGATCTTAAGCGGTTAACCAGCGCGTTCATGTGTCCGAGGCGAGGCGGATAGCCGACATCGGCCCGGTTGAACAATCCGGGCCGGGCCGGCGTCGCCGCGCACGGGGGCAGGCGACGACGCCGGCGATCAGTGGGCGCCGCAGAGTTCGGCGACGCGCCCGGTGTGCGGGTCACCGGCGAGGATGCGGCGGTGCAGCTCGCGCAGTTCGGCCGACGGCCGCACCCCCAGTTGCTCGGCGAGGAGCCGGCGGACCTGGTCGTAGTGGGCGAGCGCGTCGGCCGGCCGCCCGGCCCGGCACAGGGCCGTCATCAGCAGCCCGTGGTAGGGCTCGGAGATCGGCGATTCGGCGACCAGCCCGCGCAGCCGGGCGATGGCCTCGGCCGGGCGGTCCAGTTCGATGGTCACGGCGGCCAGGTCGGCGGTCGCGGCCCGGCACAGTTCGGCCAGCCGGGCCCGCTGCCCGGCCAGGTAGAACCCGGTGGTCCCGGCCAGCGGGGTGCCGCGGTGCAGGGCGAGCGCGTCGGTGAGCAGCCCGGCCGCGCCCGGGTGATCGCCGTGCCGCAGCGCCTCGGCGGCCGCGGCGGTGTCCCGCCGGAACCGCCACACGTCCACCGACTCGGCCGGCACGTCGAGCTGGTAGCCGCCGGCGATCCAGTCGATCTCGGCGGCCCCGGACAGGGCGCGGCGCAGCCGGGACAGGTAGGTGCGGACGGTGCCGACCGCGGTCTCCGGCGGCGCGTCCGGCCACAGTGCGTCGACCAGGTCCTCGGTGCTGGTGATCCGGCTGCCGCGCAGCAGCAGGACGGCCAGCGTGGTGCGCTGCTGCGGGCTGCCCAGTGGCAGCTCGAGGCCGTCCCGCCAGGCCCGCACCGGTCCGAGCAGGGAGAACGCCAGAGCGCTCACGCGGTGGCACCGCGCAGCTCGTCGACGTACCGCCGGTACTGCCGGCGGCCGGCGAGCTGCCACAGCAGACGGCCGGGTGCGGGCACCTTGCCGAGGAAGTAGCGCTGCTCCTCGGGGGTGGCGTCCTCCAGGATCGCGCCGAGGGCCAGCATCACCTTGCTCTTCGGGATGCTCTCCAGGCCGCGGCGGCCCACCTCGTCCCACTCGGCGACGGTGAGATGGTCGGCGATCAGCGGCAGGATCTGCGCCTCCTCGTCGTCGAGATGTTCGGTGAGCACGCAGATGTGGTCCTGCAGGGCCTCGACGAGCACGGCCCGGAGATGGGCGGCGGCCCCGGCCTCCCACCGGGGCAGGATGCCCGCGATGACGGTGAGCGTGCCGTCGAGCAGTTTGTGCTGCGACTCCATCCGCTCGACGAGGTCGTCGTAGAGGCGAGCCCGCCGGTACAGCTTGGGCCAGATCAGCTCGTCCTCGAGCTGGTGATGGTGGTGCAGGCCGCCGGCGTACTCGCGGACGGCGTCGGCGATCCGGCCGGCCCGGCCGGTGTCTCCGGTGCGCACCCCGTCGGCCAGGCGCGGCAGCATGGCCGCCTCGCGGCGGAACACGCGGTGGATGATGACCATTTCATGGGTGTACGGCGTGGTCGTGACGGGCACAGACTCCCCCTCGGGTCGTGGTCGTGTCAGGACGCCCGGGAGTCTGGCGGAGCCCACTTGATCGCCACTTGCACGGCGTTCCTCAGTGTCGTGGCCGCCGGTCGACGAATGATCGACGACTGCAAACTTCCTGCGTCGTCCCGAGCATTGACTGCGGGCGATCTCCGTGTGACGGTAGCCAGGCAAGCGCTTTCCTGAAGCTTCCGGAGCCAGCATGCCCAAGACTCGTTCTGCCGCCGCCGTCCTCATCGCTGTCGCCGCGCTGGGAGTGGCCGGCGCCGCCCCGGCGGACGCTTCCACAGTGTCCGCCGGGGCCCTGGTCCTCGGTCAGCAGGTGCTCCCGCCCAACGACGGCTGGGCCGCGTCCGGCACCGGCACGACCGGTGGCGCGTCCGCGGCCACGAGCGTGGTGGTGCACAACCGCGACGAGCTGGTCGCCGCGGTCGCCGGCAACGACCCGAAGATCGTCTACGTGAGCGGCCGGATCGACATGATGGAGGGCCAGTCGTGCGCCGCCTTCACTGATCCGGCCTATTCGACGGACGCGTTCCTGGCCGCCTACGACCCGGCCGTGTGGGGCCGGGCCACGAAGCCGACCGGTCCCGTCGAGGAAGCCCGGGTGCGGTCCGCGAAGGCGCAGGGCGACCAGATCAAGGCGATCGTCGGCAGCAACACCACGATCATCGGCATCAACAACGGCCGGATCAGTCACGGCAGCCTCGTGCTCACCAATGTCACCAACGTGATCGTGCGCAACCTCGAGGTCGTCGACGCGGCCGACTGCTTCCCGGCCTGGGACCCGACCGACGGCGCGACCGGCAACTGGAACTCGCTCTACGACCTGGTGTCGCTGTCCGGCGCGACGAACGTGTGGATCGACCACAACACGTTCAGCGACGGCAACAACCACGACGAGGACCAGCCGCTCTACTTCGGCCGGCCGTACCAGGTGCACGACGGCGCCACCGACTTCATCCGCGGCTCCGACCTGATCACCGTGTCGTACAACGACTACTACGACCACGACAAGACGATGCTGATCGGCTCGACCGACACGCCCGGCGTGGACGTCGGCAAGCTGCGGGTGACGGTGCACCACAACCGGTTCGGCAACGTCGGCCAGCGCGCGCCGCGGGTCCGGTTCGGTCAGGTCGACGTGTACGACAACCTCTTCGTCGCCACCGATGAGGAGACGTATCAATACTCGCTGGGCGTCGGCTTCGAGTCGGCGATCTACGCCGAGAACAACTACTTCAAGCTCAGCGCCGACGTGCCCACCGCCGACGTGATCCACTACTGGAAGGGCACGAAGATCACCGCGATCGGTTCGCTCGTCCAGTACGGCAGCCGTCGAGCCGAGCCGGTCGACCTGGTCGCCGCCTACAACGCGGCCTACGACCCCGACCTGGCCGCCGACGCCGGCTGGACCCCCTCGCTGCGCACCCGGGTCGACCCGGCCGCCGCGGTGCCCGGCATCGTCGCCGCGAATGTCGGGATCCGGCACCTGGGCTGCTGAAGTTTGGCACGCTGACTACATGCACATCGGCGTCATCGGAGCAGGACAGCTCGGCGCGACCCTGGCCGAGTGGTGCGCGCAGAGCGGGCACGACGTGGCTGTCACGTCGCGGCACCCGGAGCAGCTGACCGACCTGGCCGGCCGCCTCGGTGACCACGTGACAGCCATGGGAGTGGCGGACGCGGCGGCGTACGCGGACGCCGTCCTGTTCGCACCCACCTGGGAGTCGGCGCACGAGGCGATCGACCTCACCGCCGGCAACCTGGCCGGCAAGGTCGTCATCGACGCGACCAACCCGCCGGAGGCCACCCCGGACGGCCGCAGCGGCCTCGAACTGCTGATGGAGTGGGCGCCCGACGCGTTCTGGGCGAAGGCGTTCAACACGCTGCCGACCGACGTGCTGACCCGGCGCCGCGGCCACGACCCGCTGCTGGCCGAGTTCGTCTGCACCGACAAGCCGGCCGCCCGGCTCACCGCCGCGCGCCTGATCAAGGACCTCGGCTTCGCCCCGTACTACGCGGGTGGCGCGGAGACCGCCCGTCTCACCGAGACGGGCGGTCCGCTCCAGCTGGCCGAGTGCAACGTCATCGACGCCAAGGACTTCCTGGCCCAAGCCCTCAGCGACCGCTGAGCAGCCGGCCCACCCAGTCGGTGCGGGCCCGCCGGGCCGCGACCGAGATCGGCGCCGCCGGGAAGAGGGCGTCGAACCCGTGGCTCCCGCCGGTCCAGACGTGCAGGTCGGCGCGGCCGCCGGCGGCCCAGATCCGGCTCGCGTACGCGACGTTCTCGTCCCGGAACAGCTCGGCCGAACCGGCGTCGATGTAGGCGGGCGGCAGGCCGGACAGATCCTCGGCGAGCGCGGGGGAGACGTACGCCGGCACCTCGCCGCCGTCGATCACGCTGCGCCAGCCGAACTCGTTCATCTCGCGGGTCCACACGACGGGCGCACCGTCGAACGCGGCGTCGTTGCGGTGATCGAGCATGGCCCCGATCAGCACCTGCCCGGCGATCGGCAGGTCGCCGCGGTCGCGGGCCATCAGCGTCACCCCGGCGGCGAGCCCACCGCCGGCACTGGCACCGGCCACGACGATCCGGGCCGGGTCGATCGCCAGGTTCCCGGCGGCCCAGGCCAGCCCGCGGTAGCAGTCCTCGACCAGTTCGGTGCCGCGAGCCTCGGGCGCCAGCCGGTACTCGACCGAGACCACGGTGGCACCGAACCGCTCCAGCCACTCCACGGGGATGTCGAGCTGGGAGTAGCGGTTCCCCATGACCATGCCGCCGCCGTGGATCCAGAAGACGAGCGGCGGTGGGGTGGCCGCCGCCGGCCCGGCCGGGCGCAGGATCGTCAGCCGCGCCGGGCCGTCGATCTCCTGCCGGTCCACCGAGGGGCTGTCGAGCGCCGGCGGCGCGGCATACGGCCGGATCTGCGCGAGCGTCTCCTCGTTGAGCGGCGGCATCGTCGGCATGGCGGCGAGCAGCGCCTTCAGGTCAGGGTCGAGTTCCATCTCAGAACGCCTTTCCGCCGACGGGGACCTCGTCCGAGTACTCCGAGCCGGTCAGCAGCGGCTGCAGCGCGGCGACCAGCTCCTGCGCCGGTGCGGTGGCGAAGAACGCGGCGTGCGCCTCCGGGCTGCTCCAGCCCTCGGTGACGTGCACGACGTCGGGGTTGCCGGCCGAGCGGCCGACCAGGAAGACGATGCAATCCGGGTGCGGCAGCGACGGCGCGGCGAGCAGCAGCGCGATCACCTCGTCGCCCCGGCCGGGTTGCGCATTCATCGTGGCGTGGAAACCGTGGTTGATGTTCATGAGGAAAGTCAACCGCGCTCAGCAGGTAAAACGTTAGAACGATCGCCGCGAGGACTTGCCTGATTCTCTCAAGGGCGGGAGGATCGGGTCATGAGTATCGAGGAGTTGCGCAGCCTGTGCGCCCGGCACGCCCGGCCCGACCAGCGCTCACCCATCGACGACGTACTCATCTCGAAGATCGACCATGCCACCCCGCCCGCCCCGGCGATGTCCGGGGCGATCCTCGCCGTCATCGCCCAGGGGGCAAAGCGGATCGCCCTCGGCGACCGCGTCTACGAGTACGGCGCCGGTCAGTACCTGATCGCCTCGGTGGACATGCCGGTCACCGGCGAGTTCCTGCGGGCCAGCCCCGACCGGCCGGCGCTCGGCTTCGGCCTGCTGCTGCGCCCGGCCGCCGTCGCCGAGCTGCTGCTCCAAGCCGGCCCGGGCGACCTGCCGCCCGTTCCCGGCGGCGCGCCCAGCGGCCTCGCGGTCAGTGACGCCCCGGCCGAGCTGCTCGACGCGGTGGTCCGGCTGCTGCGCCTGATCGAAACCCCCCGCGACCGGGCGGTGCTGGCCCCACTGATCAAACGCGAGATCCTCTGGCGGGTGCTCACCGGCGAGCAGGGCGCCCCCGTACGCCAGCTCGGCCTGGCCGACAGCAGCCTCACCCAGGTCGCCCGGGTGATCCACTGGATCCGCGACCACTACAACGAGCCGTTCCGGGTGGAGGACCTCGCGCAGCTGGCCGGGATGAGCGTCTCCGCCTTCTACCGCAACTTCCAGGGCGTCACCGCGACCAGCCCGCTGCAGTTCCAGAAACAGATCCGCCTCCAGCAGGCCCGGCTGCTGCTCGCCACCCGCCCCGGCGACGTCACCGGCGTCGGCCGCACCGTCGGTTACGACAGCCCGTCGCAGTTCAGCCGGGAGTACCACCGCCAGTTCGGCGCCCCACCCAGCCAGGACGTGAGCCGGCTCCGCGACCCGGAGCCGGCCCTGCCCTAGGTGTACTGACCCGAGAGGGGGTCCGTAACGCGAACGG
>NZ_BOQN01000034.1 GCF_018332695.1 Paractinoplanes toevensis
GTACTCGCCGTTGATCCGGCCTACCTCGCGCTCCACCCGGGCCCGCAACTCCTGGTACTCCAGGACCCGCATCCGGCTCGGGGTGGCGACCTGCACCAGCACCACGTCGTCGTTGGACACGGTGCCGTCGGCGGGGCAGCTGCATGAACAGTTCGACCGGCGGGAACGGGATGTGCAGGAAGAACCCGATGCGCAGGTCCGGCCGCAACTCGCGGAGCATGGCCGGCACCAGCATCAGCTGGTAGTCGTGGACCCACACGGTGCCGTCCGGCGCGGCGAGCTGCGCGGCCGCCTCGGCGAACCGGCGGTTCACCGCCTCGTAGGCCTGACGCCACGGCCGGCGGTGGGTCGGCTGCTCGACGGCGTCGTGGAACAGCGGCCAGATGGTGCCGTTGGACTGGCCCTCGTAATACTGGTCGACGTCGTCCTCGCTCAAGGCGACCGGGCGCAGGTGCATGCCGTCGGTGTCGAACGGCTCCGGCGCGTCACCCGGTTGACCGGTCCATCCGACCCAGGCCCCGCCCTGCCGCCGCACGATCGGTTGCAGCGCGCTGACCAGCCCGCCGGGGCTCCGCGCCAGCTGAGACTGCCGTCCTCCGCGGTCACCTCGTCGACCGGGAGGCGGTTGGCGACCACCACGAACTCGTACGAGACTCATGACGTCTCCTCACCACACCGGGATACCGCCAGTCGTGCGACTCAAACACCCGGCGGTTGGGTGGCGACAACCTGGGTAACCGGCCGCTGTGAGCCGATCGGGAATCCTCTTCGACGTTGACGGCACTCTGGTCGACAGCACCTATCTCCACGCAGTGGCCTGGTGGCAGGCCCTGCGGCGGTACGGGCACGACGTGCCGATGGCCGAGGTGCACCGGGCCGTGGGCATGGGCTCCGACATGCTGCTGGACCACCTGCTGGGCGATGCCGCCGAGGAGGGGATCGCCGACGCCCACGACGAGTTCTACCAGCCGTGGTGGGAGCAGTTACGGCCGCTGCCGGCCGCCGCTGACCTCCTGCGGGCGTGTGCGGAACGCGGACTGGCGGTGGTTCTGGCCAGTTCGGCGAAGAAGGACGAGCTGGAGACGCTGCGCCGGGTCATCGATGCCGACGACGTGATCGCCGCGGCGACCAGCTCGGACGATGCGAAGCAGAGCAAGCCCGCACCCGACATTCTGCAAGCGGCGTTGGATCAGTCCGGCGTCGACGCGCAACAGTGCGTGTTCGTGGGTGACTCCGTCTGGGACGTCGAGGCGGCTGCCCGGCTTGGCATCCCCTGCATCGGGCTGACCTGCGGCGGTACCAGCGCGGCCGAGTTGGAGAGCCGGGGTGCGGTGGCGACCTACGAGGACCCGGCGGCTCTGCTCGAGAGCCTCGAGGCCAGTCCGATCGCCCGGCTCCACTGATCGGCAGACGAGCAGTGCCGGCGGACCGTGGGCCGTGTGCCAGAAATCAAGGACCTCGACCACAACCGCGGCCGCGGCAACCAACAGGGTCGTCAGGAGACTGATCATGTGTTGCGGCGTCTCAGCCGGATAGGTATCGCCGGACAACTGTGAATTGTGCGGCGGTGAGGAAGGAGGGGTTGGCGGCCTGCGGCTGGCGCAGCACCTCGAGATCCGCCAAGGCGGCGTCGGCCCGGATCACCTGCCGGCTCACCCAGGCGGTGGGCGGCGCGATGGTCAGCTCCAGCGAGGCCTTCCAGCGGCCGTCCGCCGGGTCCTGCCGGGCCGGCCCGGTCAGTTGCCCGCAGCCCCAGATTCCGTACGCCAGATCGCGTCGTCGGCTGCCGCTGGCCCAGAACACCACCGGCTGGCCGGCCCGCATGAGCCGGGTGCGGTAGCTGGGCTGGACGCACCACTGGGTCACGTGTGGTTCGGCGGCGAAGCGCCCGGCCAGGTCGGCCTGGTCGGCGTTGCCCTTGAGCAGCCAGGCGCCAAGATCGGCGATCGTCACCCGGGGTACCGATTTCGGCGTCATAGCGGGCCGTCAGTGGCCCGGCCGAGAACCAGCGCGACGATGGCCCTCGTGGGCTCGCGGCCGCGAAGTGCAGATTCTTTGGGGGATGGAACGGTATTCATGATGACTCCGGTCGGTTCTGCGGCAACGTCTGTGGGGGAGCAGACGTAGACGGTAACGGCCACCGTATTCCCGCCCGCGGATCGGATAATGGGCTGTGTGGTCTGCGCCGCGGCGACCTCCAGCCGCTGCGGGGCACATTGACGGTGCGGCGGCAGCCTGGTCACCTTGGCGCCCGACCGGCACAACTTTCATCGCGGCAGCTCAGCCCACTGATCCACTTCACCCACCTTCGATTCGTAGGCAAACGGAGATCGACGCCGAGCCTGCGCCCCTTCCGCTCCTACCGGTAAGTGCCCAATGGACGGCGACTCCTGGCAGGTCAAGTCATTGAGCTGCACCGATCGAGCCACCCGGATCAGCAGATACTACATTTTGTAGTAGTACTGCACGACGCAGAATTCATTGTTCTCCGGGTCGGCCATGACGAGGACGATGCCTTCGGGGTAGTCGTGTCGTTCGCTGGTCCACCGGCCGCCCAGGGCCTCGATCCGATCCACCGCTTCGTCGGCGTCAGCGACGGCGATGTCCAGATGCAGTCGCGCCTTGCCAACTTTGGGTTCTGGTACCGGCTGGAACGTCAACACCGGCGTGTCGTCATCGACAGTCACCCGCCGCCAGCCGGGGAGGGACTCCGTCACTCGTCCGCCGAGCACCGCCGACCAGAAATCGGCCAGCCTCCGCGGATTCTGGCAGTCGACCGTCACGCCGGCAAAGCGGCCGAGTATCCCCATGACGCCCAACGTAGCGACTATCCAAGCCACGGTCAGGCCCACCCATCAGCGCGAGCTCGCCCCGAGAGCAGCTCGGAGTCGGGGTCACACCGTGTGGTCGTTCCAGGGCAGCGCGCTCGCTCGGCGGCAGGTAAGTGCGGGTAGCCAGCACCGCCGTGTCCAGCGCGAGTCTCCGCCGTTGTTTGCCCAGGTATGGGGCGGCGCGATCGGCTGCGGGTGGGTGATAATCGCGCGTCTTGATCACCGGTCCGGTGGGAGCTGGCGCGTGCCTCGCTACGATTTCGCGAACTGGGCGCCGCTGGCCCGCCTGTTGACGGTCGGCAGCCTGGAGAAGCTGGTGGTCGAGGGCGGCTTCGTCGTGGGAACCGTCGCCCAGCCCGCAGGCCGCGCTGGTGAAGAACCAGCCGTACCGGGGCCGCGCGTCGTTCGTAGCCGACGACAAGAACACCGCCTCTGACGGTGCCTGGGTGAATTCAAGATCACCGGCTGAGTACGCGGCGACGGCTTGATCGTAGATTCGCCCGTATCGATCAGTGTCGGCCTGTCAGGAATGGGTACTGAAGTTTGAATGCGGAGCGGCATTTCGACAGGAGAGGACGGTGCGCCCGAGGCAACTCGGCGCGTTGTCCGCCTGTTCGTGCTGCTCGGCGTGGCCGTGGCGGTGTATCTGGGGCTGAGCCTCTTCGACCACGCGGCGCGAGCGGATGCCGGTTCGATCGGACAGCCGACCATGCAAACCGGGGCCTCAGATCCGATCACTGCGATCAAGGCAAAGACCGCCGACGCCACAAAGGCCATCGCAAAACCGAAGCCGATCACTCCAAAGCCGAAGTCGAACATTTCGAAGCCGCTCACTTCGAGGGCCACCGTTTCCAAGGCGCCCGCGGCGAAGGCGACCCCTTCGCGGGAGATCGTTTCGAAGGCCAGCTCGCAGAGGACCGATCTGCCGGCGATCGAGGTGCCTGATGTTCGCCCGCCCGAGGCCCACGCGCCGAAGAAGACCCCTGCCCCGAAGGTTCAAGCGACTCGGATGCAGAGCATCCGCGACGGCGAGAGGGCCCAGCGGGTGCAGGTCCGGACACCGAAGCCCCGCCGGCCTGTGTCCGGCACGGGCGCTCAGGCCGCCCGGACCACGGTGGCCGCAGCCCGGACCCCGATCACCCGGCCAAAACTGTCGTCCCCCGCCGACCGTCTCTCGCGGCCCGAGCCGACCGATCGGCGGATGACCGGGCTTCCGGCATTGCCGCAGCCGTCCTCATCGCGCCAGCTGCCCAGCCCGCCGCAAGCCCACCTGCCGTCGCGGCCGCTGCTGCCCGGTCAGTCGCAGACCCAACTGCCGTTGCGACTGCAGATCCAGCTCCCGTCCTTGCTGGTCCAGCTGCCGGCCTTGCCGCAGGTCCAGCTCCCGTTGCCGTCACGGGCCCAGCTGCCGCCGTTGCTGTGGGTCCAGCTCCCGCCGTGGTCCCAGGCTCAACTGCCGTCGTGGCCGCAGGTCGGGGTGCCGTCGTGGTCGCAGTTGCCCGGCCTCGCTCAGGTTCAGCCGCGGTCGTCGCCGCAACTGCCGGTGCTGTCGCCGGCTCCGGCGTCGGTTTTGACGCGAACCGCGGCTTCGCTGGGCACCTCATTGCCGTACCCATCGCTTTTGTCACTTGTGGGTCCACAATTCCCGGCCCTCGCCTCGGGGTCTGGGCTGTCCGGCGTGGCCACGTCGCCTGCGGCGCAGGCCCAGAAGCCGACCGCGCCTTCTCCCGCCCCGGCGCGGCAGCCGGGCAATCGCTCCACTCCCGCCGGCCAGGCGCATGACTCCGGCGGCGGCAATACCCCCGCGACGGGCATGGTCTCGTCGTCGTGGCGGCCTGACGTCGCTGCGGTCGGCGGTCGGCTGCCCGCTGATGTCGTCGCGCGCGGACGTACCGTCCGCTATGCAGGTCCTCCCAGCTGAATCGACTCCCGCAGGGATCCGGAAACCGGCCGGCATCAGTTCGGCCGTCCCGAAGCTTTGACCCTGGCTGGGAGGCCATCGTGATTCGCATCCTGCTCGTCGAACCCATGAATCTGCTGCGTGGCGCCCTGACCGCCACGCTGTCCCTGGAGGAAGACTTCGAGGTGGTCGCCGACCTCGGCACCCTCGACCAGGCGCTGGACATGGCCCGCGCGGTGCCGCCGGATGTGGCCGTGGTCAATGTCGCGCTGCTGGCCGGCGACGGCCTGACGACGATTGCCCGGCTCGGCGCCGAGCAGCCCGACTGCGCCACCCTGGTGCTGGCCGGCCCGGACGAGTCGGGTCTACTCAACCGGGCGCTCGACCTGCGCATCGACGGTGTCGTCGGCACTCAGGCCGCCCCGTGCGAGCTGGTCCGCGGCATTCGCCGGCTGGTGCGTGGTGAGCGGGTCATCGACGCGAGCCTGGCGGTGGCGATGGTGACGGCGCCTCGCAGTCCATTGTCGCCGCGCGAGCTCAACGTGCTGAGCGTCGCCGCGTCGGGTGTGCCGTCCACCGAGGTTGCCGCCGAGCTGCACCTGAGCACCGGCACCGTTCGCAACTACATGTCGGCGATCCTCCGCAAGACCGGCGCCCGCAATCGCCTGGAGGCGGTGCGCCTGGCCGAGGGTGCCGGCTGGTTCCAATGACACGGCAACGCAGCCGCATCTGGCGGGATGCGGCTGCGTTGGAGGTACCGGCCGGGCCTGAACGAGTCAGAGCTGGCCGAGTAGAGCCAGGATCGCGTTGAGGAGCGCGGCCAGGCCACCGGCGGTGGGGGTGCCGTCGAGCAGGTGGGTGATGGCGCACAGCAGGTTGCCGAGCAGGTTGCCGGCTGCCTGGACGGCGGTGATCACGAGGTGCACCTGGTTCAGGTCGACCACCAGGCCGAGCAGGTCGAGGTGTAGCGGGCCGAGCACGAGGTTCAGCACCTGACACGTCACCGCGGCGACGGTCACCGGCATGCTGACTGTGCGGCTGACCGTGCCGATGGGGGCGCCGGACGAGTCACTGACCGTACCGGTGAGCAGGCCGGTGGCGAGCACGTTGCCGTTCTGGGTGGTGAACTGCGACGGCGTGAAGGTGCCGGCGAAGGAGCCGTTGTCGGCCGTGCCGGTGATCGGTGTGGCGAGGGCGGCCACGGGCGACGGGGCCGCCGCGGCCCGCGGGGCGGCGCTGGCCACGCCGGCACCCGTGAAGCTGAGCCCCAACGCCGCGACCAACGCGGCGACGATCATCGATAGCCGTTGCCGATGTGTCATCGTTCCTCCTGCTGATAATGATCCGTCAGGCTTCCGCTTTCACCGATAAGCCTCGTTGCCGGAGCACGCTCAACCCAGTGAGCGGAGTCAGAGGAACGGTTGACAAAAGTCATGTTTGCCGCGCGTGGAGCCGTAACCCACTTCAGCAAGACCAGCGGCAGCAGGCGGCGTTATATGGGGCTGTCACGAGGCCGCGAAAGGCGCATGGCAGCTCTCCAACCAGCTCGGGAACCTGCTTCAGGCCATCGAGGCGGTCTCCGAGTTGCCACAGCCGTAGCGTGTTCTCCGCATGATGGCGGGTGAGCCGGGGTAGGAGCCGTCCGATAGTAAAGACCCGACCGGTGTCGGAGGCTTCGCGCCGAAGCAGCACATGCTGCTCCACATCGTCCGGCGGTTCGGCGGGCTTGAGCGATGCCAGGACCAGTTCATCGGTGAGGAAGATCGCCGGGACCTCCAGTTCCAGCCGAGATGTGTGTTCGGCAGATCGGGCAGATCGGCGAGGTGACGGCGGGTGAGGCGCCTGGCTGAAGGAGGGCCAGACCGGCGCGGGCGGTTCCGGCGCAGGTAGAGCCGCGCCAGCGCCCCGGTCACCGCGTCCTCGGCGGCCTGCCAGTCACCGCAGGTCAGGTAGGCCAGGGCCGGTAACGGTTCGAACCGGACCCCGACGAACTCCCGAAAACTCTCGGTGTCTTCGGCATCCACTAGGCAATGGCCCCTTCGTCGTCGAGAGTCAGAGGCGCGCGACCCGGCCTCAGGTTGCACCCGGCGGGGAATCCGTCGCGATGAGCCGGTGCAGGGCGGCGCGGGCCGGCGCGGCCCAGGTCGCTTTGCCGCCGGGGAGGCCCCGCACACCGGCGTCGCCGATGAGGATGCCGCTCAGGGCACGGGCCATCGCCCAGCCGCGGGCGCGGCGCAGGGTGGCGGCGTCCGGAGCCGGGCGGTAGGCCGCGTGGAAGCCGGCGGCGCTGTCGTCCGGCAGCAGGAGCCAGGCGGCGGAAAGGTCGTAGGCCGGGTCGCCGGCGCACAGGTCGCCGAAGTCGATCACGCCGCACAGGGTGCCGCCGGCGGTGAGGACGTTGGCCGGGTGCAGGTCGGCGTGGATCCACATGGCCGGGCCGGTCCACTTGGGAGCGGTGACCGCGTCGTGCCAGACGGCTCGGACGGCGTCCGGGTCGTCGATCAGGCCGCGCCCGGTGGCGGCAGCGACCCCGCGGGCGAAACCCTCGGCCCGGTCGGCCAGCGGGCCGCCGCGGTCGCGGCCGGTGGGCGCGCCGGCCGGGGCGGGCCGGTGCAGAGCGGTCAGGAAGGCGGCCAGTGCGGTGGCCGCGTCGGCGCCGCGGGTCACCGGGAACCGGTCGGCCGGGCTGCCCGGGACCCAGGTGGTGATCAGCCAGGGGCGGGGGAACCGGGCGGAGGGCTCGCCGAAACGCTGCGGAACGGGAACCGGCAGCGGAAGCCGCGGGGCCAGCCCGGGCAGCCAGGTGCGCTCGTTGCGCAGCAGCTCGTCGGCCGAGCCGGTCGCCCAGGGCAGCCGGACGGCCAGGTCGTCGCCGAGGCGCCACAACTGGTTGTCCCAGCCGCGCGCACCCAGCCGGACCGGGCGATCGGCGAGGTCCGGGTGCTGGTCGTGGACCAGCTCCCGGACGAGGTCGGCGGTGATCTCGAGCCCGGCGTGGGTCATGCGCAGAAAACTAGCCGGGCACCGCCACCGGATCACGGCGCGGCCGGGTGGCGAGCGCGGCGGCCACCGCGATGGCCAGCACGGCGATGACGGCGCAGGCCAGGGGCAGGGTGCTGTCGACCGGGCCGCGCACGACGTATGGGTACGGGGAGCCGTGGGCGTACATCATCACGTCGTACGCCTCGCGGTAGAGCTGGTGGGCCGGCCAAGCCGCGGCGGCGAAGGCGGCCGTGGCCGTCGCCGAGGCCGGCCATCCGCTCCGGCGCACCCGGTAGGCGAACGCGGCCACCAGCAGCCACCCGGCGAGGGCGCCGGCGAGCAGCCCGCCGATCGTCAGCGGGCGCACCGCGGCCGCCTCACGCGGCCAGACGGCCGTGCCGTACATCGCGGTCACGGTCTCGCCCCGGCGGGCCTCGCCGGTGATGGCCCAGCCGTTACCGTCGAGCTTCAGCGAGCCCTTGGTCGCCGTATAGTCGACACCGCTGATCGGGGTGCGGCCCTTGAGGTCGGTGCCGGTGACCAGGGAACCCTGCTGCTCCTCGAACGACGTGAGATGCCAACCGGCGGCGGTCAGCGCGGCGCGAAGGCGTTGGGGGGAGACGTCGCCGCCGCCGTCCGCGCGCACCAGCGCGTGCGGGCCCTTCATCGCCGACACCTCGCGGTAGACGGCGGCGTCGGCGGGCATGCCGGTCATCGCGGCGTTGAGCGCGCGCAACTCGCGGTCGCTCGGCAGTGAACCGGCGGTCTGCCAGCCCAGCCGGGTGCCGGCCGCGGAACCAGCCGCGCCCAGCGCCGCCGCGGCCAGCACGGCCGCCACCCACACGAGCGGGCGGCGGGCCGGCAGCCGGAAGCGTTGCCGCAGACCGGCGAGAACCAGGTGGAGCGTCTGCCGGAGGCCGGGCCGGCCGCGCCCGTCCTCCGCCATCTCCAGCAGGGTGGTGATGATCTCGCTGCCGCGGTGGTCGCGATAGGCCCGCGGATAGGCCCGGAGCAACCGCCGGTAATGCCGCACCTGCCTCGTGAGTGTCGGTTCCTGCATGACGGCTGATGCTACCCCCAGCGTTATATATCGCCAAGCGTAATATCAAGCTCAGCCGGGCAGTGCGCTGCGCTCGCCGCCGTTGGCGACCACGACCGTGCCGTTGATGTAGCTGCTGCGGTCGTCGACCAGGAAGAGGACGACCTCGGCGATCTCCTCCGGATCGCCCACCCGGCCGCGCAGGTTGGCCTGCCCGAGGATCTCGACGTTCTCGCCCAGCATCCGCTCGGTCCCGGCGGTGCGCACCGGGCCGGGCGAGACGCCGTTGACCCGGACGCCGGCCGCGCCGAACTCGGTGGCCCAGGAGCGGGTGAGCAGTTCCACCGCGGCCTTGGAGGCGCCGTAGGCCGCTCCGACCGGCGCGGCCGAGGTCGCCGCGGTGGACGTGACGTTGACGATGGCACCGCGGCCGCGCTTCGCCATGCCCGGTGCCAGTGCGCCCACCAGGAGAAACGGGGCCCGGGTGTTGATCGCGACGTGCCGGTCGAAGCTCTGCGCGCTGGTGTCCGGGGTGCTGGTGAAGGCGTAGATGCCGGCGTTGTTCACCAGGATGTCCACGTCGCCGGCCTCGGCGGCCAGTTGGGCGACCTCGTCGGCGTCGGTGAGGTCGGCGGCCACGAAGCGGGCCCGCCCGCCGGTCCGGGCGATCTCGGTGACCACCTCGGCGCCGCGGTGCGGGTCGCGGCCGTGCACGACGACGTCGGCGCCGCGAGCGGCCAGCTGGAGCGCGACGGCCCGGCCGATACCGGCCGTGGCGCCGGTGACGAGGGCGGTTCTTCCGCTGAGGTCGGACATGGGAAACCTCTTTCTGGGTTGGGCTACCCAATTTCTAGCACGGTTTTTGGGTTGCGCAACCCATTCCGTTAGGCTGGTCGCATGACGCAACGGTTGACCCGCAAAGGACAGGCGACGAGGGAGCGCATCCTGCAGGCGGCCACCGAGCTCATCGCCCGGCAGGGTGTCGCGGGCACCGGCACCGAGGACGTCCGCAAGGCCGCCGGGGTGAGCGGCTCGCAGCTCTACCACTACTTCGACAGCAAGCAGGCGCTGATCCGGGCGGTCATTACCCGCCAGGCCGACGCGGCGCCCGTCCCCGACCAGCCGATGATGGGCACCCTCGACAGTTTCGGCGCGCTGCGCGCCTGGGCCGACGCGGCGATCGAGCGCCAGGAGCAGAACGACGGCCGCGGCGACTGCACGCTGGGCTCGCTGGCGGGGGAGCTGGGCGCCGCCGACGAGGACTCCCGCGCGGATCTCAGCAACGGCTTCCTGCGGTGGCAGTCCCTGCTCAACGCCAGCCTGCTGGCCATGCGGGACCGAGGCGAACTGCGCGCCGGCACCGACCTCGACGAGCTGTCGCTCGCCCTGCTCACCGCCCTGCAGGGCGGGTCACTCCTCAGCCAGACCCTGCGGGACACCCGCCCGCTCCGGGCGGCGCTGAACGCGGCCCTGGCCTACGTCCACTCGTTCGCCCCCGGTGACGGCACGAAACCGTGACTACACCGCGGTGAACAATGCCTAGCCTGGTCTCACGCTGCACTATCGACGGAGGCCACGGCCATGAAGGGAACCAAAGCAGGCATCTTCCTCATCGCGCTCGCTGTTGTCGGCGGATGCGCTCAACCGTCGCCGACGGCGACACCCACCAGCCCGCCGCCCAGCTCCGCTTCACCCACGACTTCACCCACGACTTCACGCACGACGGAGGCGCGGCAGATCGCGGCTCCGGCCACGTCTCCTTGGGGGACCGGCCCGATCACCGTCACCCACACGCCGAAGGTTCCGCCGGTCCCGGTGATCACCGGGATTCGCTATGCGGCGCACCAGGACGGCTACGACCGTCTCGTCCTCGACATTCCCGGCGCCCTACCCGGTTACTCGGCCAAATACGTCAAAGAGGTTCGCCGTGACGGTTCCGGCGAGAAGGTGTCGATGCCGGGATATGCCTTCATCCTGATCGTGCTGCACCCGGCTCAGGCGCACCGCGCCGACGGCACCCCGACCGTTTCCGGGATCCACCGCACCGGCCTGGCCGGCATCATGTCCTACGCGGTCGTCGGTGACTACGAAGGGTACGTCTCGATCGCTCTCGGGGCCAGCGGCGTGCAGAGGTACAACGTGGCCGAACTGTCCGACCGCGTCTACATCGACGTCGCGGTCTGATCAGATCTTCGCCCGGTCGGCATCCTCCGGACTGATCTCGCCGCGCTTGATCCGGGCGACGATCAGTCCGGCCAGGCGGAACAGAGCGGGCAGAGCGACGGACCGGGAAGATCAAGGTCACGGCCGATCGGCCCCCTACCGCAGAGCGGCGAGCACCTGCCTGGTCGCGTGACCGTCGATGGCGCGCAGGGCGTTGTCATCCAGTTCGTGGGCGGCGCGCATCCGTACCGTCAAGATCTCGATCGGATCGGCCGGCCCGGACACGTCGAGCTCCATCAGCCCGGTGCCACCGCCGGAGCGCACCGCCCGCGCGATGCGGCTCGCGCAGGCCAGCACGGCCTCCACGTCGAGACCGTCGATCGCCTCGGCCGAGGCCGGCTCCGGCTCCTCGGTCGTGAGGGCCGGGCGGAACGACACGGGGAGCCGGCCGGGCCGCTCATGAACGCAAACGACCAGCGATCCGGGCACGCCGGCGTGATCCGCCGGCAGGTGGTGCCGCACCAGGGCATCGGTCGACGCGAGCGCGGCCGACAACCCGATCAGCACGGCTTCCTCACCGAGGCCGATCACAAAATCAAGATCTTCCAGTACGGGTACGGGGACCCCGCGCTCGGCGAAGTGACGGGCGACCAACATGCGGTGCAACAGCTCCGTGTGCAACTGGTTGGTGGACACGCCGTGCACCCTGCTCCGCAACGGCCGATGTGACCAGGACCGGGTGACCGTTTCCGAGCTCCCTGCCAAGGGACCAGCAGCCCTGCCCCGCCGGATCGACCGACGGTTGCACCGGAGGATTTACGGTGGCGGGATTCTTTCGGGGCGGGGGCGGTAGAGCTGGGCCATTGCCTCGATGGTTTCGGTCATCTCGGTGACCAGCTGTTCGGGGGCGAGGACCTGGACGTCGGGGCCGAGCCGGAGCAGGGTCGCGGCCGCGTGCGGCACGCTCTCCAGCGGGATGGTGGTCTGCTGCCAGCCGTGAGCGTCGGCGGGTGTCCGGGTGGCCGCCCGGGCCGCCTTCGGGCCGATGATGCCGGGCAGCGCGGCGACCCCCCGCGGCGAGAGGCGGATGACCGCTACCTCGGCGGTCTCGGTCTGCTCGTAGCGTTCGACGTTGCCCTGCCAGAACGAGGCCAGGTCGAAGCCGTCCGGCCGGGTGAAGGTCTCGGGCAGCGGGCGCAGATCGACGATGGACGACACGCGGTAGGTGCGGGGGCCGGCCGCTACCAGATACCAGATGCCGGCCTTCAGAACCAGGCCGAGCGGATGCAGCCGCCGGGTCACCTCGCCCGGCCGGGGTGCCCAGCGGCGGTAGCGCACCTCGATCACCTGGTCGCGCCAGAGGGCCTCGGCCGCGGCGAGCAGGTGTGGCACCGCGTCGGGTTCGCGGTACCAGTCGGGGGCGTCCAGGTGGAAACGCTGCCGGATCCGCATCGACGCCTCGCGGTACGGGGTGGGCAGGGCCGCCATCAGCTTCAACTCGGCCGCGGCCACCTGGGCGCCCAGGCCCAGCTCGGCGGCCGGCTGGGGCATGCCGGTCAGGAACAGTGACTCGGCCTCGTCGGCGGTCAGGCCGGTCAGCCGCGTGCGGTAGCCGTCCATGAGCTGGTAACCGCCGGTCGGGCCGTGCTCGGCGTAGATCGGCACGCCCGCCGCGCCCAGCGCCTCGACGTCGCGGTAGATGGTGCGGCTGGTGACGCCCAGCTCGGCCGCCAGTTGGGCGGCGCTGAGCCGGCCGCGGTTCTGCAGCAACAGCAGCAGGGACAGCAGTCGGCCGGCGCGCATCCACCGAAGTCTGCCAGACCGCTGACAGAACCTGTCAGGGGTAATCGGCGATGATCTCCGGCATGAACGACTTCGATTTCTTGATCGGCTCGTGGAACGTGGTCAACCGCCGCCTGACGACGCTGTTCGCCGGCAGTGACGACTGGCGGAGCTTCCCCGGCACGTCGACCTCCCAACCGATCTTCGGGGGCGGCGGGAACATCGACGAGATCGACTTCCCGACGCTCGGCACCCGCGGCTTCACCCTGCGCCTGTTCGACACCGAGCGGAAGCATTGGTCGCTGTACTGGGCGAACAGCACCTCCGGGCTGCTCTTCCCGCCGGTGGTGGGCACGTTCACCGATGGGCGCGGCGACTTCTACGGCGACGACACCCACGACGGCAGGCCGATCCGGGCGCACTACATCTGGTCCGGCATCACGCCCACCTCGGCGCGGTGGGAGCAGGAGTTCTCGGCCGACGGCGGGCAGACCTGGGAGTCCAACTGGATCATGGAGTTCACCCGGGCATGAACGTCGATGAGGACTACCGCCACATCACCAAGATGATCACGCCCGGTCCGCCGCTCGTGCTGCCCGACGTCTACCTGAAGTGGTACGCGGTGTGCCGCGCGGACCAGAGCATCGATTCGGCCGAGGCCCGGGCCTTCCTCGCCGGAGAGGTCGCGGCGGGCCGGCTGGCGATCACCGGGGACGTCGGTTTCGTCATCCACCACCTCAGCGGCGAGCACGTCCACCTGTTGCTGGTCTGCACCTGGCGGGGCAACAACGAGATGTGGGAGACCGTCTACATCAGCGACGCCGGTCCGTTCACCCTGATGCCGCAGACCACCCACCGGGGCGTGATGTGCGTGTGGGAGTTCGGCGCGGTGGCCCACGAACACCAGGCCTGGACGGAATTCCTCCGCTCCGATCGCACCGAAAAGGCCCGGCAGAGGTACGCCGAGTCCCAGTTCAGCGGTCCGATCTAGGCTGCCAGGAGCTCACCCCGATGCGGCCGGTGCTGCCCAGGTCGATGTCGCCGCGCGGGGTGAGCACCTGGGCGGTCCCGCCGGCGGTGGGGGTGATCTCCAGGTGGGTGGCGTTGACCGGCGGGTCGGCGAGGTTGTCGTACGTGTTCCGCCAGGCGACGACGGCCGTGGCCCGCTCGCCCGGCCGGAGCACCACCTCGCGCGGCGGTTTGTTCCAGTCCGGAACCGACCCGGTGATCACGTAGGTGCCCTGCAGGATGTTTACCGAGACGTTGCGGCGCTGCTCGTCGAGGAGGCGCACGGCCGGGTAGCCCTTGACCTTGACGACCGCCGTTCCGCAGTTGACCAGGAAGAAGTCGAGGACGCGCAGGCCGGCCGCCGCGTCTCCGGTGCCGAGTTCCACCCGTACGCCATCGGCCGGGCAGGTGGGCGCGACCGAGACGGAGACCGACGGCGACGCCGGCGGGGGAGCGGGCAGGGCGGGGGTGCTGCACCCGGCCAGCAGGGCGGCCAGGATCAGGGGGTACGGGCGTCTCATCGCACCAGCTCGCGGATCCGGGTGACGGCTCGCCCGAAGTACCGGTGGTCGACCGGCCGGGTGAGGAAGTCGGCGAGCGAGTACAGGTCGAGGGCCTGGCTGAGCTCCCGCCAGTTCGCGGGCAGGTCACCGCCGCCGTCCCGGAAGCCGCGGAGGAAGTCGTCGGCGAAGCCGGCCGGCCGGGGATCACGCAGCATGTTGCCGACGTCGAAGAGCGGCGAGCTGCTGAACGCGAACTCCCAGTCCAGGACGGCCACGATCCGGTCACCGGAGGCAAGCAGGTTCTTCGGGTTGTAGTCGGCATGCACGAGCTGATGACTGCCCGACAAATCGGATATGTCGGCCGACGCCGCGAACTTCAGGAGCGACTGCTGCTCCACGTCGCTCAAATAGCCGGCCGCGTTCCCGGTGCGCAGGCAGCGCTCGACAAACGCGTCCAGGCCACCGATGGGCTCGAACCCGTCCGGCGAAAGCCCGTCCGAAGAGGAACCGAAGAACCCGGGCGCATCGAACGACACCGACCCGATCCGGGCGAGTGTTTCCCCGACGGAGTAACCGGACGACGGTGGATGTCCGTCCACAAAGACCGAGAGCACCAGCCCATCGGACGGGGAGAAGGCCACCACCTCGGGCACCGGCACGACCCCGCGCAGCCGCGCGGCCAGCGCGACCTCCACCGCACACCGGTTGGTCCCGAGGTAGCGCCGCAGCACGAACCGGCCGCCGTCGTCCGTTTCGACCAGCACGTTGTGGTTGCTGTACCCGCCGGTCAGCTCGCGCGACGACACCACCCGGCGCCCGGGCAGCGCGACGTTCTCGACCCACTCCATGCCGATGATCAAAGCAAAAGGGATCAACCGGCCTGGGAGTGCACCGCACGGGCGGTCAGCTTGGTCCGCACCTCGTCGGCGTCCGGGTGGTCCAGCTCGGTGAGGATGGCCAGGGAGTTGCGCCAGGCGTCCCGGGCCGCCCGGTGCCGCCCGGCCGCCTCCTCGGCGTCACCCAGGTGGGACAGGACGATCGCCTGGTACTGCTGGTCGTGCTCGTCACGGAACGCGGCCGCCGCCCGCCGGTAGCAGGCCGCCGCCTCGGTCAGCTCGCCGAGCCGGAAGTGGGCCATCCCGACGCTGTCCCACGAGTGCGCGGCGCCCATCCGGTTCCCGGCCGCCTCGTGCACGGTGACCGCCCGCCGGCAGTAGTCGAGGGCCTGCCGGTTGTCGCCCATCGTCAGGTAGCACCAGCCGATGTTGTTCATGGCCCGCGCCTCGCCGACCCGGTCGCCGTCCGACCGGGACAATTCCAGGGCCCGCCCGCCCTCCTGCAGGGCTTCGGCGTAGCGGCCCTCCCGGCGGGCGACAATTCCCAAATTCAGGTGTACGTCGGCCATGCCCGTGACGTTGCCGAGTTCCCGGTAGAGGGCGAGGGCGGTGGTCAGGTGCGACCGGCCCTGGACGAGGTCGCCCAACTCGGCGTGCGCGTACCCGACGTTGTAGTGGCTGACCGCCTGCAGCAGGATGTCGCCGGCCCGCCCGGCCGCCGCGACCGCGAGCATCTGCCAGGTCACCCAGTTGCGCCGGTCCCACCGTCGTTCCAGGTAGGTGAGCACCGCCCAGGCCAGCCACCAGGCCTTGGTGTCCAGCCCGGCGGCGACGGCCAGGTCGGCGCAGGCGCGCAGGGCCGGCTGCTCGGCGGAGAACCAGGCCAGCGCGGAGGTGCCGCCGCCGAACGTCTCGGGGGTCACGCCGGGCACGACGTCGGTGGGGCGGCGGCCGCTGAGGTTGCGCGAGGCTTTGAGGCACTGGTCGGCGGCGAGCGCGGACTGCAGGTAGTGGTCGAGCACCCGCCGGGCGGCCGCCTCCCGCTCGGCGTCCGAGTCGATCTCCTCGGCCAGGTCGCGGGCGTAGTCGCGGAGCAGGTCGTGGCTGCCGTACCGGCCGGGCAGCTGCTCGGACACCAGGTTGGCGGCGACCAGCTCCTGCAGCGCCGGGCGGATCCGCCGGGCCGGCAGGCCGGCCAGGCTGGCCAGCGCGGGAGCGCCGGCGACCGGGGTCGGGTGCAGGGCGAACAGGCGGAACAGGCGGGCCGCGTCCGGGCCGAGTTTCCGGTACGACCAGGAGAACACCCCGCGGACGTCGGTGGCCGGGTCGGGGCCGGCCAGCACGTCCAGCCGGGAGCGGGCCTCGCGCAGCTCGGCGGCGATGGCGGTGAGCGGGAACTGCGGGTTGCCGGCGGCCCGGGCGGCCGCGATGGCCAGGGCGAGCGGCAGCCGGGCGCAGGACCGCACGATGTCGTCGACCGCACGCGGTTCGTCCTTGACCCGGTCGGCGCCGATCCGCCGGGCCAGCAGCTCGCGGGCGGCCTCGGTGTCGAGCACGTCGAGCAGCAGCAGCTGGGCGCCGTCGGCGACGGCCAGCCCGGCGAGCCGGTCGCGGCTGGTGACGATCGCCACCGAGCCGGGCACGCCGGGCAGCAACGGGCGGACCTGCTCGGCGTCGCCGGCGTTGTCGAGCAGGATCAGCATCCGCTTGCCGGCCAGCGCGCTGCGGTACAGCGCGGCCCGGGACTCCAGGTCGGCGGGGATCCGCTGCGGGGCCACGCCGAGCCCGTCGAGCAGCCCGCGCAGCGCCTCGGTGGCCGGCAGCGGTGGCCCGACCGGCCCGAAGCCGCGCAGGTTCACGTACAGCTGGCCGTCCGGGAAACGCTCGCGCACCCGGTGCGCCCAGCGGATGGCCAGGGTGGTCTTGCCGACCCCGGCGGTGCCGGACACCGCCGAGATGATCACGCCGCGGGCGGCCCGGTCCGGGCCGGCCAGCAGTTCGTCGAGCCGGGCCAGTTCGCGGTCGCGGCCGGTGAAGCCGGACGGGTCGGACGGCAGCTGGGCCGGGGTGATCTCGGTGTTGCCGACCGCGGGCTCGGCGGCCGAGCGCAGGAAGCGTTCCCGGTCGGCGCCCTCGAGCCGGAACGCGTCGGCGAGCAGCCGCATCGTCCACATCCGCGGCGCCGCGATCCGGCCGGCCTCCCACTTGCCGACGCTGCGCACGCTGACTCCGGCCCGTTCGGCCAGGTCCTCCTGGGTCATGCCGAGTCGCCGACGGTGAGCGCGCACCAGGTCAGCGAACACGGAACTCCCCACGAGGTTTCGTCATCGACGTCCAGCAATGGTCTCAGGTGTGGTCACTTGCGGGATAGCAAGGGTCGGTACCCAAAGTTCCGGTCAAGTTCCGATCGGCGTCCACTACCCTCGACCGGTGAGCGGAGTCGAAGCGGGGACGGCGCTGGCCCGGGCGGCCGAGCTGGGCCCGTACTTCGGCTGGGAGCCGGCCGGTGACCTGTCCGATTGGCGCCGCTGGTCCGATCTGGCGGACCCGGCCGTGCTCGCCGAGCGGGTCGCCGCGGCCCGGTCGGCCCTGGCGGCGATGGGCGGGCTGGCCGAGGAGGCGGTGCCGGAACGCGTGGTCGCGTCGGTCGCGTTCCTCGGTTACGCCGCGCGGGTGCTCTCCCCGCTGCTGGGCGCGGCCGCGATCACCGGCCGCATCCCGGTGGCCGAGAGAACCACGCTGTGGTGGCGGCCGGTGCCGGCGGGACCGCTTCCCTTGGCGTACGGCGTAATGAGCGCGACCGTGCCCGCCTCGCCGGAGGCCCTCCGGGGGATCGCCGTCCAGGCGATCCTGGAGCCGGTCCTGACCACCTGCCGCACCCGTTTCCGCCTGTCCCCGCAGGTTCTGTGGGGAAATGTCAGCTCGGCGCTGGCCGGCGCCGCCGCGATGATCAGCAGGGTCGATCCGCCGGCCGGCGCCCGGGCCGGCACTCTCGTCGCGGGCCTGCTCGCGCTACCGCCGCTGGCCGGCACCGGCACCTTCAGCCAGGGGGCTCTGACCAGGAACAACTGCTGCCTCTACTACCGGATTCCGGGCGGCGGGACGTGCGGCGACTGCGTTCTCCGGCACCGCCCGAACCGCTGAAAGTACCGATGAAGTACCGGTCTCCGCCCTGGCTCGCGCTCCTTACAAAGGGGAACCTGAATAGGCAAGCCGGGGGCGGTGCCGCGCTGAACCAGAGGGGGAGGCTCAGCGTGAGTGGGGGCACCGCCCCCCTCTGATCATCGATGGTGGTCAGCCGAAAAGTGGTACTGATTGATCTAGATATATTGTTACGCTCGGCCGCCATGAGAGCTGAATTGGGTAACGTCCCAACACGCCTGGTGGCGCTCGGATCGGCGACGATCCTGAGCCTCGCCGGTGTCGTGGTGATCACAGCCGGGCCCGCGTCCGCTTCGGGGCATCGTCCGACTCCCGGTGCTGCCGGGCTCGGCGACCGGCTGTACCCGCTGCTCGGCAACGGGGGCTACGACGTACAAAATTATGATCTTTCGCTGACCTATCCGCAGAAGGATCCGGCTCAGCAGGTCACCGGCGACGTGACCATCACGGCGGTCGCCACGCAGTATCTTTCCCGTTTCGACCTCGACTTCGGCGGCGACGCCGTCGGCCAGGTCTGGGTGAACGGCAAGCCCGCGGCCTTCGCCCGCTCCGGCGAAGAGCTGATCATCACGCCGAAGAAGGCCCTGCCGTCGCACCGGAAGTTCACCGTGCGGGTGGCCGGCTTCAAGGCGACGCCGATCGAGGCCAACGCCGACTCCCCGGCCGGTTTCGTGAAGACCCCGGACGGCACCATCGTGGCCGCCCAGCCGGACGAGGCGCACAAGCTCTACCCGAGCAACGACCACCCGCGCGACAAGGCCACCTACACGATCCGGATCACCAACCCGGTCGGCTGGACCGGCACGGCCAACGGCGTGCAGGTCAGCGCCCGGCAGCACGGCGGCAAGGTGGTCTCGGTCTACCGGGAGAACCACCCGATGGCCAGCGAGCTGATCCAGGTCGCGGTCGGTGACTTCATCACCTACAGCCGCGGCAGGGTCGGCGGCGTGCCGGTCCGGGACGTGGTGCCGCGCCGCCTCGCCGCCGAGCTGCTGCCGAAGGCGGCCGACGAGGTCAACGCGATCAACTTCATGCAGGGCAAGGTCGGCCGGTACCCGTTCGAGAACTACGGCACGCTGGTCATCGACGCCACCCTGGGCTTCGCGCTGGAGACCCAGACGCTGTCGCTGTTCGACACCTGGTGGTTCAACCTCCCGTCGTTCGTGCTGGACACGGTCGGCACCCACGAGCTGGCGCACATGTGGTTCGGTGACAGCGTCGCGCCGTGGGAGTGGAGTGACGTCTGGCTGAACGAGGGCCACGCCACCTGGTACGAGTACGAGTACGCCCTCGAGACCGGGGTCCTGCCGGACTACGCCGGCTACGACAACCTCGACGACGTGTACAAGAGCATCTACGCCCGCGGTGACGAGCGGCGCGCCCGCTACGGCCCGACCGCGCAGCCGCTCAAGGCCGACGTGATCTGGGACGTCTTCAACCCCAACGTGTACGACGGGGGAGCGCTCGTCCTCTACGCCCTCCAGCAGAAGGTGGGCGCCGCGAAGTTCTCCCAGATCGAGCGGACCTGGGTCACCAAGTACAAGGACCGCTCGGCCTCGACCGGCGACTTCATCCGGCTCGCGTCGAAGGTGTCCGGCCAGAACCTGACGTCGTTCCTGACCGAGTGGCTCTACGGCACCAAGACCCCGCCGATGCCGGGTCACCCGGACTGGACCGTCAACCCGTACCCCGCGCCGGCCGGGGCGAAGGCATCGACTCTCGCCGACACCGTCCAGCGGCACCGCTGATTTCCCGGTATTAGCCGGTCCTCGGCCCGTAATGTCCGTTCTGGTGACATTCGGGCCGAGGAGGAGTCGTGGCGCATCCCAGTCCGCACGACAGCGTGCGGCTCGCGGTCGTCGTCGGCGCGCTCGGCGTGGTGTTCGGCGACATCGGGACCAGCCCGATCTACACCCTGCAGACCGTCTTCAACCCGGAGGACCCGCATCCGGTGCCGGTCAGCACCGACAACGTGTACGGCGTGGTCTCGCTGGTCTTCTGGTCCGTCATGATCATCGTGACGGTGACCTACATCCTGCTCGCCCTGCGCGCCGACAACGACGGCGAGGGCGGCGTGATGGCCCTGATCACGCTGATCCGCCGGTCCGGTTCGCGCTACGGCGGCAAGCTGGCCGTCTGGCTCGCCGCCCTGGGCATCTTCGGCGCCTCCCTGTTCTTCGGCGACAGCATGATCACCCCGGCCATCTCGGTGCTCTCCGCCGTCGAGGGCCTCAAGATCGTCCAGCCGTCCCTCGGTGAGGCCGTCGTCCCGATCACCGCGGTGATCATCGTGGCGCTGTTCCTGCCGCAGCGGCGCGGGACCGCCGCGGTCGGCAAGGTCTTCGGTCCGGTGATGATCGTCTGGTTCGGGACGATCGGCGTTCTCGGCATCGGCGGCATCGCCCGGCACCCGGGGATCCTGGCGGCACTGTCGCCGACGTATGCGGTGACCTTCCTGGCCGGGCACTTCGGCATCGCGTTCTTCGCCCTGGCGGCGGTCGTCCTGTCGGTGACCGGAGCCGAGGCGATCTACGCCGACATGGGGCACTTCGGCCGCCGGGCGATCAGCCGTGCCTGGCTGTTCCTGGTCTTCCCGGCGTGTGTGCTGAGCTACCTCGGCCAGGGCGCCCTGATCATCGACGATCCGCGCAACATCAGCGGCCCGTTCTTCCTGCTCGCGCCGGACTGGCTACGGCTACCGCTGGTGCTCCTGGCCGCCGCCGCGACGGTGATCGCGTCCCAGGCGGTGATCACCGGCGCCTACTCGGTGACGTCGCAGGCCGCCCAGCTCGGTTACCTGCCACGGCTGCGGGTCACGCACACCTCCGAGTCGGCCGTCGGCCAGATCTACGTGCCGTGGATCAACTGGCTGCTGCTGGTGTCGGTGCTCACGCTGATCTTCGCGTTCCGCAGCTCGGCCGCCCTCGCGTACGCCTACGGCATGGCCGTGACCGCCACGATCACCATCACCACGCTGCTGTTCTTCTACATCGCCCAGTGGCGCTGGAAGATCCCACCCTGGCTGCTGGCGGCCGGGGCCGGGATTCTGGTCGCGATCGACCTGCTGTTCGTGGCGGCGAACCTGACCAAGCTGCTGCACGGCGCCTGGCTGACCCTGCTGATCGGCCTGATCGCCTTCACCGTGATGACGACCTGGCAGCGCGGCCGCGTGATCGTCACGGCCGAGCGCAGGAAGCGTGAGGGTTCCCTGCCCGGCTTCATCGAGCAACTGCGCTCCGGCGCCGGCACGATCGCGAAGGTGACCGGCACCGCCGTGTTCCTCAACCGTGGCATGCAGTCCGCCCCGCTGGCCATGCGCGCGAACGTCGAGCACAACCACGTCCGGCACGAACACGTCCTGATCATCTCGATCGAGACCCTGGTGGTCCCGCGGGTGCCGGACGCCGAGCGGGTGTCGCTGGACGACCTGGGCTACGACGACGACGGCATCATGTTCGTGACGATGCGCTTCGGCTACGCCGACACCCAGGACGTGCCCGCCGCGCTGCGCCTGCTCGACCCGGCCCAGACCGAGGGCCGCCTGGACCTGGAGAACGCCTCCTACTTCCTCTCCAAGATCACCCTGCGCCGGGGCGACGCTCCGACCATGGCGCTGTGGCGAAAACGCCTGTTCATCGCCACGTCCTACATCACCGCCGACGCGGCCGAGCACTTCGCCCTGCCCCGCGACCACACGGTAATCATGGGCTCACACATCGAGGTCTAGACACTTTCGAGGTCGGGGTCGCGAGAATCAAACCCACTTTCCGGTACGGGAGACGCCGTCACCAACCGCAACATCA
>NZ_BOQN01000035.1 GCF_018332695.1 Paractinoplanes toevensis
CGAGCAGCCGGGCCTGACCGACACGACCCCCAAGCCCCGCCCGCCGAAGACCGAGACGGTGAGCGTGACCACCTCGGCCACGAACGGCAGCCCGCTGGTCTGACCGGCCACGATCGACCCGACGGCAGCGTCACCATCCACGGTGACGCTGCCGTTTTCGATGTGTAGAAGAGCGCCCGCAGGGGGATTCTGGGCCGGTGCGAAGAATGCTCTTGGTTCTGGCGCTGGCCCTGACCGGCTGCTCGTCGGCCGGTGATCGGGGCACCGCGGCCGCCGCGTCGGCGACCGGGCTGCTCCGGGCGGTCGCCGCCGGTGACGGCTCGGCCGCGTGCGCCCTGCTGGCCCCGGAGACCGTCGCGGAGGTCGCCGAGTCGGCCGAGAAGCCCTGCTCCGAGGCCATTCTCGAGGAGAAGCTGCCGGCCCCGGGCCGAGTGCTCGGCACCGCGGTGTACGGGCAGCGCGCACAGGTCCGGCTGGACGACGACACGATGTTCCTGGGCGCTTTCGCCGGTGGCTGGCGGGTGGTCGCGGCCGGCTGCACCGGGCGCGGCGAGCAGCCGTACGACTGCGTGGTGGAGGCGGGCTGACATGCGCGCGATGTTCGTGTTCCTGCTGCTGTTCGTGACCGCCGGCCTCGCGTACGTCATCGTCCTGGGGTTGTTGCAAAGATGAAGAGATTCCTCCGGGAGAATTCCCTCGGCCTGGTCTTCGGCCTGCTCTTCCTGGTGGTTCTGGTGCTGCAGGCGCTGGCCGGGCACGCCGACTACAACCAGCAGCAGATCACCGAGGGCCTGCCGCCGATCTCGCTCGGCCGCTACGTCACCTCGGCCAGCTTCGGCGTCGACGTGGCCGAGAACTGGCAGTCCGAGTACCTCCAGTTCTTCCTCTACATCCTCTTCACCGTCTGGCTGCTCCAGAAGGGCTCGCCCGAGTCGAAAGCGCTCGACAAACCGGGCCGGGAAACCGAGAAAGAGCAGAAGATCGGGGTGTACGCCGATCAGAACTCGCCGAAGTGGGCCCGCGTCCACGGCTTCCGGCTGTTCCTGTTCTCGAACTCGCTCGGCCTGGTCATGGGCGCGTTGTTCGTCCTCTCCTGGCTGGCCCAGTCGATCGCCGGGGTGGCCGCCTTCAACGAGCAGCAGCTGGCCGACCTGCAGGACCCGGTCACCTGGGCGAAATACCTGACCGAGCCGGACTTCTGGAACCGGACCCTGCAGAACTGGCAGTCGGAGCTGCTGGCCGTCGCCTCGATGGCGATCCTCGCGATCTACCTGCGCCAGCGCGGCTCGTCCCAGTCCAAACCGGTCGGCACGGCCCACACCGCGACCGGCGTGGAAGGCTGATCAAACCTGGCTGGCGCCGCCGTCGACGTAGATCTCGGCGCCGGTCATGTAGCTGCTGCTGCCGGAGGCCAGGAAGAGCACCGCGTCGGCGATCTCCTCGGGCCGGCCCAGCCGGTTCATCGGCACGCCGGAGGCGAGGCCCTTGAGCAGCTGCTCGGCCGACTCCGGGTCGGGGGCGAGGCCGCTGAGGCCGGGCGTCTCGATCGGGCCGGGGGCGATGCTGTTGACCCGGATGCCCTGCTCCACCAGTTCCGCCGCCCAGCTGCGGGTGAAGGAGCGCAGCGCGGCCTTGGTGGCGGCGTAGACGCTGAACGAAGCGGCGCCCTTGGTGTCGATGTTGGAGCTGGTCAGGATCACCGAGGAGCCGCGGCCGAGCAGCGGCAGCGCCTTCTGCACGGTGAACAACGTGCCGCCCACGTTGGTGTTGAAGGTGTCGGCGTAGTGCTGCCAGGTGACGTCGGCGAGCGCGGCGAACTCACCGCCGCCGGCGTTGGCGAAGAGCACGTCGAGCCGGTTGCCGCGCTCCCGGATCGCCGCGAAGACCCGGTCGAGGTCGTCGAGGTTCGCCACGTCGGCGCGGACGCCGGTGGCGTTCTCACCGATCGCGGCCACGGCGGCGTCGAGTGCGTCCTGGCGGCGGCCGGTGAGGAAGACGTGCGCACCCTCGGCGGCCAGGCGTTGGGCGGCGGCCAGGCCGATGCCCGAGGTGGCCCCGGTGACGAGGGCGGTCTTGCCGGTGAGTTGTCCCATGATCCTGCGTCCTTCTTTCTATACCGTTCGGTATGTAAGTGACCGTAGCACTTCTGTACCGATCGGTTAGAATGAGCTATGCCACAGGGAAGGCCACGGGGATTCGACGCGGAGACGGCACTCGACCGGGCCGTGGAGGTGTTCTGGCGGCAGGGTTACGACGGCGCCTCGCTCAGCGACCTCACCGACGCCATGGGCATCAACCGCCCGAGCATGTATGCGGCGTACGGCAACAAGGAGCAGCTGTTCCGCCGTGCGGTCGCGCGTTACGCCGAGATCGACATGGCGTACGCGAGGGAGGCGCTCGCGCAGCCCACGGCGTACGCGGTGATCGAGAGATTCCTGCGGGCCAACGCCGACGCGCTCACCCGGACCGACCGTCCGGCCGGCTGTCTTTCGATCCAGGGCGGTCTGGCCGGCGGCAGTGCCGCCGAGTTCCTGGCCGCGAGCCGGCTGGCCGGCGAGGCGGCCCTGGCCGACCGCCTGGCCCGCGCCGACGATCTCCCGGCCGGCACCGACCCGGCGGCCCTCGCCCGCTACGTGATGGTGGTGAGCGAGGGCAACGCCGTGCACGCCGCGGCCGGTGTCGACCGGGCCGGCCTGCACGCCACGGTCGACATCGCCCTGCGGGCCGTTCCTCGTTAGATTTCGAGCAGGACCTTCGTGCGCAGCTCGCCGCTCTCCAGCCGGGCGTGCACCCCGGCCGTGCCGGCCAGCGGCGCCACCGTCTGCGGCTGCAGCGCCAGCCGGCCCGCCGCGAGCTGGGACATCACCAGGTCGAGGGCGGCGCGGACGCCCTCCGGGATCACGTTGGAAAGTGCCACGCCCAGTTCGTGGGCGCGGTGATCGGCGAGCGTGATGACCCGCTGCGGGCCGCCGGCCAGGGCGATCGCGCCGGGCAGGTCACCGCGGCCGGACGCGTCGAACACCGCGTCGACCCTGCCGTTCCCGATCGCGGCGTAGTCGACCGGGGTGGCCCCGAGATCGCGCATCGCGGCGAAGTCGCCCGGCCGGACCGCCGCGACGACGGTGGCACCCCGGCCCACCGCGAGCTGGGTCGCGATCCGGCCGACCGAGCCGGCCGCACCGAGCAGCAGCAACGTCTCCCCGGCGCCGAGCGCGAGCTGCTCGAGGACGCGGGCGGCGGCCTCGACCGAGGCGGGCAGGGCGGCCGCGTCGGTCCAGGCGACCGACGCCGGCTTGGGCACCCAGAAGTCCGCCACGACCAGCTCGGCGTAACCGCCGAGGCCGGGCAGGAAGACCGCCACCTCGTCGCCGGTGGCCACGTCGCGGACGTCCGGTCCGACGCTCTCGACGACGCCGGCCGCCTCGAAGCCGAGGACCGCGCCGGGGCCGGCCGGGAACACGGCGTCCAGGTGCCCGGCCCGGATTGCCAGGTCGGTGGGGCCGACGCCGGCGTAGCGCACCGCGACCCGGATCTGGCCCGGACCGGGCGGCCCGACCTCGGTCTCGCCGATCCGCAGAACCTCCGGCGGCCCGTAGCCGCTGATAACAACCGCTCTGGTCATGAGTCGACTCTATGTCGATCTTGGCGGGCGCCCATCACGAGGCGCTCGTTCGCCGTCTGGCCGGGCTGACGACCGCAGCTCGCGGCGGGAGGTGACGCCGAGCTTGGCGAAGATCTTGCGGAGGTGCCACTCGACGGTGCGCGGGCTCAGGAAAAGAACGGCGCCGATCTCCGGGTTGGTCCGGCCCGCTGCCGCGAGCCGCGCTATCTGCGCCTCCTGCGGGGTCAGTTCCTCCGGTACGCCGGGAGCGCTCCGCTTGCGGATGGTCTCGCCGGTCGCCAGCAGCTCACGCCCGGCCCGATCGGCGAAGCCCTCCGCGCCCATCGTGCTGAACGCGTCGTGGGCCGGGCGCAGCTGGGCCCGGGCGTCGGCCCGCCGGTCGTGCCGCCGCAGCCATTCGCCGTAGAGCAGGCGGGCCCGGGCCAGCTGCAAATCGAGCCGGGTGGTGGCGAACTCCGCGACCGCCCGGCGGTAGTTGCCGTCCGCGTCGGCGGCCGGGCCGGCCAGGGCGTCGGCCAGGGCCTGGGTGCCGCGCGCCCAGGCGGTGTCCACCGCCGCGGTGTGCTCGGCGAGCCGGTCCCGTGCCTTCGCCGCGACGGCCGGTTCACCGGCCCGGGCGGCGGCCTCGACGAGCTCGGTGAGGCCCCACTGGAGGACGGCGAGGTTCTCGTGGTCGGTCGCGGCGCTCGACGCGGCGAGCGCCGCCGGGTAGTTGCCGAGTCCGTTGTGCAGCACGGCCTGGCTGTGCCGGGCGACGGCGAGCAGCCAGCCCATGCCACCGGCCTCGGCGTCGGCGGCGAGCGCGTCGATCAGCCCGGTGGCGGTGTCGCCGCGGTCGTGGTGGGCGGCGGTGTCGGCCCGGTCGTGGTGGGCGGCGGTGTCGGCGCGGCCGCGGTGGGCGGCGAGGAGAGCCGCCGCGGCCGGGTGCGGTGAGGGGCCGGTGACCCGGGCCAGGGCCTCGGCCTCGTCGATCAGGTCCGAGGCGTCGGCGAACCGGCCCGCGAAGATCAGGGCGGTGGCCCGGAACGTCAGCGCGGTCGGCAACAGCGACCGGTTGCCGCTCTCCCGGGCGAACGCGACGGCCCGCTCGTTGCGGTCCAGGAACTGCTCGTCGTCCCACACCTCGTGCACGAACAGACCACCCAGCCACAGCAGGTCCAGATCCCGGTCGGGGGTGATGGCGTCGAGGGCCCGCCGGAACAGGGGCACGGCGGCCACGTGCCCGCCGCGATGCCAGGCGATCAGGGCGGCCAGCACCCGGCCGGCCGGATCGTCGCCGGCACCCGGGCCGGCCGGCCGCGCGTTGTCGCCGGCGGTCGCCGCGGCGGCGGCGTCGACCGCCCGCCCGAGGTCGTCGATGCCGAAGCGGCCGGCGTTGAGAGCCGCGCCGATCGCCGACACGAAGGTCTCGCGGGCCGCCGCCGGGTCCAGTTCGGCCAGTCGGGCGGCCGCCTCCAGCAGTGGCGAGACCGCGGCCCGGCCCGCGTTGACGGCGAACGCCACCCGGGCGCGCAGCCGCTCGGCCACGGCTCGCTGCACCGGGTCGAGCGGGCCCATCTCGGCCGCGGAGAGCAGGCCGGGCACCGCGCCGAAGGCGCCCGAGGCGAACCGGGCCTGCGCCGCGGCCAGGGTGCGCGCGGCCCGGGTGGCGGAGTCGAGGGTGAGTTCGGCGGCGCGTTCCAGGAACGCCGCGGCGGCGGCCCGGCCGCCGCGGGCCAGTGCCCGGTCCGCGGAGCGCTCCAACTCGGCGGCGACCTCCTCGTTCGGGCCGACCGCGGCGTGCGCGCGGTGCCAGGCCCGCCGGTCGGGGTCCTGCTCGGCGTCGGTCACCTCGGCGAGCGCGGCGTGCACGGCGCGCAGCTCGGCCGGGTCCGCCGCGCGCCAGGCGGCCGACCGCACCAGCGGGTGCCGGAACCCCACCCGGGCGCCGAACTCGACCAGGCCGGCCGTCTCGGCGGGTACGGCCGCCGCCGGGGCGATGCCGAGCACGGCGGCGGCCCGCCAGAGCAGCGGCACGTCGCCGATCGGCTCGACGGCGGCGGCCAGCAGCAGCCGGCGGGTGTCGCCGGGCAGAGCCGCGATCCGCCGCCGGAAGCCGTCCTCGACCCGGTCCTGCAGCGGGGTCGTGGTGGGCACGCCGAACCCGAACGCCAGCTCGGCCGGGGTCAGGTCGCGGGGGAGTTCGAGCAGGGCCAGGGGATTGCCGCGGGTCTCGGCGAGGATCCGGTCGCGGACCCGGGCATCGATCGGGCCGGGCAGCACCGAGTCGAGCAGTGCCCGGGCGTCGGCGTCGGGCAGGCCGCCCACCCGCAGCTCGGGCAGCCCACCGAGCGGGTCGGGCGGGGTGCCCGGGTCGCGGGCGGCGAACACCAGGGCGACCGACTCGGCGTCGAGACGGCGGGCTACGAACACCAGGACCACCTCGGACATGCGGTCCAGCCACTGGGCGTCGTCGACGACGCAGAGCAGGGGGCGCTCGGTGGCGGCCTCGGCGAGCAGGCCGAGCACGGCCAGGCCGACGATCAGGGCCTCCGGTGGGCGGCCGGCGCTGAGCCCGAACGCGGTGGCCAGGGCGTCGCGCTGCGGCTCGGGCAGCCGGTCGAGGTGGCCGAGCAGCGGGGCGCACACCTGCTGGAGCGCCGAGTAGGCCAGCTCGGTCTCCGGCTCGACCCCCGCGGCGGCGACCACCCGCCCGGCCCGGGCCTGCTCCACCAGGTAGTCGAGCAGCGCGGTCTTGCCCACCCCGGCCTCGCCGCGCAGCACCAGCACCCGGCTCTGCCCGGACCGGACGTCGCGCAGCAGGCGGTCCAGCGTCTCGCGCTCGCGGCGCCGCCCGCGCAGTTGATCTCCCGCCATGTGCTGGGAGCCTACCGACGGCGTTCGGTGACCTCCTGGAGGAGGAAGCCGTTGCCGTCCGGGTCGGCGAAGGATGCGAACGAGGCGTACGACAGTCGTCCGGGATAGAGGCCCGGTGCCCGTTTCTCCTGGCCGCCGTGGTGGAAGATGCCGTCGGCGTCGTGGAAGACCTCGCTGACCGGCACGCCCCGAGCGAGCAGGAAGGCGCGGGCCGCCTCGATGTCGCGGACGACCAGGTGCACGTTCTCCACCGAGCCGGGCTCGGCCGTGCCGATCCCGGTGCCGAAGACGATCGAGCAGGCCGAGCCGGGCGGGGTGACGTGCACGACCCGGAAATCCGGCCCACCGACGTAGTCGAGGTCCTCGTGGAAGCCGATCCGCCGGTAGAAGTCCCTGGCCCGGTCGACGTCGGCGACCGGCAGGACGATCAGTTCGAGGTGGAAGTCCATGCCCGGAAGCGTCGCCCGGACCCTGGCCCCCTCGCCCCAGGGACGCACCCTGGGGCGAGGCACGTGCCCCGGGCGGTGAGGTGATGGGCATGACGACGATTCATTTCACCGAGACCACCACCGCCACCCCCGAGCAGTTCCTCGCCGGTCTCACCGACTTCGGGCCGGGCCGGGCGAACCTGTTCGGCAACAGCTCCGCCGAATACCTGAAGGTGCACGCCCAGGGCCCGGACTGGGCCGACGTCACCGAGGGTTCGGGCGGCATCTGGGAGCGCCTGCACTACGACTGGTCCGACCCGCGCAAGATCGTCATGACCACCACCGACTCGAACATCTGGGGCGGCCGGTCGGGGCACACCTACACGCTGACCCCGCAGGCCGGCGGCGTCACCCGGCTGGACGCGGTCGTGGTGCGCGACGGCAAGAACCTCAAGGGCCGGCTGACCGGCCTGCTGCTCGGCACGGTCGCCAAGGGCGTGCTGGGCAAGGCCCTGGCCAATACCGTCAAGGCCATCGAAAGTACGCCCTTGTGATCTTCCGAGGTCGGGACGACTCTGGACCCGAGGAGGCGGCCATGAACCTCACACGGATAGTGGTCGGGGCCAACGGATCTGCCGGATCGACCGCGGCGGTGCGGTGGGCGGCGGCCGAGGCCAGGTTGCGCGGCAGCGAGCTGCGGGTGGTGATCGCCCATCAGCGCCGGCCGTCCGGCCACGCGGAAACCGCCGAGGTCCTGCACGAGGCGGTGGGTGCGGCCCGCGCGGTCGCGCCCGGCCTGGAGGTCCGCGGGGTGGCCATGCCGGGCTACGCGGTTCCGGTCCTGCTGCACGCGGCCGAGGATGCCGTCCTGCTGGTGGTGGGGGAGCACAGCGGGGGCCGGATGCTCGGCGCGCCGGACGACTCGGTCGGCAGCCAGGTGGCCACCCGGGCCCGCTGCTCGGTCGTGGTGGTGCGCGGCCGGCCGGACTGCGACTCCGGCCCGGTGGTGGTCGGTGTCGACGACGATGAGGGCGCCGACGCGGTGATCGGGCGGGCGTTCGAGGAGGCGGCCCTGTACGGCGCCGAGGTGCTGGCGGTCACCGCCGGGCCCGACCGGCGTGGGGTGGCGGCCGAGACGCTCGGCACCGAGATGGACAGCCGCCTCGACCCGTGGCGGGCGCGGTTCCGGACGGTTCCGGCCCAGCGGGCGTACGTCAGCGGCCGGGCCGACAGGGTGCTGGTGGACAGCTGCCGGCAGGCCCGGCTCGCGGTCGTCGGCCCGCGCCGGCACGGCTACCAGGGCGTGCTGCTCGGCGCGGTCGGCACCCGCCTGATCCGCCGGGCCGACTGCCCGGTGCTCATCGCCCGATAGCCGGTGGTTCAGCGGCATTCCGGCGATCACCCCCGTGCGCGTACCCGATGATGGTTGGCTGGGGGGATGGGGTCTGCGGGTCCGCACCGGTCGGCGGAGGAATTCGTCGGTGAGCCGGCCGATGCCGTGCGCGACCCGGGGAACGGGTGGATGTGCACCGGCGGTCTGCCGGATCGGATCGCGAGCAACTTCGCGGTGGTGATCGCCCAGGCGGCGGGCGCGCCGACGGCGTTGATCCAGCTGATCGACGGCGAGCAGCTGCGGCTGGTCGGTGTGGCCGGGCTGCCGGCCGAATGGGCGCAGGTCGGGCGCACGCCGACGACCTCGACGCTGGCCGGGCTGGTGATCGCCCACGAACACCCGATCATCATCGAGGATGCCCGCGAGGACCCGAGGGTCCCCCGATACGCTCCGGCCCGGGCTCTCGGCGTGCGCGGGTATGTGGGATTTCCGATTCGCGACCAGCAGCAGCGCATCGTCGGGGTGTGCACGGTGGTGGACGTCCGCCCGCGCTCGTGGTCGCCGGAGGAGCTGACCGCCATCGACGCGGGTGCGCAGGCGTGTACGGCGTTCGTCGCGGAGCAGCAGACTCGCCAGGATGCCGACACTCAGCGCCGTTTCCTCGACGCGTTGCTGCATGGTTTGCGGACCGGTGTGGCGGCGTGCGACCGGCACGGCCGCCTGGTGTTCGTCAACGAGGTCATCCGGGATCTGGCGGGACCGGTCCCGGTCGGGGCTTCGTGGCCGGAGTGGGTTCAGTTCGTCCACGTGACGGACCTCCGCGGCCGGCGGTTGCCGCCCGAGGAGTTACCGCTGCTGCGCGCGTTGCGGGGTGAGTACCTTCGCGATATCGGCCTCAGCGTGCCGGTTCCCGGCGAGCGGGTCCGGAGTATCAGCGCCGACGCCCAGCCGATCACCGGCGACGATGGGCGGGTGCTCGGCGCCGTCATCACCATCCGTGATGTCACCGCCCGGGACCGCGACGAACGGTTCCACGCCGTGGAACAGAGCGCGTCGGAGCTGCTCGCGCAGGCCGACGACGTGCGCCAGGCCGGCACCCGGGTCCTGGCCGCGCTGTGCACGAGCTTCGCCTGGCCGAGAGCCGAGTTGTGGCTCGTCGACCGGGACGCCGGCTGTCTCGTCCGGGCTGCCCGGTACGGGACCGGCGAGCAGGACGGGGACGGGCACGACGACGCGCTCGCCGTCGCCGCCTGGCGATGCGGCCGGCCGATCTGGGCCGGCGACACCCCGGCGCCCGGCGGCTCGGGCGAACGGCCCCCGGAACCGCGCACGAGTCTGGCCGTCCCGGCGTGCTCGGGCGGCGACGTCCTGGCGGTCCTGTCGTTCGAGGCGACCCGGATCGACGATCCCGTCGATCCGCTGGTCGCGCTGCTGTCCCGGATCGGTGCCCGGCTCGCCGAATTCCTGGAGCGGCGCCGCTCCGAGGAACTGACGCTGGCGCTGGCGCGAAGCCGGGACGACTACCTCACACTGATCGGCCACGAACTGCGTACGCCGCTGACGTCGATCACCGCCTACGTCGAGATGATCCGCGAGGCCGACCCGGCCACCGTGGCCGAGGAACTGCCCGATTTGCTCGATGTGCTCGGCCGCAACAGTGCCACCCTGCGGCACATCGTCGACCGGCTCCTCGACCTGGCCGCGCTCGGCAGCGGCCATGCCGAACTGGCGAACGATCCGGTGGACCTGGCCGCCGTCGTGCGTGCCGCCGCCGAGCCGGCCCGCACGGCCGCCGTCACGGCCGGCCTGACCCTGGACGTCGACGTGTGCGCCGCTGTCTCGGTCGCCGGCGACGCGGCTCGACTGCGGCAGGTCCTCGACGAACTGCTGGACAACGCGATCAAGCACACCCTGAGCCCGGGCAGTGTCGGCGTGGCGCTGACCAGACCGGCGGCGGAGATCGCCCAGCTGACCGTCAGCGACACCGGCATCGGCGTCGCCGACGACGAGCGGGAGCACGTCTTCGGCCGGTTCTACCGGTCGCCGCGCACCCGTGAACACCGCATCCCCGGCAACGGCCTCGGCCTGGAGCTAAGTCGGGCGATCATCGAAGGTCACCACGGCAGTATCCGGCTCGCGCCGGCGACCGGAACGGGCACCGAGATCGTCGTGCGGTTGCCGGCTCTCTAGTCGGCCGTGGCGGAGTCGGCTGTGGCGGAGTCGGCTGTGGCGGAGTCGGCCGTGGTGGAGTCGGACGGCAGCGCGTCGCGCACACAGGCCACCAGTTCCCCCGGCCGGAACGGTTTGGACACGACCGCCGTGGCCTGTGCCTTCGCGGGCCGCGAGTCGCCGGGTGTCAGACTGCCGCTGACGAAGATCACCGGAAGATCCTTCATCGAGTCGTCCGCCCGGATCGCGAGGCAGAGGTCGACGCCGGACATCACCGGCATGTCGATATCGCTGACCACTGCCGCCGGCCGGTGCTCACGCACCGCGCGCAGGCCTTCCGCGCCGTCGCCGGCCTCGATCACCGTGAAGCCCGCCCGGCGCAGGATCCGAGCGGTGATCATGCGGATATCGTCGTCGTCCTCCGCCAGGACCAACGTTGTCATTGCGGCAATCAGCTCCCGCTCGCGCCTTCCCAGACGTACGGCCGATCTGGTCAGAGCCTACAGGTTGTAGGACGGCGTTATGCTGCCTTTTGCCGGTTTTCAGTATGCCGGGCGTCGGCGCGGGGGGATCACGTCACTCAGGTCCAGCGCGGTGGCCTTGGCGTAAGCCTTCGCCCAGACCCCGGCCTGCTCCCGGAACAGCCAGCGGACGCCCGGCTCCCAGGAGATGTCCCGGTCGCCCTCGCGGTCCAGGACCTCCAGGGCGCGGCGCTCGAGCTCGGCGTCGCCGGTCGCGCGGGCCATCACCAGCGCCTTGATCACGCGCGCCGGCCACGCCTCCGCCGGAAGGTTCGCCCACACCTCGCCGCGGTGGACGTCGGTGCCGGCCAGCAGGAGCCCGGCCAGGTCGGTCCGCCCGGCGACGAACGTCAGGGAGCTCCGCCCGTAGCGCTCGACGTCCGCCAGCAGGGCGCTCGCGCCGAGTTCGGTGCGGTCGGCCGGCCACGGGTACTCGTACAACGCCGGGCCCGCCACGCCGAAGCGAACCGTGCTGCGGTCGGGCCGCCAGATCTCGATCCGGAAACCGCCGTAGTCCTTGGCCAGCAGCGGTTCCAGCTCGACGTCCACGGCCTCCACGGACCAGCCGAGCAGGCCGCCGCCGCTGCCGATGCTCAGCTCGTGGCGCACCGGGCCATCCCCGTACACCAGGGTCTCTTTGCGGGTTTCGACCGGCCCGGGGCCGTCGCCGAGAAACTCGGCGACGGCCTCGAGCACCTGTCGTTTGGTTGGTTTCGCCATGACCTTCCTGGTGTTACGGCTTGTCGAGCCAGTTCCAGAAGCGGGTGCCGGGCTTGGGCGGGGTCGCCATGAGCCGCAGGGTCAGCAGACCGTTCGACTCGTAGTTGTAACCCCACAGCTCGCCGTTCGACCGGCCGCTCCGGCGGAGATATTTGCCCAGCTGCCGGGTTCCCTTGCGGGCGCCCGACCTGGTGTACGGCTTGAGCTCGACCGGGTCACCGTTGGGTGCCAGGAAGTCGGGCAGGCCGCTTCCCTTCTTGCCCCAGCCCGGGCCCTTGCGGTAACCGAGGGCCTGGAACGCGGACGTGACGGCCGGGCTGGTGTGGGTCGCCTGACCGAGCGCCGCCGCCGGGCTGTGCCCGGACGACAGGTTAGCGCAGGTGCAGGTGCGGCCACTGCCGGGCGGGCAGTTGTGGACCAGGACCGACTGGTCGCCGGCCAGCGCGTAGTACGTGTGGATCTCGTCGACCCTCAGGTCGTACGTGCGCTGGTGTCCCTGGTAGACCTTGACCGCGCCGAGCTGCACGAACGTGCCGGCCGCCGTACGCAGCAGGTCGCCCTCGTGAAGGTCGCCGGCTTCGATCCACTTGCCTCGGCTGGCGACCCAGAACGGGTGGGTGTCGGTTGTCGTGATCTTGTCATCCGAGGTGCCGATCGTCAGGTCGACGAACACCTTGTCGTGGTCGGTGCGGATGGTGTGGGTGACCTGCTTGGCCACCGTCTCGCCGGTGATCGGGTCGGTGGCCAGCACGGTGTCGCCCGGCTGCACCTCGTCGATCGCCTTGCTCTTGCCGGCGTTGTTGCCCTCGGCGTCGGTGTCGCCGAGCAGCACCCGGGTGCCCGCGACGAAGCTGTGGCAGCCGGTCGGTTCGGCCTTGCCGCGCGGAATGTCGTCCGACGCCGCACCACGTTTCGTCTTGGCCTTGGCCCGGGCGGCCAGCGCTCTCGCCCGTTCCTGCGCCTCGGCCGCGGCCTTCTTAGCCGCCGCCTCGGCCAGGGCCTTCGCTCTCGCCGCCTTCTCCGCCGCTGCCTTGGCTGCCGCCGCGGCCGCTGCCTTGGCCGCCTCGGCCGCCTTCTCCGCGCCGCTGATGATGGCCTTGGCCCACTTCAGTTCCTGGAAGAACGTGATGACGGCCTTGCCGGCCCGGTAGATGGCCTCGGCGATCTTCTTGGCCTTGAAGATCTTGCCCCAGGGCAATGCGCCGATGATCATCATGGCGCAGGCGCCCAGGTCACCCTTGAGGCAGTTGATGATGTCGTTGATCCCGAGGAACTCCATCAGGATCTGTCCGCCGGCCTCCAGGATCACGTCGAGCGTGCTCTTGGACTGCAGCTGGTTGGCCTTGGCGATGTCCTCCGGCGACGGTCCCGGGTCGACGACCGTGGTGGCGTCGGTCGGGGCCGCCGCGGTGACGGTTCCGCCGCCGTCGAGCAGCGCGCCGGTCGGGTCCGAGTAGGCGAGCGGGTTGTTCGCCGCGTACACGTAGGAGGAGGTCGCCTCGGTGCCGGTCGGCAGCGGGTCGCGGGACGGGAACCGCCCGGTGGACGGGTTGTAGTTGCGGGCCCGCATGAAGTAGTTGCCGCTGCCGGTGCTGGAATCCTGGTAGGCCCCGTGGAACTGCATGGGGTTTTCCAGGCCCTCGCCGGGAAGCGGCTGCGCGGCGAGCGATTCGCCGATCCGCGGGTTGCCGAACGGGTCGTAGTCGTAGCCCTTCTCCAGGGTGCCGGCCGGCGTCAGCATGTTGGCCACGCCGCCGAGCCAGTCGTGCGTGTAGGAGTGGGCGCCGGTCTGCTCGTCGAGCAGGGCCAGCGGCTCGTCGTCCGGGCCGTAGACGAAGCCGCGCTTCTCGATGACCGTGCCGGCCTGGTCGGCCACGGTGTCCACGGCGATCTGCGGCAGCGTGCCGGCCACGTCCCACGACCAGCGCTGCGTCGTGGTCGCCACGTTCGGCGCCGAACTGGTCGACGCGATCCGCAGGCCGGCCGCGTCGTACCCGTACGTCGTGGTGGCCTTGCCGCCGTTGATCGTGGCCTTGGCGATCGAGTTGTCCAGGTTGTAGACGAACTTGTCGCCGCCGGCCCGGGTCTGGTTGCCGAGCACGTCGTAGTCGAAGGTGGTGATCCGGCTGTCGTGCCCGAGCAGCGTCTCGACCTGCAGCTGGTCGGCGTCGTCGTACAGGTACGTGGTCAGGTCCGACCCGGCCGAGCCGCTGCGCTTCTGGCTCGTGCGGTTGCCGACCGCGTCGTACGAGTAGTCGATCCGCCCGGCCGGCTTCGCCTTCGGGTCGCAGGAGTCGGCCGCGTAACAGGCCGACGTCACCCGGTCGGTGTCGTCGTAGGCGTAGGACACCTTCTCGGCGATGCCGCCGCGGGTGGTGACCACCTTGGTCGGGTTGCCGACCTGGTCGAGCGTCAGGTCGAACTTGGACACCGGGTCCTGCACGCCCTCGACCGGGTCGCCGACCCGCTCGGTGCCGATGCCGATCAGCCGCCCGGCGTCGTCGTAGGCGCGGCTCTCCTTGAGCCCGGTCGCGGCCGGCAGGGTGGTGCTGGTCCGCCGCCCGGCCTCGTCGTAACCGAAGCCCCAGGTGTTGCCGGCCGCGGTCATCGAGGTGAGCCGGCTGGCCGCGTCGTAGTCGAACGCGAGGCTGGTGCCGTCCGGGTACTGCGAGGTGGCGACGTTGCCGCGCTCGTCGTACTTGTAGGTGAAGGTCTCGTCGGCGCGGCCCGCTTCCTTGCGGGTGACCGACGTGATCTGGTCCTCCTCGTCGTAGGCGACGTCGCGGACACCGGCCGGGTCGCCGTACGAGGTGATCCGGTCCTTGGCGTCGTAGGCCCAGGTGTAGACCGGGCCCTGCGACCCGACCACCCGCTTGTCGCGGCGGCCGACGATGTCGTAGGAGTCGAGGACCGTACGCTTGGCCGCCTCGGCGTCGGAGAGCCGGGACGGGTCCTCGAACGGGTTCAGCGTCAGCGACTGGGTCTGGTTGCCCTCCGCGTCGTACGCCAGATAGGTGCTGCGCCCGATCGGGTCGGTGTTGCGGACGAGACGGCCGGCCTCGTCGTAGAAGTACCTGGTCCAGTGGCCCTTGGCGTCGCGGACCCCGGAGACCTCGCCGTCCTTGCCGTACTCGTAGAGGGTGGTGGCGTTGTCCTCCGGGTCGACGACCGTCTGGGTCTGGTCGTCGTCGGTGTAGCTGTAGCGGGTGGTGTTGCCGCGCGCGTCGGTGCTGCTGACCACCCGGCTGACCTCGTCGTACTTCGACGTCGAGACGTTGCCGAGCGGGTCGATGCTCTTCACCATGTTGCCGGCGAGGTCGTACTCGTAGCGGGTGGTGAAACGGGCCGGGTCAGCTCCGGCGACGTTGCCGCGCGGGTCGACGACCGTGGCGAGCAGGCCGTCGTCGGTGTAGGTGTAGCTGGTGATGCCGCCGGTCGGCGAGATCTCCTTGACCTTGTTGCCGGCCTCGTCGTACTCGGTCTTGGTCTGGGCGCCCTTGGCGTCCTTGATCCCGGTCTGCTGGCCGTTGGCGTCGTACTCCAGCGACGTCTTGCGGCCCAGCGAGTCGGTTGCCGAGGCCACGTCACCGCGGTTGCCGCGCTCGTACGACGTGGTCCGGCCGTACTCGTCGGTGGTGGACGTGGTGCGGTCCAGGTCGTCCACCCCGATGTCGGTGACGACCACCTGGCCGTTCGGGTAGGGCCGGCGGATCTGGATCGGGTTGTCGTCCCGGTCGTACTTGTAGGTGGTGGTGAAGTCGGCCTTGTTCGCGCCCGGCAGGTTGCCGCGCGGGGAGGTGACCGACTCGACCAGGCCCTTCGGGTTGTACGCCCAGCTGGTGATCAGGTCGGGCGAGTGCCGCATGTCGATCGCCGCGGTCGACTTACGCCCGGCCGCCGTGTACGTGTACCGCGACGTGCGCCCCTCCTCGAACGTCGCCTTGAGGGCGCTGTTGTCGTAGTAGGCGTAGGTGGTGGTGACCCCCTCCGGCGAGCTCTGCTTGAGCAGCCGGCCGGCCTTGTCGAACTCGTTGCGGGCCGCGTTCTTCTTGCCCGGTTGCAGCGTCGCGACGACCCGGTCCTGGTCGTCGTAGTACGTGAGGGTGGTGAAGCCGCGCGGGTCGGTGACCGAGACCGACCGGCCGACCTTGTCGTAACCGAATTTGGTACGCCGGCCCTCGGCCGACACGCTCGCGCTCTCCAGGCCGGCGTTGAGCTTGCCGTCCGGGATCGTCTCCGAGCGGGTGACCTTGCCGCGCTGGTCGGTGACGGTGGTGAGAACGCCGCGGGTGTCGTACTCGTATTTGACCGAGTGCTTCTTGGCGTCGGTGCTCTCGACCAGTTCGTCGAACTCGTTGTACCTGTCGACCCACTTGTTGCCGTCCTCGTCGGTGTGGGTCGTCGGGTTGTTGCGGGCGTCGTACTCGGTCTTGGCGCTGAACCGCTTCTGCGGCGCCCAATGCTCGATCAGGTTGCCGGCCGCGTCGTACTGCGACTCGTGCTGGTTGCGGTTGCCGTTGACGACCAGGTTGCGGTTGAGCGATCCGTCGTAGCGGTGGACGCTGGAGTCGCCGTTGCCGCGCTGCGAGTAGAGCAGCACGTTGCCCTTGTAACCGTCCCAGACCTTCACCGCGTCGGCGTCGGTGGTCTCGGACTCCTGCCGCTCCTGCCGCCACAGGAAGGTGGTGGCGGCGCCGAGCGCGTCGGTCTGCTTCACGACCCGGCCGGTGGTGGCGTCGTACTCGTTGGTCAGCGTCACGACCTGGTAGGGGTCGATCACCTGGGTGAGGCGGCCGGCCGCGTCGTATTTGTACTTCCAGGTCTCGCCGCGGGCGTCCTTGACCTTGGTGAGCAGCCCGGAGGTGTATTCGAAGGTGACCTTGCGGCCGTCCGGCAGGGCGACCGAGCGGACCAGGGCGTCCTCGACCTTGACGGTGGCCTCGTGGCCGGACGCGTCCCGGATCGTGATGCCCTTGTCGGTGTAGGTGAACTTGAGCCCGACCTGACGCGGGTTGAGGATCGAGGTGAGCCGGCCCTGGGCGTCGAAGGCGTACACGATGTTGTCAGGAGTGACCAGCTCGAAGCCGTCACCGGCGCGGCGCAGCGTGGACCGCACCCCGGCCGGCTTCTTGAAGACGTCGCCGTCCAGCGTGTAGAGCACCTCGGAGCCGTCCTCGGCCCGCACGACGGCGCCGCCCTCGGAGGCGGTCACCTTCATGTCGTAGACCCAGGCCCAGCCCGGTCCGAAGGCCGACTGCCCGACGTTCAGCGACGAGTAGGCCCGGCTCGACAGGAACTGCGGGCCGAACGACTCCATCGCCAGGTCGGTCTCGGCGCGCAGGAACGCGCCGGTGCCGGTGTTCACGCCGATCGCGCGGATCGCCTGGCTGGCGTCGGTCATGCCGAGCGCGTCGCTGCACCCGCAGCCGGCGGCCTGCCGGTTCGGGATGTCCGGCGGGTTGACCACGCTGCGCGCCTGCGACCGGTTGGACGGCGCCGACGGCGTCTCCCCGCCGCCGTCGAACAGCGCGGTGATCGTGATGAAGTAGTCCCGGCCCGGCTGCACCTGCCAGCCGTCGGCGAGGCCGAACGACCGGCAGTACTCCCGCGGCGAGCCACCGCACTCGCTCTGCGCGAGGTCCTCCTTGGACAGGGTGGCCGATTCCTGCTGGGTGTTGTCGGTGGCGTCGAACAGGTCGACCCGCCACTGCTGGAACGACTCGTCGGCGACGTTGAAGTTGGCCACCAGCGAGGTGTCGCCGAGCACGTAGCCCGGCTGCAACTGGATGTCGGTGAAGGCGGGATCGCCGGGCGCGAGCTTGGCGGCCCGCTTCAGCTCGGCGCCGGAGATCTTTCTGGCTTCGCCGCCGGAGCGTACGCCGAGCGGCACGACCGGCGGACGTTCCGCGTCGGTGAGTGCTTTCTCCGGTGCCGCGTTGGCCGGAACGGGCCGCTGCTGTGGCGCGGCGCCGGCGGTGAGCTGTGGTGCGGCACCCGGTTCGGCGGCCCGCGCACTGGTGGCGGGCTGCGCGGTCAGGGTGGCGACGAGTAGGACGGAGCAGAAGACGGCGAGCCATCGGGCACGCGCGAGAGCATGGGCGAACGCCATGATTTCGGTACCTCCCCCGTGAAGATCCGGCCCGCAGCCAATCACGTGATTCGATGCATATCTATCCAAGATCTGACCCAACGCGGTCTGACCTTTACTCGCGAGTAATAAGGCGGACGGCATGCAGAGAACCGTTCGCGCGAAGCCCCGGCCGACCTCGCGCCGGGCTGTCGGCCCGGCCGAACAGTGGTAGAACAGCGGGATGATCGATTCGTTCGGCGACCTCGATGCCTATGTCCGCCTGCCCCGGCTCAGCGGGTTGTGGCTGTCGCCCGACGGCCGCCGGCTCGTCGTCGGGGTCGGCACGCCGGACCGGAAGAACACCCGCTACGCGACGGCGCTGTGGGAGGTCGACCCGGACGGGGAACGGCCGGCCCGGCGGCTGACCCGCAGCGTCAAGGGTGAGGCGGCGGCCGCGTTCACGCCTGGCGGCGACCTGCTGTTCACCTCGGCCCGGCCGGCGCCGGACGGCGATGACGAGGACGAGCCGCGGTCGGCTCTGTGGTTGCAGCCGGCCGCCGGCGGCGATGCGCGGGTGATCGCGAAACCGGCCGGCGGCGTGCACGGCGTGCTGGTCAGCGCGACCGGCACGGTGGTGGCCGGCTCGGGCCTGCTGCCGTCGGCCACCGATCTCGCGGCCGACGCCGACGCGCGGAAGAAGCGCAAGGAGGCCGGGGTCTCGGCGATCCTGCACGAGGGTTACCCGGTCCGGCGCTGGGACCACGACCTCGGGCCGGACCGGCCGCGGCTGTTCACCGGCGAGCTGACCGACGGCGACCTCGAGCTGCGCGATCTCACCGGGCACCTCGGCCGGGCCTTGGGCGACGAGGACACCGGCTGGGACATCGCGCCGGACGGCCGGACCGTGGTCGCCGCCTGGATGGTGGCCGAGCGGGCCGGGTCGCAGCGCACCGTCCTGGTGGCCGTCGACGTGGCCACCGGCGAGCAGCGAGTCCTCGCCGACGACCCGGCCAACGAGTACGGCGAGCCGCGGATCTCGCCGGACGGTGCCCTGGTGGCGTTCACCGTCCGACGGCGGTCCTCGGTGGACGATCCCGGCGACGTGTGGCTGGCCGTCGTCCCGATCGGCGGCGGGCCGATCCGCGACCTGACCGCCGGCTGGGACCGCTGGCCGGGCGGTGCCCGCTGGACACCGGACGGTGCCGCGCTCATCGCGATGGCCGACGACCTCGGGCGGATGCCACTGTGGCGGATCGACGCGACCAGTGGGGAGGTCACCCGGCTCACCCCCGACGACGGCGCCTACTTCGACATCCAGATCTCGCCGGACGGGCGCTGGGTCTACGCGTTGCGCAGCGCGGTCGACAGTCCGCCGAGCCCGGTGCGGGTGGCGGCCGACGGCTCGGGCTCGCTGACCTGGTTGAAGTCGCCGGCCGAGGCCGTCGAAGTGCCGGGGAGGCTGGTGGAGGTCACCGCGACCGCCGCCGACGGGAGCCCGTTGCGCGCCTGGCTCGCACTGCCGCACTCCGAGTCGCCGGCCCCGCTGCTGCTGTGGATCCACGGCGGCCCGCTCGGCTCCTGGAACCAGTGGATGTGGCGCTGGAACCCGTGGATCATGGTGGCGCACGGGTACGCGGTGCTGCTGCCCGACCCGGCCCTCTCGGTCGGGTACGGCTACGACTTCGTCAAGCGCGGCTGGGGCTCGTGGGGCGACGCCCCCTACACCGACCTGATGGCGCTCACCGACGCCGCCGAGCAGCGCCCGGAGATCGACGCCGAGCGCACGGCCGCGATGGGCGGCTCGTTCGGCGGTTACATGGCCAACTGGGTGGCCGGGCACACCGACCGGTTCGCGGCGATCGTCACGCACGCCTCGCTGTGGGACCTCACCCAGATGATGACCACCACCGACGCCCCCTATTACTGGCTGCGCGAGCTGACCACCCAGCGCCTGGCCGACAACTCACCGAACCGCTTCGCCGACGCTATCGCCACGCCGATGCTGGTCATCCACGGCGATAAGGACTACCGAGTGCCGATCGGCGAGGCGCTGCGGCTGTGGTGGGACTTGCTGTCCCGCTCGAAGGCCGACGACGGCTCCAGCCTGCACAAGTTCCTCTACTTCCCGGACGAGAACCACTGGATCCTCAAACCCGGAAACGCCAAGGTCTGGTACGAGACGGTGCTCGCGTTCCTCGCCCACCACGTGCGCGAGGAGGAGTGGCAGCGACCCACCTTGCTGGGTTAACGCGGGACGCCGATCCGCTGGGTGCCGATCACCGAGAGGAGCTCCAGGGCCTCCTCGGACGGTGAGCCGGGCGTGGCGGTGTAGATGATGAGGCGCTGGTCGCGGTCGGCGATGTCGAGCACGTCGCAGTTGACCGTGACCGGCCCGACCTCGGCGTGGTGGAACGTCTTGCGCAGGGTCGGCTCGTCGGTGACGTCGTGCGACGCCCACAGCTCCCGGAATCGCTCGCTGCCCGCGAGCAGGTCGCGGACCAGCTCGGCGACCTCCGGATCGTCGGGGTAGCGAGCGGCGGTGGCGCGCAGCCGGTGCGCCGAGTGGCGGGCGAAGTCGTCGGCGTCGGAGACCCCGTAGAGCGGGTCGGGGCCGCCCAGGAAGACCTTGCGAACAAGGCTGCGCTCGCGCCGGGGCAGGGCCGAGAAGTCTTCCATCAGGGCGGCGGCCAGATCGTTCCAGGCGATCACCTCGAAGCTGGCGGAGATGACCGTCGCGGCGGACCGGGGGAGCCGGGTGATCAGATCGAGAATGCTCTGCCGCACCTCGCGCGACGGACCGCGCGGTGGCGCCGGTGGCTCGCCGGCCAGATGGTGCAGGTGGTCGCGCTCGGCGTCGGACAGGCGCAGCGCCCGGGCCAGGCCGGACAGCACCTCGCGGGACGGGTGCGGGGAGCGGGCCTGCTCGAGACGGGTGTAATACTCCGTGGAGATGAACGCCAGCTGGGCCACCTCCTCCCGGCGCAACCCGGGGGTGCGGCGGCGCCGGCCGGCAGGTAGGCCCACGTCACCGGGTGCTATCCGCTCGCGCCGGCTGCGCAGGAAGCCGGCCAACTCCGCTCGATTCATGCGTTCGATTCTGCGCGCCGGTCCGGCGCTCAGCCAGGTACCGCCGATGCCTGCCTAACGCCCGGGAACGGACGCACGGTTGGCGCATGACATCTCTTCTCGACGACAAGGTCGCCTTCGTCAGCGGCGCCGGCCGGGGGATCGGTGCGGCCGCGGCCCGCCTGTTCGCCCGCGAGGGCGCCCGGGTCCTGCTGGCGGCGCGCACCGAGGACCAGCTGAAAGCCGTGACCGAGCAGATCCGGTCGGCCGGCGGCACCGCGGAATACGCGGTGTGCGATCTCGCCGATCCGGACAGCGTGCGGGCCGCCGTCGACCACACCGTCGACCGGTTCGGCCGGCTCGACGTGGCCTTCAACAACGGCGCGACGATCTCGCCGCCGGGCCCGCTCGACGGGGTGACCCAGGCCGACTTCGACCGGCTCTACGAGGTCAACCTGCGGGGCGTGTGGCTGGCGATGGTCGCCCAGGTCGCGGCGATCCGGGCCGCCGCCGGGGCCGGGGCGATCGTCAACAACTCCAGCGTCGGCAGCCTGGCCGGCAACCCGGCACTGCCCGCCTACGGCGCGATGAAACGGGCGGTCAACAGCCTCACCGAGTCGGCCGCGATCACCTACGGGCCGGAGAAGATCCGGGTCAACGCGGTCGCGCCGGGCAACACCCGCACCGAGATGATCGACGCCTGGGAGGCGGACTCGCCCGGTCTGGTCGAGCGTCTGGTGGCGCAGACGCCGCTGGGCCGCCAGGCCGACCCGGACGAGATCGCCCAGGCCGCCGCCTGGCTGCTCAGCGACCGCGCCTCGTTCGTCACCGGCACGGTCCTACGCGTCGACGGTGGCGCTCGGGCGTAGCACCTGTTTCGCAGGTGGAGTCGGGCTGCGGCGTGGGTGAGCAGGGGTTCGGAAAGCCTCTCAGCTGGTCCGACCCAAGGTCACGGTGCGGGATCCGGGTGTGAAGTCGCCGAAGGACTGTTGCCAGGACTCACCGGGCCAGCAGTACGTCACACGGCCGTCGACGGGGCGGTAGTGGGCTGTGTAGAGCGTTCTTGACCCCTGCTCGTCGACGGATCGGTATAGCGGCGGCTTCAGCATCGCCGCCACGTCGTCCGCACCCGCGGCGCGAATGGCGCGCAGCCGCTCCTGCGTCCGCAGGGCACGCTCCTGCTCGTCGGTCACCGGCAGGTGCTGGTGGTTGGCGGCGCAGGCATCCGGTGCCAACGTCGGCGGCATATCCGGTCCCACGAACACCGTCACCGCCTTGGTGGGATCGACAAGGGTGAGGTTCTGGGGGACGGCGACCGGAAGGGACCGCAGCCTGCCGACCGCCTCATCGACGGTGTCGCACGTCTCCAGCAGGTAGCGAACCACGACGAGAATGGCGAAGCCGCGTCCGTAGGCGGAACGTCCGCCCCAGGTGAGCGAGACCGCGAGACCGGCGTCGTTCATCCCGTCCAGCAAGCCCCACAGCATGTCCTGCATCCCGATCACGGGGCGCAGGAAGCAGGAGGAGGCGATGGTCCCCTCGCACTGATCGGGCCGTAGGTCATAGTTACGCAGCAGAGTGCCGTTCTCGCCGATCTGGGTGCAGGACTGGGTGAACGGCCGCAGTGCCGCGTGGGTGAGGAAGGCTTCCGCCTCGGGCCGGTCGAGTTGGCCGGCCAGGCGGTCCAGAACCGGGACCAGTTCCGGCATGTGCGTACGGAACAGCGCCCGCACTCGGTCCGCGCCTTCCGGAGTCCGGCCCTCCTCGGTCAGCAGGCCCTCCATCTCCGGCCACAGGGTCCGGGCGTAGGCGGCCCACCGCCCGTCGCCGCCGTCGCCGACCTCGATCGCCTGGAAGGTCTTGTGCTGTTGCCGCACGCCTGCGACTCCCCCTGTGAGAATCGGCCGAGGTGAGGAAAACCTAGCTAATTGCGGGGTGAATCACCAGGTGGCCGCCATCGGCGACGGCCAGGCGCTGGATCCGGTTGAAGCCGCTGAATGCGAGCGCGGCCGATACTCCGGCCCCACCTACGAGACAGCCGCCAGCTCCTCCTTGGTCGTGGCCAGGGCGGGAAGGAACAGCGCCGCGACCAGGGCCGGCAGGGTGAGCACGACGGCCCAGAGGAAGGCGTGGTCGAAAGCCGTGGCCGGCTCGGCCGCGTGCGCGGCGAGACCGCGTTGCAGCACCACCGCCAGGATGGCGGTGCCGAACGAACCGCCCACCTGCTGCAGGATCCGGGTGAGGGTGCTGGCGTGCGGGATCTCCGGCTTGGTCAGGCCGTCGTAGGCGCCGAGCATGACCGACATCAGGATCATGCCGAGGCCGGCGCCGCGCAGGACCAGGGCGATCGACAGGACGGTGGTGCTGGTTTGCGTGCCGGCGAAGGCGAACGGCAGAGTGCCGACGATCAGGAGGAGGACCGAGACGAGGACGACCGTTCGGCTGCCCCAGCGCTCCAGCACGCCCCCGACCAGCCGGGACAACCCGACGCCGATGCCCTGCGGCACCATCAGCAGGCCGGCCGTGACCACGCTCTCGCCGCGTAGCTGCTGGTAGTAGAGGGGCAGCAGCAGCATCGCCCCGAACGACGCCATCCCGGACAGGAGCATCAGCGCCCCGGCGGCGGTGAACGACCGGCTCCGGAACAGCCGCAGGTCGACCAGCGGCTCGGCGGCCCGCAGTGCGTGCGCGACGAAGGCCGCGATGAGCAGGGTGCCGGCGAGCACCGGGACGGCCACGGTGAGGCCGCCGCCGTCGCCCGCCTCGCTCAGGCCGTAGACCAGGGCGGCGAGCCCGGGGGAGAGCAGCAGCAGGCCGGTCACGTCGAGCGGGTGGGTGCGCTCGCCGGTCTCCCGCGGCAGGTAACGCAGGGCGAGCACGATGGCGGCGAGGCAGATCGGCGGGTTGACGTAGAAGATCCAGCGCCAGTCGAGGTGGTTGATCAGCAGGCCGCCGATCACCGGGCCGAGCACCGGCCCGAGCAGGGCGGGCAGGCTGACCAGAGCGATCGTGTTGCCGCTCGCGGCCCGGCCGCCGGCCGCGCCGAACAGCAGGGTCTGCATGATCGGGATGAGCAGGCCGGCCGCCGCACCCTGCAGGGCCCGGAAACCGATCAGCGAGCCGATGTTCCAGGCCATCCCGGAGAGCACCGATCCGGCCAGGAACAGCCAGAGGCCGGCCAGCCACACCCGGCGGGCGCCGAACCGCCGCGTGGCCCACCCGGTGACCGGGATGGCGACGGCCAGGGCCAGCAGGTAGGCGGTGCTGACCCACTGGATGGTGGACACCGCGGTGTGCAGGTCGGCGCGCAGCGAGGGGATCGCCACGGTGACGATCGTGGTGTCCAGCAGCGGCGCGACCAGGCCGAGAACGATCACGAGGGCGAGCACCAGCAGGCTGGGCTCGCGGGTTTTGACGGTCATCGGAAGCTCCTCCCGTAAGAGACGGTGCGTCTCTAATTGGGAATGCTAGGCTTCCAGGGGAAGAGACGCAACGTCTCTTACGGAGGTGTGATGTGCCGAGCAGACGCCGCGGCGAGGAGCTGGAGGCCACGATCCTGGAGGCGGCCTGGGCCGAGATCCAGGAGCACGGCTACAACCGGCTCACCATCGAGGGCGTGGCCGCCCGCGCGCAAACCGGCAAGCAGGTGCTCTACCGCCGCTGGCCCAACCGGGCGCAGCTCGCGGTGGCCGCGATCCGGCACACCCTCGGCCCGCTCCTGACGGCCGCCCCCGACACCGGGTCGCTGCGCGAGGACTACTTCATCGTGCTGCGGCTGATGGCCGGCCGGGCCCGGCACTACACGCCCGAGCTGCTGCACGGCCTGATGCCCGAGGTCTGGGGCGTGACCGGCGAGATCTCCTCCGCCCTGCCCGGCGTCATCGACCAGATCCTGCGCAACGCGGCCGCCCGCGGCGAGATCGCCCACGCCGACCTGCCCGAGCGGGTCGCGATGCTGCCCCTCGATCTGATCCGCTACGAGGGCATGCGCAACGTCGTCAAGTGGGCCGAGATCACCGAAGGCGATGCCGAGAAGGTCGTCGCCGACATCCTCGACACCGTCTTCCTGCCCCTGGTGATGGCGCTGGCCGGGCCGGCTAAACCGGGATGAGGCGGGCCGCGAAGGCGACCGTGGCCACGCAACCGCCGCGCAACCGCTCGGCGGCCGGGTGCTCACCCAGATTTTCCAGGCGGGACGCGGTCGCCTCGACCAGCTGCGGCTCGGCGTTGAACAGGCGCTTGGCCATCCGGGCCTGAGTCGGGCTGAGCCCGGCGAACGCGCACTGCTTCAGCGCGGCGACGGTCTCGTTGTCCAGCGTGCCGGCCAGCACCCGCTCGGTCACGATCTCCTGCAGCCACTTCGGCCACCAGCTGTACCGGCCGAGGGCCTGGCTCGACCGCACCGCGATGGCGGGGGAGCGGCCGGCGTTGAGCAGCCGCAGCGCGATCTCGGTTCCGAAACTCTCCAGATGCAGGGCCGCCACGAACGCCTTGACCAGCCGCGCGGTGCCGATCAGGGGCTCCACCGCGACCGCGGCCGGCGCCCACTCGCCCCGCAGGACCAGGCCCAGCGCGTGCGCCGCGGAGGTGCCGGCGTCGTCACCGATCGACCGCTCGTCGATCCGCTCGACGGTGGCGGCCAGCCGCAGGGCCGCCAGGGTGGCCCGCTCGGCGCGCTCCGGATTGGCCGGCCGGTTCAGGTGCCGCAGCATCGTGTCGGCGGCGTGGTCGGCCTCGCGGCGCAGCAGCAGCGACGGGATGGCCGGGACGATCACGTCGGCGAGCGCCTCGGTCATCGACGCGGCGTCGAACTGCTCGCAGTTCTGCTCGAACTCGGCCCACCACGAAACCGGATGCATGCTTCGTCCCCCTCTGGTTCCCGTCGGCCGGGTGCCGGCCACGAACAACGGATCGGCTGCCGGGCGGAAATGTCTGAGGGCAACTTTCCGCACCTGATCGGCACCGATTTCGCACAGTTACCTAACGGCAACTAAACGTGACCCAAACTGCTGCGGAGAGCATTCAAACGACTACGGTCAGCCATTCTATTCAGTGATTTGGGTCAACCTGTCTAACGAGCGTTGAGGGAATCCGATCGGCCACGAATCCTCGACAGACCCGTGTCATGAGGAGGTTCGGTGACCGCGATGTCTCCCGCCCGGATGTGGCGGCCGCTGACCGGGCTGCTTCTCGCCCAGGGCAGCGCCCTGACCGCCAACCGGATCCTGCTGGTCGCCCTGCCCTGGCTGGTGCTCACCTCGACCGGCAGTCCCGCCGCGACCGGGCTGATCGCGACCTGCCAGGTGGTCCCGTTCGTCGTCGTGCAGGCGCTCAGCGGCCCGCTGCTCGACCGGGTCAACGCCCGCGCGGTCAGCGTGGCCGGTGACCTCGCGTCGGCCGCCGCGATCGCCATCCTCACCGTCCCCGGCAACCCGCCGATGTGGATGCTCTGCCTGATCGCCGTGGTGATCGGCACCGCCGACGGGCCGGCCACCGCGGCCAAGGCGGTCCTGGTGCCGGCCGCGACCGCGGCCACCGGGCAGCCGCTGGAGCGCGGCACTGGCCTCACCACCGCCGTCGAACGGGCCGCCACCGCGGCCGGCCCCGCCCTGGCCGGCCTGCTCATCTCCACCCACGGCGTCCAGGCCACCCTGCGGCTGGCGGCGACGCTGCTCGCCCTGGCCGCCCTCACCGCGGTGGTCATCCCGGCCCGCCGCCGGCGCGCGGCCGCCGGCGCCGGCTATCTCCGGGAACTGCGCGAGGGCGCCAACTTCCTGCACGGCGACCTGTCGCTGCGGGCCATCGTCGCAATGATCGTCGCCAGCAACTTCATCGACCAGGCATTCCTCACCGTGCTGCTGCCGGTGTGGGCCCGCGACCACGGCCTCGGCGCCGAACTGGTCGGGCTGGCGATCAGCGCGTTCGCCACCGCGTCGGTCGGCACGGCGCTGCTCAGCGCATGGATCGGCAACCGGCTCCCGCGCCGCTACACCTACCTGATCGGCTTCACCATCAGCGGCGTCTCCCGGCTGGTCGTGCTGGCCTGCGGCGCCCCCGCGACCGTGGTCCTGTCGGTGTTCGCCGTCGCCGGCCTCGGCTCCGGCCTGGTCAACCCGATCATCAGCGCCTACACCTACGAACGCATCCCGGTGGCCCTGCACGGCCGGGTGAACACGCTGATCACGGCGTGGGCCTGGTCCGGCATCCCGTTCGGCGGCCTGGCCGGCGCCGCCATGCTGTCCGCCGCCGGCCTCACCACGTCGCTGTGGTGCTGCAGCGCCGCCTATCTCGTCGCGGTCCTGCGCCCCGGCTGGCGCGTGCAATGGCACACACAGCGCTCCCGGGCACCCGCCCCCGCCCCCGCGGCGGTGCCGGAGCCCGCATCGGTGTAGAACGCCGTACCGTAGGGGCATGACGACGCTGGATGATTTCGCCGCGCTCGCGGGCAAGGAGCAGGGCCTCGTGATCGTCTCGACCCTCCGGGCGGACGGCACGATCCAGGCGTCGCTGGTCAACGCCGGCGTCCTGGCCGACCCGGCGACCGGCACCCCGGTGCTCGCGTTCGTGACCTACGGGCCGGTGAAACTCGCCAACCTGCGGGCCCGGCCTCAGCTCGCGGTGACCGTGCGGTCCGGCTGGCAGTGGGCCACGGTCGAGGGCGCGGCCCGCCTCATCGGCCCGGACGACCCGGCCGACGGCATCGACGCCGACCGGTTGCGGCTGCTGCTGCGCGAGGTGTTCACCGCGGCCGGCGGCACTCACGAGGACTGGGACGAGTACGACCGGGTGATGGCCGAGCAGCGCCGCACGGTCGTCCTGATCGACCCGTCCCGCGTCTACAGCAACTAAAGACGAGAATCAAACCACTTTCCGGTACGGGCGACATCGTCACCAACCGCACCATCA
>NZ_BOQN01000036.1 GCF_018332695.1 Paractinoplanes toevensis
TCTCCGGCACCAGCGAACGTTAGCGAGCCACCGTATCCATCGGCGCCCGGCTACTACCCGCCTTCCGGCCAGCATCCCCAGCCGGGCTCATATCCGCCGCCGGTCTCCTACCCGCCGCCAGGTTCGTATCCGCCGCCAGGTTCGTATCCGCCGCCAGGCGGCTATCCGTCGCAGGGTGGGTATGCACCGCCGGTCCCGCCATCGTCTGAGCCGCCGTACTCGCCTGACGCTCCGCCCAGCGCGCCGCGGCCCTAAGCGCGTAGGCAGAAGTTCGGTACGTAACTGGTGACGGGCTGTCCGCGAACACGCTCAAAGAGAGGGACATACCAACGTAAAGACCCCGCCGTGGGTTCGGATCAGGTTTCCACACAAGAGCCTGAACCCCGACGAGGTCACCGACAGTATGCGCCCCGCCCACGTCTACGCCAGCATGTCCGCACAGCAACACACCGAACTGATTACCGCCCTGCACGGCCCATGGCGTACGGCAACCCGGATGGTCATCGTCGTGTTGTCCGCCGCCGGCATGTCCCCGAGCGAGATCGCCGACCTGCTGCACTACGACCCGAAAACCGTTCGGACCTGGATCGCCCGCCACCGGTCCGAAGGCATCACCGGACTACCCGACCGGCCCCGCTCCGGACGCCCACGCAAAGGCAGCCGGCGTCTCGGTGAACGTATCCACACCCTGCTGCAAACCCCGAAAGCCTGGACCACCACCCGAATCTGGAGAGCCCTCGGCCGACCCGCGATCAGCCTGTCGACGATGCGCCGCCGCATCCGGGAACAAGCCCGCTGGGCCCGGCCCCGCCTGATCGCCAAAAGCGACCCGAACCGCGACAGCATCTGCACCACCATCCGCGAACGCATCACCGCCCTACCCGCCGGCAGCGTGGTCCTGGCCGAAGACGAAACCCACATCGACCTGCTCGCCCGGGTCCGTGCCTGCTGGATGCCCACCGGCCTGCGGCACCGGATCCTGACCCCCGGCACCAACGTGCGCCGCACCGTGCACGGCGCAGTCAACTGTGGGCGCTCACACCCCGCCGAACGGATCTATCTCGCCGACCAGCAGGCCATCACCATCCGCTACCACCAGGCCCGCACCCTCGACGAGAAGAACGCCGCCCTGCAAGACCTGCTCGACCACGCCGACACCCACGGCCCGCTCATCGACGAAGTGATCAAATACCAGGCCGACCACGGCAACTTCGCCAAACCACCCACCATCGCAGCAGTCACCAGCGACGACGAGCCGCCAGCCGCGCCCATCAAACGGCGCAGCAGCCGCACCCGCGAACCCCAGCAGTAGCCACCAGCCGGGTCCAGGTTGTTCAAAGCTGCTCTACAGGATCAAGACGGCGGCCCGGCCGAAGCCGGGCCGCGCGTACGCGCTCAAGGCCTACGGCTCCGCGCGCACGCCTACTCATGGCGACCCGCCCAACTCATGGCGACCTGTTCCAAGCGCATGTCACCATCGAGTGGCATCAATCGTCACGCATCGATGTGATCGCCTCGCTGACGGCAACGGCGACGGCAACCCGAGCAGACAATCCCGGACACGCACAGACACCGTCACGGTCAGCAACCACGATCGGTCACACAGCGCAACTTGCCACCGCACAAGCTGCTGATCGCCTAACCGTTAGTGTCGCTTACCAGATACTCCAAAGACGAGACAACGAAATCACCAAAATTCAGGCTCCGCCCCAGTAGCACAAACTCATGGTACAGCTGAGAACTAATCTCCATCCTCCTTGCATCGACAATCCGAAGAAAGAGTCGAAACGCAAGATCAGGCGACGATGTTTCTGCGAATCTCTTGAGCACAGAAAATGTGCCAACTAATCTTCCATCTACGTCGCTCCACGCCATCAAAGATCCGATCTGTGCTCCCACCGCTTCGGCGGGAGCACGTTTGGGAATCGGAACTCCAGCCGAAGGCGTTGGGATACCTCTCGCAACGAGCCACGTGCGGCTGCGCTCTTGAATGACAGATAGAAAATCGTCGCCAGAGTCAGCATCTCGGCCAAAGATAAAGTTTTCATCGGTCGACGCTGTCCATACATCCTCAATCTCCACACGCGATAGGCTGCTGAAAGCTGCCGCGTCTTCATACAGCGCCAAGACGGCAGGAGGCGTCTGATCCTCCCACAGGAAGATCTCCAGAACAGCAGTCCAGTCACCGGAGCTTCGCCAATCTTGGTGATACATCAACGACAGCAAACTTAGCCCGTAGTCCAACTCGGTAAAACGATCACGCATGACAACCTACTCCGGATATGCCGTATGAACATAATAACCACCAGAGTGGCCTTTCGCGCGCTGCAGGAGAATGAAATAGCCATTCCCTGCAGGCGAGCTTGACCCATCCGCGCGATAAACTGTTCCGATTGAGTTGGGAGCTCCAAATCTGCCCCGCAGAGGAAGCTGCTGATCCGATCCGCGCAACCAGTTTTGGATCTTCCTCTGGTTCCCAGCCAATCCATAGTCTACGACCTGCTGCGCCGTTTGCCCGTCAATGAAGACACTGTTACGCCCACCTTTGGCCGCGGCTAGATTGGCCGCTCGCTGCGGAGTGACATTGACGTGCTCGTCGAGAACGTGTGACCCAGGAAACTTCGCAGCGTCACCAACGAGGTCGCCGCAGTTGTGCACCAGCACGGGCGTCGTGCCGGCGAGCACATAGTACGTGTGGATGTCGTTGACGGTCAGGTTGTATGCAACGGCGTACTGGTGTGCTTCGGCGTTGAAGCCTGTCACGTGCGCGAAGCCGGTTGGTGTACGGACGAGGTCGCCGGTGTCGAGGGCCTCGGCGTTCTCCCAGCGGTGATCCGTCTCGTTCCAGAACGGGTGGTCCTCGGTCGTAACGATACGGTTGCCGTCGACATACAGCTCATATAGGTCGTCGTCGTGGGCCCAGACCGTGTCGATGCGTCGGGCGCCTTGCTCGCCTGTTTCCGGGTCGGCGGCGAGGACCTCGTCGCCGCGGCCCAGCTCCGATATTTTCTTCGTCGTGCCGTCAGCCATCAAGACCAGGGTGGCGGCCGCAAAGCTGCAGGCGCGGCCGAACTTGACTTTGGAGCCGACAATCGCCATGACGACGTTAGTCACCAGGTAGCCGGCATGATCGGCCCGCTCTTCCGGGGTCGCGCCGGTAGCCATGCCCTTTGCCTCGGCCCACAACGCCTCGATGGCGTGCCAGGTGTTGTCACCGTTGAAGGCGACGCCCAGCCCTTCCTGGCCTGCTCTCCTCAGCAACTCCCAGTAAGAAATTTCGCCATTTAGATAGGCGTTCGCGTCGCTCTCTGCCTTCGCCTGCGTGTTCTCGTACTGCGCCTTCAGGCCGTACCAGACGCCAACGGTGGCGTCGGAGAACGCCCTGCCCATGCCCTTGTAGTAACCCTTGAGCCCGCCGAGCGCGGAGCCGGCCACGCTCGTGCCCTTGGAGCCACTGCCACCGCTGCCCGAGTCGTCGTCGCTGTCCGACGGGTCGGAGCCGGTGGAGATGTTCTTCCGGTAGACGCCGGGGGTGCCGGCGAAGTCCGTGTCTCCGGCGTTGCCGTCCGAGTCGATGCGCAGGCCGGTCGGGTCGGAGTGGGCGACGGGGCTGTTGTTGGCGTAGGCGTAGGCGTTCCACTGTTGTGGGTCGGCCAGATCCTGGATGGGGTCGACCGAGATGAACCGGCCCGTGGCGGGGTCGTATTCGCGGGCACCCAGATGGGTCAGCCCGGTGTTGTCCTTGGTTCCGCCCAGGAAGCCCTTGTTGTTGGGCCAGGCGCCGGCGGTGCCTCGTTCCGTGCCGAACGGAGTCTGCCGGCGGACGGTCGCCTGCTGGGTGCCGACGTCGACCGCCACCTGTGCTGTTCCCTGGCCGTCGGACGCCAGCCAGGTCAGGGCCGTGCTGGTCCGGGAGGCGATCAGGGTGCTGCCGAGGCTGTAGTAGCGGGTGCAGGACGTGGTCGCGGTGCTGGTGTTGTAGCGGATTTCCTGGCCGGGCAGGTACAGCGTGCGGCCGGTGGGGTCGCGGCTGACCAGGCGGTTGCCGTCGGCGTCGTAGATGTAGGTGGTCTGGCCGGTGGTGTCGGTGGTGGTGTCGAGGTGGCCCTCGGGGTCCCAGGTCATTGTCTGGGTGCCGGCCGATACCGTCGGGCGGGTGAGCATGTTGCCGGTGGCGTCGTAGGTGTAGCTGCCGGTGGTGTCGCCGGTGGTGCCGGTCAGGGCGTGCGGGCGTACCGCGGTGAGGCCGGATGCCGGGTAGGTGTAGTCGGTGGTGGCGTCGCCGGACGATGAGTGGACGGTCTGCTTGGTGCGGTTGCCGATCGCGTCGTATTGCCAGCTGTTCCAGTACGCGGCCGGGCCGCCCAGCAGGGACGTCGACGCAGCTGCCGCGCAGTCGCCGGCGGCCGGTGTCCAGGCCTCGGTCAGCCGGGACAGGTAGTCGTAGCTGAAGCATTGGGTGTCGTCGACCGGGTCGGGGGCTACGTCGGTGATCTTGGTGATGTTGCTGGCAGGGTTGTACGAGTAGGTGGTGTCCGACAGCGTGTTCGGGGTGACGGTGTCGCGGTCGGTCCGGATGCCGGTGACTCGGCCGGTCTCCAGCTCGCGGGTGTAGGCGGTATAGACGTGTCCGCCGCTTCCCAGGTACCGGCCGATCTGTTCGAGCTCGCCGAGAGCGCTGTAATCGACGCCATCAACGTAGGACAGATTCTGCTCGCCGTAGACGCTGTTGAGGGTGGTGGGCATCCCGAGGGCGTTGTAGCCGTAGTCGAGTTCTTCCGCCTCCAGACCGGTGTTGGTCGACGGCATCTTGCTGAGCTTGACCGACCCGTCGACGTTGTAGGCCGTGCTGTAGCTGTAGGTTCCGGCGAGGCCGGTCTCCGTCGCCGGAATGATGTACTGCGACTTCGTGGGTTGGTAGTTGTCGTTGTATTCGGCGACGCTGAATTGGTAGCCGGCCGATCCGAAGTACCTCGTCGACGCGGTGAGGTACCCCTTGGCGACCGTGTCGTAGAGCCATGCGGCCCGTGCGGTGCCACCGACCTGATTGTCGTACGCGGCACGTTTACGGTTCAGAGGGTCGTACGCGTAGGCGATCTTCTTTTCGCGGGCGTCGGTAGCGGTCACCACGTTGCCGGCGTTGTCGTACGTGAACGTGGACTTGCCCTTGTCCGGGTCGATCGTCTGCAGCGTCCGGCCGCGGACGTCGTATGTCGAGGTCCAGGTGTTGCCGAGAGCATCGGTGACCGCTGTCTGATACCCACGCCGGTCGAAGGTGTAGGTGGTCGCGTCCCAGGTCCCGGCGGTCTGCGGGGTGGGCGCCGTGCCGTGGTACTGCCGCAGTTCGACGGTACGGCCGCGGACATCGGTGACGGTCGAGGCCGCCGTCCCGCCGGTCGGCGGCGTCACATCGACCCGGTCGCCGCCGTAGCCGGTGGTCGTGCGCCAGCGTTCCACGCCGTACGGCTGGAAGATCGCGGCCGTGGTCCGGCCGGCGCCGTCGTAGACGGTCCTGCTCTGCCGGGGAACGAACGCCTTGTCGGTCGCGGTCAGCAGGCTGCCGCCGGGTTCGCCGGTGGTGTGGTAGCTGCCGAAGCTGAGGGATTCCCGGCCAGCGGTGTCGTAGAACTGCTCGGTGATGATGCGCCCGCCGGACGGTGAGGGAGACTGGGTCTGCCGTTGCCGCAGCAGGCCGTCGTAGAGGGTGTAGGAGGTGTTGTAGGCGCCGGCCGCGTTCAGGGCCGAGGTGGCGACCACGTTGGGGCTGACGGTGCTGAGGGTGTAGGCGTAGTTCGCCGTGGCGGTGTCGACGTCCTTGGTCCGGCCGGGTGCCCAGAGCGCGGTCGTGCGGCCAAGTGGGTCGTATGTGATGTCGGTGCGTTTGGCGTTGGGGTCGACGGCCGCGATCGGCAGGCCCCAGGCCGGCTCCAGCGTGGTCTTCGTCTCGTGCAGTAGCGGGTTCTTGCCGCTGGTCGCGGTGACCGGCCCGTCCGAGGCTGGCGTGTACGCGGTGGTGGAGGTGTTGTTCAGCGGGTCCCAGATGGTGGTCGGCCGTCCGTGCACGTCGTAGCTGGCTTTGCTGAGCGGGCCGAAGGTCGGCGAGCCGCTGTTCCAGGCGGTCAGCTGCTGCGTCTGGGTCGGCAGGCCCTTGGTGGGTGCGGCGCCGTAGGCCTGGCCGTCGTAGCTGGTCCGGGTCTCGCCGATCACGTCGGCCTCGGTGAGCGTGCCGCCGGTGTCGGCACATTTGACCGCGAACCTGCGCTCCCGCTGGACCCGGCTGATAATCCAGGTGCCGGTGTTGCGGACGTAGTCGGTGAGCGTGCACTGCTCGTCACCGGCGACTCCGTCCAGCCCGAGGTCGTCGACGGCGGTCGGCATGCCGTAGGAGTCGAACGAGGTGACGGTCCTGGCTACCCGTTCGCCGCGGCCGCCGTCCAGAGTCACGTGCGAGGTCGTGGTGCCGGTGTCGCTGAATCGGGCGGTGACGGTGTCGCCGTTGATGGTGCGGGTGGCGGTCGCCGCCGACGCCCACGGGGTGTTGAGCATGCGGGACACGACCGTGCCGGCCGGGCCGTTGAGGGTCTTCGTCTCGCGGGTGGCACCCGCGAACCAGTCGTCGTCGGCGATGCCGTCCACGCTTACCGGCTTGCTGCCACCGGCGGCGTTGAGGCGGTCGCCGTTCATGCCCCGGAAGTACCGGGTCTCGGTGTAGGTCTGCTCGCCTGCGTCGCCGATCGTCACTCCGACCCGGCCGTAGCCGCGGTAGTCCGACCAGGTCTTGTAATTCTTCTTGACCATGCCGTCGTCGTCGGTGTAATGCCAGGCCGCACCGTCGAGGTAGGAGTAGGAGTAGGCGATGCGGGGGCTGCCGCCGGGAGGGAGGCCACCGGTGTTGTCGTTCTCGTAGATCGTGGTCACGACGTACTTGTTGAACCAGTCGGTGACCGGATCGGTGTAGCCCTCCGGCACCCATCGCACGGGGTAACAGCGGCGGGTGTTGGTTTCCGGTGTCGGGCGGGTCTCGCCCGCTTTGCAGTCTTGCTCGGAGTAGTTGACGCTGATCGACCCGCCGCTGTCGGTGCGGATCCGGGTGATCCGCATCCAGTTCATCGCCGCGGCGAAGTCGATGGTGTCGACCCGGTTGGCCATCTGCACCGGGGTGAACTCGACGTCCGGGACCGTCGCGGACCCGCCGACCAGGCCGACGTGCGACAGCTTCGACAGCCACAGTCCGGCCCGGGTGCCGTCACCGGGGTCGGGGTAGGTGTGGGTCAGCGTCCACCGCTCGACATCGCTGAGCGAGGAGCCGCGTCGCACCTGGGTGGTGACCGAGGCGAGGCGCTTGGTCGACCAGAACGTCGGCGAGAAGTCGTCGGCGCAGGTGGTGCCGGTGCAGGACAGGTCCCAGGGCACGTCGGACCAGTGCGTGGCGTCGTGGGTTGCGCAGTCGCTCAGGCACCGGTCGGCCACGGCGAAGTCGACGCGCATCGGCGGCGTGGTACTCAGGACCGAGTCGACGCTGTTGATCTTCCGGGTGCCGTAGTCGATGTGGTCGAGCCAGGACGCCCGGTCGTAGGAGGCCGCGTCGGTGGTCTCGAGGTTGCGGGCGTACTTGTTGGTCTCCTTCTGGTACCAGAGGGACATGGAGTTGCCGCGCGGGTCGACGACGTAGTCGAGGTTCCACCGCCATGCCTGGGTGCAGTCGGAGTCGGCGAACGTGGTGGCGTGGCACGGCTCGCCGGGGTCGTTACCGAACACCGGCACGGTCAGGGTCGAGTTGGTGACCTCGTTGCCGGACGCCCAGCCGGGGAGCCGGTTGAGACCGAACCAGTACTGGACGCCGTCGGTGGTGGTGACCACCCAGTACTCGCCGTCGTTGTCGCCGTTGGTGGCTCCGGTCTTGCGTTCGATCCGGGAGCCGTCGTCGCTGCGCAGGTGCCACCGGTCCTCGGCGGCGTTGTAGAGCAGTTCGCCGGAGTGGCCGGACAGCGACAGTGTGGCGTTGCTGGTTTCCCAGCAGAGGTCGCCGGTCTTCTGGGTGTTGTTGGCCGACCCGTCCATGTCCTCGGCGCAGCTCTGGTAGCTGCGTTCGATGAACCCGCCGGCGCTGGTCGCGAAGCCTTCGCCTACCCAGGAGGGCTGGTTGTTCGATGCTGCGTGCATGCCGTCGACGGACTGCGAGGAATAGTTCAGCGCCACGTCCGGCGCCGGACCGCCCAGGCCGGGCGGTGTTCGCATGGCGTACGACCAGGTGAACTCGCCGGTGTTGCGGCCGGCCGACCAGGTCGAGGACGGGCTCAGCGTGCTCGCCCCGTAGCTGCCCGCCGGACCGGAGGGTGCCGCTGTTGCCGCTACCAGGGTCTGGGTGCTGCTGACTGCGAGGTCGGCTGAGACGGTCTGTGCCTTGAGGTCGTTGGTGGACTTCAGGGGGGTCGCTGCGCATTCCGCCTTGGCCGGTGTGGTCAGGGCGCATGCGGGCAGTGACACCAGCCGCAGGCGGCTCGACCAGTCGGCGCCGTAGGCGGTGGCGAACGAGCGGTAGTCCACCGACACCTTCGCCGGCGCAGCCGCCGATGCTCCGTCCGCGCGGGCCACCCGCATCAGGACGCCCCGGATCCCCGCCCGCTCGGTGGCCGGGCGATCCAGCATCTCCACCCGGACCCGGGACGGGCCGGGCTGGGCCGACCGGGCCACTCGGACGGGCAGACCCGTCGAGGTCGCGGCGGCCGTGTCGACCACCTGGGTGCTCGCCTTCGGCCACACCGGGGCCGGGCGGGCCGAGGCCTGCGGCAGGGCCTTCTCGGCGACGGCCGGCTGGGCCTTGGGCGCCTTGACCGGCACGGTCGGCACCGGTTTGGCGGCAGGTGGTGTGTACGGGCCGGGCTTGGCCGCGTGCGCGGCGGGCGCCTGGAGAAGGCCGGCGATCAGGGCCGCGGACATGATCGCCGCGACTCTCGGGCGGAACATCTCAGACAAGGTCGAGCTCACCGAACACTCCTCGGGGCGTTGGCGGGAGGGGCGGAAAGGTCAGGAGTGGGACGGCTGGAGGCGAAGGCCGTAGCCGGGCCGTAGGACGCCCAGCTGGTCGGACCAGATGAGCTCCGACGTGTCGTCCTTGGGGGCGATACCGATCCGGGCGGCGCCGCCGGAGCGGATGAAGGTGCCGTCGTTGGTCGGGTAGGCGAAGCTGATGCCGCCACCGGTCTCGTCGAAGATCGCCTGGAACGTGACCCTCGTCGACCCGTCGTCGTTGTACGGGCGCACGTTGCGCCACTCGACGACGTATTGGCGGTTCGGGGCGGTTCCGCGGACACCGGTCAGGATGGTCGAGTTCTCGTCGGCCTCCCAGTCGCCGCTGAACGGCGCCACGTAGCCGCTGCCGAAGTCGAGGTAGCCGCCCGTGAAGACAAGGGCCGACGTGTTCGCCGTGCCGTACAGGGTGATCGGGAACGGCAGGGTGAGCGTCGACTGCTGGTCATGACCGCCGAACAGCGAGGTCCCGGACAGTGCGGTGTAGGGGACTGCCTGCTCGGCGATGCGGTAACCGTCGCCGGGTTCGGCGGGCCAGTTCATCGCCACCGTGTCCCGGCCGACCAGGGCCGGCCAGGCCATCGAGTACGCGCAGTCGCCGCTCGGGATGGTGGCCACCACGTTCCAGGTCTTCGCCGGCACACCGACCAGCTCGTACCAGCCGTTCTCGTCGCTGGTCACCGACAGGCCGGCGGCCTTCACCGTGGCCCCTTCGACCGGGTCGTCGCCGCAGGTGACCCTGCCCTCGATGGTGTTGGTGGCCGGCGCGTCGGCGGTGAAGGTGATGCTCCTACCGGTGGCCAACTGCGGCGCGCGGAAGAGGTACTGGAAGCCACCCACGCCGGCGGCACCCTCCACGCCGACCGCGGCACGGGCGCCGCGTTCGAGGTCGGCGAGCGGGTCGATGTCGTCGTAGGCGAAGGTGACGCCACCGTTCTCGGTGAAGATCACCTCGAAGGTGACCCGTTCGTTGTCGCCGCCCCAGATCTTGGCGTTGCGCCACTCGACGATCCACTGCCGGTTCGGGGCGGTGCCGCTGATCTTGGTGAGCATCGCCGCGTCGTTGTCGATGTCCAGGTCATCGAAGAACGGGAAGACCACGTTGTTCGGCGAGGCCGGGGCCCAGGTGCCGGACGGGATCTCGCTGTCCGGGTACGACCAGGGGCTGGTCGGGGCGAAGGAGATGAAGCCGTTGCTGCCGATCCACGCGGATGTGGTGTTGACCTCGCCGTACAGCTTGATCGGGAAGGGCACCGGCACCTGCCACACCGCGTCGTCGCCGGTCCAGTCCCGGACAGTGTCGCCGGGGATCACCCCCTGGGTGCCGACCGTGCAGGTGTAGAAATCGTCGTTCTTGGGGCTGACCGACAGGTCCACCGACAGGTCGCCGGAGCTCTTGTAGCCGGTCGCGGTCGCGTACTGCCCGGTGCAGCCATCAGTGCCGGTGTTGACCGCCAGCGTGTACGCACCGACCGGGGTGTTCGCGAACTGGTAGCTGCCGTCGGCGCCGGTTACCGTGCTGCGGCCGCCGGGGTTCATGGTGATCGTGGCACCGGCCACCGGCTCAGTGGTCCACCCCTCGGTCAACACACCACGGACGACACCGGCCGGCGCGGGGGTGTACGTGATCGAACTGTTCGCGGTGAGCGCGGCCTCCTGGTAGGAGTACAGCTCCCAGCTCCAACCGTCCGGGCTCTTCAATCCGACGGAGGCGGCGCTGCCGCGCTGCCGGGCGCTGGTCATCGCGCCGTAGTGGAAGGCATAGCTGCCGTTCTCGTGGAAGACCGCCTCGAACGTCACCCGCTCGTCCGTGTCGACGAACAGAACGTTGCGCCATTCCACGGTGAACGTGCGGTTCGGTGCCGTACCCGCCGCCTGCGTCCGCACACTGGCCGAGCCGTCGATCCAGAAGTCGTCCCAGAACGGGGCGACCGTCCCACCGGCGACCTGAACAAAACCATCGTCATAGACGGTCAGCGTGCTCGAACTAGCGCCGTGCAACCGCACCGGGAACGGCGCGGTCACCGTGGTGGACACCCAGTCGTCGGTCAGCGGCAACACAGTGCCGGCCGCCACGTATCCGGAGGCACCGGTCGAGCAGGCGTACCCCATCTCGCCGTAATTGGGCCCAGCGTGCAGGTCATGCACTGTGTCGGCGAGCAACTCGACCTGATCGGCGACCGTGATCGCGCACCGGCCGGGCAGCGACGCCGACACCGTGTAACTGTCGGCCACCGCCCCGTCGAAGGCATAGCTGCCATTGGCGGCCGTGGTGGTGGTCATGCCGCTCGGGTCGAGGGTCACGGTGGCGCCGCCGACCGCGGCGCCGGCGGCGTTGGTCAGGGTGCCGCTGAGCGTGTGGGTCTCGAACGAGCCGGTCACCTCGGGCGGGGTGAACACCAGCGCCTTCCCGCTGACCAGGGACGCCTCCTCGGTGGAGTAGGCGAAACCGTCCTCGCCGTCGGAGGACTCGATCCCGACGAGCGCGTTCGCGCCCCGCTCGGCCGCGTTGTCCAGACCGTCGTAGTTAGTGGTGACGGTGCCGTCCGGGCTGAGCAACACCTCGAAGGACAGACGCTGCCCGGTGTTGCCCTTGCGGTAGACGTTGCGCCACTCGATCAGGAACCGCTGCGTTGCACCGGACCCGACGACCGAGGTACGCACGCTCGCCGACGCGTCGACCACCAGGTCGTCCCAGAACGGTGCGATCACCGCGTTCGGATCGGCACCGGAGACCAGCGGTGTGCCGGCAGTGTGCGGGTGCGAACCCTGCGGATCGACGAACGACAGCAGGCCGTTGGTGTCGACCCATGCCGTGCGGTACGCGCCGCCGTAGAACGGGAAGGCGAACGGCAGGTTCACGGTGGCGACTGCATCGTCGCCGGTCAGAGCGAGAGTCGTGGCCGCGGCCGAGAACGTGGTGGTGTTCTCGGCGCAGACATGGCCGAGGTTGCTGCCTGCTCGCATCAGCAGGATCTGCACGATCATGCCTTCGCCGTCGATCAGCAGTTGCTGGTCGGAGACCAGGCCGCAGCGGCCGCCGTAGGTCGCGGTGATGGTGTAGAAGTCGATCGGGATGTTCGCGAACCCGAATGCCCCGTTGGCGTCGGCGGTGGCGGTGTACCCGCCCGGCTGCAGCTTGACGACGGCCCCGGGAGCCGGGAGCCAGGTGGTGTCGAGCACCACGCCGGTCACGCTGGTAGCCGGCTTGACGCGGAGCTGAATCTGGGCCTTCGGGCCGGTCCGGCCGCCGGCGTCGACCGCCACCGCGAACACCGTCCGTTCGCCGGTGAACGTGCCGACCGGCAGGTTCACCGTAGCGGTGCCGCCAGGCTCGATGGCGTTCACCATGAGATCGAGCGTGCTGTTGTCGAGGCTGTACTTGAACTTGGTGACGTTGGTGTCACCACGGGCGTCGAACGTGACCGCCACCGTGCCACCGGCCACGATCTCGGGGCCGTTCGGCAGGCTGAGTTGTGGTTTCAGCGGCAGCGCTAGGGTGGCAATGTTCGCGTCGGTCTCGATGAAGTTGTAAATCCGGACGTCGTCGATGGCGCCGTTGAAGTAGGCCTCATTGCCGTCGTGCCACATGTGCTTGCCGACCAGGACCGGCCCGGTCGCGTTGAAGCCGGTGCCGGCCGTGACGGTGGCGCTGCCGGCCTGCCGGACGCCGTTGACGTAGAGCGTCATCGTGCGGGTCGTCCCGTTGTAGACGCCGGTGAGGTGCGTCCACTTATTCGCGACAGAAAGCGCGTCGGAGTACACCTGGTACACAGCCGCGTTCTCGGTGTCGCTCGCGGTGATGTAGAAGCGCCATTTCTTGAGATGACCGGCGAATCCCAGGGCGTACGCGTAGGTGGCGTTGCCTGCGGCTCCGACTGCCGTGGATTGCACGGGGTTGTCGACAGAATCGATCTTTACCCAGGCCGAGACGGTGAAGCTGCTGTCGGTGCGGACCGCCGTGGCGGCACCGGTGTCCGGGTGCGGGTAGGTCGGAGCGCTCGCCGTGGTCGCGTATCCGGTGCTGCCGTTCACCCACAGGGCACTGCCCTCATTCCCCCGCCCGGCGACCCGGGTCGCACCGCCGGCCAGCGTGAGGGTGTTGTTGTGCTGGCTGATGTCGGCGGCGGTACTGGTTCCGGTCGCCTCCTCGAAAGTCCATCGGGCGGCCGGGCCGGTGCCCGCGTTCACGGAGAACGAGTAGTCCCTGGACAGCGCCGACAAGCGGCCGGCCCGGTCCTTGGACCAGACGTGCAGCACGTTGAGGCCGTCATGCTGCGGCGTGACGGTAATCGTCGCGCCGTAGTTAGAGGCGGCTGGCACCGTCGGCGCGGCGAGTTGCTGCCCGGAGTCCAGCGTCCAGGCGTAGGAGACGACCTCCTCCGGATGCTCCGTCGACCCGGGCGGCGTGATCGTGAAGGTACCGGGTATTCCCACGCCACCTCGGAAGACACCACTCGGATAGTCGGTCGAAGTGACCCCACCTGGCTTCGCGGGCGGGGTCGCGTCGACGGTGAACTCGCAGGTGCCCGACCAGGTCGACAGGTTTCCGTCGGACGTCTTGGTCTGCCAGACGTACGTTGTGCCGTCGGCCAGCTTCCCGGCCGGGACAGCCTTGGCGACGGAGGCGTTGTTACCGTTGGTCTGCGACACCTTGTTCGACTCGCTGCGCGCACCGCCGTACTGCCACCAGTAGAAATCGGTGGTCAGGCTCTGCTCGTCGGTGTCCGGGTCGGACTGCATGGCGGCCAGGGTTGGCGTCGGCGACAGCACGTACGGGCGGCCGCTACCGGTGGCGCACGCCTTGGTGTCGGCGATGCGGTTGGTGGCGGCGTTCGGCGCCCGGTTGTACGTGACCGACAGCTTCGCCGTGGACGGGTTGTACCGCTTCCACTGCGACAACGTGCCCTCGTCGACAGCGCGCAGGCCCACGCTCACGCTGGTCCAGTTCTTCGACGCGCCCAGCGCCACCATCGACTTCACGTCGAACTCGATCGTGCCGGGGCCGTAGCAGCCGTGCACCCCGCCGACCTTGCGGTCGCCCTTGGTCTGCGCGGTGTAGCTGTTGTTCCAGGTCGGCTGACTGTTCCAGGTGGTTGTCTTCGAGAACCCGCCGGTCAACCACAGCTTCGCGTTGGTCACCGGGCTGCACGTCCACGACCACCGCTGCTCGATCCGGAACTGGGCGCCGAGGATCTGGGTGGCCTTGACCTTGCTGGTGTCCATCCGGAACAGCGACCGGATGATGTGGTCGGAACAGCCGGAACAGTCCTCGGTCCGGCCGGCCCCGGCCGAGCCGCGCGCCGCCCCGTCGGTCAGCGCTGTCGTGTTCTTCCAGAACGAGCTGGACGGATACTTGCTCCACACCGAGGTCCACTCGTTGTCGACCAGGCCACCGGTCACCGCCGGGTCGATGTACACCGGGTACCTCGTGCGCGGGTCGGTCAGCATCGCCCGGTCCGGGGTGACCGTGATCGCCGAGCCGGTCACCCGCAGCGGCATCACGGCCCGGCGCTTCGCCTCGCCCTCGGCGGTGATGTCCGGCCGTGACTGCTCGGCGGGCGACGAGGGCGACGACGACTCGGTGGAGTCCCACATCAGCGGGGCGGGCGCGGTGAACACCGCGGCGCCCTTGGCGTCCCGGGCCACCAGGCCGCCGCCGGTCGCGGCCTTGACCTTGACACCCTTGGCCGACATGCCGAACTTGAGCTTCGCCAGTTTCGGGTTGGCCGCCGCCTTACGGTCGTGCACGACCAGCACTTCGGAGAAACCGGTCGCCTGCGCGGTCACCCGCAGGTCGACTCCGGGCAGCACCCCCTTGTAGAGCGCGGTCGACCCGGCGAGCGCCGGCTTCGGCAGCTTCTCCGGCCAGGTCACCGTCAGCTCGCGGTCGCGGTCCCCCAGCCGCCCGACCAGGGTGTCGCCACCCGCTGAGAACACCATCGGCAAAACGGTGGCCTTCGGAGCGATACCGGCCGCGGTCGCGCGTAGGCGGGTGTCGACCGGAATCCAGTTCTTGCCGTCGCGCACCCGGGCCGGCTCGACGGTCTCGTCGAGCGTGCGCGATCCGTCCGGATTGACGAAGACCTGCGCGTGCTCGGTGCGCTCGGCGAGGTTCTCCACCCGGCCCCGGCACACACGGGCCATCCGCACGGCCGCCGCCTCGTCAGGCTGTTCGGTCACACACCGCGCCGGCGGCAGAGCCGCCACAGCCGGCTCGGCACCGGCCGGCACCGACAACCCGGAGACGATCGTGGCTGCGACGGCAGCGATGACCACACGACGATTCACGAACCTGACAGCAGCCATCGACACATCCCCCGCGACACCAGCTCAGTCGCGAAGAATTAACACATGCAAGATCACGGATGTAAACAGAGAGTTTTGAGTCGATCGCTGAGCGACAGTAAGCACGCAACCGCATTCGCTGGTCAGAACCTCCAATCCGCCACAGCTCAGAACGAAATGTGGCGCAAGTCACCATCCCAGTTCGGCTCTCAGAGGGTTGCCACCGGCCTGCAGTGCCAGCGCGAGACCTCGGTACCGCCCCCTACAACTTCCCGATCGGCGGTGGCGGCGGCAACAGCGGCGGCAACGGCGGCAGCAAGGGCAACTGCGGCGGCTCGGGCCGGGGCAACGGCGGCGACATCAGCGGCAGCAACGGCAAGAGATTCGGCAGCACCTTCATCGGGACCTCAAGGACCAGGTCAAGGCGCCTGGAACCTGAACAAGGTCATGCACGACTACACCGGCTACGTTCCATTCCCGCCCGGCTTCGGCGGCGGCCACTGCAAGGCAGCCTCCAACGCGGTCACCAACATGGGCAAGCAGCAGTTGAAGCTTTCCTAGAACACCACCATCTGCCAGTTCGGCGTAATCAGCGGTTGCCAGGAGCAATGAAGTCAATCGGCTGCGGCGACCTCAAACAGCGAATGCGCAGGCCACGTCACGCTCCTGGTCGCCGATGCCCTGCTGACCCACCGCATAGGAGCGGCGAAGATGACCCCGAGGCCACGCCGCCGAACAGGGCAGCTTCCGGGCATCATTGCGCGACACCGGCGAGCAGGCTGTCGGGTACAAGAACAGGTTCTCGGTGGACGCCCCAGTCTTGCTGGACTACCGCACCCAGAAGGCGATCGGCGACGTCCAGGTGGCGACGAGGTCCTGGCCACCGACCCTACCGCAGCCGTGGTAGTAACCGCCCTGATCGCCAACACCGACACCGACCTGGTCGACGTAACGATCAAATCGGGCGACGGCACGATCGCAACCGTGCACACCACCCCGGAACACCCGTTCTGGAACCCCGTCCACTCACCAATGGACCAACGCCGCCGACCTGAACCCCGGCGACGCAATGCAGCCCCCCGCCCCCGCGGCACTGGCAACCGTCCTGACCGTCCACGCCTTCCAAGGCCACGAGACGATGCACAACCTCAGCGTCGCCGTCATCCACACGTACTATGTGCTCGCCGGGCGGACCCCGGTGCTCGTACACAACACAGGTGGGAGCCTTGATCTTTGCCGGGTTTCTCCACCGAGTAGGGGCCATAAGGAGCGCGTTCAAGGGCTGGACCCTGACGACTTTCCTGATTTCGATGAGAACAGCGACATCGCGACAGGCTCAGCGCATTTCGGAAATAGTGAGAGACGACAGCCTTTGCGGCCAATAACTCGCATCGGGCAGGCGATGGGTTTAAGGTCAGGATTCCAGCACAGTGGATTCAAGACAACGACGACATAGAAATTCGGGATGGCCTCGGCAGTCAGAAAGAAAACTTGATTCCCGAAATTGATTCCGGAGTTCAACAACTTCGGACGCAAGCATTGGAGGCCAGGCCAATGAATTCCCCCGAGAATCAGTTGCGGAGATACTCCACGGTTTCAGGCGTTGTTGCTGACCATAAGAAGTATGGCCTGCTCCTGCACTTGGAAAACGGCGTTGAGGGCTTTGTTGATTCTTCCGATGTTGCAGACCGTCCAGTTGATTCGGGTGACTGGCCATCAGTTGGGATAACCGTGATGGCTGTCGTTCTCGGGCCTACTCAGATGGGTCGTTGGCGATTGAGTATGCGCGATCGGGACATAAGGGTTGTAACGGCACTGGAGGACCCCCAAGCCGAATTTGGGTATTGGGACGCGCTTAAGGTAGCTGGGCCGGGCAATTCAGCCGCCCGTGATGCGTTCCTTTCTTCCCCGAGCGCTGTTCCGCTGCTGCGGTGGGCACTGGCGTGTCCGTGGCACTCCTCGGATAGAAAGCTAGCGGAAGAACTACTGGCCACCGCGCCTGGAACTGTCAAAGAGCAATTTGACTTGCCGGACTGATCTGGCAGCCGGCTCAAGCGGCTCGGGTGTGTGTTCGCGCGCGGCTGTCCGTCGTTGGTCGCCCATGTCGCCGTCATGGTTGCCGTTAGCCGTGGCAACATGTCGCTTCAATCGATCTTCTGGTAGGTGCATGGGCGTCGCGGCAGGTGCGGTCGGTCGGGGTGCGGCATGTCGGCCGATGGAAGCCTCGGTGGAAGCGTCTTGCGGGATCGCTATTGCACCGCTTTTTTCGGATTTTTCCGCTGCAAACTTCCGCCCCGCTAAATGTGCCCTCCTACGCCGTCGCGTCGGCCAACTTTGCCATCGACCCGGCCGTCCATCGGGTTGTCCACGTACTCTTCCGGCAGCTCCACACCGAGCATGGCCGCCTTCTGCCGCAAGACGCCCGAGGTCGCAGCGTTGCGGACGTTGCGCAGCTGCTTGGCGGTCAGGGCATACCGGGCCCGAGCAACATCATCGTTGAGCGGACCCAACACCGAATCCCCCTCCGAGCACATCGGCACCCACAGAGCTGCCCACTCGGCGGTCGTCGCCGCCGTCGCTGGCACCCGCATCCCAGCAACCCGAGGCTCGGCGCCCGCCTCCTTGTCCAGCCTGGACGGCCCGCGCGGCGCGGGCGTAACCGGCCGGGCCGCGACAGTCAGCGCCAAACCTTCCCCCGGCGCCTCGGCCAGCCAGCCCAGAACGCTCTCCACTGGGGCGGGAACACTGACCGTGCCCGTCAAACCCCTTCACGTCCCTCTGCGGCGTCTACGGCCGTTTCAAGGCCCGCTTGTGCCGCTTGAAGTTCCTCGTGTCGCCGTGCCGCGGCCAGAGCCTCCTGATGACGGTTGATGATCTTCGCCTCCCGCACCGCCCGCTTTAGCGCTCGAACCCGGTTGAGATTGGCGATCGCGTTCAGGACCGTGGCCGGCATGCCTTCGGCCGGCGGGTAGTTGCGCCAGGCCACCGCGGCGCAGAACGTGTTCGTGGGCCAGGCGATCCACCGCGCCCCGAACCTGGGGTTGCTGCGCTTGACGTAGGCCGCGCCTTCCTCGAACTGCGCCAGGAACTCGTGCAGCATGACCATGCCGAACAGACTCAACAGCGCGAGGTAGCCGCCCGCGATCAGGTTGTGACCGGAGTGGGTGTACTCGTAGGCGAAGTTCACCGTCGCCGAGGCGACCGCGGCACCCCACACCACCCGGTAGCAGCGATCCGGGGCTTTCCGCATGCGTACCGCGCGGAAGGCGAGGAACGCGAACGTCACGCTGACCCCGTCCAGGGTGCCCGGGACCAGGTATTCCCAGCCGTCGTGCCAGCCCAGTACGTCCCGGCCGAAGGCGATCAGTCCATGGAACGAGCCGGCCAGCACCATCGCCCAGCACAACCCGGCCGGGATCAGGGCGGCCACCGTCAACGCTGCATCCCGCTTCCGAGCGGCGTCACCGCCCACCAGGTGCGGGTCGGCAGCCCGCTCGCCGGCCCGCCGCATCCGCCGCCGCGCGCTGGACCACGTCACGAGGGTGGCGACCAGATTGGCGGCCACCAGGACCACCACCCAGACTCCCGGAGGCACTCGCTCCGCGAACTCCGAGACCCTCTCCCAGGTGCTCATCGCGCACCCGCCACCATGATGGCCAAACGTTCAGCCGACACCGGCAGAGGCAGCGTTACCGCTACCAGCCCTGCAGTCGGAACGGAAGCGGCCTGGCAACGGTCAGATGCCACACTCACTTCGCAGACACCTGGCTGTCTGGTGTTACCAGAACGGTCAAGTCCGCGAGCAGCGCCGGACCACGAAAACGTACATATGGTAGTTAACTGCATAGTTGACCTCCGTCTTGGAGGCCCCGAAGCGGCGCCGCTCCCCACCAAATTTGTTGGGGAAATTGTTGGGGAACGACGCCGGACCTACCCGTACGAGGCCGGACCGAGCCGGAAGCCGCTGCAACGCAGCCGCAGCTCAGAGGCCCTTTTCAGGACTGAACCCGACCGAGCCGGACGAACCAAGCGGTTCTTCCAAACTGATTACGCGAGTTCGATTCTCGTCGCCCGCTCCACGTTTGACCTGCTAGGCGGCATGATCAACAGAACTTGATCAGGCCCCCACGCAACACGCGAGCCGGCGACGCATCCCGTTCAGCCCCAGCTCACAGCGGTCCCCCTCCAACCGCCACGAACGCCGACCGAGCAGGGCTTCCCGGGCCGATCCATATGCTGGGACCGCCAACGCAGATCAGGCTCATACCGCGACGGACCTAAAGTTTGGCGTCAGACCGGCTACCGACGCCGGCTGTTCCACTCCGCGTCGGCGCGGGCCTCCAGTCCCTCCAGCAGGCGGTCGAGCGACGGCAGCGCGGCCACGAGCCGTTCCTGGTCGTCGGCGGGCAACTCGGCGAGCACCTCGGCGAGCACTTCCGCGCGGCCCTGACGGAACGTGTGGAGCACGTCCTGGCCGTGTTCGGTGGCTCGAAGCAGCACCGAGCGACCGTCGGCCGCCGACCGTTCCCGCTCCACCAGGCCGTCCGTCACCAGAACGCGCAGGGAGTTGCTGACGGTCGGCCGAGCCAGCCGGAGTTCCTCGGCGAGACGGGCCGGGGACAGCTCACCACCGGACACGAGCTTGCGCAGGATCTGTACCTGCGACTCCATGGCCGGCATCTCCTCCGAGCCTTTGGTGGCGTCGTAGACGCCGCGCCACAGCGCCGGTAGCAGGTGGGCGAGATGCTTCGGAGTGTCGGCGTCGGGGGCGGAGAACGGCGATTGGGCGCCGGCGGGCAGGTCCACCTCGAATGCGTTGAGCAGCATCGCCAGCATGGCGAAGGTGCCGAGCGCCGCGACGAGCTCGACGAGGCCCGGTTCGCCGAACCGGTCACGGGCGGCGGCGTACGTTTCGTCGGTGATGGTGTGCCGGGTGAGCAGTTCGCTGGTGAACCGGTAGAGGTCCGCCTCGTCCGCGGCGGGAAATTCGGGCGGCAGGCCGTCTGCCAGGCGCTGCAGCGCGCTGGCATCCACCCCGGCTTCGGCCGCCTTGCCGAGGTGGGCGAGCCACGAGTGGTCGGCACCGTAGTGGCGGGCCGTGACCAGCAGGGCCAGCTCGCGCAGCCGAGGTGGCAGGGACGACTCGTACAGGCAGAACGAGGACAGCAGCTCGACTCGCTCGCACAGTTGCGGGCTGCGCATCAGCACGCTGAACGGCCCGTTCAGCGGCCCGCGCCGGCCGATGATCCGGTCGATCAGCTCGGCCTGCTCCGAGTCCATGCCGGACAGCGGTCCGAGTCGCATGAAGAGTCCTTTCGTCGATTGGTTTGAGATGGCAGACCGGCACGGTCAGCCGGTCGTGCCGCCTTCGGTCAGGCCGGCCAGCACCCGGCGCTGCATGATGATGTACGCGGCCAGCAGCGGCAGGCTGGTCAGGATCACGTGGGCAAAAACCAGATTCCAGCGCAGGCCGTACGTCGATGACGACGCGAACTGATAGAGCGTGAGCGGGAGCGTGACCCGGCCCGGCCCCTGGAGCAGGAACAGCGCGAAGAAGAAGTCGTTCCACACGTTGATCACCAGCAGGACAGCCCCGGTGAACAGCGCGGGCGACAGCAGCGGAAGCACGATGCGCCGGTATACCTGCCAGCGGCCGGCCCCGTCGAGCTGGGCGGCCTCCTCCCAGTCGGTCGGCAGGGAGCGCACGAAGCCCGTACACAAGAAAATGACCATGCCGAGGCGGGTGCCGACGATGGTCAGCAGGTAGCCGAGACGGGATCCGTTGAGGCCGAGCTGGGTCAGCGTGTAGACGGTCGGGATGATCGCCGGCGGCAGGACGACCGAGAGCACCGAGACGTAGTAGGTGACGCGCAGCGAACGGCGCGGCGATCTGGCGTAGGCCCAGGCCGCCATCGAGCCGAGCAGCAGCACGACGAGGATGCTCGGTACCGCCATCAGCAGGCTGTTGCCGAGGCCCACCAGATATCGGCCCTGATGCAGGACGGTGGAGTAGTTCGCGCCGCCGTTGAAGTGCGACGGCAGGCCGATCGACAGGAGTGAGGCGTCGCTCTCGGTCTTGACCGAGTTGACCACCAGGAGCCAGAGAGGCAGCACGATCCACGGGATCGCGAACAGCGACAACAGGACGTAGCGGCGGGCGGCGGCCATCACATCGGTACCTCTCGGCGACGCAGCCAGGTGATCAGCGGTACGGCGGTGACCACGACCAGCAGGGTGACGACTAGGCCGAGCGCGCTGGCCTGCCCGAAGTAGCTCTGCCCGTACTGCAGGTAGAGGGCCACGTTGAGCAGGGTGGTGGCATCCCCGGGGCCGCCGCCGGTGGTGGCGAAGACGGCGTCGAGCGCACTGAACGCGCCGACCAGCGTGATTACCACGTTGAACGTCACGGCCGGGGCGAGCAGCGGGAACTTGACCGACCAGAAGCGGCGCCACGGGCCGGCGCCGTCGATCCGGGCGGCCTCGGTCAGCTGGGCCGGGATCCGGTTGAGCCCGGCGATGTAGACGAGCGTGGCCAGCCCGCTCCACTTCCAGGCGTCGATGCAGGCGACCGTGACCAGCGCCGAGACGCCGTGCCCGAGGTAGGCGTAGTGGATCGAGCCGGGCAGCACGGCGCTGAGGAAGTCGTTGGCCGGCCCGTCCGGGCTGAGCACAGCCGACCAGATGTAACCGGCGGCGAGCGGCGACATCAGGACCGGGATGAAGAAGATCGACCGGAAGATGGTGTTCACCCGGTTCGTCTTTTCGAGGGCCGTGGCCAGGGCGAGTCCGACGCCGTTCTGCACGGCCATGGTGATGACCGCGTAGATCACCGTGATCCGGATCGCGTGGCCGAGGATGCCGAGCTGGTTGAGCAGCTCGAAGTTGGTCAGCCCGGTCCAGCTGAGGGTGTCGCTGTAGCCGGTCCACCGGACGAACGCGAAGACCGCATTCGCCAGGAAGGGCACCAGAAAGAACACCAGCACGAGTACGACCGACGGCAGCGCGAAGAGGGCGAGGCCCGGCCGGAGCCGCCCGGTCCTGGAGCGTTCGGCGACGGTGGCCATTTCACTTGCCCATCGCGGCCTGGGCCTGCAGGAGATAGGTCTGCATCTTGTCCGCGGTCTGCTGCGGGTTCTCCTGGCCGGCGAGCAGCTTGTCGACCTCCGGGCCGAAGTTGTTGAAACCGGGCAGCTGCGAGATGACCGTCAGCCCGGCACCGGCCTGGTAGGCGGCCTGCACCTCCTGCCACAGCCCCTGCAACTGCGGGCCACCCGTACCGCTGAGGGTCGGCGGGGCGCCGGAGGCCTGGACGTAGTCGGCGTAGCCCTTGCCGGTGATGAAGTCGACGAAGTCGGCGGCCGCCCGTTCCTTCATGGCGTCACCGGTCTTGGGCGCGTAGAACGTGCCCAGGACGGTGGGCGCGTAGTTGGCGAGCTGCTTGGTCGCCGAGACGCCGACGAAGCCGATGGCGTCGTCGACCTTCTTCGTGTCGCCGCCCGCGATGGTGTCGAGCTGGCTGATGCTGTCGGAGTTCTGCGCGACGAAGGCCGTCCTGCCGTCCAGCAGCGCCTTCAGCGAGTCGGTCCACTTGGCGGTGGTGGCGTCTGCGTTGAAGCATCCGGAGGTGCGCAGCGAGTCGAACGCCTTGAGCCCGGCGACGAGTGGCCCGTTCCTGTCGCTGACTTTCGCCCTGCCGGCGTTGACGTCGTCGGAGTAGGCGGCGCCGACGTTGGACTCGGCCATGTAGTTCCAGCCGGCCAGGATCTGCGGCGGCCACCCGTCACCGCCGGCCACGTAGATCGGGGTGACGCCGGCCGTCTTCAGCTTGGCGCAGTCCGCAGTCAGGTCGGCGTAGCTGGTCGGCGCGGCGATGCCGGCCTTGGCCAGGACCTGCTTGTTGTAGAAGAGGCCGGACACCGACGGGAAGCCGATCGACGCGGCGTACACCTTGCCGTCGATGTTGCCGGCGACCTTGGCCAGGTCGCCCTCTTTGGCGACGAAGGCCAGACTGCTCAGGTCGAGCATGGTGTTCGCACCGTTCAGCGCGAGCAGGTCGGTCTTGTTGCCGTGCCATTCGAGCAGATCGGGTCGTTCGCCGGTCGCCCACTTCGACTGGATCGTCGGCGGATAGGTCGCGGACGGGACGTCGACGAGCTGGATGGTGTTGCCGGAGGCTGTTTCGTACTTTTGGTAAAGGTCGAGCAGGGCCTGGGGATCGGCCGTGTTGTGCCACAGGGTGAGCGTCACGCCGGTCGGGGCGCTGCCCGCGGTGTTCACGGCGGCGGGGGTGTCGGACGAGCCGCCGCCGCAGGCGGAGACGGCGAGCCCCGCAACGACGGATGCCGCGAGCGCGGACCGCCGGATCGATGTCCTCATCTTTCATCTCTCCTCGTCGAAGTCACCGAAGTTGCAGGTGTAGCCCGACGGTATTGCTGGCAAAACTATTTTTTAACCGAGGCGTACGCACGCTTAGGTTGCGCGCTCGTAGAGCCTCCTCCCGAGCCCGGGTCTGATAGACGAGACGGATGCCCGAGATCACTTCGTCCCTGCTCGCCGGCGCCGGCCGCACCCGGATCGCTCTGCCCGCCGAACTCTTCCCCGTCGACGGCTTCGTGGCCGAGCGTGATCCGCTGCACGCCCGGGTCGTGCTCCTCGAACGGGACGGACGCCGGATCGCCCTGGCCGTCCTCGACCAGACCTCGATCGGGGCCGACTCGCTGGCCGGGATCATCAGCGCCCTGACCCGGGCAGCCGAGGTGGGCCCCACACAGGTGCTCGTCTGCGCCAGCCACACGTTCTCGGCGCCGCACGTCGTGCCGGACGGTCCGCCGGAACTGCAGCGCGCGCTCGAGGACGCCGTCGAGGACGCCGCCCGCCGGGCCGCCCGGATGCGACCGGCCCGGATCGGGTTCGCGACCGGAACCGCCGACGTCAACGTCAACCGGGACGTACCGACGCCCGACGGCTGGTGGCTCGGCGCGAACGAGACCGGGCCGTCCGACAAGGAACTGGGGATCCTGCGGATCGACGACGAGCACGGCAACCCGATCGCCGTGCTGATGAACTACGCGGTCCAGGCCTCCGCGGTGCACGACTCCGGCGAGAAGGTGGTCAGCGCCGACCTCGCCGGCGCCGCGGCCGCCCACGTCGAACAGGCCTACCCCGGTGCCGTGGCCCTGTTCCTGGTCGGCGCGGCCGGCGATCAGGCACCCACCCGGACCGGCGAACACCTCGGTGCCGCCGCGGTCGATGCGGTTGAGTGCGCGACCGGCACCGTCGCGACGCCCCGGATCCGGCTCGTGCACGACAAGGTCGAGGTCGGGGCGCAGCCGCTGCCACGGCGCGAGGACATCCGGCCGCAACGCGCCTACGACTACCGGGCGGCGGGTGTCACGGCCGTGCCGCTGTGGGCGGTCCGCATCGGCGGCCTGGCGATCGCCGCCGTGCAGGCGGAGCTCACCTGCGTGACCGGCCGGTGGATCAAGGACAACTCACCGTTCCCGGCCACGTTCGTGGTGACAATGGCCAACGGGGCGGCGAAGTACCTGGCCGACGCGGGAAGCTACGGGCGCATCACGTACGCCGCGATGAACTCGAAGTACGCGGCGGGCAGCGCCGAACTCGTGGCCACCCGTCTCGTCGAAACCCTACGAGGCCTCGCGGATCATCCGGCTTAGCCCGTCCACGATCCCCGGCTCCGCGTGGCCGCGCACGATCGGGCAGCCGTTCACCGAGTGCACCGGCCGGTCGAACGCCTCGTCGGCCGGCAGATATCCGATCCGGTCGTTGGCGATCGACACCAGGATCGTCCGCGCCAGCGGCGACCGTGCGGCCAGGCGCCGGTAGACCGTCGTGGTCACCTCCCCCGACACCCCGGCCAGCGCTACGTCACCGATCAGGATCAGCGACAGCCGCAGGTCCACGCTGTCGACCTCGGCCTGCACCATGCTCGCCAGCACATCGCGCCCCTTCTTCACCGGGCACGGCACGACCTCCTCGGCCGCCCGCAGGCGCACCTCCGGCACCAGCTCGCCGATGCCGCCCGCCACCCGGACGACCTCGGCGCCGAGCACCAGCCCCTGCGCGGCGACCGCCGCGTAGGCGAACGCCCGTTCCGCCTCGGTGGGCATCCGGCCGTGCGGGCCGAACCCGCCGGCGAAACCCTCCAGCGACACCCGCGGGTTCTGGTCACCGAGCGCTCCCGGCGTGAACATTGCCACGCCGCCGATCATCTCCTCGACATGCCGCATCGCCGCGCCGGCCAGATCCCCGCTCACCTCGCGGGTCCACAACGCCACCGTCGAGTGCACCGCGTAGTTGGCCACGACGGCGATCGGGTCTCCGGCCATCGAGGCGAGGCGGAGCACCCAGACCCGCGGATCCGTCGGCCCGTCCAGGTTGTACCCCAGGCGCCAGCCGCCATCGGCGTACATCTCGCGGTTGACGTTGATCGCCGCATGCCCGGAACTGATCCCGAAGCGCGCCGGACGCGCGGCCGCGCGCGCCGCGCGCAGGGCCGCCAGGACCTGGTCGAAGACCCAGCCGGTGTACGCCGCCGACTCCGGACCGCCGTTGTGCGCCAGCGCGCCCGGCGACACCGTCCCGAGCCGTGGCGCGTTGTGGGTGTGCGTCGCGGTGATCATGACGTGCGCCGCCGGGATGCCCAGCTCGGCCTCGATCCGGGCCCGCAGCGGGCGCATGTCGCCACACTCGATCAGATCCGCCGAGATCAGCGCCACCTCGCTCACCCCGTCGTGCAGGACCAGGGCTCGGACATGGATCGGGTCGTGCACGCCGACAAACGACGTACCGCCTATCGGATTGAGCGCCGTCAGGTCGGCCGGCGTGATGTCGACCTTGGCGGCCCCTGCCGTGAAAGCCATCGTTGACGTCTCCTCATGGGTGGGTTTGTCAACGAAACTAAACAGCGCAGGGGCTGACCGGCGCGCGGCACCCGGACGCAGATCGCAACCTAAGCTTTCACCACGGTGACTTTGTCAACCAGAAAGCCGCAGGGTGAACTGGTACGAGCGCCTCAGAGGGCGTTCTGCGACGCTCTGGTCAATCAGCGAGTGGTGGGGCCACCGTCGGGTCCGGAGTGGTCAACCTCAACGGCCGACTTGTCCTTGGCTTCGACCGCAGGATCGGGCTTGTTGAAGGTGACAGCGACGGTCTCGAAGCCTTTGCTGCGCTGAGCGACGGCTTGGCCTGTGTAGGCGCGATGGTCACCCCTGGTCAATTCAACGTTGTCGGTGAACGGAGTGAGCAGCGCTCGTGGATAGAGCCGCTCGACGCGTACGACATTGATCTCGGCACACAGCACCACCGCGACCGCGGTCACGTAGAAGAAGGCCAGCAGGCCGAGCACCAGCGCGAACACGCCGTTGGTGGCGCTGGCGCCCTTCACCACATGCCCGACGTAGGCCACCCCGAAGGTCTGCAACAACTGCCAGACCACCGCCGCACCGAGCGCGCCGGGCGCGACATCGATCACGCTCAGATGCCGGGCGGTCGCGAGCCGGAAAAAGAAGACGAAAACGACCGCGTTGATCACGACCGACGCCACCAGCAGGACAATTTTCAGTACGCCGGCGAGAGAGCCCGCGTCGCTGCTGCCGAACGTGGACAGCGTGGTCGTCCCGATAACGGCGACGCCGGCGGTTAGAAGCAGGAGCAGGCTGCGGCCGCGGGCTTTGAACGGGTTGGGACGATTGTTGCGCGGGACCCGCCAGACTGAATTCATGGCGTACTGGACCGCTTGCGCGACTCCGAGACCGCCATAAAGCGCTCCGAGAATGCCTATCACCAGACCGGTGGCTCCGCCACCGATCCGGGAGGGATCGTGCAGCTGGCTGCCGACGACCGGGAACTGACTCAATGCGGAGGTGAGGATGTGCTGCTGCAGGTCCGGATTTCCGGACAGAACGTAACCCAGAATCGTCGCGGCCAGCAGCAGCAACGGAAACATCGAGACGAACGCATAATAGGCGATCAGTGCTGCCAGATAACTGCCCTGGTCGTCGAAGAACTTGTACAACACGGCCAGCGGGAATCCCGTCCAGGCGTGTTCCCGCTGGAACCTGTCAACCCGACCAGAGCCGTTCATCAAACATGACCTCTCACGCCGGCGCGCGTGGTCGTCGGTCGGGGTGCTGTCCAGGCTGGGATCGACCTGCTAAGGGCGCTCGCAGAAGCTATGCCCCGATGCGGCGAAGGTAAACGACTTGACGGGCCGCCGCCGGCGTACGCCCGAAAGGTGCTTACCGCGGACTTAGTAGGTCTTGCCGTTGGTTACGGCCGGCCGGCCGAGGCGGAAGAGAACACCCTGCTCGTACTGCTTGACGACCTTCACGGGCCACCGGGGTCTCGAGCGACGCCTCACGGATACGCCGACTCCTCCCCGAAGGAAGGAGCCGGCGTCGGTGCTGGTGTCAGATGAGCCATCGGTGATCGGATTGGACGATCCGCTGGCCTCGCCAGATGCGGTGTGTTGGGCGAGGGGGAACTCGGCGAACCACATCATCGCCAGCACGAGCACGCCGGCGCCGCACTACCGGACGTCGATAGTGCCGAACGGCCCCTCTCGTGCCAAATCTCGTTCTCCCCGGAGATCGACCGGATCGTGCATGCCGACCGATCGAGCCAGTTCGATCTTCTGGGGGTCACCAGAATCCGGCCGTGAGACACCCCTAAAAATGAAGCCGGAGGGATCTGTTGGGGAACGACGCCGGACCCACCTGTCCGAGGCCGGGCGGTGTGCCGGCCGCGGGTGCGAGGCGTTGCGGCTACCTCCTCGATAGCACCTGGAACAGCTTCGGACGGGGGCTGCTCACGTTCCCGGCCTGGTCGACAGCGCGATACCAGATCATGTGCAGCCCCTTCTCGGACACCGTGAGCGGCTTGCCATAGGTGTGCCAGGTGCGGTCGCCGTCCAGCCGGTACTGGATGAGCCGGACGCCGGAGGTCGCGTCCGCGGCGGTCAGCCGGACCGTCGACGACCGTTTCGCCCTGGTCACCTTCGCGCTCGCGGACGGCTTCACCGTGTCGCGTTTGACGGTCAGGACCTTCACCGGCGACTGGTTTCCCCAGCTGTCGGAGGCGCGGACCGACACGGTCGTGATGCCGTCGCGTACCGGGATCGGGCCGGTGTACGTGCGCCACCCGCCGCCGTCGACGCGGTACTCGCGGAGCGTGACGCCGGACGGGTCGGACGCCGTCACGATCACCGATACCGCCGAGGTGAACCAGCCGGTCGTGCCGGTAGGCCGCGCCGGACTGGTAGTCGCGGCGACCGCCGGGCCGGTCGTGTCGCGCACCAGCGGGACGCTGATGGTCTGCACCTGCGAGACGTTCCCGGCCCGGTCGGTGGCCCGGAACTGCACCTGCTGGATTCCGTCAACGGTGAACGGCTGCCGGTAGTCCTGCCAGGCATCGCTGCCTACCCGGTAGGCGATGGCGGCGACACCGGACTCGGTGTCCTGTGCGCTCAGCGTCACCGTCGATGTCGTGCCGCTGGTGGTCGCCTTCGCCGCGGTCATCGGGGCCTCCGCGTCGACCTGCACCCGGACGTCGACCGGGGCGCTGAGGATGCGGTTGGTGCCCCGTGCCCGGTACGACACGGTGTAGCTGCCCGCGGGTAGGGCGACCGGACCGGTGTACGTGACCCAGTTGCCGGGCGTCACCGCGTACTGAAGCTCGCTGTTGCCGGCCCCGCCGGTGAGCGTGAGTGCCGCACCCGAGCCCAGCCAGCCCGAAGCGGGAAGGTTGGAGGTAGGCAGCACGCCGGTGTAGGTGAGCGGGTCAACGCTCTCCAGCGTCGGCACCACCGGGCGGATGAGTCCGTCGTCGCCGAAGTAGAGCCGGTCGAGCGTCGTCTCGCGGTGCGTCCCGTCGCCGCCGGGGATGGCGAAGCGGTGGTAGGCGATGTACCACTCGTCGACGCCGGCCACCTGCACGATCGAGCTGTGTCCGGTGCCCAGGATGCCCAGCGAGCGGTCCTTGGCGAGGATCACGCCGCGCGCGGTGAACGGGCCGTAGGGACTGGTCGCGGTGGCGTAGCCGACCCGGTAGTTCTCGCTGCGGGTGTCGTCGATCGAGTAGGTCAGGTGGTAGACGCCGTTCCGCTTGTTCATGAACAGGCCCTCGCGGAAGTCGGTGAGCCCGGTGATGGTGCGCCGCTCCCCCAGCGAGGTCATGTCCGCGTTCAGCGGGGCCACATACGCGGTGCCGTTGCCCCAGTACAGGTAGCTGCGGCCGTCGTCGTCGGTGAACGCCGCCGGGTCGATCTGCTGTGCGCCGCCGAAGTCCTGGCGGTCGACCAGCGGCGCCCCGGAATCTGTGAACGGGCCGGTCGGCGAGTCCGAGGTCGCCACCCCGATGTTGCCGGCGGCGCAGAAGTAGAAGTAGTACTTCCCGTTCGCGTACGCCGCCGAGGGCGCCCAGGCGTTGGTGTGCGCCCACGACACGTCGGCCAGGTCGAGGATCGTGCCGTGCTTCGTCCAGGTGGCCAGGTCGGTGGAGGACCAGACCGTGAACGTCGTACCGCTCCAGCCGTCGAAGCCGTCCGTCGTCGCGTAGATGTAGTAGGTGTCGCCGAACCGCACGATGTTCGGATCGGCGTACAGGCCGGGCAGGATCGGCGACCGCATCACCCGGGTCGTCACCGTGTACCCGCGGGTCGCCCCGGCCGGGCTGGTGACGGTGATGCGCCGGGCCGCGGACCAGTCGCCCGCCTCCGCCCCGGTGACCGACGAGCCGGCGGCGACGGTGAAGACCGGCGCGAGGTTGCGCAGGTCGGTGCCGGGCTTGACGGGGAGCACGATGGTGCCCGCATCGCCGTCGATCAGTGCCGGAGCCTTGAGGCTGTCCAGCGCCACCGCGGTCACCGTGGTGGCGTTCGCGCCGAGCTGCGCCACCTCGCCGGCCGCCAGCGACCGGTTGTAGAGGCGGAAGTCGCGCATCCTGCCCTTGAAGTACTTGTCGCCGGTGTACACCGACCGTCCGAGGTAGTTCGCGGTGGTGACGCCGCCACCGATCGAGCCCGGGGTCAGGGTGACCGCGGTGTTGCTCCCGACCTGGCGGCCGTCGAGGTAGAGCGTCGCCGTTCCGGCACCGAGGGTGTACGTGAGCGTGTGCCAGGCCCCGCGGGCCAGCGCACTGCCGCCGGTGGCGTTCTGCTCGGTCGTCCAGTTCCCGGAGGCGATCGCGGCGCGGTAGGCGCTGTCGCCGGTGCTGAAGACGTAGCCGTTGCCCGCGCCGGAGGAAGTGTTGCCCATGCCCCACAGGAAGTACGGGGTCGTCTGGGCCGGATCGACCCACACCTCGGCCGAGACCGTCATGGCGTCCAGCCCGGCCATCGCGTTGTCCGGCAGCTTGACGTAGCCGTTCGTCCCGCCGAACGTGAGGCTGCCGTCGGCGAACGTGGCACCACCCACCAGCTGGCCGTTGTTGCCGTTGCCGGAGGCGTCGGCGGTGCCGGTGTCCAGCGGGTAGCGGGCGATCAGCCCGTCCGCACTCGCCGGGAGCGGCCGCGGAGCGCCGGTGAGCCGGTCGAGTTCGGCCTTGGTGACCGGCAGCACGGTGCCGTGCCGGGGGCTGGCCGGAAGCGTGTAGGAAGCCGGCACCTTCCACTGCGGCTGGTTCAGGTCGTCGGTGCCGAGCGGAATGTAACCGCGGCCGCCGTACTCGTCGACGAACAGGTAGTACTTGTTGCCGGAGGTGTCGCCGGGGTTGGCCTTGAAGACGGTCGGGCCCTCGACCGCCGACGTGCCGGCGGCCTTGCCGATGCAGGACGCGACGATCTTCCACTTCGGGTTGTCCGGGTCCCAGGCCGGGTCGGCCGCGTCGTCGACCGCCACGAGTGAGTCGGCGCGTTCCTGGATGATGTCGCTGCATCCGGTGACGCCACCCTCGTCCTTGGTGAACCGGTGGTAGACGCCGTTCTCCGCGATGACCGTGCTGTCGATGCGGGAGGCGCCGAAGTCCTGCCACACCCGGGCGTCGCTGAAGGTGACGAAGTCACGCGTGGTCGCGTACAGCATCTTGTTGTAGGTGTTGCCGGTATGCCCGGGGTCCGACTCGGCATAGATCTTCGAGGCCCAGTAGACGACGTACGACCCGAGCTCCGCCGACCAGAACGCCTCGGGCGCCCAGGTGTTGCCGGCCGTGGGCGGGGAGACCAGCACGTGCCGCTGCTGCCCCCAGCTGACCAGGTCGGTGGACTCCCAGACCTCGATGTAGCGGCTGCCCTGACGCTGCGAGGCATCCCACGACGTGCCGCCGCCGATCGACAGGTCGGTGGCGATGAGATAGAACTTGTCGCCCTCCGGGGAGCGGATCAGGAACGGGTCGCGCAGTCCCTTGGTGCCCAGGGTCGAGGCGAGGGCCGGGTTGCCGCCGTTGAGTTCCTTCCACTTCAGAGCGTTGTTGCCCTCGCTCGCCGCGAAATAGATCTTCTCGCCGGCGACGGTGTTGCCGGTGAAGTAGGCGAAGGTGTAGCCGGCGAGCGGCGACGCGGCGGGCAGCGGCGGCACGGTGGCGGTCAGCGTCCGGGTGGTGGTGGCCGACCCGACCCGCACCGTGGCGGTGAGCTCGACCTTACGGGTGGCGCTCCCGGCGGCGGGCCGATGCACCTCGCCGGTGCCGGTGATGATCGCCGGGTCGGCCGAGGCCCAGGAGATCCGGCTCTGGTAGCGACCGGTCGCCGGGAGGGTGAGGTTTCCGCGTACGTCGTCGAGGTTGGCGACGGTGAGCGCCGCGGCCGCCTCGGTCGCCTTCGCGGCGTCGGAGAGGTCGGCCGGCACGGTCACCGGGAATGCACGGGTGTCCTTGACGTCGCCGCTGCTGATCGTCGCGGTGAGGGTGACCTGCGAGTCGGTGGACTGCCGGGTCACCACACCGCGGTCGCTGATCACCGCGGGATCGGACGACGACCAAGTGATGGCGCTGCCGTAGACCGCTCCGGTCGCCGGAAGGGTGAGGTCGGTGGTCACCGCGCTGGTGTCGCCGAGCGTCAACGCCGCCCGGTCGGCCGCCACCCGCACGCTGTCGGTGATGGCGATGCCGCCCGCCTCGGTAGCGCTCAGCGCCCGGTCGTAGATCCGGAAGTTGCGGACCTGCCCGCGCAGGTAGGCGTCCGCGTTGTACACCGAACGGCCCAGGTAGTTGGCGGTTGTCGTACCGCCGCCGAGGCCGGCCGGGGTGAGGGTGACGCCGGTCTGGGTGGCGACCGCCGTGCCGTTCAAGTAGGCGGTGGCCACACCGGAACCGTCCAGCGTGTACGCGATGCTCACCCATACCCCGCGCGGCAACGGCGAGGCGGAGCGCGCGGTCTGCTCGGTCGACCAGTTACCGCTCGCGATCGACGCCCGGTAGGTGTCGCCCGTGGTGAACACATAGCCGTTTCCGACGCCCGCGGCGTCGGTGTTCCCCATCGCCCAGATCATGTACGGCGTGGCCTGTGCGGGATCGATCAGTACGTCGGCCGAGACGGTGATCTGCCGCAGGCCGGACAGGATGTCGTTCGGCAGCCGGACATACCCATTGGTGCCGCCCAGTTTCAGGCCGCCCGACGCCGACCAGGAAGCATCGCCCACCAGCGTGCCGCCGTGCCCGTGACCGGAGTCGTCGACCACCGCGGTGCCCGCGGTCTGGGTGAGGTCGTAGCGAAGAACGAGCCCGTCGGTGACGTCGGCGGACGCGGGCAGACGACTGCCGACCAGGGCGACAGCGGTGACGGTGACGACGGTGACGGCGCGGGCGAACGCACGGCGGGCAGCGGCAACCATGGCGGCCTCTATCGCGGGACGGGGGTACGCCAGCCGAAGCCCGGCGCTGATTGCCGGGAAGTGTTAACGATAACAATTCACGTGTCAAGGTATTCACAAGCGTGAAACCCGCCTGCGACAAGACCCGTCCGGGCCTGGGGGTGGGGTCGTGGCGGGCGGTCATCGAGATGATGCCTTCGCGGGTGCGGTGGAAAGTTCACGCGATGATCGCGTTCGTCGTTCTGCCATGCGGAAACTCAGGTCGCGGCCGTTCCGGTCGATAGGTCGGAGCATGCGGTGGGAGGTGCGGTGCGCTACTCCGGTACAGATCGTCCTTGTGCTGGCCGCCGCGCTGCCCGCCCTGGTGTACGGCGGGGTGGGCGGACCGTTCGGCGGGCTTCTCCCGTTCGGCATGGTGATCCTCGCGTTGCGCGCCCGGCCACGGCGGTTCCTGGTGGTCGCCGCGGTCGCGCTGATCGTCTACTGGGTCGATGCGCTGCTCGGCGAGCCGGCCCCTCCCGGGTACGCGGTGGCCTGCACCCTGGGCTTCGCCGGTGTCTCGTATCTCTGCATGAAACACACCGCCGCGCTCGCCTCGCTGCGCCGGCGGCTCGCCCGGGTCTCCGGCACCGATCCGCTGACCGGCGCGTTGAACCGCCGTGGCTTTGACGAGCGCTTGCAGTCCGAACTCGCCGGAGGCCGGCCGACCACCCTGGTGCTGGCCGACCTGGACCTCTTCAAGCAGGTCAACGATGTGTACGGGCACCAGGCGGGTGACCAGCTGCTGGCTGCTGTGGCCGGCCGCCTGGAGCAGGGGTTGCGTCCCGGGGACGGGGTCGGGCGGATCGGCGGCGACGAGTTCGCGGCCGTACTTCCCGGCGTGCGCCCCGGCGAGGCCGCCGCCCTGACCGAACGCTTACGTGCGGCGCTGGCCGATCTGGCACCCGCCAGTGTCGGCTACGCGTCCTTCCCGGCCGACGGCGTCACCTTGGACGAGCTGCGCCGGGTGGCCGACGCCCGGGTCTACCAGGACAAGCAGTCCCGTGACCGTCGGCCGCCGTCGGCCGAGGCGGTCGCCGCGGCCGCACAGGTCCGTACCGGCAGGGCGCCACGGGTATCGGCGAGTGAGCGCCGCCGCCGATCGGTGGCGGACATCGGCTGGATGTCGATGCTCGGCGGCGGATGCGGTGTGCTGTACGCGCTGGCGTTCGCGGCGTGGCAGCCTGCGATCGTCGTGCTGGCCACCCTGCTGTTCACCGCCGGGGCCGGGCTGATGGTCGGGGCCGGACCGGTCAGCCGGTTCGCCCGGGCTCGCCTGGTCATCTTCGCCGCCGCGGTGGTCGAGGCCGCCCTGATCGGCGGTATGGCCGCGCTGGACGGCGGGGTGAGTGGCGTCTGCGCGCTGGCCCTGCTCGTGCCGATGCCACTGATCGCGCTCACCAGCCCGCTGCGTGTGTCGGTGTGGGTGGGCGGCCTGCTCGCCGCGGTCTATCTCGTCGTGGCCGTCCTGGCCGGCTCGCCCGGCGGCTGGTACGTGGCGCTGCATCTGGGCGGCACCGCGGTCGTCTGCGCGGTCTGCGCGGTGCAGGGCCGGACGGCGGGACGGCAGCGCCGCCGGCTGACCGAGCTGTCCCGCCGGGACCCGCTGACCGAGATACTCAATCGCCGCGGCTTCGAGCACCGCTGCGCGGAGGAACTCGCGAAAGGCGGGGACACCACGCTGGTGATCGTGGACCTGGACGGCTTCAAGCAGATCAACGACCGGTTCGGCCACGAGGCCGGTGACGACCTGCTGCGTTGGGTGGCCGGCACCCTGACCGGGTGTCTGCTCCCGCACGACGTGGTGGGCCGGTTCGGCGGCGACGAGTTCGTCGCCCTGCTCACCCGGAACGACCCTTCGGTTTCCGATCGTCTCCGTGTCGCCTTGGCGCAGCGAACCGGCGCGAGCTTCGGCACGGCGGTCCTCGGCCGCGACGGTGACGACTTCACCGCCCTGTACGCGCACGCCGACGCCGACCTCTATGCCGACAAACGCACCACCAAGGCGACCGTCGCTGCCGCACCGGCGATAACTCAGCCATGAGTGTCCCGGGCGTCGCCTTCTGGTGACGGCTGACAACCTTCGCGTCCCGCGCAGCCGGTTTGAGCGCCCGAGCCCGCGAGGTTGGCGATCGCGTTCAGCACCGTGGACGGCGTTCCCTCGGCACCACGCCGCGGCAGCAGCCGAGCGGCCGCCGCGATGGCCACGCCGAGCCCGGCCGCGATCAGGAAAACCTGGTCTCCGGCCACCGTCAGCACCGCCAACGCCACGGCCGCGCCGGCCTGGCTCGCGGTGTTCGCCAGTCCGCCCGCGATGCCCGCGTCGGCGGCCGGCACCCCGGCGGTCGCCGCCACCATCAGGGTGGGAAAGACCAGGCCGATCCCGCTCGCGACAAGCAGCGTGGGGCCGAGCAGGCCGGCGAGGTACGTGCTGTGCGGGCCGGCCGCCGCGAGCCACCCGAAGCCGGCGACCAGGGCGGCGCAGCCGGGTGACACGAGCGGCCGTGCGCCGGCCGCGAATCGCGCGACCAGCACGAACGTCACCGCGGCGGGTGTCTGTCCCAGCCCGGCCGCCAGCGCGGTGTAGCCCAGCACCTCCTGCATGAACAGCGAGGTGAAGAACCACATGGCCACGGTGATACCGCCGAACAGCACCAGCAGGCCGTTGCCGGCCACCAGCCCGCGGTTCGCGAACAGCCGCAACGGCACCAGCGGCCGGGCGGCGAACCACTTCTCCACCACCACGAACGCGGCGAGCAGCAGCAGACCCGCCACGACCGGGCCGGCCGCCCGCTGGATGACCCCGTAGATCAACATGGCCAGTCCGGCCGTCCCGGTGAGCGCGCCGGCGAGGTCGAGCGGTTCACGGGCGCCGGGCCGCGCGCCGGTCAGCGCGGTCCGCGCCCCGACCATCAGCACCACCCCGATCGGCACGTTGATCAGGAAGATCCATCGCCACGACAGGCCGGTGGTCAGGACCCCGCCGGCCACCGCGCCGGCCATCCCGCCCAGCCCGCCGGCCGCCGACCACGCGCCGAACGCCCGGGCCCGGGCCGCGCCGGTGAACCGGGAATTGAGCACGGCGAGGGTGGCCGGGGCCAGCATCGCGCCGCCGAGGCCCTGCGCCACCCGGGCGCCGACCAGCCACTCCGGGCCGGCGGCCAGACCCGCGGCCAGGCTCGCGGCGGAGAACAGCGCCAGTCCGGCGACCAGGATCCGGCGGTGTCCGTACAGGTCGGCGGCGCGGCCGCCGAGCAGCATGAAGCCGGCGAAGGCGAGCACGTAGCCGTTCACCACCCAGGTCAGGCCGGTGGCGCTGAAGCCGAGATCGCGCTGCACCGACGGCAGGGCGACGTTGACGATGGCGACGTCCAGGATCACCACGAACTGGCAGACGCAGGCCAGCCAGAGCACGAGCCGGCCGGGCTTCACGCGACCACCGAGCTCATCCGGATCGCGATCCGGGCGAGCCGTCGTCCCTGGTACCGCGCGGCCTCCAGGGCGGCGGCGTCGGCGCCCTGGCCGGTCGCCGCGGTGCCGTAGGGATTGCCGCCGGCGGCGGACACCGCCGGGTCGGTGAAGCCGGGCGGGACGATCAGCGAACCCCAGTGGTAGAAGACGTTGCCCAGCGCTAGGAGGGTCGCCTCGCTGCCGCCGTGCCGGTGGAACGCCGAGGTGAAGGCGGTCACCGGCTTGTCGGCCAGCCGCCCCTCCCGCCAGAGCCCGCCGGCCTGGTCGATGAACTGCTTGAGCTGGGCGGCCGGCGTGCCGAACCGGGTCGGCGTCCCGAACGCGTACGCGTCGGCCCAGGCCAGGTCGTCGATCGCGGCGGGCTCGGCCGAGGCGGTGGCGTCGGCGTGGCGTCGCCACCGCGGGTTCTGGTCGATCGCGCTCTCCGGTGCGAGTTCGGCGACTCGCCGCAGCCGCACCTCGGCGCCGGTCGAGACGGCGCCCTCGGCGACGGCCTGGGCGAGGGCGTGCACGGTGCCGGTGGCGCTGTAGTAGATGACGGCGACCTTGACGGTCATGTCCGGCTCCCCGTTGGTAGAGTTAGTTATGCACATAATCATTATGCGCATAACTAACTCCGGTCAAGGGAGCGGTCATGGACTTCGCGTACGCCGGTGCCCTCAACCAGGCGATCCGGCTGCTGAGCCTCAGTCACCGCGGGCGCGCCGCGGAGCTGCTGGCGCCGCTCGGCCTGCACCCGGGCCAGGAAGCCCTCCTGCTGGAGCTGGACCGGTCCGGTCCACGGATTCAGGCGCAGCTCAGCGAGGCGCTCGGCTGCGAACCGCCGAGCATCACCTTGATGACCCGCAAGCTCGAGGCGGCCGGCCACATCCGCCGGGCGGCCGCGCCCGGCGATCGGCGCGCCAGCGTCGTCGAGCTCACCGACAGCGGCCGGGCCCTGGCCGATCAGATCAAGCGGCTCTGGGTCGGCCTCGCCGAGGAAACCGTGGCCGGCCTCTCCCCCGAGACGGCCGCGGCGCTGCCGGGGATCCTGATGACCATGGTCGGCAATGTGAATCAGGCCCGGTAGGCGCGCAACTCCCGGGACAGGACCGCCGGAGTGCGTCCGGTCTCCAGCCGGATCGCCCGGGTCATGTGGGACTGGTCGGCGAAGCCGGTGCGGATGGCCAAGGCGGCCAGGTCCGGGGCGTCCGGTAGTTCGTCGAGAGCCGCGCGGACCCGCAGGCGCCGGCGATAGGTGCTCAGCGTGCAGCCGGTTGCGCGGCGAAACATGCGGGACAGATGCCACGGTGACCAGCCCACGGCGGCCGCCAGGCCGGCCAGGTCGCCGGCCGGGTCGGCGTGCAGCCGGGCGCGGACGTCGTCGATCGCCGCGGGCAGCGCCGCCGGGCCGGAATCGGTCGGCAGCAGTGCCGCGATCAGGTCGGCCGCGAGGTCGGCCCGGTCCGCGGCGGCCGCCGCCCGCAGGCGGCGGTGGGCCAGGTCGGCGGCCGGGGAGACGTGCACATGGGTACGGGCGTGAGCGAACCGGTCGGCCAGGTCATCACCGATGCCGACCGAGGTGCAGACGTCGGGACCCCCGGGATGCGCGACGCGCTGACACTGCCCCGGGCGCTGGAGGTAGCCGATGGTCACGTCGGCCACCGCGGCCCGGCCATCCGCACTGCGCAGGAACACGCCCCGCCGGACCAGGACCAGCGAAGCGCCGGTGACCTCCTCCTCGGGGCTCCAGCCGGCCCGCCCGCCGGGACAGTGGACGGTCACCACCCGGGCGAAGGGCGTCTCCACCAGGAGGCTGCGGTCGAGCACACGGCCACGGTAGACAAGAACGTTCAAGACGGCGAGGGGTCCCGCCCGGACGCTGACCGCATGACACTGATCGAGGAACTTGTCGCGGACGGGCCCTGGGTGGGGCGCGAGCCGGAGATGGAGCTGTACGGGCGGCTGGCCGGCACGTGGGACGTGGTCAACCGCTATTTCGTCGAGGAGCGGGACGAGTGGGTCGCCGGGACGGCGGTGTGGACGTTCGGCTGGATTCTCGCGGGGCACGCCGTGCAGGACGTCATGTGGTTCACCGCGCCGGGGCCGGACGGATACCCACAGCGGGTCACCGGTAGCGCGGTGCGGCACTACGACCCGGCCGCCAAGAGCTGGACCGTCGTGTGGTTCGCGACGACCGGAACCGTCTTCACGCTGACCGGGCGGGCCGGCGACGGCGGGGACATCGTCCAGGAGGGCACGCAGCCCGACGGCCGGCCGATCCGATGGCTGTTCACCGAGGTCACCGGGGAGAGCTTCCGCTGGCTGGGCTATGTCTCCGACGATGGCGGCGCGACCTGGCGGCTCGAGCAGGAGATGCTGGCGCGCCGGCGATAGAACGCCCCGACTGAAAAGCCAATTTGGGGCACAGCGCCGGGCCGCCACCCGGCGCTGTGCCGTCTCAACACCGACGAAGAGGAAGAACTCCGACGCCGGGGAGTATCTGGCGCCCCGACGAGCGGGGCGTGCCGGCGGATCTGGGAGCACTTCCAATCTTGAAGGTTTCCAGTAATCCGGCCGCCAACGTAACGCCCATCTTCGATGCGCGTCCATTAGGGGGTCCTTAAATCTGACCGGGAATCAGCAACTCGTCACCCACGGCAACACCCTTGACATGTGACCATTTGGTCACCTAACTTAGCGTCATGGATGACGACGACCGAGTGTTCAAGGCACTTGCCGACCCGAGCCGTCGCTTCCTGCTTGACCTGCTCTTCGAGCGGGACGGCCGCACCCTCGGCGAGCTGGAGTCCGAGCTCGCCATGACCCGTTTCGGGGTGGCCAAGCACCTCAAGGTGCTCGAGGAGGCGGGTCTCGTCGTCCCCCGCCGGTCCGGGCGGGAGAAGCGGCATTTCCTCAACCCCGTCCCGATCCGGCTGATCCACGACCGGTGGATCGACAAGTACACCGAGCACCACGTCACGACCCTCATCGATCTCAAGAACGCGCTGGAGGAGGACGAACCATGAGCGACACGACTCAGGTCTACCGGGTCTGGATCAAGGCAACGCCGGAGCGGATCTGGGCGGCCATCACGGATCCGGAGTGGAACTCTGGGTATGCGTACCAGTCGCCCGGTTACTACGAGTTGCAGAAGGGCGGGTCGTATCGTGCGGCCGCCACCACGGAGATGAAGGAGTTCGGCAAGGCGAACGGGTTCGAGGTGCCGGACACGATCGTGGACGGCGAGGTGCTCGAGGCCGATCCGCCGCGGCGCCTGGTGCAGACCTGGCGGATGCTGATGGACCCCACCACGGCGGCCGAGCCGTTCACGACGCTCACCTACGAGATCGAAGAAGCGAAGATGCAGCCGGGCGTCTACAAGCTGACCGTCACGCACGAGCTGACCGGTGCGCCGGCCACTGCGGCGATGGTCGCCGGGACCGAGGACAGCGGGGCCGGCGGCGGTTGGGCGTGGATCCTGAGCGACCTGAAGACGCTGGTCGAAACGGGTAAGAACCTCGCCGAGTGACGCATGGTGCCGGTTCGGCCCACCGACAACGGTGGGCCGGGCCGGGTAACCTCCGCGAATGACCTGGCTCTGGAGTTCACTCATCGTGATCGGCGCAGCCATGATCGTGGCCGCGTTCTGGCCGAGCATCCGTGGCCGGAAGAAGAAAGACGAAAACGAGGAAGGCGTCGGATAGCGATTTCCCCCGGGCTGGCACACTGCCAAGGGTGAGCGACGAAGAGCTGGAGACGTACAGCCTCGTCGAGCTTGCCGTCGACCGGCTGCGGCGAGACATTTTGAGCGGGCGGAGCGATCCCGGCGAACGTCTCGTCGAGGAGCAGCTGACCCGCCGTCTGGGCATCAGCCGGGCCCCGTTGCGCGAGGCCATGCGACTGCTCGCCCAGCAGGGGCTGGTCGAGCACATCCCGCGCCGGGGCGCACGGGTGGCCACCCTCTCCGACGAGGACGTGCAGGAGCTCTACGAGGTTCGCGACGTTCTGGAGCGGCACGCCGTCGCGGCCATGCCGGAGCGGCCCGACCTGACCGGGCTGCGGGCGGCGCTCGAGGTGATGCGCAAGGCCACCGAGGCCGATGACCGGCTGGAGCTGGCCAACGCGCACCGGCGATTCCACACCGAGGTGGTCCGGCTGGGCGGCAACCGTCAGCTGGCCGATCTGTACGGGTCGGTCCTGGTGCGGATCCAGCTCTACATGGCGGTCAACATGCGCCGGGAGGCGGAGACCGCACGCGCCGAGGACGGGGTGGCACGGCACGAGCGCCTGTTCGCGGCGGTGGAGCGTGGCGATACCGCCGGGATCATCGAGGCCCTGGGCGCCCACGGCGCGCGCGCCTACCTCGCGTAGACCGCGGCAGGAAGCGGCAAGCGCGTAGAACGCCCGGGTAAAAGCGCCGAGAAACCGTCCCGTTACACAACGAAGCTGTTATCGAAACAGGATTGTCGACAATCGACGGTGTGGAAGCACACGAGGTCGTCGAGGAAACGCTCGCCCCGGTGGGTGCGAGTGAGGGTGTCTGGATCAGCACCTTCACCGCCGCTCAGCTGCACGAACGCGCGAACGAGATCGACCCTGCGCTGCCCCTGGCCGGATTGACGTTCGCGGTCAAGGACAACATCGACGTCGCCGGGCTGCCCACCACGGCCGCCTGCCCCGGCTTCGCCTACCGGCCGGAGCGGAACGCCCCGGTCGTGCAGAAACTGCTCGACGCCGGCGCGATCGTGGTCGGCAAGACCAATCTCGACCAGTTCGCCACCGGGCTGACCGGCGCCCGCTCCCCCTACGGCACTCCGCAGAGCGTCTTCGGCGGTGGGCTGATCTCCGGCGGGTCGAGTTCCGGTTCGGCGGTCGCGGTCGCCGACAGGACCGTCGCGTTCTCGCTCGGCACCGACACGGCCGGGTCGGGCCGGGTGCCGGCCGCCCTCAACGGGATCGTCGGGATCAAGCCGACCCGCGGCCTGCTCAGCACCCTCGGCGTCGTGCCGGCCTGCCGATCGCTGGACTGCGTCTCGATCTTCGCACCCGACCTCGACCTGGCCGACCGGGTGCTGCGGACGACACGTGGCCGGGTCGAGACGGATCCGTGGTCACGCGAGGGGGATCGACCCCTGATCGCGGCGCCGAGGGTCGCCGTACCGGAAAGCCTGGATTTTTTTGGTGATGCCGGACAGGAAAAAGCGTTCGCTCGGTTCACCGGGGACCTGACCGTCGACATCGGACCTTTGTTGGAGGCCGGTGACCTGCTCTATCGCGGGCCGTGGGTGGCCGAGCGGCTGGCCGACCTCGGCGAGTTCCTCGCCGGGCACCCCGAGGCGGTCCTGCCGATCACCAAACAAATTCTGGAGACGGGGTACGGCTTCAGCGCCGCCGATGCCTTCCGCGCCCAGCACCGCCTCCAGGAGCTGAGACGAGCGGCCGACCGGATCTGGCAGCGGGCCGACGTACTCGTCCTGCCGACGATCGGGACGACCTACACGCACGCCGAGATCGCCGAGGATCCGATCGGCCGCAATCTCGACCTGGGCCGGTACACCCAGTTCGCGAATCTGCTCGACATGGCCGCGGTGACCGTGCCGAACGGGTTCACCGCCGACGGCCGGCCCGCGTCGCTGACCCTGTTCGGCCCGGCCTTCAGCGACGAGACGCTGATGCTCTACGCCCGCTCGGTCTGGGCCGGGTCGCACTCGAGGACGGCACCGAGGTCACCGGCTTCCGCTGCGAGGGATACGCGGTGACCGGCGCCCAGGACATCACCGCCGGCGGCGGCCGGCGGAACTTCCGGTTGAAAGGAGCGAACTGATGACCGCGATGATCGGGCCGGTCGAGGCCAACCCGTATCGGTGGCCCTACGACGGGTCGGTTCCCGTTAGCAGGACCGCGCTGATCTGCATCGACTGGCAGGTCGACTTCTGCGGCAAGGGCGGTTACGTCGACTCGATGGGTTACGACATCGAACTGACCCGGGCCGGGCTGCCGGCCACCGCCAAGCTGCTCGACCACGTACGTGGCCTGGGGATGCTCGTCATCCACACCCGTGAGGGACACGACCCGGACCTGTCCGACCTGCCGGCCAACAAGCGCTGGCGGTCGGCCCGGATCGGCGCCGAGATCGGCGGGGACGGCCCGTGCGGCCGGATCCTGGTCCGCGGCGAGCCGGGCTGGGAGATCGTTCCCGAGGTGGCACCCGTCGCGGGCGAGGTAATCGTCGACAAGCCGGGCAAGGGCGCGTTCTACGCCACCAACCTCGACCTGGTGCTGCGCACGCACGGCATCACCCACATCATCCTCACCGGCATCACGACGGACGTGTGCGTGCACACCACCATGCGGGAGGCCAATGACCGCGGTTACGAGTGCCTGATCCTCAGCGACTGCACGGGGGCCACCGATCCGGCCAACCACACCGCCGCACTGCACATGGTCACCATGCAGGGCGGCGTCTTCGGCTGCGTCGCCACTTCCGACGACGTGATCGCGGCTACGGAGGTCTGACGATGCCCAACGTGGACGCCCAACCGGGGCCCTTCGATTTCCGGTTGGAAAGCACCGCCCTCGTCGTGATCGACATGCAGCGGGACTTCCTGCTGCCGGGCGGTTTCGGCGAGAGTCTCGGCAACGACGTGTCCCAACTGCGCCGGACGATCGAGCCGCTGGCGGCTCTCCTCGCGGCGTGGCGGGCGGCCGGGCTGCCGATCATCCACACCCGCGAGGGCCACAAACCCGACCTTTCCGACTGTCCTCCGGCGAAGCTCAGCCGCGGCGCACCGAGCATGCGCATCGGCGATCCCGGAGCGTTCGGCCGCATCCTGATCCAGGGCGAATACGGCCACGACATCATCGACGAGCTTCAGCCCATCGAGGGCGAGGTCGTCATCGACAAGCCGGGCAAGGGCGCGTTCTACGCCACCGAGCTGAGCGACATCCTGGACAAATTCGGCACCAAAAGCTTGATCGTCACCGGCGTGACGACTGAGGTCTGCGTCCACACCACCGTCCGGGAAGCCAACGACCGCGGCTACGAGTGCCTGGTCCTGGCCGACTGCGTCGGCTCCTACTTCCCCGAGTTCCAGCAGGTCGGCCTCAAGATGATCGCCGCCCAGGGCGGCATCTTCGGTTGGGTCGCCGAATCCCCCGCAGTGATCGCCGCCATTCAGGAGTAGAAGATGAGCACGATAACCACGGCCAAGCTGCCGTATTGGGTTCGCGGAGACACCAACGCCTTCTTCGGCTTCGGCGTCAACGTCCTGGTCAACGTCCTCACCCTCACCGGCCTCTGCATCGGCGTCATCAAGATGCCGGCCGGCGACGTCTTCGGCGTCATCCTCCCGGCCCTCGGCATCGCCCTGGTCGCCGGGAACGTCTACTACACCTACCTCGCGCGGCGACTGGCCGCCAAGGAGAACCGGTCCGACGTCACGGCCATGCCGTACGGGCCGAGCGTCCCGCACATGTTCATCGTCATCTTCGTGATCATGCTGCCGATCTACCTGACCACCAAGAACCCGATCCAGGCGTGGACCGCGGGCATCGCCTGGGCGTTCATCATCGGTGTCATCGTGCTGATCGGCGCGTTCGTCGGACCGTACATCCGCAAGTACGCCCCGAAGGCCGCGATGCTCGGCACCCTGGCCGGCATCTCGATCACCTTCATCTCGATGAACCCGGCCGGCAACATGTGGAAGGCCGCCTGGATCGCCCTGCCCGTCTTCGGCCTGCTGCTGATCGGTCTGCTCACCGACATCCGGCTGCCCTTCAACTTCCCGATCGGCCTGGCCGCGCTGCTGGTCGGCACCGCGATCGGCTGGATCGGCGGTGCGATGAGCGTGCCGGACGTGACCTCCGCCGCCAAGGACATCGCCTTCGCGTTCCCGCACCTCAAGTTCGACCTGCTGATCGACGGCCTCAAGGACATGGCCCCGCTGCTGGCCACCGCGATCCCGCTGGGCGTCTACAACTTCACCGAGGCGATGACCAACGTGGAGAGCGCCGCCACCGCCGGCGACCGCTACAACCTGCGCAGCGTGCTGCTGGCCGACGGCGCCGGCGCGATCATCGGCTCCTGCCTCGGCTCGCCGTTCCCGCCCGCCGTCTACGTCGGCCACCCCGGCTGGAAGGCGGCCGGCGGCCGCACCGGTTACTCGATGGCGACCGGCGTGGTCATCGCCCTGCTCTGCTTCTTCGGCCTGTTCGGCCTGCTCGGCGCGATCTTCCCGACCCCGGCGATCGTGCCCATCCTGCTCTACATCGGACTGCTGATCGGCGCGCAGGCGTTCCAGGCCACCCCCCGGGCGCACGCCGCGGCCGTGGTGGCGGCGCTGGTGCCGAACATCGCCCAGTGGGTCACCGGGATGATGGACAACGCCCTGTCCGCGGCGGGCACCACCGCCGCGCAGGTCGGCACGGAGGCCCTGGCCGGCGCCGGGGTCGTCTACGACGGCCTGAAAACGCTCGGCGAGGGTGCCATCCTGGCCGGTCTGGTGCTGGGCGCGATCGTCGCGTTCATCATCGACAAGCGGTTCTGGCACGCCGCGATCTTCGCGGGCTCGGGCGCGGTGCTCACCTTCGTCGGCCTGATCCACGCCGCGAAGGTGCAGTTCAACGCGAACGGGCAGGTCACTCTGGGATATCTGTTCCTCGCCGTGGTGTGCGTACTCTTCGCTCTCACCAAGCCGGAGGCGCGAGTTCCCGACGCCGAGGAACTGAAGCTCCTCGAGTCGGAGGAAGTCCAGGGCAACACCTTCACCGAGGCTCCCGAAGGCGGCGTCCCGGTTCCCGCCAAGGCCTGACATCTTTCCGGCGGCCTGGCCGGAGGGCCGGGCCGCCCCCGACCGAAGGGAACGAGCGTGGAGATCGACCGGCCGGACGTCATCGCCGAGGTCGGCGCCGCCTTCGAGGCCTACGAACGCGCGCTGGTGGCCAACGACGCCGAGGCCATCCTCGGCTTCTTCGCACCCCGCGCGCTCCGCTACGGCATCGCCGACCAGCAGGCCGGCATCGAGGAACAGGCCGAGTGGCGGCTCGCGCAGGGCGGCCTGCCGCCGGGCCGTCGCCTCAAGGACACCGACATCCAGGCGTACGGCGTAAGCACCGCGATCGTCACGACGTTGTTCGGCTACCCAGGCAGCGATGTGCTGGGCCGCCAGTCCCAGACCTGGGTGCGGCTGCCCGAGGGCTGGCGAATCGTGCACGCCCACGTCTCCGAACCGGCCGCATAAACGTCGCCCACCAGGGCATACCTCGGGCATGACCGATCCGCGCAGCAAATACCCCAAGCCCGCCCTCGACGGCGGCGACCAGCAGCCGCCCGGCTCCACCAGCGCCATGCCCGACCGGCCCGACCACGGCGAGGACAGCTACCAGGGCAGCGGCCGGCTGACCGGCCGCAAGGCGTTGATCACCGGCGGGGACTCCGGCATCGGGCGGGCGGTGGCCATCGCGTACGCCCGGGAGGGCGCCGACGTGCTCATCTCGCACCTGGCCGAGGAGGAGGCCGACGCGCGCGACACCGCGGCGTACGTGGAGAAGGCCGGCCGCAAGGCGGTGACCATGGCCGGCGACATCCGCGACGAGCAGCACTGCGCGGCGCTGATCGAGCGGGCCGTGACCGACCTGGGTGGGCTGGACATCCTGGTCAACAACGCCGCCTACCAGATGCAGCAGCCGGACGGGATCACCGCGATCACCACCGAGCAGTTCGACCGGGTGATGAAGACCAATCTGTACGCGATGTTCTGGCTGTGCCGGGCCGCCGTGCCGCACCTGCGACCCGGATCGACGATCATCAACACCGCGTCGATCCAGGCCTACCAGTCGTCGGCGGCCCTGCTCGATTACGCCACCACCAAGGGCGGCATCGTCGCCTTCACCAAGGCGCTCGCCGAAGATCTCGCCGAGAAGGGCGTCCGGGTCAACGCGGTGGCACCCGGGCCGATCTGGACGCCGCTGATCCCGTCGACCATGACCGACGAGAAGGTCGAGAAGTTCGGCGCCGACACCCCGCTCGGCCGGGCCGGACAGCCCGCCGAGGTGGCGCCGGCCTACGTCTACTTCGCGAGCGACGACGCCAGTTACACCACCGGCGAGGTGCTCGGCGTCACCGGCGGCAAACCGGTCAGCTAATTGATCTGGCCGGTCACCCAGTGGACGGCGTCCATGACCCATTGGGTCTGCTGCAGGTCGGCGACGCCGACACCGGCCAGGAACAGCGCGGTGATCAGGTGAGAGCCGCGGGCCGTGCGGCGCTGGCGCCCGAAACTGCGCTCCAGCACGTAGTAGCCGACGACTCGGGCCAGGCAGAACACGCCGACCGCGACGGCCAGGGTGACCGCGAACACGATCATCGGGGTGCCCAGCACCCCGCCGCCGGACGACAGCGACCAGACGCCCCAGCAGACGAACGCGAACAGCACCGCCGCGGTGGTCCACTCACTGCCGCGGCGGAGCTCGCTCCAACGCCAGCTCATCCCCCGGTGCGGCGGCGCCTCGGCGCCCGGCCACCCGATGCCGGTCGGCTCGTGCTCGGCATAGCGCTGCGTGTGCTGGATCTGCGGATTGACCTGCGCGCGACCCCGGCTGAACGGCGCCGCGTCCGGACCGGGTGGTGCCACCGGCCCCGGCGCCGTGGGCTGGTCGGCCCACGGATCCTGCGGCGGCATGTCGAGCGTCCGCTCAGACCACTGCGGTTGCTCCGGCATCTGTTCCCCCAATTCGCTTCGGCCCCCACCACGAGAGTAGCGAGCCAACAAATCATTGGCCGCGGAGCGCTCCGTCCGTTACACAGATGCACATGGACGATTCCGTGCGCCTGCGTCAGGCCACCGCCGATGACCACGCCGCGATCCTCGAGGTCGAGGGCTACGTCTTCCATCACGACTTCGACGACGACGCCCGCGAGCTCGACCGCCGACTCTTCGAGCCCGAGCGCTCCCTGGTCGCCGACGACAACGGCACGGTCGTCGGCCACACCACCGCGCTGACCCGAGATCTCACCGTACCGGGCGCGGTCATTCCCGCCGCTCACGTCACCGGCGTCGGCGTGCTGCCCACCCACCGCCGCCGCGGCCTGCTGACCGCGATGATGCATCGCCAGCTCGCCGAGCTCGCCGAGGCCGGCCGAGAACCGGTCGCGGTGCTCTGGGCCAGCGAGACCACCATCTACCCCCGCTTCGGTTATGGCCCGGCGGCCGCCCGCCTAGAACTGAACGCGATGACCCGTGAGGTGCACATCACCCCCGCCGCGCCGCCGGCCGACGGCCGGCTGCGGCTCATCGACCCCGCCGGGGCGGTAGAAGAGCTCAAGACGGTGTACGAGCGGGCGCGCCCCGGCCGCGTCGGGTGGTCGAGCCGCCCCGGCGCCTGGTGGGACCGCCGGCTCCGGGACCCGTCGGCCTGGCGCGACGGTGCCACCACCCGCAAGGGCGTGCTCTTCGAAGGCCCGAACGGCCCCGAGGGCTACGCGATGTGGCGGGTCAAGGACGGCTGGGACGACTACGGTCCGAACGGCCAGGTGCGAGTCACCGAGATCGTCGCCGACGACCCCGGGGTCTACGCGGCGCTCTGGCGTTTCCTGTTCGGCATCGACCTGGTCCGCAGCGCGACCTACGACTTCGCCGCGCTCGACGAGCCGCTGCAATACCTGGTCGACGAGCCGCGCCGGCTCGGGCGTGGCTTCAGCGACGCGCTGTGGATCCGCGTGGTCGACCTGCCGGCCGCTCTCGAGGCGCGCCGCTACCTGACCTCGTTCGACGTGGTGTTCGACGTGACCGACCCGCTGATCAGCGCGAACAGCGGCCGCTGGCGTCTGACCGCCGGCCCCGACAAGACCACCTGCGTGCGCACCACCGACCCGGCCGACCTGGCCTGCTCGATCACCGAACTGGGCGCGGTCTACCTGGGCGGCACCACGCTGGGCGCACTGGCCGCGGCCGGCCGCGTACACCGCCTGACTGACAACTTCCCGGCCGCCGCGTTCGGCTGGGACCGCCTGCCGAATCCCATCGAGGTGTTCTGAGTGACCTCCGCGGCGGTACCGTCGGCGACATGGCCGAGCCCGAACGCCGACGCCGCCGCGTGCGTCCCCCCTCGTCGTCCGGTGCGGCACCGGCCGCGCCACCCACGGACGACGCGCCCGCCGTCCCGTCCGCGGGAAGCGCGGAAACGAGCCCGGTAGCCGACCCCGAGCAGCAATCGGACCCCCCGGTCCGCCCCCGCCCGGACATGCTCGAACGCCCCCGCTCCGCAACCGCCGAACGACCCCACCCGAGGAACAGCGACCGACCCCAGCTCGAAAGTGAGGAGCGCTCCCGTCCGGAAGGCGCGGTGCGCCCACGGCCGAATGGCGCGGAGCGTCCACGGCCGGAAGGCGCCGAGCCGCCCCGCCCGGAAGGCGCCGAGCGGCCACGGCCGGAAGGCGCCGAGCCGCCCCGCCCAGAAGGCGCCGAGCGGCCCCGGCCTGAGAACGGCGAGCGACCTCGGCCGGAGAACGGCGAGCGGTCCCGCCCGGCCTTTCCCCGGCGCCCGGCAAGTGCGCCGCAACCGGCCGGGGCTTCCGCGCCGGCCGGCGACGACCGCGAGTCTGAGCGGGGTCTGCGAGGGCTGGTCGGTTCGGGTTCGTCGCAGGTCAGCGTGGGTGCGGCGCTGCGCGCTCGAGACGCGGCCCGACCCAGCGACGAGCATCTGGCCGACGCCGATCGCAACCTGGTGATCGTCCGCCGCAACTGGGTGCCACGCGAGGAACTTCCGCGAAACCGCTAGTGGGGCCGCCCCATGGCGGGCAATCCCATGGCGGGCAGTCCCATGGCGATCGCACGCCAGAGCCGACCGACACACACCGCACCCGCGCCGCACCGCGCCGAACTTGGAGAGTTCGTGTTCGGAGCGAACCGGAAGTTAACAAGATCGACATTGGGCTCACCGACATATCGGCAAAGCCCTCATTTATCCGGCACTGTGGGACCACGGAGTGGACCCTTCGTCCATAGTTCGGGAGCGGAGCCATCCTCTGAGACAGGCGCCCGATCAGTGAACCCCGCGCCCACTATCCGGGAACGAATGCGCTGCCAGACGGGCATAGCCCGGCTGCACGGCAACTGGGTCGAGCCAAGCTGGCCGACGCGCTACGCGACCCGGGCTACACAGGCCCGGTGCGGCCTACGCGGGCCGACGCGGGCGACGCGGGCCGACGCGGGCGACGCGGGCCGGCGTGGGCGACGCGGGCCGGCGTGGGCGACGCGGGCGCAGCCCGCGAGCTCGGGGGACCACCGGGGACGGGCCGGAAGCCGGGTGGCGGGCTTGCCGCCCACCCGGCCGGGCCGTGCGCCACGGGACTTTTGATGCCCGTATTTTTCTGGTGATTTTGAAATTAGGACGGCAGGTCGGGCAGCTTTCGCGTGCTTTCCCACTCGGTTAGTTGGGCGATGCGGCGGGCGTGGCGCGGGTTGCCGGAGAACGGCGTGGCCAGGAATGCCTCGACGAAGGATGTGGCGTCGTCGAGGGTGTGCTCGCGGGCGCCGATGCTGATCACGTTGGCGTCGTTGTGCTGGCGGGCCAGTTGGGCGATCTCGGTGCGCCAGACCAGGGCCGCGCGGACGCCTTCGACCTTGTTGGCGGCGATCTGCTCGCCGTTGCCGGAACCGCCGATGACGATGCCGAGTGAACCCTCGTCGGCGACCACCTTCGCCCCGGTGTGCAGGCAGAAGGCCGGGTAATCGTCCTCCGGGTCGTAGACGTGCGGTCCCACGTCGACTACGTCGTGCCCCTGCTTGATCAGGTGGTTGACGAGGTGCATCTTCAGTTCGTAACCGGCATGGTCCGAACCCAGGTAGACACGCATGTCCGAAGTCTCTCAGAAGGTCAGGGCCGCGCGCAGCGAGGACGCGACTTGATCCGTCGCGGCGCGTGCGGCGTCGATCACCGCGAGCTTGCGGGCGAAGCCGTGGTTGACCCCCATGTAGCGGGTGTGAACCACCGGGACACCGGCGGTGGCCAGGGCGTCCGCGTAGTCGGCGCCCTCGTCGCGCAGGGCGTCGTACTCGGCCGTGATGATCAGCGTGGGTGGCATGCCGGCCAGGTCGGCGGTCGCGAAGATGGCCACGTCGGGGGTGATCCGCCGCATCGGGTCGGGGACGTAGGTCTCCCAGGCCAGCTTCATCGAGGCGCGGTCGAGTCCGTATCGGCCGAGCTCTTCGTAGGATTCGGCGGCGGTCATCGGATCCAGGGCCGGATAGATCAGGACCTGGTAGTCCAGCGGAGTGGCCGCGTCGCGTTGCCGGCGGGCCGCGATCGTGGCCAGTTGCGCGCCGGCACTGTCGCCGCCGATGGCTAGCCGGGTGGAATCTACGCCCAAGTCTGATTTGCGGGCGTAGGAGATGACGGTTTCCGCATCGTCCAGGGCGGCCGGGAAGACGTGCTCCGGGGCCAGGCGGTAGCCGACCGACAGGACCGCGCAACCGGAACGGTCGGCGATCCGGCGGCAGACCCGATCGACCGTCTCGATGCTGCCGTAGCACCAGCCGCCGCCGTGCAGATAGACGAAGAGCGGCGAATCCGGCTTTGTCGCATACAGGCGGCACGGGACGCCGTCCGCGTCCACGTCCACCACCACCGGCAGCGGGACGGCCGGGCCGCACTCGAGGTCGACCGCCTCTTCCATGGCGGCCCGGGACTGCACCAGGCGTTCGTACGGGTCACCGTCCGCCGGAGGACGGCGGCGGAGCTTCTCCGCCGCCGTCACCTGAGGGTGCAGCATTAGTCGAGCTGGGCCAGGACGAGGCCGCCGCGCGCCTTCGGCGTGAACCAGGTGCTCTTGCGGGGCAGCTTCTGCCGTTCCAGGTTGACCGCCACGAAGTCGTCGACGGTGACCGGTGCGATCAGCACGGCCAGCTCGGCGCGGGCGGCGTCGACCTCGCCGCGCAGCCACTCGGCCGAGTAGTCGCCGCCGATGTAGGAGATCCGCTTGTCGCCCGGGTCGAGGCCGAGCACGTCGCCCAGCAGTTCCCGCTCGACCAGCGCGTGGTCCAGGTTTTCCACGTCCGGCAGATTTTTGTCGACCGGCAGCTGGACGCCGAAGGTGCGGCCGTCCAGGTAGATCTGGATCGTGCCCTTCACCAGGGCTTCCAGCTCGGCGAGCTCGATCACCTCGGCGCCCGAGCCGCGCAGCCGGGTCAGGAACTCCTCGGGCGGCATCGGCAGCTCGCTGACCAGCCGGTTGTAGGGCTGGATCGCGACCGAGGCCGGGGTGGTGACCACGGCCAGGAAGCGGGGCAGGCGGCCGGTCTGTGCGGCCAGGCTGCGGTGGTTGCCGTCGGCCACCACCAGCTCGCCGCCGCCGGCGAGCGCGGTGAGCTCGTCCTGCAGGGCACCGGGGCCGACCGGCCAGATCGCGTGGGTGCGGCCGGTCTGGTCGGTGTCGGTCGCGGCGGGCTCGCCCGCCGCCTCGGTCGCGGCGGCGAGGGCCGCGTGCAGCTCGTCACCCTTGGCGGTCTGCAGCAGGAGTACGGGTGACAGAAGCGTGCTCAGGGCGCCGGCCAGGGCGACCCGCTCCCGGACCTTCTCGATGAACACTTCCTCGTTGCGGATGACCAGGCCCGCCTCGTCGGCGCTGGCCGAGATCTGGTCGGTGTCGACCATGCTCCACAGGCCGTAGGCGGCCGGTTCGCCCGGCGCGGTGATCCGGTAGAGCACGACGACGTGCTCGGCGGGTGCGTAGCCGCCCTCGGCGCGCTCCAGCGCGAGCCGGGCGATCGCGTCGGGCAGCGAGTCGGTGAAGGACTTGCCCAGGCTGTCGGGCGCGAGGTGCGGCATCTCGACGGCGAGAGCGCTGTGCGGGTTGGCGGAGATGATGGCGGTGATTTCGGCGTCGTCGGCGAACTCGTCGTAGTTCTGCGCGCCGGTGGCCCCGGTGGTGAGCCAGGCCCGGCTGATCGAATGCACGACCGTCGTCATGGCGCGCAATTTACCTGTTCGGCCGCTGATGACGCGCAACCGGCATGTTCCCGCGTGACCTGGCTAACTGTGCTTTTCGCCACGCTCCGACCGGCCGGTCGACGGGCGTCGCCGAGACGCTCACCGCGGGCGCGACCATGGCCGCCAGCTCGGGCGTCAGATCGCCCCAGTCGCCGCGGTGCACGGCGATGCTTGACGACGCGACCGTCTCGGTCTCGGACATCTGGCTGCCTCCGGTCGTTCATGTCGGGTCTCCTACCCCCATCCAACGACTGGTAGTCCGCGTGGGTGGTGCGTTTACGCCAGAACCATGCACTCCGGGTGCGCCTGGACATGCCCCGTCCGCTTAGTCTGGCGGGGAATGCTTGTGCGCTCTTAAGGAGAGTGGCTGTGGCCGGAGTTCGAAACTTGACCCAGGTGGAGGCCGCCGATCGCGCCCGCCTGCTCGAGGTGACCGGATACGACATCTCGCTGGACCTGACCGATGGGTACGGCAATCCGGGCGACGGCACCTTCCGCTCCATCACCACCGTCACCTTCCGGTGCACCGAGCCGGGGGCCGAGACCTTCATCGAGGCCGCCGCCCAGTCGGTGCGCTCGGCCACGCTGAACGGCACGCCGCTCGACCTGGCCGGCTTCTCCGCCGAGAAGGGCCTGACCCTGCCCGGCCTGGCCGCCGAGAACGAGCTGGTGGTCGACGCCGACTTCGCCTACTCGGCGAGCGGGCAGGGGCTGCAGCGCAGCCTCGACCCGGTGGACAAGGAGATCTACCTCTACAGCCAGTTCGAGACGGCCGACGCGCAGCGGGTCTACGCGTGCTTCGACCAGCCCGACCTGAAGAGCGTCTACACCTGGCACGCGACCGTGCCGAAGCACTGGAAGGTCATGTCCAACATGCCGGCCGGCGCCGAGGCCGAGGCCGGGCCGGGCGCCAAGACCGTGCACTTCCAGGCGTCGCCGCCGATGAGCACCTACATCACGGCGATCTGCGCGGGGCCGTACTACGAGGTTCGGCAGACCCACGACGGCATCGACATGGGCTACTTCTGCCGCGCCTCGATGTCGCAGTACCTGGACGCGGACGACCTGCACCTGGTCACCACCCAGGGCTTCGACTTCTTCCAGGAGCAGTTCGGGGTGCGCTACCCGCTGCCGAAGTACGACCAGCTGTGGGTGCCCGACTTCAACGCCGGCGCGATGGAGAACTTCGGCTGCGTCACCCACGCCGAGGCGCACTACATCTTCCGCTCGCAGGTCACCGACTTCGAGTACGAGCAGCGGGCCAACACGATCCTGCACGAGCTCGCGCACATGTGGTTCGGCGACCTGGTCACCATGCGCTGGTGGAACGACCTGTGGCTGAACGAGTCGTTCGCCGAGTGGGCCAGCCACTGGTGCAACTCCGAGGCCACCCGGTTCACCGACGCCTGGACGACGTTCCTGTCGGTGCGCAAGAGCTGGGGTTACCGGCAGGACCAGCTGTCCTCGACGCACCCGGTCTACACCGAGATGCCCGACCTGGAGGCCGTCGAGGTCAACTTCGACGGCATCACGTACGCCAAGGGCGCCGGCGTCATCAAGCAGCTGGTCGCGTACGTCGGTCTCGACTCGTTCCTGACCGGCCTCAAGTCGTACTTCGCCAAGCACGCGTGGGGCAACGCCACCTTCGACGACCTGCTCACCGAGCTGGAAGCCGCGTCCGGCCGGGAGTTGCGCAAGTTCGCCGCCCAGTGGCTGGAGACCGCCCAGGTCAACACCCTGCGCCCGCTGATCACGCTGGCCGGCGACGGCACCTACGCGAGCGTGGTCGTGCAGCAGGAGGCCCCGGCCGATTACCCGACGCTGCGCACCCACCGCATCGGGATCGGGCTCTACGACGTCGAGGGCAACCGGCTGGTCCGCCGCGACCTGCTCGAGGTCGACGTCACCGGCGAGCACACCGAGATCCCCGCCTTGACCGGGGTGCGCGCCGCGGACGTGCTGCTGCTCAACGACGACGACCTGTCGTACACGAAGCTGCGCCTCGACGAGCGGTCGATGAGCGCGGTGGTCACCCACATCGGCGGCATCGACTCGTCGCTGGCCCGGGCGCTCGTCTGGAACGCGGCGTGGGACATGCTGCGCGACTCCGAGCTGGCCGCCCGCGACTACGTCACCCTGGTCTGCTCGGGCCTGCCCCGGGAGACCGACATCAACCTGACCACCTGGACGGCCCGGCAGGCCGCCAGCGCGGTCGCGCAGTACGCCGACCCGGCCTGGCAGCCGGAGGGCTGGGCGAAACTGGCCCAGCTGGCCCGCACCTCGCTGGCCGCCGCCGAACCGGGCAGCGGCTGGCAGCTGAGCTGGGCCCGGGCGCTGATCTCCGCCACCCGCACCGAGGCCGAGCAGGCCGTGCTGCGCGGCTGGCTGAACGGCGAGGGCGTGCCGGAGGGCCTGGTCGTCGACACCGAGCTGCGCTGGAGCCTGCTGCAGGCGCTGGCCGGGCTGGGCGCGGTGTCGGTCGAGGAGATCGAGGACGAGCTGACCGGCGACCGCACCGCCAGCGGCGAGCGGGAAGCGGCGGTCGCCCGCGCGCTGATCCCGACCGCGGCGAACAAGGCGGCGGTGTGGGCCGAGCTGACCGGCGAGACCGAGATCCCGAACTGGCTCAACCGTTCGCTGCTGTCCGGCTTCCAGAGCATCAAGCAGGTGGAGCTGACCGCGCCGTACGCCGCGAAGTTCTTCGACGTGGTCGGGGACGTCTGGGCCCGCTCGGACTCGGAGCCGGCCCAGGAGTTCGTGATGATGGGTTACCCGTACCTGCAGATCAACCCGGAGACGATCGAGCTGACCGACGCCTGGCTGGCTCGCGAGGGGCAGCCGGCCTCGCTGCGCCGGCTCGTGGCCGAGGGCCGCGACGGGGTGGTGCGGGCGATCAAGGCACGCGCCCGCGACCGGGCCGCCTCCTAGGCCAAGGCCGCCGCGGCGATCCGAATCGGATAGGGGGCGTCGAGCTTGACCGGCTCGGCGCCCTCGATGCTGTGGTCGCTGCGGTAGCGGCCGCCGCTGAGCAGGTAGGTGCGCAGCACCGGCGTGACGTGGCCCGGTTCGACCCGCCAGTACGCGTGGATGCCCGCCTCGGCGTAGAGCGTGGGCTTGAGGATGCGGTCGTAGCGGCGGGTGGCCGGGGTCTCCACCTCGACCACGAGCGCCACATCGGCCGGATCGGTCCAGATCGAACCGGACGAGCGCGGCCGCAGCACGGTGACGTCGGGAACCAGGTTGCTGTCGCCGATCACGATGCCGCGCCGGTCGCAGACCCACCAGCCGGGCGGCGCGGCCGCGCGCAGCGTGGTGACGACGGCGCGGACGATGGCCTCGTGCGACTCGGGCGGCGGCGGCCCGGCGTGCAGGCAACCGTCGACGATCTCGTAGCGGTGGCCGTCCTGCGGGAAGAGATGGAGGTCGGGCTCGGTCCAGACGCCCTCGGGAGCACTCCAGCGGACCGGCGGACTAGCGGCCTGCGTCGTCATCACACCTCCGTCATTGGGGTGTACGCGGAGTGCAAGCCTACTAACAGTCGGTTGTTGCCGCCCGGTTTCCGGTTGATTTGGCACATGAAAAAGGGGCCCACGCGGGGCCCCTTTTCGAGAAGTCGGTCAGTGCCGGCCGGCGTGCGAGGCCAGCTGGTCGATGCCGGCCAGGACGCCCCCGGCCAGGTCGCCGCCCGCGAACGCGGCGGCCATCGACAGACCCGCCAGCTTGGCGTCCCGGTCCGAGATGCGCTTGCGCGCCTCGTTGCCGGTGACGATCTCCAGCTTGCGCTGGTTGGGTGACACCGCGATGAGTACGGCGCGGTCGGCGCCCTCGATCTGCTTCTGCAGCTTCTCGGCGTACGCCCGGCTCGGGGTCTCCATCTCGCCGATGTAGACGCTGAACGTCAGACCGGTCTGCCGGTCGGCCACCCGCAGCGCCTCGTCGAGACGCAGCAGCTGCCGGGTCGTGAAGGGACCGTCGGCAGCCGGGTCGCCGATGGCCGGCCGGGTCTGCTCGGGCGCGGCCGACAATGTGTCGCCGCCCGGTTTCGCCAGCGCGGTCTGACCCTGCGGCGACCCCTGCTCGGCCTGAATGTCACCAACTGTCACTTGCGCCTCCTGTAGGGCCGGGGAGGACCCGAGCGCCCGAAGCGTCCTCGAGGAACGGTGCCTCGATCGCGGCCCGGTCGGGGTGCGCCACTCCGATGACCTGTTCCGGCGAGGCCAGGAACCAGATCGGCTGGAAGTCGTACGGCCGGCCCGGACGGTAGCGACGGGTGGGCTTGGCGCGGTCGCCGCCGGACAGCACGAGCGCCGCCACCAGGAGGATGACACCCGCCGGGATGACCACGAAGACCAGAACGGTGCTTGATATCGACAACCTCAACGCCCCCAGGCGCCTGTATTCCCAGTTGATCCGAACAAGAGTCACGGTAGCGGAGAGCGAGACGTGCCGGACCGTCGGGTGTCGAAACCGATGTTCCACGCCGTCGGGATCTACGCGGAGATGGCATGGAGATGCGAAAATCACCCTCACGCGCCGTTCGTGCCCTCGTGACAACGAACGGCAGGAGGGGGATCTCATGCGCCTGTCCGTCCCCGCCGCCCTGTCGGCGCTGCTCATGGGCCTGTTCGTCCTGTTCGTGGACGCCCCCGCGGCCCGCGCCGCGGCCATCTACCTCGAGATCAACCCCAGCACGGTGCCGGCCGGTGATCAGGTCGGGCTGCGCGCCTCGTGTGACGACAACCTCAAATCGGCGACGGTCTCCTCCGCGCTGTTCGGCGCGGCCACCGTGACGCCGCAGTACGGCCTGCTGACGGCCACGGTGCGGATCCCGTCCGGCACCCGGCCCGGTGACTACAAGGTCGACCTGCGCTGCCCGGACGGCAAGACCGCCTCGGCCACGCTGCACGTGGTCGCCAAGGTCGAACCGGCCCGTGGCCCGGCCACCGGCGGAGGTGGCATGGCGCCCGGCCGCAGCGCGCCGATGCTGATCGGTTCGGGGCTGGCCGTCATCGGCGCCGGATTAGCCCTCTGGGTCGTGGCCCTGCGACGCCGTCGCTTCGGCTGAGGCCGCCCGTGCCCCGCCGACCGCCGCCGGTGACCGGCGCGCGCATGCCCGAGTCGGTGCTGCGCAAACAGCCCGCCCAGGTCATCACCGCACCCCCGCCCGGCACGATCACCGGACCGCTGCCACCGCCCCCGGCCACCCCCGGCCGGCACCCCTTCCGGGCGCCGCACCCCCGGGTCCAGCCGAAGATGCCGCCGCGGCCCATCCGCGGCAAGCGGCCCCTGCCGATCGGCCTGATCGTGCTGGCCCTGGTCTTCTTCGGGCTGTTCCTGGTGGCGATGGGCATCGGCGCCGCGACCAATATCAACCTGCCGAACTGGTTCGGCGGTCAGTCCGACGAGCCGCCGCCGCGGGCGTTCCCGGTGCTCGACCCGAGCCGGCCGGAACGGCTGACCATTCCGTCGATCAAGGTGGAGGCGCCGATCCTCGACGTCGGGCTGGCCACCGACGGCTCGGTGGCGGTGCCCCCGCTGAAGCGGCACAACGAGGCCGGCTGGTTCGACGGCGGGCCGACGCCCGGCCAGTTCGGGCCGGCCCTGATCGTCGGGCACGCCGACACCAAGTCCGGCCCGTCGGTCTTCTACGAGCTGCCCAAGCTGAAGCCGGGCCAGCAGGTCGAGGTGCTGCGGGCCGACCACTCGGTGGCGGTCTTCGAGATCAACTCGGTCGAGCACTTCGACAAGGGCAAGCTGCCGGTGCAGCGCGTCTACGGCGACTACAGCCGCCCGTCGCTGCGCCTGATGACCTGCGGTGGCCAGTGGGTCGGCGGCAAGACCGGTTACCAGGACAACATCGTGGTCTTCGCATCTCTGATCGAGACCCGAAAGGCTTGAGCTGGCCGGCTCTGCTTCGCTCCGCGGGGCGATTGCCGGAAAAAACTAAGCCGCCTCGGCGTGTTCGGCCGGGGCGGCGGGGAGGTCGAGCCAGTCGGCCCAACGGGGGTCTGGCGTGCGGTGTCCGAGGACCCGCCAGGCCACCCCTCGTGGTGCGGCCGGCACCTGGTGCAGCCGCCATCCGAGTTCCGCCGGTGTCTTGTCGCCCTTGCTGTGGTTGCACTTGGCGCAGGCCGCCACCACGTTCTCCCAGGCGTGCAGCCCGCCGCGGCTGCGGGGGAACACGTGGTCGATGGTCTCGGCCGAGCCTCGGCAGTAGGCGCACCGGCCGCCGTCCCGGGCGAAGATCGCTCGGCGGGAGAGGCCGATGTGTGTGCGGTACGGCACCTTCACGTAACGCGTGAGCCGGACCACCGAGGGAACCGGGAGGTTGGTGTGCACCGAGTGGAGGATGCCATCGCCGTCGGAGACGCACTCCGCCTTGGCGGTCAGCACAAGGATGGTCGCTCGACGCACTGATACGACGCACAGCGGCTCGTACGTGGCGTTCAGAACTAACGCGGATGAGCCCACTATGGGTCGTATGTCAGGCATCGCGATCACCCTTCGGTGTGGTTGCTAGCACCGCTCCCGCTGCGTCGTATCCATGGTCCGTGCGCCAATAGTCCCTGATGAATGACCAAATTGCGAGCGCAATCCGTAGCCGTCCGGTAAACGTCTGAGGTCCGCGCGCTGTGTGACACCTGAAAGCCGGCTCAGCATCGCCCGGTACGGTGGCTTCCCGTGCCACTTCTTGCCCCTACTCCCACGCCAACGCCCACCCCCGACGTGTTCTCCTCGATCGACACCACCAAGATCTGCGTGGACGACGTTGTGTGCAGCCGCGTCTTCGACTGGACGGGCAACCAATGGCTGGCCAACTCCAGCTACTGGATCATCGTCAAGCCGCTCCGGATCCTCGCGATCATCCTGATCGCCCTGCTGATCCGCTGGCTGCTGCACCGGGCGATCAAGCGACTCACCACCAGCACCAGCCGGGCCGCGATGCCGGCTCTGCTGAAGCCGCTGAAAGAGAAGGCGGCCGCGGTTGCCGAGGAGGGGCAGTACATCCCGGAGCGGCGCCGGCAGCGCGCCGAGGCGATCGGCTCGGTGCTGGGCAGCTTCGTCACCGCCGTGGTCTTCACCATGGCCGTCCTGCTGGTCTTCGGTGAGCTGGGCTTCAACCTCGGCCCGCTGCTGGCCAGCGCCGGCATCGTCGGGGTGGCGCTCGGTTTCGGCGCGCAGAGCCTGGTCAAGGACCTGATCGCCGGCCTGTTCATGCTGCTCGAGGACCAGTACGGGGTGGGCGACACGGTCGACCTCGGCGAGGCGGTCGGCGTCGTGGAGACGGTCGGACTGCGGATCACCACGGTGCGGGACATGCGCGGCGTGCTCTGGTACATCCGCAACGGCGAGATCGTGCGGGTCGGCAACAAGAGTCAGGGCTGGGCCCTCGTGGTGATCGACATCCCGATCGGCTTCGTCAACTCCGAGGAGGCGATGAGCGTGCTGCGGACGGCGGCCGAGACGGTGGCCGCGTCGACCGAGCACCAGAACGAGTTCATCGAGCCACCGGATGTGGTCGGGGTCGAGCAGTTGACGGTGGACGGCGCGGTGATCCGGACCATCGCGAAGACCACCGCGGACGGCCAGGCGGCGGTTCAGCGCGACCTGCGCCGAGCGCTGACCGAGGCCCTGGAGCTGGGCGGCTTCTCCGAACGCATCGCCGCCTCTCGATTGCTGCCGCGCTCCGCGGTGCCACCGACTTTCTCGCCAGCTTCTACACCGGATCAAAAATCTGAGGGTACGTCCTGAGCTGGGATTAGTTCTTCCGGGGGATACCCGGCCTCCACCGAACGGCCGACATTCGTTCCGTACGCCCTAGCATCGACTCGGACGATCGGGCAGAATCCGCTTGAGCATCTGCACATGCGGCATCACGTCCACCGGGTCGACCCCGGGGGCGTACCCGGCGTTCGTCGCGACCCGGCGCGTGCCGAGATCGATGGAGGACCTGGTGTCCGGAAAACCCGCTGCACGGGGGCGGCACCGTGCCGAAACCGTGACGGAAAGAGACCAACCGGTTACGTTCCGGGACGTCTTCGCCATCCATGAGTACCGCGCGATCTACTCGTCGCTGCTCGTGAACTGGCTGGGTGACTACCTGTCCAAGGCCGCGATCACCGTCCTCGTCTATCAGCAGACCGAGTCGGTGCTCCTGACGGCGGCGGCCTTCGGCGTCTCGTTCCTCCCCTGGATCATCGGCGGCACCCTGCTCTCGGCGCTGGCGGAGCGCTATCCGTACCGCCGGGTGCTGATCATCGCGGACCTGTCCCGGATGGTGCCGATCGCGCTGCTGCTGGTCCCGAACACGCCGATCTGGGTCATGCTGGTCCTGGTCTTCGTGGCCAGCCTCGGGACGCCACCCACCCAGGCGGCCCGGTCCGCGCTGCTGCCCCAGCTCGTCGGCCGGGAGAAGCTGCCCACCGCGATCGCCGTCAACCAGACCACCACCCAGGCCGTCCAGGTCGTCGGTTACCTCGCGGGCGCGACCATCGCGACCGCGATCAGCCCGCGGGTGGCCCTCTCCGTCGACGTGCTGACCTTCGCGCTCTCGGCGGCGTTCATCGCCCGCGGCGTACGCCCCCGGCCACCCGCCCAGGCCCGGGGCCAGCGCACCCACCTGCTGCACGAGTCCGGCGAGGGTTTCCGGCTGGTCTTCGGCCGGCGGGTGCTGCGCGACATCGCGCTGATGGTGTTCGTGCTGAGCGCGTTCTCCATCGCGCCGGAGGGCCTGGCCGCGGCCTGGGCCGCCGAGGGCACCAGCGACCCGGCGGCCCGCGGCCTCAACCAGGGCCTGATCATGGCGGCCAGCCCGATCGGCTTCGTGGTCGGCGGCCTGGTCATCACCCGGCTGACCGGATCGTCCACGCGCAACCGGCTGATCCGCCCGTTCGCGGTCCTCAGCTGCCTTGCCCTGGTCCCGGCCGCCTTCGGGCCGCCGATGCTCGTGGTGGTGGCTCTGGTGACCCTCTCCGGCGTCGCCATCGGCGGGCTGACGCCGACGCTCAACGGCAAGTTCGTGCTGATGCTGCCGCACGGTTACCGCGCCCGGGCGTTCGGCGTGATCCAGGCCGGCATGCAGCTTTCCCAGTTCGCCGGCGTCATGATCACCGGCGTGCTGGCCGACCTGTTCTGGCTGCCGCTGGTGGTCGGGCTGACCGCCCTCGCCGGAACCGCCGTGATGGGTTACCTGTCCGCCCGCTGGCCCAGCGACCACGCGTTCGCCACGGCCGTCGAGGAAGCAGCCGCGACCATGCCGCCGGCCGACGAGCCCGCCCCGCCCGCTCCCCCGCCCGTCGTGCCCGCCCCCGCCACCCCGGTCGAGCAGGCGCCGGGGGCGACGACGAGCGTCACATCCGAGCGCCCGGCCGCGGCTGGCAGGATGGACGGGTGAGCGCACCCTCCCCGGACGAAATCACCTTCTACGAGGCGATCGGTGGCGAGCCGACGTTCCGCCGGCTCGTCGACAAGTTCTATCAGGGCGTGGCCGGCGATCCGGTGCTCCGCCCGATGTACCCGGAGGAGGACCTGGGCCCGGCCGCCGACCGGCTGACCCTGTTCCTGATCCAGTACTGGGGCGGCCCGAACACGTACTCGGCGAGCCGTGGCCACCCCCGCCTGCGGATGCGGCACGCGCCGTTCGTGGTCGACGAGGCGGCCCGCGACGCCTGGCTCAACCACATGCGCGACGCGGTCGATTCGCTGGGCCTGCCGGCCGACCGCAGGACGCAGCTCTGGGACTACCTGGAGCGCGCGGCCTACTTCATGGTGAACGCATAGCCCGACCGGCTCCGTTTCCGGACATAAGGGTCGCTCGTTTGAGGGGATGACAAATACTGATCATCCGCGCCCTGGAGCTGCCCGCATGCGTCGCCTGCTCTCCGCCGCCGTCATCGTTGCCGCCGCCCTGGCGTGCGCGCATCCGGCCCAGGCCGATTCGGCCCAGACCTCGGTGGTCTCGGCCAACCCGGTCGACTTCACCCCGCACGTCCTCGACGGCACCGTCTGGAGCATGGCGCTGGTCGGCGACACCGTCGTGGTCGGCGGCGCCTTCACCAAGGTCGCCGACAGCACCCGCAAGCACACCTACGCCCGGAAGAACATCTTCGCGTTCGGGCTGAGCGACGGAGAGATCCGCTCCTTCGCCCCCGAGGTGGACGGCGCGGTCTACTCGCTCGCCACCGGACCGAGCAGCACGGTCTACGCCGGCGGTGCGTTCAAGTCGGTCAACGGCTCCGCGCAGCGCGGCGTGACCCGGCTGGGCCTCAACGGCGAGCGAGTCTCCTCGTTCAGCGCCCGGATCAACTGGGGTGACGTGCGCGCCCTCCAGGCCCGCGGCTCCAGCCTCTACGTGGCCGGCACGTTCTCGGCGATCAACGGGGTGAACCGGGACGCCCTGGCCCGGGTCAGCGCGCTCACCGGCGCGGTCGACACCGGGTTCGACCCGAGGCTCACCGCGCCCGGCCTGAGCCGCACCCGGGTCGAACACTTCGACATCTCCCCCGACGGCAGCCGGCTCGTCGCGATCGGTGCGCTGCTGAAGGCAAGCGGCTACGACCGCACCCAGATCGCCATGTTCGGCGTCGCCGGCCCGAGCGCGGTGCTGCTCAACTGGTACACCGACGCGTACAAACCGGCCTGCATGAAGGGCTTCGACACCTACCTGCGGCAGATCAAGTTCGCGCCGGACGGTAAGTACTTCGTGGTGGCCGCGACCGGGCGGGCATCCTCACCGGACCGGCTCTGCGACTCGGCGGCCCGCTTCGAGACCCTGGGCAACGGCCGGCACAACCCGACCTGGGTGCAGCGGACCGGCGGCGATTCGCTCTACGCGGTGGCGGTTACCGGGAGTGCCGTTTATCTGGGCGGTCACCAGCGGTATTTCGACAATCCGTACGGCACCGACGCTAAGGGGCCTGGACCGGGTGCTGTTGCCCGGCCGGGTATCGGGGCGGTCAGCCCTATTACCGGCAAGGCGCTGAGCTGGAACCCGACCCGGGCTCGTGGGGTGGGGGTGCGGTGCTTCCTGGTGGTGCCGCACGGGCTGTTGGTCGGCTCGGACACCGATGAGCTCGGGCGCGAATATCACGGGCGGATCGGGATGTTTCCGCTGTGACTGCGGTGACTGCGGTGGTTGGGCTGGTTGCACACGGCAGCTGAGCTGCCTGGCTTCGCTTCCTCAGCTGGCGTTTTGCCCCTGGGGCGCTGATGAGTTGACGGCCGT
>NZ_BOQN01000037.1 GCF_018332695.1 Paractinoplanes toevensis
CCAGCCGAGCAGTGCGCCTCCGGCGGGTTATGGCCAGCCCAGTAGCGCTTCTCCCGCGGGTTATGGTCTGCCCAGCAGTGCGCCTCCGGCCGGGTATGGGCAACCGCCCGCCGGGTATGGGCAGACTCCGGCCGGCTATGGCCAGCCCAGCGGGGCTTCTTCGGCCGGCTACCCGCAGCCGACCAGCACGCCTCCCGCCGACTACCCGAGGCCCAACAGCGCTCCGCCGGCCACCGCGCCGGCACCGGCGTCGGCGGGTGGCTATTCGTCGGCGCTCGGTGGCCCGCCGGGTTATGCGCAGGCCGCCGCGGCCAACCAGATGCCATATTTCCCGGCCGCTGACGAGCAGCCGCCACCGGCACCCGGTGGCGAGGCACAGCCTGCCGCGCAGCCCGCGACCTCGTCGCCGGCCGCGTCGGCGGTGCCGTTCGCGCTGCAGCCGGCCAACCCGGCCGCGCCCCAGTCGCCGAGCTCGGCCACGCCGTTCGCGGCCCAGTCGCCCGGCTTTGCGGCCCAGTCACCTGGCCTCGCGGCCCAGTCGCCGGGCTTTGCGGGCCAGTCGCCGGGCTTTGCGGGCCAGTCGCCTGGTTTTGGGGCGCAAGCGCCCGGCCTCGCGGCGCAGTCGTCCGGTCCGGCCGGGCAGTCGCCCAGCTCGGCCCCGCCGGCCGAGAGGCCGCAGATCGGTCCTGGCGGGCTGCCGGTGCGCACCCCCAGCGGTGTGATGCCGAGCGGCCTGCCCGCCCGTACGCCGACGACCGCGCCGGTCTCCGCCGCGCCGGTCTCGGCCGCCCCTGCTCTCCCGCCCGCGGCTTACCGCCCGCCGTCCATCCCCGGCGAGCAGCCCGGCGCGGCCGCTGCCGGCTGGCCCGGTGGCCGCCCCGGCGATGACCCCCGTGGTCGCACCGGCGATGACTCACGTGGCCGTCCCGGCGATGACCCCCGTGGTCGCACCGGCGATGACTCACGTGGCCGTCCCGGCGAAGACCCGCGTGGCCGGTCTGGCGATGACTCGCGTGGCTCGCTGCAGAGCCCGCAGGGTCCGCTGCCGGTGCGCACGCCGATGGCGAACACCCCGCCGGTGCCCGAGCACATCGAGCCCCGCCAGCTGGAGGAGCCGCCGCTCGACCCGCGTTGGGCCGGCGCCCGCGCCGACGGGCAGCCGCCCGCCCCGGTCCTGCACGAGCTGCCCCGCCGCCAGCCGGCGTCGGCGGCCGACGACTCGCGCGGTGGTTTCCCGCAGGGTCCGGCTTCGCCGCAGGCCGCCGCCGCTCAGCGCACCGGTCTGCCTGACCAGTCGGCGCCGGGCTTCGGTAGTCCGCAGCGCACCGGTCTGCCT
>NZ_BOQN01000038.1 GCF_018332695.1 Paractinoplanes toevensis
CATGAACACATTCTCTCGCGGTCGGCAGAACGCGCGCGAACAATCGATCATGAAGGTTTGAAGAGGGCGGTAAGCAAATCTAATCAACCCTGGAATCAGGGCAACAGATAGCGGTGTAACACCCGTTACATTCCTGGGGCGAGCTGCTCGCGGCGGCGGGTCAGGTAGGCGATCTCGGCGGTGTTGGCGGTCAGCTCGATGGCTCGGTCGTAAGCCGCTCGGGACTGCTGGCTGTGGCCCAGCCGGCGGAGCAGGTCGGCTCGCGTCGCGTGGTAGGCGTGGTAGTCGGCCAAGCGGTCCGCCAAGCGGTCGACGGCCGCCAGGGCCACGTCCGGGCCGTCCAGCTCGGCGATCGCGACGGCTCGGTTGAGGGCGACGATCGGCGACGGGTCCAGGCGGACCAACTGGTCGTAGAGGGCGAGCACCTGCGACCAGTCGGTGTCGCGGACGTCGCGGGCCGAGGTGTGCACGGCGTTGATCGCGGCGAGGATCTGGTATCGGCCCGGGGTGGCCCCGGTGGCCAGGCGCTCGCGGACCAGCCGGTGTCCCTCGGCGATCAGCGTCGTGTCCCAGGCGCCCCGGTCCTGCTCGCCCAGGGTGACCAGTTCGCCGGTGGCGGCGACCCGGGCGGTGCGCCGGGCCTCGGTCAGGAGCATCAGCGCCAGCAGCCCGGCCACCTCGCCGTTGTCCGGCAGGAGGGCCCGGATCAGGCGGGTGAGCCGGATCGCCTCGGCGGTCAGGTCGTGCCGGATCGGATCGGTGCCGGGGCCGGTGGCCAGGTAGCCCTCGTTGAAGACCAGGAACAACACGGAGAGTACGCCGGACACCCGAGCCGGGAGATCCTGCGCCGACGGCACCCGGTAGGGGATGCGGGTCGCCTTGATCTTGGCTTTGGCTCGGGTGATGCGCTGCCCCATCGCGGTCTCCTGCACCAGGAAGGCGCGAGCGATCTCGCCGACGGTCAGCCCGCCGACCATGCGCAGGGTCAACGCCACCCGGGTCTCCGGGGCGAGCGCCGGGTGACAGCAGGTGAAGATCAGCCGGAGCCGCTCGTCGTCGACGGCGCCGGTCGGCTCGGGTGGGGTGTCGTCGTACAGCATCTGAGCCTCCCTCTGCTTGTCGTCCCGCTTGTTCTCCCGGCGGAGCCGGTCGATGGCCTTGCGGTTGGCGGTGGTGGTCAGCCAGGCGCCGGGATTGGGCGGTACGCCGTCGGCCGGCCACCGCTCGACGGCGGTCGCGAACGCCTCGGCCGCCGCCTCCTCGGCGATGTCGAGGTCACCGAAACGCCGGGTCAGTGCGGCGACCACCCGAGCCCACTCCTCGTGGTGGGCGCGGGTGACCGCCTCACGTACGCCGGTCATTCAGCCTCGCTGTAGAACGGCCGGACCTCGACCTTCCGGTTGCAGGCCTTCGAGCCGTCGGCGGCGAGTTCGAGCGCCACGTCCAGGTCGGGGGCTTCGAAGATCCAGAAGCCGGCCAGGTATTCCTTCGACTCCACGAACGGCCCGTCGGTGAACAGCGCCTGCCCGTCGCGGTTGTCGACGACGGTGGCGGTGCTGGGCGGGTTGAGGCCGGCGGCGAAGACCCAGTGGCCCTCGGCCTGGACCCGCTCGTTGAACACGTCGATCGCGGTCATCTCCTCCGCGGTGGCGAGGCCGGTACCCTCGGCGATCACCGAAACCAGGTATTGCATGTCATCTCCTCGTTCTTGGTGCCCGTTGGCGGGCTCTCACCCCTGCTACGAACGCCGATGCCCCGATCCGACAGTCAGGCCGGCTCCGTCGGCCAGGTCGTACGAGACGGTCAGCACCCGGTCGGCCTGCAGGTAGATCGAAAGGTCGGCGGCGATGCGGTGCCGGCTCGCCGTGCCGGTCACCGCGATGGTCAGCTCGCCGGCCTCGAGGTGCTCGATGAGCACGAGGGCGTCCCGGCCGAGCCGGTCCGCGCTCTCATGAACCGGTACGGCGACGACGCTGTGCCGTGGCAGGCGGGTCCGCAGGCCGGTGACCAGGCCGGCGGCGCTGAGCCGCGGACCGTCGTCGACCCCGTAGACCACGAGCAACTCGTCGCTGGTGGCCAGCTCGGCCAGCCCGGCCACCACCGCCGCCGCGCACAACCGGGTGTCCGGCTCGGCGAGGACCGCCACGGTCGTCGCGGTCGGACTCGGGCTCGGCTGGAACCCGACGGCCAGGCCCAGCCCGACCCGCAGGTCACGCGTCCGGACGTACAGCATCGCGGCCAGCAGCACGGCGGCCAGCAGGCTCCAGCCCGCGGTGTACGAGTGGGTCAACCCGTGCAGGCCGGCCAGCAGCAGCGGCGGAATCAGCGCGCCGAGAGTGCCGGCCGCGCCGGTCACCCCCATCACCGAGCCGACACTGTACGGCCGGGCCGCCTTGCCGATCAGCGCGAGCAGTGCGCCACCGGCCACCCCGTCGCAGGCGGCCACCCCGGCGATCGCGACCAGCGGCAGCCACGACCGGGGTGCCAGCGCCACGACCACGTACAGGGCCGCCGCGAGGCCGTAACAGCTCACCAGCAGCCGGGCGGTCGGGTGGCGGTCGGTCCACCAGCCGCCGGCCAGCCGGGCCAGCGCGGCCACGGTGACCACCGACCCGGTGGCCGCGAGGGCGTGCGACCACTCGAAGTTCAGGGCCACGACCAGGTAGACCGGCAGGAACACGCCGATCGACACCATGCCGCTCAGCGCGACCACGTACAGCAGCGACACCGACGAGGTCGCGGCCAGCCGGATCAGCGCCAGGCACTCGCGCAGCGGCGAACCACCGCGGCCGGCCGGGGCGGGTTCCCGGATCAGCGTGGCCGCCGACCCGGCGAAGGCCACCAGCAGGCCGCCGAGGACCAGCGCGGTGAGCCGGCCCTCACGGTCGACACTCCAGGAGACGATCGAGAGCACCACGGTGAACGCCACCCCGAGACCGAAGACTCCCAGCGTCAGGCCGCGCCGCCCGTACCGGAAAAGCCTCGAGACCAGCGCCGCGCCCACCACGAAGGCCGAGCTCGCCGAGCCGGCCGCCGCTCCGGCGGCGACCACCGCCGGCAGCGAGTCGGCCAGGCCGAGACCGACGACCGAGGCCGCGGCGATCAGGCTGACGGCCGGAAACATCACGCGTACGCCGAACCGATCGGTCAGCACGCCGACCGGCAACCGTACGAGTGCCGCCACCAGCAGGGGCAGCCCGATCAGGGCGAGGTACCAGCCGGGCGGGACCCCGAACCGCTCGTGCAGGTGCGGACCGAGAAGAACCGAGGCCCGCAGGTTCAGGCCGAGCCCGATCGTCGCGAGCGCCAGTGTCAGCGGCTTTCCCGGAAAGCTCATCACCACCCCACTCGTCTGGGCCTATCCAATCAGCCGTTCCGCGCGGTAGCCATTCGGGCACCCGGGAGTGTCAAGAACAGGTTTCGCCGGTGGTCGCCGCGCTCGCCGGGGATCGTCTTGACTGTGTGGGTGTATCGCGGAAGTGTGCGCCGGGTGAGGATCTCGCGCCGTACCTTCATCGCCGCGTCGGCCGTGGCCGGCACCGTCGCGTCCGCGACGCCGGCCCGGGCCGGCACGCGAGCGGTGGTCCGGCCGCCGGCTTTGGTTCCCGGAGATCGGGTACGGGTGATCGCGCCGGCCGGTGTACCGGACACCCGGCTGGCCCGCGGCATCCAGATCCTCGAGGGTTTCGGCCTGGTGGTGGAGGCCGGCGCGCATCTCTACGACCGGTACGGCTACCTGGCCGGCACCGACGCGGACCGGCTGGCCGACCTGAACGCGGCCTTTCGCGACCCCGGCGTGCGGGGCGTCTTCGCCGCCCGGGGTGGCTACGGCACGCAGCGGATCATCGACCGGCTCGACCTGGCCGCGGTTCGCCGTGACCCGCGGGTCTTCGTCGGCTTCAGCGACCTGACCGTGCTCAGCGGCCGGCTGTGGACCGCCGCGAGGCTGGTCAGTTTCTACGGCCCGATGGTCAACTGGACCGACACGCGCACCGGGCCGACCGAGATCGAGTCCCTGCGCAAGGCGATCATGACAATGGATCCGATCGTGCTGACCAGCGACCCGGCCGAACCCAGCGCCGCGGTCTCGGTCCCCGGCACGGCGACCGGCACCCTGCTCGGCGGCAACCTGACGATGCTCCAGGCCGGTGTGGGCACCCGCGACCTGCCCGACCTGCACCGCGCGATCCTGCTGCTGGAGGACACCGACGAGTCCGCCTACAGCTACGACCGCATGCTGACCCACCTGACCCGCTCCGGCGCCCTCCGGGGGATCGCCGGCGTGGCGATCGGCCAGTTCACCAACGCCCCGGTGGTGAGCGGCCAGTGGACCGCGGCCCAGGCGGTGCAGGACCGCCTGGCCACCCTGGGCGTGCCGGTCCTGGGCGGCCTGCGGATAGGCCACGGCAACGGCCAGCTGACCGTCCCGCTGGGAGCCCGGGCCACCATCGACACCACCACCGCCACCCTGACCGTCGCCCCGGGCGTCGCACCCCGGAGCTAGTTCTCTGACCGGAAACGTTGGCCGGGTGGGTGACACACCGGTCGGGGTGCGCGGTGTGGGCCGGGTCGCGGATCAGGCTGTCGTCATGGCAGATCCTGTTCGGGCACGGCGGCTCACCGATGACGAGGGCCGTCGATTACAGCAGATCGTGCGGCGTCAGACCGAGTCACCGATCCGGCTGCGCCGTGCGATGGTCATCATGGCGTCGGCCAGCGGAAACTGTTCCCGCGATCGCCCGTCTGGTCCAGGGTGACGAAGACGCGATCCGTGAGGTGATCCACCGGTTCAACGAGATCGGGCTGGCCTGCCTGGACCCTCGATGGGCGGGTGGCCGTCCCCGCCGGATCAGTGAAGACGACGAAACGTTCATCGTCGCGACGGCCCGCACCAGACCTCAAGCTCTCGATCAGCCGTTCACCCGGTGGAGCCTGCGTAAACTCGCCGATTACCTGGCCCACAACCGTGGTCTTCGCCGGGTGAACGTCAGCCGTGAACGGCTGCGGGAGTTCCTGCACCTGCACAAGATCAGCTTCCAGCGGACCAGGACCTGGAAGGAATCGAACGACCCGCAGCTCAAGGAGAAACTCGCCCGCATCGAGCCCGTCCGCGCACCAAGGCGCTGATATCCGCAGGTGGGCGGCCCGTAACAAGGTCGAGCTGTGTTTCACTCCGATGCGGACTCCGGGAGGCCGAGCGCCCTGCGCACGTCGCTGGTCAGGCTGGTGGTCACCGGAACCTGTCCTGCGGCTGTCAGGTAGGCGGCAACGGTTCCGGCCGCGGCGACCCGCCGGTAGGCGGCCGCGTGCGCCGCGAGCTGTTTGTGGATGGCGAGGGTCTTCGCGGTCGGTGCCGCCGCCGACATCCAGGCCTCATGGGCGGCGTTCGAGGCGGCGGTGAGTTTCAGATACGTCTCCCCGGCCTCCTTGACCGTCATCCCGGGGGCGGCGGTGGCCTTGGCCGCGACCGCGCCGGTCGTCGTTTGATGATCCGCGGTGCTGCGGCCGGCGACGCCGCGCTCCATCGGCAGGCCGCCGCGGACCTGAAGGAAAAGCCGGGACGGGTAAGCAGGGTGCGGTCACGGCCACTTCTCTGGACGCCCTTCCGAAGGCCGGCGCACCGGCTACGCGGGCCCTCGACGGTGCCGGCTACGTCCAGCTGGGCCAGCTGGCGGGCGGTTCCCGGGTCGAGCCGGCGAGACTGCACGGCATGGACCCGAAGGCGTTGGGGCTCATCGCGGCGGTCCTGGAGGAGCACGGGCTCAGCCTCGGCCGGCTGGCCGGCCGGCTCTCGGTGACCAGGCCTCCAGGTTGGCCGCACCCATGATCAGGACCGGGATGGGCGCCGCGATGGTCCACCAGTGGTGGATCGTCGCCGCCTCTGCCGTCGACAGGAGCCACGGGGAGTGGCGGCCGGTCAGGAACAGCGTTGCCGCGATGAGGCCGGCCTGCGCGGCCGGGCCGGCCAGGGCGGTGGTCCGGGAATGGCCGCGCCGCGCCGCCACCGCGGCGCCGGCCAGGCCGGTCAGCGCGCAGACGGAGGCCTCGGCGGCCAGTTCGGCCAAGGGCAGACCGTTCGCCGGGAGGCTGCGGGATGCCAGGGCGAACAGGGCCAGCCACACCGCGATGGCGGGTGCGACCGCGACGGCGGTCCGCAACCATTGCCGCAGCCAGCGACGCGTCGGCGTCACCGCCACCAGCGTCATGGGCTCGACCAGTGCGAAGCATGCGCCCGCGCCGAGCAGGAACGCGGCGATGCGCAGCGCCCAGACCTGGCTGGCCGGCGCGGGCGCCCCGGCGACGGCCGGGAGGCAGGCCAGCAACGACAACCCGGCGGCGGTTGCCGGGGGAGCCCACGGGACCGTCCGCGACACCGGGACCACGAGCAGCCGGACCTGCCGAATGCGCAGAAGCACGACGCGTCACCGCCCGCGCGGCGAGACGGCCGTGGCGGTGCCGGTGACGGGCTGCTGCGTCTGCTCGCGGCGGACCGCTACCACGGCGACGACCAGCGCGATCGTCACGACGGCAATGGCCGGCAGGCGCCAGTGCCGGGCGAGTGCCACGCCGCCGACGACGGTCAGCGCCGCGACCAGATAGAGCACGTGCCAGCCGGCCGCCCCGGGGGTCACCGGTTCGAGGACGACGGGGAACAGCAGCCATGGCATGCCGGTCGGGTCCGACCCGACCACCGGCAGCATGGCGATCGCGGCCGTGGCTGCGAACAGGGTCAGCGGGCCGGCCGGGGTGGCGGGCCACCAGAGGCCGGCCGCGACTCCCAGAGCGGCCCCGATCATGGGTGGCAGCGCCGGGACGGCGAGGAGCCAGGGGTCGAGGCGGCCGGTCAGCCCGGACGGGACCAGGACCAGGAGCTCGACGCCCTCCGCCAGGACGCCGACCGCGCCGGCCACCGGGATGAACGTCAGCAGGGCGGCCGTCCGGCGCCGGGGCGGCGTGGGGAGCGTGCCGGTGAACTCGGTGGCGTCGTGCCGGTGATCACGGGAGGCGGCGAGGTGGCCGATGAGCACGAGGAAGCCGGCCAGGACCAGTGCCGCCAGGCCGGAATGAGCGGCGAAGGCCGCCCAGGTGCGGGTCGTGCCTCTGCTCCACACGGCGCAGAGCGCCACGGCCAGGATGAATCCCATCCACAGCGTCGACATGCCGGCCAGCAGCCGGGCTTCCGTCGACGCGAGCGCGGCCGCGGCGACCCGGGGCGGCACCGGAACGGCGATCATCGGGTCGTCCCGGCCGGCGCCGGTCCGAGCAGCTTGAGGTAGCCGTCCTCGATGGAGGGTGGCACCGCCACCCCGTCCGGTGGCTGCTCGCCGAGTGTCCGGTAGTCGCCTTCCGCGGTGCGCCAATAGACCGCTCCGCCGCCGGGCCGGCCGGCGGAGCGCCACACCTGTCCGTCGGCCAGCTGCGCCAGCGCCCGGGGGGCGCCGGCGAAGACGGCTCGTCCACCGCGGATGACCACCACCCGTTCGCAGAGCGCGCCGACGTCCTCGGTCTGGTGGGTCGAGAGCAGGACCGTGCGGGTCTCGCCCAGCCGCGAGATCAGCGCACGGAAGAGCATGCGCTGCTCGGGATCGAGCCCCACCGTCGGCTCGTCCAGGACGATCAGATCGGGACCGCCCAGGAGCGCCTGGGCCACGCCGAGGCGCTGTCGCATGCCGCCGGAAAGCTTGCGGACCTTGACGTTCGCCCGGTCGGACAGGCCCACCTCCTCGAGGACCCGGCGGACCTCGGCGCGGCGGACGGCGGGGTCGACGATCTCCTTGAGGACAGCCACGTAGTCGAGCAGCGCCGCCGCGGAGAAGTTCGGGTAGAGGCCCGGGCTCTGCGGCAGGTAACCGAGCCGCCGACGCAGGGCGGTGCGCTGGCGGGAATCGGCGGGATCGAGCCCGTATGCCTCGATCCGGCCGTGGTCGGGCGCGAGCGCCGTCGCCAGGCAGCGCAGCAGCGTGGTCTTGCCGGCGCCGTTGGGGCCGAGCAGGCCGGTGACACCGACGCCGATATCCAGATCGAGGCCGTCGAGCGCGGTGGTGGCGCCGAAGCGCTTGCGAAGATCGCGCATGCGGACGGTGGTCATCGGCTCTCTCCCGGGTCGAGGTGGCGGCGCCGCAGCGTCAGGACAACCACGGCCACGACGGCGGCCAGCAGGTAGCCGAACTGGGCGGCCGGACCGAACAACGCCCCCTGGACGAGCGGCGCCGAGGTGCTGACGGCGAGGGCGACGAGCACCCAGACGCCGCCGAGAAGGGCGGCGGCCGTGGGCAGTGGCAGCACGGTGGCCAGGGCCAGGGTGCCGGCGCAGAGCAGGAACGCCGGCAGGAGCCAGGCGGCCGCCCACCAGCCCGGCCCGGGCGACGCCGCCGCGGCGACGACGCCCATCGCCATGGACGGGCCGACGACGGCCGTGGCGCGCCACAGAACCAGGGTGGGGCCGGCCATCGGCGTGGCCGACGTGATCTCGTGCATCGAATCGGCGGGCGGACCGAACGCGGTCGCGACCGCCAGCACCGGCAGCACCGGCGCGAGGACCAGGAACAGCAGCAGAGTGACGCGGGCGCCGGTCTGGCCAGTGTGTGCCGCCGCCACGGCGAAGGCCAGCACGGCGGCCGTCGCCGCGAAGTACGACAAGCGCAGGGCCGGAGTCGCCGCGATCAGGCGGGCCCGGTGCTCGGGCAGGCCGCTGCGGCGAAGCAGCCACTCCACCGGCGACGGCCGGTCGGCCACGAGCGTGTCGGCGACCGCGAGCCAGGTGCGGTCGAGCCAGGCGGCTTCCGCGGGCACCGACGCCCGGCAGGCCGCACATGCCTGCACGTGCGCGTCGACCGCCATCACCCGGCTCGGGGTGAGCGAACCATCCTCATACGCCTGCAGCAGTTCGGCGTCCACGTGCCAGGCCATGCTCTCTCCTCGCGAAGTCATGCCAGCAACTCCCGCAGCCGGGCCCGTGCTCTCATCAGCCGGGTCTTCGCCGTGCCCTCGGCGACGCCCAGAAGCGACGCGGCCTCGCGGACCGTCAGACCGTCCAGCGCGGTGGCCTGGATGACCGCTCGCAGCTCCGGGGACAGGCGGTCGAGCGCGGCGCCGAGATCTCCGTGCTCGATGCGCAGCAGCACCAGGTCCTCGGCCGACGGCACGGTCTCGGCGGCCTCCCCGGCGACGCCCACCCAGCGGTGCCCGGGCCCGCGCAGCGTGCTGACCAGCCGGCGGATCGCGATGGTCCAGATCCAGGCGGCCGCCTCGCCGCCGCTCTCCCGGTAGTTGCGGGCATCGCGCCAGACGGCGACGAACGTGTCCTGCACGGCGGCGTCGACCACGTCGGGGTCGGCGCACCGGCGGGTGAGCCGCAGCCGGATCCAGGGGGCGTGCCGCAGGTGCAACAGGCGCAGCGCGCCCATGTCCTCGGCCGCCACCGCACGCAGCAACTGCGCGTCGCCGGTCTGCTCGGTCACCGGATCGACCGGTGTCTGTCTTCTCCGCCTCACATAGGGACTATCGCCGAGCGAGCCCGGATTGGTTCACCGGAATTGAGCTTCGATCGGGTTCGCCCAGGACACGTACGTCGGAGTGAAACACAGCTCGACCTTGTTACGGGCCGCCCACCCCGACCGGTGTGTCGCCCGACCCGGCCAACGTTTCCGGTCAGAGCACTAGCCGGCGCCCAGCCTGGTGGCCACCTCGGGCGGCAGCGGGTAGACGGTCTCGGCCGGCAGCAGATCGGCGGCGGCCCGGGCGTTGCCGTCGGTCAGTCGGGAGTGGATCGTGCGGGCCAGGGCCGTCACGTCGCTGATGCCGACCAGCCAGTCGTCCACGTACCGGTCGACAGCCTCGCCCGACAGTCCCACCTGGAGCGACCGATGCGGCAGCGGCGCCAGCCGCAGCGACCGCTCCGGGTCCCACTGCACCCGCACCGGCGCGGTCTTGACCTGCCGTGCCCAGGCCACGCTGTCCGGGTGGAGCTTCCGATCGAAGTGGCTGAGCGCCGCGTTCGCGAGGGCCCACTCGAAACCGTCACGCCGGATCTCGACAGCCAGCACGTGCTCCTGGCCGGGCTTCGTGGCCCACCCGCAGCGATACATCATCCAGAGAAACGACGGCTTGATCCAGGTCATCCGCTCCCGCTTGAACGGCGCCACGAACCTGCCGGCAGCCAGCGCCGGCCGAGCGATCACCGAGGAGTACGCCTGATAGACCGTGATAGTGCTCTCGGTGAAGTGGGCGCGTACCTGTCGAAGCGGGATGTTCACGCCCCGGATGATGACCGCCCGGCGCAGGCCGGCGCATCCGGTTTTGTGCGGTGAGAGGTCCGCCGGTCGGGCCGGGCGGGGCTGGCCGGCGGACCTGGTGGGGCCGGTGGTCCAAGCGGAGGCTCTCGATCCCCTTGAACCACCGGCCTATGGTTTTGCTACCCGTTCGTGGCCGGGCTAACCACACCGGACAGCAACGGTGGGAGAAGCTCGGACAGGATGGCCACGCCGTCGCGGCTCAGGACCGACTCGGGGTGGAACTGGACGCCGGCGAAGCCGGCTCCGCGCAGCGCGTGGACCGCCGCGTCGGACGGGTCGCGGGCGATCTCCACCGGGCCGTAGGGAGAGACGAGCAGCGACGTGTCGGCCACCGCGGCGAAGCTGGAGTAGAAACCTACCCGGCGGGTTCGGCCGAACAGGTCCACGTCGCGGGCGACGCCCTGATAGGGGGAGTCGCGGCGGCGCAGCGGCAGGCCCAGCAGGACGGCCAGGATCTCGTGGCCCAGGCAGACGCCCAGGGTGGGGATGTCGGTCGCGAGCAGGCCGGCCACCAGGTCGCGCATGGCGGTCATCTTCGGGTCGGTCAGGTCGTCGGGGTCGCCGGGGCCGGGGCCGACCACCACCAGGTCGGCGGGGACGATGCCGGTCACCGCGGCGTGCCACGGCATCACCGTCACGGTCAGACCGAGGGCTTTCAGCTGGTGGGCGAGCATGGCGGTGAACGTGTCCTCGCCGTCGACGATCAGCGCGCTCCGGCCGGCCAGCGACGGGATGGTCAGTGCTCCGGGGGCGCGGGAATCCAGCCAGAAACGGGCGAGGTCGGTGTTTCTGGCGGCCAGTGCCGCCCGTACCTCTTCGGTCTCGGATGGGCGTACGGGAAGGGAAGCGTTATCGGTCGCGCCCAGCGCGGCCAGGATCCCGGCGGCCTTGGTGTGGGTTTCGGCGATTTCGCCGGCCGGCGTGGAATGCCGGACCAGGGTGGCGCCGACCGGGACGCGCAGGGTGCCGTCGGGGGAGATCTCGGCCGAGCGGATCAGGATCGGCGCGTCCAGGGTCTGCCGGCCCTGGTCGTCGTGGCCGAGCAGGGCCAGCACGCCGGCGTAGTAGCCGCGGCCGCGGCGTTCGTGGCGGGCGATCACGCGGCAGGCGTTCTCGATCGGGCTGCCGGTGACGGTGGGGGCGAACATGGTTTCCCGCAGCACCTCGCGCACGTCCATCGTGCCCCGGCCGGCCAGCAGGTATTCGGTGTGGGTGAGGTGGGCCATCTGCTTGAGGTACGGGCCGGCCACCTGGCCGCCGTGCTCGGCGACGGTGGCCATCATCTTCAGTTCCTCGTCGAGGACCATGTAGAGCTCCTCGATCTCCTTCGGGTCGGCGAGGAAGTCCATCAGTGAACCCGAGCCGTGCCGGAAGGTGCCGCTGATCGGGTTCATCATGGTGATGCCGTCGGCCACGCTGACGTGCCGCTCGGGGGTGGCGCCGACCAGCGTGCGGGTGCCGGTGTGCACCAGGAACGTCCAGTAGGTGCCCTGTTCGCCGGCGAGGAGCCGGCCGAACGCGGCGCGCGCGGCGGCCACCGGGTCGCCGTCCACCGACGCCTGGTAGACGCGGTGGATGACGAAGTTGGCGCCCTCGCCGTGGCCGATCTCGTCGCGCAGCACGTCCTCGACGATCTCGCCGTACTCGTCGTCGGTGAGGTCGAAGCGGCCGGGGTTCAGCGTCAGCGATCCGGGCGGAAACGCGGTCAGCGGTTCCTGCGAAGTGGCCGTGACCAGCAGGCACTCGAGTGGGGAACCGTCGTCTACGCAGTCGAAGCCGCGTTCGGTGATCTGCCGGTAGGGCACCACCGCGAGCGTCGGCAGGCCGTCGCGGATCGGGATGTCGGCGAGGGTGGCCACCGTGATCACGTCACCGGTGAGCACTTCGACGTGGTCGGCGCCATCGCGGTGGAGCAGGGCGAACGGTTGCATGGGTTTCCTCCGAGGGCGGGCGGTGCCGGCCGAGGCGGAGGGCCATGACGAAGGACGGCCGCCTCGGGGAGGCGGCCGCGTGAAGTTACGCGCGGGTGGGTGTGGCCGCCGGTCTGGCGGGCCACCACATGCTCAATCGCGCGTGCATGCCGACGAGCATAGGGGCAGCGTCAGTGGAATGCCAGGAGCACCGCGGTGCGGGCCCAGCGCATCCGGTCGGGGGCGCAGTCGGGGTGCTCGCCGAATTCCTGCGCGACCAGTTCGGCGCAGCGGTCCTCGCCGATGCGGTGCACGGTGTCGGTGACGGCGGCCCGGATCAGCTCGGCGGTCGGCTGCTGGGATCGCTGGACGTGAGACAGGAAGAGCGCATCGGAGAGTACGGCGTTCATCGGGTCCTCCTCTGCCGGGTGGGCGTAGCGGCGTCGTTGCACACCAGGAGACTCTTCGTGGGATGCAGGTCCGATGCGCAACGGGTGCGGCTGGGTTGCACGATCGGACCGTCCCCACCCAAATAACTGGATATAGTGCGTTTTAGTAGGGAAGACGGGCCAACCGAGGAGAAACCCGTGACGGTGGTGCTGGTCGCCGATGATGACGCCGACATCCGTGACCTGGTGGCATTCAAGCTGGAGCAGGCCGGATTCGACGTGATCGCTGTCGAGGACGGTCAGACGGCCCTCGAGCAGGCCCGCAGCCGCCAGCCGACGCTCGCCGTCCTGGACGTCTCGATGCCCGGTCTCTCCGGCATCGACGTCTGCAAGATGCTGCGGGCCGACCCGGCCACCGCCGGAATACTGATCATCATGCTCACGGCCCGGGTCCAGGAGCAGGACGTCGAGGGCGGATTCAGCGCCGGCGCCGACGATTACGTGACCAAACCGTTCAGCCCCCGCGAGCTCGTCTCACGCATCCAAGCGTTGCTGAGCCGGGCCCGGGCCTGAGAATCCGGCCGGAGGCCCCGCCGATGAGACGTCCGGCCTGCGGCGCGGCCCTCCTCGCCGGCCTGGCCGGGGGTGGGGTGCTGGGCGCCCTCGCGATGGCGCACCTGATGAGCCGGCTGCGGGCCGACAGCCGCCTCAAGGATGCCGAGACCGAGCAGCTGCGGCGCACCGAGGAGGAGCTGCTGGCCCGGCTCAAGGCCCTCGACGCCGCCAAGACCGACTTCATGGCGACCATCTCGCACGAGCTGCGCACCCCGCTGACCAGCATCTCCGGTTACGTCGAGCTGTTGCGCGACAGCGACCCGGACGAGCTGACCGACGCGCAGCAGCGGATGCTCGAGGTGATCGCCCGCAACGCCCGGCGGCTCCGCGAGCTGATCGAGGACATCCTCACCCTGTCCCGCATCGAGTCGGGTGGATTTTCCAGCGATCAGGGCGAGGTGGACCTCGCCCAGGCGATCGAGCGGGCACTCACGGCCATCACGCCGGCCGCGGAGAAGGCGTCGGTCGGGCTTCATTCCGACGTACGGGGACCGCTCCCGTTACGGGGTGACGGTGTCCAGCTGGACAAGGTGCTGGCCAACCTGATCGGCAACGCGGTCAAGTTCACCCCGCCCGAGGGCACCGTGACGGTCCGCGCCGAACGGGCCGGGGAGCACACCGTGCTGTGGGTCTCGGACACCGGCATGGGCATCCCGCCGGCCGAGCAGAACGCGTTGTTCGTCCGGTTCTTCCGAGCCACCAACGCGATCCGGCAGGCGATCCCGGGCACCGGGCTCGGCCTGGCCATCTGCCAGAAGATCGTGGACAACCACGGCGGCTCGATCGAGGTCGAGTCGGCCGAGAACGTCGGCACCACGGTGACCGTCCGCCTACCCCACTAGGGGGTGGCGCAGCCCCGGGTGGCCGGGCGGCAGGGTCTTGCGGATCACCCACCAGCTCACCGCGAGGCAGGCGGCGATCAGCGGCCAGGTCAGGGCGATCCGGGCCACGCCCAGCGCGACCACCTGCCCGGCCGCGTAGAGCGGGAGGAAGACCGCCAGCCGGATCACGTACTGCAGCACCCACACCCAGCTGGCCAGGCCGTACGACCGGAGCAGCGCGGGGTCGCGCCGCCACCGGGTCTTCTGCCCCAGCACGCCGCCGACCACCAGGCCCAGCAGCGGCCAGCGCAGCACGATGCTGACCGCCCAGGCCAGCGCGCTCGCCGCGTTGCTCAGCAGCTGGAGCAGGAAGAAGTCCTCGGCCTTGCCGGTGCGCAGCGCGATCAGGGCGGCCACGCACACGCCGAGCAGGCCGATCAGCACCGCCCGGGGCTTGTCGCCGTGCCGCAGCCGCCACCAGCCGACGGCGACGGCGCAGGCCACCGCGACGGAGGCACCGGCCCAGATGGAGCGTCCGCCGGCCAGCCAGCCGATCACGAAGCCGGCGGCCGGGAGAGTGGCGTCGATCGCCGCCCGGCGCCCGTTCAGCAACTCCGCCAGCGACTCCGGCTGTGCCATCCCGACCCCGTCCCACTCGAAAGTTAGGACAGCCTAACGGAGGACCGGGTCGCGCTCCCGGCGGTGGGCGGCCTTCTCGGCGTACATCGCGGCGTCGGCCCGGCCGATCAGGATGTCCCGGTCGATGGTCTCGCCCCGGAGCGCGCCGGCCATGCCGGCCGAGACCCCCACCTGGACGCGTGCCCCGCCCACCTCGATGGGGTGGCCCACCAGGCTCGTCATCAGTCGCGGCAGATCGTCCGGGGCGGGCCCGCGGCGCAGTACCAGGAACTCGTCCCCACCGAGCCGGCCGACGACGTCATCGGGGCCGGCCGCGCCGGTCAGCCGGGCCGCCACCGCCCGCAGCACGGCATCGCCGGCCTGGTGACCGAACCGGTCGTTGATCGGCTTGAAGCCATCCAGGTCGAGCAGGATCACGGTGACCTCGTCGAGCGTGCACCGCTCCAGGTCGGCCAGTGCCCGGTCGATCTCGGCGACCACGTGCCGCCGGTTGCGCAGGCCGGTCAACTCGTCGTGCAGGGCGTGGTGGGCGAGCGTCGCCTCGGCCCGGCGGCGCAGCTGCGACATCTGCCACAGCCGCAGCAGCACCAGTGGTACCGCCAGCATCGAGCAGACCGGCAGCACCACGCTCGCCACGTCGTCGCCGCGCAGCCCCTGGATCATGGCGATCAGCGGGTTGGCGCAGAGCGCGGCGCCGATCCAGAGCAGCGGCAGCTGGGTGCTCGGCTGGCCGGCGGACCCGTCCGGGTCGGTGATCCGCGGTGCGGCCGGGTGGACGGCCGCGGCCGCGATGGTCAGGTACGCGACCATCGTGATGATCGCGGTCCAGGCCGAGCTGCCGTGCCGGGCGGTGAGCGTTCCGGCGATGTGGCCGCCGAGGGTGGCCACGCTGCAGAGCACGAGATAGCCGATCGGGCCGCGCGCTCCGGCGGCCCGCCGCCCGATCCGGGTGAGGCAGGAGATCAGGGCGGCGAGGATGGCGATGTCGCTGAGCGCCAGCATCTCGCCGACCGTGGTGGCGGTCGGGGTGAGCCGGGGCGCGATCAGCCAGGCCCAGGCCGGACCGGCCACGCACACCCCGAACAGCGCGGCGTCCAGCAAACCGGCCAGGTCGCCGATGCCTCGGCGGCGCAACGCGGCGGCCGTGCCGACGAGGAACAGCAGGTGGGCGGAGGCGATACCGAAGTCGGCGGCGCGGCCCTCGGCCCGGCCGAAATGATGCCCCGGCACCCAGTCCGACCAGAACGCCATGCAGCCGGCGAGCAGGACCAGACCGGCGGTCGCGATGATCCAGGGGCGGCCCCTGAGGTGCCCGGTGGCGAGGGCGCCGGCGAAGGTGACCACCGGGACGAGGGTGACCATCGCGAAGATCACGACCCGCAGGTGCGGGCCGGCGAGGGCGTACGAGGTCGCGGCGAGCACCGTCGCGGCCAGCACCCCGGCGTGCACCGGCCAGGCCGGCGCGGTCGCCCGCGGCCACCTCGTCATTGCGTCCCCCTCGTCGCGCGTTGTCCGCCCATCGGCGACTGCGCGGTCGACCTGAGCGGATTCGGCGAGCGGCGCGCCCGGGCTCAGCGCCCGGCCGCAACGGTCGATAAGTCAGAGGAATAGGCGAAACGCGAATGTTGGGGGCCGTCGTGGGCAACTGGTCGGTTCGATGGAAGATCACCAGCCTGGTGCTCGTCGGCATCGTGCTGGCCGGTGTGCTCGGCGTGACCGGGCTGGTCGGCATCTCGAAGCTGGTGGCCAGCGCGAAGACGCAGGACAACTTCCGTCAGGTGAGTCTGCTGCTGGAGAAGCTCGACACCAACGCGGCCAACGTCGACAGCTTCGTCAACGCCAACCTCGCCTTTCCTACCCAGACCAAGACCTTCGTCGACGGGTCCGCCGCCTTCATGACGGCCGGCGACCAGATCGTCGCCGAGCTGCAGAAGAAGTCGCTCGGCCAGGCCGACGCGGCGACGATCGACACGCTGGACACCTCGTGGGGCTCGTTCACCGACTCGGCCAAGTCGATGCAGCAGCAACTGCTCACGAAGGTCCCGGCCGCCACCCTCTTCAAGATCGGTGGCGACCTCTACAACGCGTACACGGCCTTCTCGGAGCAGCTCACCAAGGCTTCCGCCACGATCAGCACCGAGGCCGCGGCGGCCGCGAAGTACCGCACCGCCCTGATCAAGAAGGTCACCTGGATCTTCGGCGGCGCGCTGGCGGCCGGCGTGCTGATCCTCGCGGTCTTCGGCTACCGCGTCGGGCGCGGCATCATCCGGCCGCTCGGCACCGCGGTCGAGGCCCTGCGCCGGGTCGCGCAGCGTGACTACACGGTCGACGTGCCGGTCCACGGCAGGGACGAGATCGCGCAGATGTCCACGGCGCTCAACGCGGCGGTCGGCGACATCCGCGAGGCGATCCGCACCATCGCCGGCGGCGCGCGCCGGCTGACCGAGGCGTCCCAGCGGCTCACCGTGATCAGCCACGACGTCGACGCGTCCTCGGGGGAGACCTCCGGCCAGGCCGGTACGGTCTCCGAATCGAGCATCCTGGTCACCGAGCGGGTCCGCGAGGCCGCGCAGGGCGCCGAGCAGATGACCGCGGCGATCCGCGAGATCTCCGGCAACACCACCACGGTCGCCCAGATCGCGATGGGCGCGGTCACCACCGCCCAGCAGACCACCGACGCCATGTCGAAGCTGTCCGCCTCGACCGACGAGATCGGCAACGTGATCAAGCTGATCACCGCGATCGCCGAGCAGACCAACCTGCTCGCGCTGAACGCCACCATCGAGGCGGCCCGGGCCGGCGAGCTCGGCAAGGGCTTCGCCGTGGTGGCCAGCGAGGTCAAGGACCTGGCTCAGAACACCACCCGGGCCACCGAGGACATCGGCAACCGGATCCTGACCATCCAGAGCGACACCGGTGCCGCGATCGAGGCGATCGGCCGGATCGCCGACGTGATCAACGAGATCAACCAGTACCAGGCCAGCATCGCCGGCGCGGTCGAGGAGCAGACCGCGACCACCAACGAGCTGAGCCGCCTGTTCGACGACGCCGCGCACGGCGCCGACGCGATCAACCAGTCAATCGGCCGGGTAGCGGCCACCGCGGCGCAGACCGCGGGCGGCGCGACCTCGACCCGAGAGGCGGCGGCCGACCTGTCCGAGCTGGCCGCCAGCCTCAACGGCGTGGTGTCCCGCTTCCGGGTCTAACGCCTGTTCGGTAGATGGAGCCGGGCTGCGGCGTAACCCAACCACCCCATTTTTGTACGTGATGGGGCCGGCCCAGTGGCACTCGGTTCCGCTGCGCGGGGCTCACCCTCCGCGCGCCACCGCCGGGCGGGCCCGGCCGGCAACGCCGCCCCGCTGCCGGACCCATCGCCGCCCGCGACTCACGACCCGTTACCACGCCCCCTGGACAGGCTCATGTCCCGGCCACGCGACGCGCCCTCGCGCTCAGGCTCGCCGGAACTGACCGCCGACCAACACCCGCGACGGCACCTGGAGGCACTTCGACCCTCAGCGCTGGTCAATGCCTGCGGCGCTCGCATTCAGCCGCAGACCTTGTCGAACTGCAGCACCGCACCGGGGGCTAAATCGCCAAGATCTGGACCGCATTCAAGACCGGCACCCGCGCGTACGTCGCGCTGAGCGGCGGCCCGCCCGCTGTTGCGGTTGTGGGCCCCCGGCTCGTACGCAAAGGAACCGCGAGTTCGCCGCCCGGCCGGCCGTTCCCGGGGTTTTGAACCCTGCGGAAAACGACCTAGCGCCGCAGGAACTCCAGCGCGACCGCCGGGAACAGCGGGGAATCGGCCAGGTCGTAGTGGGTCAGGCCGGGGAGGATCGCCAGGGCGTGGCCGCCCTTCGGCCGGCCCTCGCCGCCCCAGCCGCCGTCTCGCAGGCCGCCGTCGAGCAGTGCGAAGACCTCGACGAAGTGGCTCGGCGGGCACATGTCGGCGTCGGCCGCCAGCACCAGGGTCGGCACGGCTAGGCCGCGGACCTGCTCGGTGAAGTCGAAGTCCACGGCCATCGCCGCACCGATCTTGTCGAGCAGCCGGGGGAAGTCCTCCGGGCGCGGTGCCACCCGCTGGTACAGCTCGTACATCGGGGTCTCCTTCATGAACTCGGCGGCGGCCGCGCCGACCTGGCCCTGCTGGGCGAGGATCTCGGGGTAGGTGGCGTCCCGCCGGATGCCGGCCGAGGCGGCGACCAGCCGGCCCACCCGCTCCGGGTGCTGGAACGCGACCTGCAGGGCCACTCCGCCGCCGAGCGAGAAGCCGACCACGTCCGGCTGGTCGAGGCCGAGGTGGTCGATCAGGGCGGCGATGTCGCCGCCCATGAGGCGCACGTCGAGCGGCCGGTCGATGTCCGCGGTGCGGCCGTGTCCCTGCAGGTCGGGCAGGATCACCTGGCGGTCGGCGGCGAACGCGTCCAGGATCGGGCCGAACATCTCGCCGGAGCCCAGGCCGCCGTGCAGCAGGACCAGCGGGCGACCCGATCCGTGCGTCTCGTAGTACATGTTCAGGCCGTTGATCTCGGCGTACATGGTGACTCCTTCGGTTGATGTCGCCGGTATAGACCGGCGGTCGGCGCGAAACTCATCGGCATTGTTCTGGGAGCGCTCCCATGTAACGATGTCCGTCAATTACCGTCCCGCCGCTCACCCACCTCAGAAGGGAGCCCGCGGATGCGCGCTCTCGCGCGGCTGACCGTCGCCACCACCCTGATCGCGGTGTCCACCGCCGCGATCGCCGTCGCGACCCACGCGGACGCGGCTGATGCCCCCGCCCCCATCACCGTAATCAACGCCGACTTCGAGGACGGCACCGTCGAGGGTTTCACCGGCCGCAGCGCCGAGGTCCTCGCCGCCAGTACCGCGCAGGCGCACGGCGGCACCCGCAGCCTCAGCGTCACCGGCCGCACCGCCACCTGGAACGGTCCCGCGCTGAACGTGCTCGACACGTTCGAGAAGGGCACCTCCTACACCATCTCGGTGTGGGTGCGGATGGCCGACGGCTCGGACAGCGCCCGGCTCAGCGTCGAGCGGCGCCTGGCCGACACGGCCAACTACGAGACCGTGGTCGGCAACACCGCCGTAACCAGCGGCGGCTGGGTCAACCTGACCGGCCGCTACACGCTCTCGACCGACGTCGATCACCTGTCGTTCTACGTGGAGACCGCGTCCACCACCGGGTCGCTGTTCCTCGACGACGTCACCGTCAGCTACACCCCGGCCGTGCCGATCCAGACCGACATCCCGAACGTCAAGAGCGTGGTCACCGAGTTCCCGGTGGGCGCCGCGATCACCGGTGCCGAGATCCTCGGCGAGCACGGGCAACTGCTGAGCAAGCATTTCAACTCGATCACCCCGGGCAACGCCCTCAAGTGGGACGCCACCGAGCCCGCGGCCGGCACCTTCAACTACACACAGGCCGACCCCCTCATCGCGTACGCCAAGGCGAACGGTCTCGCGATCCGGGGTCACACGTTCGTGTGGCACAACCAGACCCCGGCCTGGGTGTTCCAGCGGGCCGACGGCACCGCGATGACCGGCACGGCCGACGACAAGGCCCTCCTGCTCGACCGGCTGGAGAACCACATCCGCAACGTCGGCGCCCACTACGGCAGTGCGATCGGCACCTGGGACGTGGTCAACGAGGTGATCGACGAGTCCCAGTCGGACGGCATGCGGCGGTCCAGCTGGTACACCATCACCGGGCTCGACTACATCCGCACGGCCTTCAAGGTGGCCCGTGAGGTGCTGCCGACCGCGAAGCTGTGCATCAACGACTACAACACCAACGTGGCGGCCAAGCGCGACGCCCTCTACAACCTGGTCTCCACGCTCAAGGGCGAGGGCATCCCGATCGACTGCGTCGGGCACCAGATGCACATCAACGTGAGCTGGCCGACCGTGGCCGAGACCGAGGCGATGATCCAGAAGTTCGTGCCGCTCGGCGTCACCCAGCAGATCACCGAGATGGACGTCAGCATCTACACGTCCAGCTCGGAGAACTTCCCGACGCCGCCGGCCGACCGGCTGCTGTCCCAGGCGTACAAGTACCGGGACATGTTCGCGCTGTTCCGCAAGTACGCGTCGGCGATCTCCTCGGTGACCCTGTGGGGCCTGGCCGACGACAACACCTGGCTGGACACCTATCCGGTGAGCCGCAAGGACGCGCCGCTGCTGTTCGACACGACGCTGCAGGCCAAGTCGGCCTACTGGGGCGTGGTCGACCCCACCCGGATCGGCACGACGACCACGGCCCCGACCTCGCCGTCCTCCTCCAGCACCGGTAACCCGACCGACTCGCCCAGCCCGAGCGCGTCGTCGGGGGCCAACTCCTGCTCGATCACCTACCGGGTGACCGGTAGCTGGCAGGGCGGTTTCCAGGGCGACGTGAAGATCACCAACACCGGCACCGCGCCGTACTCCGCCTGGCGGTTGAACTGGCAGTTCGCCGCCGATCAGACGATTACCCAGTTGTGGAACGGCTCGGTGACGCAGAATGAGAACTCGGTGGCCGTCTTCAACGCGGCCTGGAACGGCGTGGTACCCGCCGGCGGCTCGGCGTCCTTCGGCTTCCTCGGCTCGTGGACCGGCAGTAACCCGGCGCCGACCTCCTTCTCGATGAACGGGAACGTCTGCACCGTCGCCTAGTTCGACGTACATCGATATGCTGCGCGAACGGTCCTCCGCCACAGCGGGGGACCGTTCCGCCGTCGATACAGGAGGATCCGTGCGCAAGGCAGCGATACCCGCAGCGGCACTGTTACTCATCGGCCTCGCGGCCACCCCTGCGAACGCCGTCGACAAGATCAATAGCAAGAAGCTCCGGGACGCCGTGACGGTCAACGGCATCCTCGGCCACGAACGCGTCCTGCAGCGCATCGCCAACTCCAACGGCGGCACCCGGGCGTCCGGCACCACCGGCTTCACCGCCTCGGCCACCTACGTGAAGGACACCCTGCGCGCCGCCGGTTACCGGGTGAGCGAGCAGGAGTTCACCTTCCCGTTCTTCCGCGACCTGGCCCCGGCCACCCTGGCCCAGGTGTCGCCGGCCGCGGCCACCTACGCCACCGACACGTTCACCTACTCCGGCAGCGGCACCGTCACCGGCACCCTGGTGCCCACCACCGACGTCCAGGTGCCGCCGCCGGCCACCCCCGGCGTCACCTCCGGCTGCGAGGCGGCCGACTTCCCGCCGGCCGGCGACGCACCCGCGGTCGCGCTCATCCAGCGCGGCACCTGCACGTTCGCGATCAAGGCGAGCAACGCCGTCGCGGCCGGCTACGACGCGGTGATCATCTTCAACGAGGGACAGACCGGCCGGACCGCGCTGGTCACCGGCGACCTCGGCCAGGTCTTTGACGTGCCGATCATCGGGCTCAGCTACGCCGACGGCGCCGCCCTGGTCACCGCGGCCAAGGCCGGGCCGGTCAGCGTACGGGTCAGCACCTCCACCGAGACCGACCTGACCGCGAAGACCAGCAATATCCTGGCCGAGACACCCGGCGGCGACCCTGACAAGGTGCTCGTGGTCGGCGCCCACCTCGACTCGGTGGCCGACGGACCGGGCATCAACGACAACGGCAGCGGCGTCTCCACCGTCCTGGAGACCGCCCGGCAGCTCTCCGCGCTCAAGGTCAAGCCGCGGCAGAAGATCCGGTTCGCGTTCTGGGGTGCCGAGGAGGGCGGCCTGCTCGGCTCGGAGCACTACGTGGACACCCTGCCCGACGCCGACCTCGCCAAGATCTTCGCGAACCTGAACTTCGACATGGTCGGCTCGCCCAACTACGTGCGCTTCGCCTACGACGGCGACGGCTCGGCCTACCCCGGCACCTCCGGGCCGCCCGGCTCGGCCGAGATCGAGGCAGTCTTCCATGACTACTTCACCGCGCAGGGCCTGGCCAGCGGCGAGAAGGAGTTCAACGGCCGCTCCGACTACGGCCCGTTCATCGCCGTCGGCATTCCGGCGGGCGGTGTCTCCAGCGGATCCGACGGGGTCAAAACCGAAGAAGAGGCCGAGGTGTACGGCGGGACCGCCGGCGTCATCTACGACCCCTGCTACCACAAGGCCTGCGACACCATCAGCAACGTCAGCACGAAGGCTCTCGCCGAGCTGGGCGACGCCGCCGCGCACGGCATCTACACCCTGGCCATGACCAAGTCCGGCCTCTTCCCGGACGGCTCCCGGCGGGCCGTGGCAAAGCGTGGACCGTCAGCGATAGCTGAATCGGCCTACTAGCTTCTGCAGATCGCCGGCCAGCGCGGCCAGGTCCGCCGCGGCCTGCTGGCCGGCGAGCACGCTGCGGGTGCTGTCCACCGCGGCACCGGACACGTGGGCCACGTTGCCGGCGATCTGGGCGGCCCCGGACGCGGCCGTGGCCACGTTGCGGTTCATCTCGGCGGTCGTCGCGGTCTGCTCCTCGACCGCCGAGGCGATCGTGGTCTGCAGGTGGTTGATCTGCTCGATCACCTCGCTGATCCGGGTGATCGCGGCGACCGCGTCCTGGGTGTCGGCCTGGATCGCCTGCACCCGGGCCGCGATGTCGCCGGTCGCCTTGGCCGTCTCCTGGGCCAGATCCTTCACCTCGCCGGCCACCACGGCGAAGCCCTTGCCCATGTCACCGGCCCGGGCCGCCTCGATGGTGGCGTTCAGCGCGAGCAGGTTGGTCTGCTCGGCGATCGAGGTGATCACCTTGACCACCTCGCCGATCTCCTCCGAGCTGGCGCCGAGCTTGCCGACCGTGTCGGCGGTCGCCGCGACCACGGCCACCGCCTGCGTCGTGACCTGCGCGCCCTCGGACGTACTGCGGGAGATCTCCTGGATCGACAGGGCCATCTCGTCGGCGCCGGCCGCGACCGTCTGCAGGTTGCGGGACACCTCCTCGGCCGAGCCGTTGGCCGCGCTCGCGCCGTCCGAGACCACCGCGGCGCTCGAGGCGACCCCGTCGGTCACCGCGGACAGGTCGGCCGAGCTCTTGGCCAGGGTCGCGGCGCTGTCGGCCAGCGCGGTGACCGTATCGCGGACCGACGTGGTGGCCTTGTTGACCGACCGGGCCATCGTGCCGATCTCGTCCCGGCCGTGCACGTCGATGTCGCCGGTCAGGTCGCCGGTCGCGACCGCCTCCATGGCGTCGGCGACCACCCGCAGCCGCCCGGTGATCGAGCGGGCCACCAGCAGCGCGAACCCGATGCCGAGCAGCAGCGCGACCCCCAGCGTCACCAGCACCTCGAGCCGGGCCTGCACGAACCGGTTCTGAGCGGCCGCCGCGGCGTCGTCGGCGCTCGTGGTCTCCGCGTCGGCGATCTCGGCGGCCGCGGTGGCCATGCCCGTGACCACCTCGTTGAAGTCGATGGCCGGGGTGCGACCTTCCTTGACGTCGGTGAGGGCCGTGGTGAACTGCGCCCAGTAGTCCACGAACTTGGCCAGCGACCGGTCGGCCGCGTCGCTCTTCGGCTGCGCGCGGTAGAGCTCGAGCGTGTCGCCCAGCTCGAGGATCGCGGCGGCCTGTCCCTCGGCGGCGGTCCGCTGCACGGCGGCATCGGTGGCGGACCGGGCGGCCATGGCGGCGAAGTGGTTGATCGTCGCCTGAGCGCCGCGGATGTCGCCGAGCAGCTGGAGGTTCGTGACGTTGACCTCGCGGACATCGTCGAGCCGTCCGTCCATCTCGCCCATCCGCTGCACGGCCAGCACCGTGGCGACCGCCACGACGACGGAGGCGAGCAGCACCGCCGTGACGATCTTGCTGCGCACCCGTAGGTCGCCGAACCACCGTGACACCACGTTGCCGCCCCCGAGATCTCGTCAAAAACTCTGACTACCACTGTTCGGCCCCGCCTGATGGCCGGTTGGCGATCGTGGCCCCGGCAGAATGTGACCATGGCGATCGAAGCGGATGTGGCGGTGGTCGGTGCGGGCATGGCGGGCGTGTCGGTCGCCTACGAACTGGCCGCCGAGCACGACGTGGTGCTGCTGGAACAGGAGAGTCAACCCGCGTACCACACGACCGGGCGGTCGGCCGCGATGTTCCTGGAAAGCTACGGCGGGCCGGAGGTGCGCGCGCTGACCGCGGCCAGCCGGGCCCGCTTCGACGAGGCGGGCGGCCTGCTCAGTCCGCGATCGCTGCTCTGGGTCGCGCCCGAGGACCAGATGGACGCGCTGTCGGCGCTGGGCGCGGCACAGCCGGAACTGGTGCCGCTGAGCCCGGCCGAGGCCGTCGCGCGCTGCTCGGCGCTGCGCACCGACTGGCTGGCCGGCGCGCTGCTGGAGAAGAACGCCTCGGAGATCGACGTGCTCGGCCTGCACCAGTTCTACCTGGGCGGCGCCCGGCGGCGCGGGACCACCGTGCTGGTCGACGCGACGCTGCGGGGCGGCCGGCACACCGGCGGGAGGTGGCTGCTCGACACGGCGGCCGGGCCGGTCACCGCGACGGCCGTGGTGAACGCGGCGGGCGCCTGGGCCGACCGGGTCGCGGCCGCGCTGGGCGTGCCCGGACTGGGGATGCGTCCGCTGCGCCGCACGGCCGCGGTGGCCCGGGCGACCGGGGTGGATCGCGCCTGGCCGCTGGTCGCCGACGTGGGGGAGACGTTCTACTTCCGGCCGGAGGGCCTCGGCGTGCTGGTGTCGCCGGCCGACGAGACGCCGAGCGAGCCGTGCGACGCGCGTCCCGACGACCTGGACGTGGCCCTGGCCGTCGAGCGGGTCAACGAGGCGACCACGCTCGGCCTGCGCTCGGTGGTCACGGCCTGGGCGGGGCTGCGCACCTTCGCCCCCGACCGCAAGCCGGTCACCGGCCCCGACCCGGCCGCGCCGGGCCTGTTCTGGCTGGGCGGCCAGGGCGGCTACGGCATCCAGATCGCCCCGGCCCTGGCCCGCCTGGCCGCCGATTCCGTCACCGGCGGCGCCGTCCCGGCCGCCCTCGCGGTCGCCCGCTTCCGCTGACCGCGCCCTCGCCGGGTGCGGCCCTGGTGGGCGCGGCCCTGGTCGCCGGGGTCGCGGCCGGTGGCGCGCTGCTTGCGGGTGTGCGCTGGGCAGTCGCGCTGTTACCGCTGGTACTTCTGGGTTCGGCTGTTCTGGCGGGACTGCCACGCGGCCGTTGGCCGAATGCGGATGACCGGCCCTAGCGGGCCGCGACACGGGCCACCCGAAGCAGACGGACGGTCAGCGAGGACCGGCACCCCAGATGAAGATCAACACGGTAAACCGGACTACTCTCCCAGCCGAGCGAAAACCTGGCGGCGGGTTAATCGGCACTAAAGGAGCCTAAATCTCTATGTACTCCAATCTTTCCGACATTCTGCAGGTAGACGGCGCCCTCAAGGCGATCACGGCCGACGCCCAGGCCCTGGTCGAGCAGGAACTGGCCAACAAGTCCGGCGTCTCCGCGGGTGCGGTCAAGCTGGCCTACAAGGCAGTCACCTCGTTCGCGCCCGGCTACTACGCGCAGACCGTCGAGCTCATGGTGCCGAACATGCTGCACCAGCTGCAGCCGTTCTGGACCGACTTCCAGGCGGCCGGCGGCGGCACCTTCGGCGACTACCTGGTCAAGCGCCAGGACGAGGTCGGCCCGGCCCTGCTCCGGGTCACCGACGACATGGCCAAGGACTCCGACAAGCCGGTGATCGTCCGGGCCTACAAGACCGTGCGCGGCAGTGCCGAGAAGCACATCGAGGCGGCCATCCCGGCCGTCGGCGCGCTGGTGGAGAAGTACGCCGCCTGATCGTCCCGAAATGTGGGCCACGCCGCGAGGCGTGGCCCATCTTTTTTGATCAAAAACGGAGATCGCCAACGTTTTCATGCATTCTGAAAACGATCATCGTCTATGCCTTGACATCAGTCCGAAATGGATTTCAAACTAGCCGTTAACCCGACTCGGGAGGTCGGCAATGGCGGTGACGATCAAGGATGTGGCCCGCGCGGCCGGCGTCTCGGCGTCCACCGTCACCCGCGCGCTCACCATGCCGGCCCTGGTCCACCCGGAGACGCGCGACCGGGTCCGGCGCACCGCCGCGAGCCTCGGCTACCACCCCAACCGCGCCGCCCGCGGCCTGATCACCGGCCGCACCGGCAACCTCGGCCTGCTCGTGCCCGACCTGGGCAACCCGTTCTTCCCCAGCGTCGTCAAGGGTGTGCAGGCCCGCGCGCACGAGGCCGACTACGCGGTCTTCCTGGCCGACACCGACGAGGACTCGGCCGCCGAGATCGGCCTGGTGCGCAAGCTGTCCCAGCAGGTCGACGGCCTGCTGCTGTGCTCGCCCCGGATGACCGACGACGAGCTGCGCACGCTGGTCGGCGACACCCCGCTGGTGCTGGTCAACCGCCGGCTGGCCCGGGTGCCGTCGGTCATCCCCGAGTTCCTCGACGGCATGCGCCAGGCGGTCAGCCATCTCACCGCGCTGGGCCACCGCCGGATCGGTTACGTGGCCGGCCCGCGCAGCTCCTGGGCCAACCGCGAGCGGGCCCGCTCGGCGCGCACCGTCAGCGCCGCAGCCGGTGCCGAGCTGGTCGAGATCGGCAGCGTGGCGCCGCAGTTCGAGGGCGGCGTGGCCGCGGCCGACCAGGTGCTGGCGGCCGGGGTGACCGCCGTCATCGCCTACAACGACCTGGTGGCGCTCGGGCTGCTCAACCGCTTCACGGCCCGCGGCGTATCGGTCCCCGGCGACCTGAGCGTCCTCGGCTTCGACGACATCCCGCTGGCCGCCATGGTCCATCCCGCCCTGACCACCGTCGCCCTACCGAAGGAGCAATCCGGCCGCGCCGCGGTCGACCTGCTCCTGCAACTCCTGGCCGACCCGGATCGCTCCCCGGCAGCCCGCCGCGAGCTACCCACCCAGCTGATGGTCCGCGCGTCCACCGGCCCAGCCCCCGTCCACCCGGCCCCCAAACCCGCACCCGCCGAATCCGCGCCTTTGGGCTCGGCCGGCCCTCCTTGATCTGCTGCCGCATGCCTCCGGCTGTTGCTGGTTTCGCCCACCCCGCTGCTGCCGGCTGACCCCCGCTCCGCCGCCGAAAGGGTGTCAAATGTCCAGAAAAATCGTTTCAGGTGCTGCTCTTGCCCTCACTCTCCTGATCGCCGCCTGCGGTGCGCCCGACAAACCGGGCGGATCCAGCGGCAAGACCGACGGTCCGGTGCCGGACAAGCCGGGGAAGGCCGTCACGATCAACATCCTCGACGTCGCCGGGGACCTTCAGCTGACTCAGGGCATGATCGACGAGTTCGTGTCCAAGAACGGTGACCAGATCGCCAAGGTCACCTACTCCAAGGCCACCGCGCCCGAGCTGGTCGGCAAGGTCAAGGCCCAGCAGAACGCCGGTCGCGTCGACATCGACCTGGTGCTGACCGGTGTGGACGGCCTCGCCGCCGGCATCGACCAGAGCCTGTGGACGCCGCTGCTGCCGACCTACGCGAGCCGCCTGCCGGGCATGAACGACTACCTGCCGGGGGCGGCCGCCATGCAGAAGCTGGCCGGTGACTTCGGTGTCACGGTCACCTACTACCCGTCCGGGCCGCTGATCGAGTACCTGCCGGCCAAGGTGGCCAGTCCGCCGAAGTCCGCCGCCGACCTGCTGGCGTTCGCCAAGGCCAACCCGGGTGCGGTCCAGTACGCGCGACCGTCCAACTCCGGCCCCGGCCGTACGTTTCTGATGGGTCTGCCCTATCTGCTGGGTGACTCCGATCCGAAGGACCCGGTCAACGGCTGGGCGAAGACCTGGGCCTACCTGGCCGAGCTGAACAAGTACGTGACGCTCTACCCGTCCACCACCAGCGAGACGATGAAGAACCTGGCCAACGGGTCGGCAAAGATCATCGCCAGTACGACGGGCTGGGACATCAACCCGCGGGTGCTCGGCACCGTGCCCAAGGAGGCCGCGGTCGGCACGCTGCAGGGCTTCCACTGGGTCACCGACGCGCACTACGCGGTCGTGCCGAAGGGTGTCGACGTCGAGAAGCAGGCCGCGATCCTCAACCTGCTCAAGGACATGCTCACCCCGGCGCAGCAGGCCAAGGCGTACGACAAGGGCTACTTCTACCCGGGCCCGGCGATCAAGGACGTGCCGCTGTCGATGGCCCCGCAGGAGAGCCAGCAGGCCCTCGGCGAGTACGGCCGCCCGGAGTACGAGCAGCTCATCGCGAGCAATCCGCTCGAGGTGCCGCTGGACGCCAAGGCGCTGGTCGCGGCGTTCGACAAGTGGGACCGGGAGATCGGCGGCGCGAAGGTGAAGAAGTGACCTGGCTCCGGATCAAAAGCGTCACCCGGCGCTTCGGCGGCAAGGAAGCGCTGAGCGGCCTGACCCTCGATATCGAGCAGGGCGAGTTCATCGCCCTGCTCGGCCCCTCCGGCTGCGGCAAGTCGACCGCACTCAATTGCCTGGCCGGCCTGCTCCCGCTGTCCGAGGGCAGCATCTGGCAGGACGACCAGCGCCTCGACACGCTGCCGCCGGAGCGCCGGGGCTTCGGCATGGTGTTCCAGAGCTACGCGCTCTTCCCGCACCTGTCGGTGCGCCGGAACATCGCGTTCGGCTTGCAGATGCGGCGGCTGCCCCGGGCCGAGGTGCGCCGCCGCACCGACGAGGCGATCAAGCTGGTCCGGTTGGAGGAGCACGCCACCAAGTTGCCCGGTCAGCTCTCCGGCGGGCAGCAGCAGCGGGTCGCCATCGCCCGCGCGGTGGTGCTCGAACCGTCGCTGGTGCTGATGGACGAGCCGCTGTCCAATCTGGATGCCAAGCTGCGCCTGGAGATGCGCACCGAGATCCGCCGCCTGCACCAGAGCCTGGGCCTCACCACCGTCTACGTCACCCACGACCAGGAGGAGGCGCTGTCCATGGCCGACCGCCTGGTGGTGCTGCGCGACGGCCGGGTCCAGCAGATCGGCACCCCGGAGGAGCTGCACACCCGGCCCGCCAACCGGCACGTGGCCGACTTCATGGGCTACCGCAACCTGCTGCCCATGAAGGTCACCGCGGTGACCCCGGCGGTGGTCACGGTGGAGGGAGCCGGTCTGGCTCTGCAGGGTACGGCGGTGGGCACGCTCGCCGCCGGCGACGAGGTGGTCGCCGCCGTCCGCCCCGAGGATCTGCAGGTAGGGGAGGGCGGGGTGCCGGTCACCGTCGAGGTGGTCGAGTACCAGGGACGGGAACTGGCCGTGGAAGCCCGCACGTCGCAGGGCACGATGCTGCACCTGCGGGCGGCGGAACGGCCGGCCCCCGGGGACCGGATCTCGGTGGTCGCCGACCCGGCCCGGGTTCTGGTGTTCCCGGCATGACGGAGAAGACCGCGCTGCGGCACCGGCTCGCCGAACGCGGCGTCGACCGGCAACTGCTGCTCCTGCTGCCGGCGCTCCTCGCCGTGCTGATCCTGTTCGTCTACCCGTTCGCGTACGGCATGGGGTTGTCCTTCCAACCCGATGAGGGTGGCGTGCTGGGGGCGTACAAAAACTTCTTCGAAGATGCCTATCAGCGCGACACCATCTGGACCACCCTCCAGCTGGCGTTGCCCGCCGCCTTCCTGAACGTCGCCGCCTCCGTGCCCATCGCCTACCGGATGCGTGGCCGTTTCCGCGGGAAACGGCTGCTCACCACGGTGCTGGTGGTGCCGATCACGCTCGGCACGGTGCTCACCGCCGAAGGGCTGCTCAACTTCCTCGGGCCGACCGGCTGGTTCAACCGGGCCCTGCTCAACGCCGGGCTGGTCGACGCGCCGCTGCGGCTCACCAACAACTACTGGGGGGTGTTCCTCTCCCTGGTCATCACCGGGTTCCCGTTCGCGTTCCTGCTGATCCTGTCGTATCTCTCCGGCATCGACCCGACCCTGGAACGGGCCGCCGCGACGCTCGGGGCGGGCTGGTGGCCGCGCTTCCACCGGATCACGCTGCCGCTGCTCGCGCCGGGGCTGGCCACCACGTTCTGCCTGACGTTCGTGCTGGCGTTCAGTGTCTTCCCGTCGGCGATCCTGGTCGGCGACCCGGCCGGGTCCACCCGGGTCATCTCCATCGCCGCCTACCACGCGGCCTACGAGGCCTACGACTACTCGCTGGCCAGCGCGATCGCCGTGGTCATGGGCGTGGTCGAGCTGGCGGTCGTCGCGGCCGTGCTGGGCGTGCGGTCGCTGTTCTACACCGGCTCGACGGGAGGTAAGGGATGAGGCGTCGTCTGGTCGCTAGCCCGGGAGCCTGGGTGGTCTGGGGAGCGGTGACCTTCTTCTTCGTCATGCTGGCCGGGGTCATCTTCTCGGTGCTGGTCAGCTCGTTCGGGCGGCGCTGGTTCGACACGTGGCTGCCGGAGAGCTGGACCGGCCAGTGGTACGGCCAGGCCTGGCGGGAATTCACGCTGCCCGCGGTTCTCGTCGTCACGATCGAGGTGTCGATGCTGGTCGTGCTGATTTCGGTGCTCGTAGGCGTACCCGCTTCTTATGTTTTGGCGCGCAAGAAATTCCCCGGCCGGCGCCTTCTCTATCTGCTGTTTCTTCTGCCCATCCTGATGCCACCGATCACCTACGGCATCCCGCTCGCCACCGTGCTCTACAAGTACGGCTTCGCCGGCAACATGTCCGGTGTCGTGCTCGCCAACCTGGTGCCGTCGATCCCGTTCGTGATCCTCACCATGACCCCGTTCATCGAGCAGGTCGACCCGGCGATCGAACGCGCCGCGCGGATGTGCGGCGCCCGCACCTGGCAGGTCTTCGCGCGGATCCTGGCGCCGCTCCTGGTGCCCGGCATCCTGGCCGCGTCGATCCTGGTCCTGGTGCGCACGGTCGGCATGTTCGAGCTGACCTTCCTGACCGCCGGGCCGGACTCGCAGACCCTGGTGGTGGCGCTCTACTACACGATGTCGGCGGCCGGGATCCGGGCGCAGCAGTCGGTCGACGCGATGGCCGTGATCTACACGTCGATGATGCTGGTGCTGCTGGTGGTGGCGCTGCGTTTCGTCAACCCGACCCAGCTGGTGGCCCGGGTCAAGGAGGACGTGGATTGAAGATCGTCGAGGCCCGGGTGATCGTCACCTGTCCCGGCCGCAACTTCGTCACCCTGAAGATCGTGACCGATTCCGGCCTGACCGGCGTGGGGGATGCGACGCTCAACGGGCGGGAGCTCGCGGTCGCCGCCTACCTGACCGAACACGTCGTTCCGGCGCTGATCGGGCGGGATCCGGCGCGGATCGAGGACACCTGGCAATACCTCTATCGCGGAGCTTACTGGCGGCGCGGGCCGGTCACGATGACCGCCATCGCGGCGGTGGACACCGCGCTGTGGGACATCAAGGGCAAGGTGGCCGGGCTTCCCGTTTACCAACTGCTGGGCGGTCGGTCGCGGTCCGGCGTTCGGGTGTACGGGCATGCCAGCGGATCATCGATTCCTGATGTGCTGGCTTCGGTCGCCGGGTTCATCTCACTGGGCTACCAGGCCGTACGTGTGCAGGCTGTTGTTCCTGGAATTCCGGACATCTACGGAGTTTCCGCCGGGCCGGTCTATGAGCCGGCGACCGCCGGGGTCGCCTCCGTCGCCTCGTGGGCCACGCCTGACTACCTCGCGCACATCCCCGCGGTCTTCGAGGCGGTGCGGTCGGAATTCGGGCCCACGCTGCAACTCCTGCACGACGTGCACCACCGGCTCACCCCCATCGAGGCCGCCCGACTAGGGAAGTCGCTGGAGCCGTTCGCGCTGACCTGGATGGAAGATCCGGTCCCGGCCGAACTGCAGGACGGCTTCCGGCTGATCCGGCAGCACACCACCACACCCCTGGCCGTCGGGGAGGTCTTCAACACCATCTGGGACTGCTCTCAGCTGATCCAGGAGCGATTGATCGACTACATCCGGGCGACCGTCGTGCACGCCGGCGGGATCACCCACCTGCGGCGGATCTTCGACCTGGCCGCGCTCTACCAGGTGCGGTCCGGGTCGCACGGGGCCACCGACCTGTCGCCGATCTGCATGTCCGCCGCCCTGCACCTCGACCTGGCCATCCCCAACTTCGGGTTGCAGGAGTACATGCCGCACACCCCGGAGACCGACGCCGTCTTCCCGCACGGCTACCGCTTCGCCGACGGCTACCTGCACCCCGCCGAGGAACCCGGCCTCGGCGTCGACATCGACGAATCGCTGGCCGCTGCCTATCCGTACCGGCCGGCCGCCCTGCCGGTGAACCGTCTGACCGACGGAACCCTGCACGATTGGTGACCCGCTTGGCTCCCCGCTTGCTCCTCCGGAATCGTTCCACCGGCGGCGGTCCTGCCGATTCTCGCTGCATCGGAAGTCCGCGGGGGAGGAAACCAAATGGGTACGTCCGTCATGAGCAAGGCGCATTCGCAGAACGTCGCCGCCGCCCGGTACCGGGCCGCCGTCGCTGACGTGCCCGACGTGCTGGAGATGGTGGCGGACGTCTGCCGGGCCCCGATGGCCGCTCTCAAGGTCATCGGCGACACCGAGGCCCACGTGGCCGTCGGCCATGGCATGCCCTTCCTCGGCGATGTGCCCAAGGCAGCCTCGCTCTGCGACATGGTGTCGGAGGCCGACCACGCCGTCGCCGTCGACGACGCCGCGCACGATCCGCGGATGTCCCAGCACCCGCTGGTCGCGGGCTCCGCACACGTCCGGTTCCTGGCCGCCGCGCCGCTGCACCACGACGGGCACATCGTCGGCGCACTCTGCGTCTTCGACCCGGGCCCCCGCCAGATCGACGCCGAGACCACCACCCGGTTCCTCGAGCGCATCGCCAAGCGCATCGACTCCGAGACCGCGCTGCGGCACCTGCTCACCGAACAGCAGCCGCTGCCCCTGCCGATCGACCAGGACGAGGTCATCACCACGATCTCGCACGAGGTCCGCACCCCGCTCACCGTCATCCGCGGCCAGCTGGAGATGCTCACCGACCACCCGGACGCGATCAACCCAGAATTCACCCGGCACGCCGAGGCCGTCCGCCGCAACGCCGACCGGCTCTGCCGCACCGTCGACAACCTGCTGCGCGCCGCCGACCAGCAGCGCCACGCCCCCATCGGCGAACGGTCCGTGATGGACCTGCGTGACGCTATGCGTTCGGTGCTGGCCGAGCTCGGACCGGCCGGCGCTCGCGTGGTGCTGGACCTCCCCGGCCGGCCGGTGTGCGTGACCGCCGACCAGCGGCTGCTGGAGATCGCGCTGTCACACCTGGTCAACAACGCGTTGCACCACGGCGGGCCGGGCTCCCCGGTGGTCGTCTCGGTGCTGCCCGGCGAGCAGCCCACCATCGAGGTCCGTGACCAGGGTCCCGGCCTGGACGAGACCGAGCTGAGCCGGCTCGGCACCGCGTTCTACCGCTGCGCCGAGGCCCGCCGTCAGGAGAAAGCCGGCCTCGGGCTGGGCATCTCGATCAGCCGCCGGATCTGCGAGGCCCAGGGTGCCGCGCTGACCCTGCACAGTGCACGCGGCTCCGGCATGGTCGCCCGGGTCAGCTTCCCGGCGTCGTAACGTTGCGTAAACCCGCCACAACCTTTAGCCAATTTGGTAGTCGCGCAAACTAGGAAGATCGGCATAGGGTTCGCCGGGCGCAAGCTTCGCGCCGACGAAATCCAGGAGTGGACATGCGTCGTACCCTCGCCGTCTTCGCCGTTGTCGCGACGCTGCTGGCGTCGTCCGCGTGCACCTCCGACGTCGAGGCCGACGGCGCCGGCGCAGTCGGCACCAAGGTCGACGTCGGGGTCATCGCCATCATCGACGTGGCCCCGATCTACCTGGGCAAGGCCAAGGGGTTCTTCAGCAAGCGCGGCATCGACCTCGCCCTGACCGCCGAACAGGGCGGCGGCCCCATCGTCAAAGGGGTGCTCGCCGGGAAGTACCAGTTCGGCTTCAGCAACGTGACGTCGCTGATGGCGGCCCAGTCCGACGGCGCACCCCTCAAGGCGGTGGCCAGCGGGGTGGCCTCCACCGGCCGGGCCGGCCGGGACTTCTCGGCCGTCGTGGTGCGCGACGGCAGTCCGATCCGGACGGCGAAGGACCTGGTCGGCAAGAAGATCGGCGTCAACATCCTGAAGAACATCGGCGACACCACGGTCCGCCAGTCGGTGCGCAAGGCCGGTGGCGACGCCGGTTCGCTCACGTTCGAGGCGATCCCGTTCCCGCAGATGGCCGGGGCGCTGCGGGCCGACAAGATCGACGCGGCCTGGGTGGTCGAACCCCAGCTGTCCGAGATCCTCACCTCGGGCGGCAACGTGGTGGCGTCCAACTTCGTCGACACCGCGGCCGATCTGACCGTCGCGCTGTACTTCACCAGCCAGGCGACCATCGCGCAGAACCCCAAGCTGGTCGCCGACTTCACCGACGCGATCCGGGAGTCCCTCGACTACGCGGCCGCGCATCCCGAGGAGGTGCGCGATGTCGTGGGCACCTACACGCCCATCAACGACACCGTGCGGATCAGCATGATCCTGCCCAGCTGGCCGGAGAGCATCAACCGGGCATCCCTGGAGAAGGTCGCTCAACTGGGGCGCAAGGACGGGATCTTCAAGAAGACTCCCTCGCTGGACCAGCTGCTGCCCTGATTCGCGTCCCCTGAGATGGCACTTCCTTCATCGGCAGACTTCGATATGGTGCCGGTGTCCGGTCGTCCCGGCCGTCGGTGGAGGTAGCGATGCTGGTCAGGATTGGTGTTGTGCTCGGTGGCGTGGCCCTGTCGCTGGCGGGTCTGGTGGGCAGCGCTGTGGCGTCGCCCTCGACGGCGGCGGCCGACCCGACTCCCGGGCCGACGCTCACGTGCCCGCCGGCGTTGCCGGTCGGCGGATCGGTCACCGCCGTTACCGCGCGGAGCCTTTCCGTCAGCTACTCGATGTTGCTGACCCCGCCCTGCGGCTACAACCCGCCGGTCACCGTGACTCTCTTCGCCACTTCGGAGGATGCCCGGCAGTGGCTGAACCCGGTGGCCGAGGCGGTGTCCGGGCCGGAGCGCAACGGGACGGTGACCATCGCGGGCCTGACGCCCGACACCGCCTACTGGTTCCGGTTCAGCGCCGACGGACGCCGGGACCCGTACGTGATCGGAACCGGGCGAACCGCGGCGCTGGCGGCGTGCACCGCCACCGTGACGATCGACAGCGCGTGGGGCGGCGGCTTCGTCGCCACCGTTGCCGTGCGCAACGTGGGTGCCGAGACGCTCGGCTCGTGGTACGTCTCGTGGCGGTGGGCCGGCGGCGAGCAGATCGTGTCGGTGTGGAACGGGGTGGCCCAGGACGGCAACACCGACGTAACGATCCACAATGCCTCGTACAACGGGACGCTGCCGCCCGGCGGCTCGACAACCTTCGGCATGCTCGTCGCGGCCGGCTCACCGGCCACGATCACCCCTACCTGTGCCCGCTGACCGCCGGCTCTTGAGGTCGGGTTCGCGAGAATCAAACCCACTTTCCGGTACGGGAGACTCGTCACCAACCGCACCATCACCCGACCGCCGCCACCCCGCAAGCAGCGTGCCACACCAGCACGTGCCGCGACTCTCGCGCAACGACACACGCACGCAGCCCGCGCGCGGCAACGCCTCGCGCTGCTCACCCAGATGCGCCGCTATGCTCGGAGGGCGTTTTATACGTATGCGCCCCGGTCGCGACGGGGTGATGCCACGTCTTGACGCCCGGCATCGCAGATCTTGTGGAGTTGCCGTTCTGTCCTCGCGGAAAGTCCACAAGATCGTGTCTGATCGAGCTGTCGACATCGGACATAGCCGGTATGTCATCCTCTTCTGACCGCTAGGGAGCTTCCGGGACGAAGGTCGCGGCGCCGGCGCCCGGGACCCGCACGACGCGTGCGGGCATGCCGGGGCCCGCCGGGTCGGGGCCACAGCACCACGCCGTCCGGCAGGGGGTCGCCGAAAGCGACGCGGAGCCGGAAGACGCGCGGGCCTAGGCTCCGCCACGCGTGCGACGCTCCGCCTTCCGGCCACCGCGCGGGCCTAGGCTCCCGCCGCGCGTGCGGTGCTTCCGCCTTCCGACCACGGCAGCCCGATATGCCGTCTATATCCGGCATCGACTGTATGGCCCGCGGCGAACTTGTCGAGTTCGCACCCCGCTGAGTGCTGCACTTTTCAAGATCTGGCGGCGCGCTGCGGACCGACGTCACCACTGTGCCCCTCGTCGATCCGCCCACCCGCGGCATCTACTCGATCACGCCCCGCCGAGCGCCGCACCCCGCCGCGGCGCCGCTGATCGGCGAGCTCCTGGCCGCTTTCGAGCCGGTTTCCCGTACGGAATGAGGCCGGTCAGGCCGGTTCGACCGGCAACCACAGCTCGCACGTCGCGGTGCTGAAATCCTCGGCGCGGTCGAGCACCGCCACGATCTCCGGGCCGGGGCGTAGCCGCCAGGGGTTGGCCGGGAACCACTCGGTCGCGGTCGCGGCCCAGGTGCTCTGCAACACCTGCGGGAAGGGGCCGGTGCTGCGGAAGACCGCCCACCGGCCCGGAGGTACCTCGATGACGTCGAGGTCGTCCGGCACGGGCGTGTTGCCGGTGACGGCGACCCCGTGCAGGTAGGTCAGCTCGCTGCCCTCCGTGCGGTCCGGATCGAGATCGTCGGAGACGGCGAGCAGGCCGGCCGGCTCGGTGTCGCTCAGCGCCTTCAGCCGGGCCGGCTCCTCCTTCGGCAGGGCGGTGATGTGCCGCTGGATGTGCGGGTTGACGCCGTGGTGGATCAGTGGCACGCGGGCGGCGTGCCCGACGAGCCGGAACGCGGGCCGGTCGGCGATGCGGGTGTCCATGGGGGTGCTCCCTTCGACGGTCAGGCGGAACCTGAGCTGCGGTTGTGTGCGAAGGGGGCCGCCGTCCCGGCGCACGTCACCCGGGCCGGCGCCGTGCACCGCCCGGAACGCGCGGCCGAACGCCTCGGTCGAGCCGTACCCGAACCGGACCGCGATGCCCAGCAGGTCGTCCGTGCCCCGCACGACGTCGGCGGCGGCAACGGTCATCCGGCGTCGGCGGACGTACTCCGACAACGGCATGCCGGCCAGCGACGAGAACATCCGGCGCAGGTGGTACTCGGTGGTGCCGAGCGTCCGGGCCAGGCCACTGACGTCCAGTTCCGCGGTGAGATGCTCCTCGACGGTGCTGACGAGCTGGTTCAGTGCCGAGATCACGGTGCCTCCCTTCGACGTCAAGCCTGGGCGCCGGCACCCGGGCCGCGCCCGACCGTCCCGGTCCGATCCGATCATCCGCGTCCCGGCCGGTCGGCTCCGGCCCCACGACGATGTCCGCGGCCGGTGGAGGTCGTTAAGCTGCGAGGATGGTCCGGGATGAGCTGTTGCGGCTGAGGGCGAGCGCGGTGGCCGAGGAGGCGACGCTGGCCCGGGACCTGGAGGCGCTGTTCGCCGCGTCGAGGGATTCGAACGCCGACGACGAGCACGACCCGGAGGGCGCCACCGTAGGCTTCGAGCGCGCCCAGCTGACCGCACTGCTGGCCGCCGCCCGCGAGCGGATCACCGAGGTCGACGACGCACTGAGCCGCGTGGACCGGGGAACCTACGGCATCTGCGAACGATGCGGAAAGCCGATCGCCCAGGAGCGACTCGGCGCGCGGCCGTTCGCCCGCCACTGCATAGCCTGCGCGTGAATCACCGCTAGAAGCGGCCGCCTCCGCCGCGGCGACCGCCGCCACCGCCGCCACCGGTTCGGCGGCCTCGGGAGCCGCTGCCGCCGAAGCCGCCGCCGCCCCAGTTAGCGCCCCCGCCGCCGAAGCCGCCGCGCGAGCGGGAGCCGCCGGCCAGGATGCCGCCCAGCACCGCGCCGGCGAAGGAGCCCGCGTCGAAGCCGCCGCCCCCACCCCAGCCCTGCACGTCGGTGCGGGCGACCTGGCCGGCGTGGGCGGCCAGCTGCTGCGCCTGCTGGGCCTCGGTCAGCGCGGCGCCCGGGTCGGACGCGGCCAGGCTCTCCGCCAGGGCCAGGTGCCGCTGGGCCTCGGAGAGCGACGCCCGCGCACCCGTGTCGACCGCGCCCCGGCGGGTGGTGATGAAGTCGTCGGCCGCGGCCACCTCGCCCCGGGCCACCGGCAGTGCCTGGGCGAGCAGACTCCGCGCCCGGGAGTCCCGCTCGGCGGTGTCGCGTGCCTCGGCCAGGGCGTCGTCGAGGGCAGCGTCAGCGGCCTGCAGCCGGGCGGCCGCGGCGACCGGATCGGGCTGCGCGGCGGCCAGGCCCGCCCGTACCTCGGCCACGGCCTGCTCACCGGCGGACACCGCGCCGCCCAACCCGGCCGGGACCGCGCCACCCCCGCCCAGCACGGCCCGTGCCGCAGCGATCTCGGCCGTCACCTCGGCAATGAGCGCATCGACGGCGGCCCGCGCGGCCGGCAGGTCGACCGCCGCCCGGTTGACCGCCGCGATCAGCTGATCGGCCTGATCCACCGCCTGCTCGGCCGCCCGGACCGCGAGCGCGGCCTCGGCGCGGTCGCCACCCGGGACTGTGGCGCTGTCCCCGCCCGAGACCTGGGCGTCGGCGTCGCCCAGGTCGGTGCGGGCCTGGGTGAGGGCGGACGCGGCGAACGTCAGCCGTTCGCGGGCCTGGTCGACGTTGGCGGCGATGCCGGTGACCGAACTGCCCGCGTACCGCGAAAGGAGGTCCTGGACCGTGGCGGCGGCCGCGGGCAGCGCGGCCTCGAGTGCCGTGCGTCGCCGGTCGAGTTCGTCGGCCACCTCGGCGGCGCGGCCCTCGAGGTCGCGCAGCCGGTCGAAGGACTCGGACTCCGCGTCCAACCGGGCGTCGGCGGCCTGGCAGCGTTCGATGATCTGAGCGAGCGTGCGCCGCCGGGTGGCCTCGTCGGGAGCCGGCATCTCGTCGAGCGTCATCCGCAGGCGGAACGCCTCGGCGACATCCTGACGGGAAGCGGCAAGTGCCGCGCGGAAGGGCTCGGCCGCGGCCGCACCGTACTGACCGGCGGCCAGTTCCAGCTCGCGCTCGCTGGCCCGCAGGTCGTCGTCGAGCTCGATCAGCAGCGCGTTGGCCCGGTCGGTCAGCTCCGCCAGGCTCGGCCCGGCCGGCGGCGCGGGCACCGGGGCGGACCGGGCCTTGCTGCGGCGCCGCAGGAAGACCCAGGCCAGGGCCACGACGATGACCAGCACGATGATCACGATCACCCAGGTGAGGCTGCTCCCGGCGCCGGCCGCCTTGCCGTAACCCTGAGCCGCGGCGATCACCGCGCCGGACCAGTCGTTCTTCGCGAGGGCCGGCTCGATGTCGTCAGCGGCGACGTCGGCGAGCTCGCTGTCGGTCAACCGCGAGTCGTCCGGGAACGAGTAGGCGTAGGCCCGGTCCCCGGTGGCAACGGCCAGCAGAGCGTCGCGGTCGCCGAGGTCGCTGAGCCGGGCCGTCTCGTCGGTCCACTGCTGCGCGGGCGTGCCGTCGAACGAGTCGACCAGCACCACGAACAGCTGGATGCCGGTGTCCTCCTGCAGCTCGCCGAGGGCGTCGTCGACCGCGGCGCGGTCATCGAGCACCCCGGCCTGATCGGTGACCTGACCGGCGAGGCGCTCGGGCGCCTGCGCCCACGCCACGCCGGGCGCCAGCAGCGCGGCGACCAGGGCGAGCAGGGCGGCCAGGCGAGGGATCCGAGTCACCTGCTCAACCTAAAGGTCGCCGGGGCGGGTCAGGGGTGCAGGAGGGTTGTTCGTTCCTGGTTCAGCAGGGCCAGTTGGGTGCGGGTCTCGGTGATTCGCGCGGCCAGGGCGCTGCGGATGCGGCCTACCTGCTGGGACGCCTCGCCCAGCTGGCCCAGGCCGTCCTTGATCTGGCCGCGCACCGACAGGTCGGTGAAGATGTTGTCCAGCCAGACGTCCGCGAAGCGGGTGAAACCGCCCAGCGTCAGCCGGCCGGCCAGGGACGGCAGGGCCAGGTCTACGTCGCGCAGTTCGGCTCGGAGCACCGCCAGGCGGCGGTCGGCCTCGGCGGCCCGGGCCGCCGCGTCGTCCAGGCGGCTGTGTTTGACCAAGCTGCTCAGGCCGCCGCCACCGAGGAACGTGTCGGCGGTGGACCAGTTGTCGGCCGAATCGAGCATCTCGTTGGCGTCGGCCAGTGCCCGCGCCGCGGCCCGGGCGGCGGCCTCCGCCTCGGTCAGTTCCTTGAGTTCGGCGGTCAGGCGGCCGCGCTGCTCGGCCAGTTCGGCCAGCCGCCCGCCGGGGCCGGTGCCGTCGGTCAGCAGCTGCCGTTCCTTCTCGGCCAGCAGCATCGCGTACGTTGCGGGCGCGGTCGACGTCGCCACCAGCCGCTCCTCGACGTGGGCGAGCTGGGCGCGCAGCGCGTCGAGCCGGTCCTGGGCCTGGGCCACCCGGTAGCGCGCCGCCTCCGCCTCGGCCCGCTCCCGGTCGAGGGCCTGCTCGCGGGAACCGCGGACGGTGGCCAGCAGCCTGGCCAGCGAGAAGTTCTCCAAGCGGTCGACGTCCCGCTGCTCGATCGCGTGCCGCCGGCGCAGCCCCTCGATGGTCTGGGTGAGCCCGGTGATCGCGGCACTGATCCCGGCCTGGCGGGACCCGAGCAGCTCACGTTCGCGGAGGTCGGCGGCAAGGCGGGTCAGGTCGTCGTCCATGCTCTCGAGGAAAGCTGATGCGCGCAACTGCGACACGGGGAGGCCTCATGGCGGACGACCGGCCCTGGCTGGCGGTCTATCCGGAGGGTGTCCCGGCGGACATCGCCGAGCCGGAGCGGGCGCTCACCGCGAACCTGGACGCCGCGGTCGCTCGGTTCCCGGACCGGGTGGCGCTCGATTTTCTCGGTGCTGTCACGACGTACGCTCAGCTCGGTGACCAGGTCGCGCGGGCCGCGGAGGCCCTGCGCGGCCTCGGGGTCCGGCCCGGCGACCGGGTGGCGCTGATCCTGCCGAACTGCCCGCAGCACGTGGTCGCCTTCTACGCCGTCCTGCGTCTCGGCGCGGTCGTCGTCGAGCACAATCCGCTCTACACCGCGGACGAGCTGGCCCATCAGCTCGCCGATCACGGCGCGACCGTGGCGATCTGCTGGGAGAAGGTGGCCGCGACGGTGGCCTCGGTCGCGCGGGTGACCATCGTCGGCGTCGACCTGACCGCCGCGTTGCCGCTGGTCAAGCGGCTCGCGCTGAGGTTGCCGCTGCCGCCGGCCCGCCGGGCGCGGACCGAGATGCGGGGGCCGCTGCCGGCGGGTGCGCTGCGCTGGGAGGCGCTGGTCGCCGCGGCGTCGCCGATCGCCGCGACCGTTCCGGGGCCGGGCGTCGACGACACCGCGCTGTTGCAGTACACGGGCGGCACCAGCGGCACGCCGAAGGGCGCCATCCTCACCCACAAGAACCTGGCGGCCAACGCCGAACAGAGCCGGGTCTGGGTGCCCGGGTTGCGCGACGGGGGCGAGACCTTCTACGCGGTGCTTCCGCTGTTTCATGCGTACGGGCTGACGCTGTGCCTGACCACGGCGGTGCAGATCGCCGCGACGATCGTCCTGTTGCCGCGCTTCGACGTGGGCATGGTGCTCGACGCGGCGAAACGGCGCCCGCCCACGTTCTTCCCGGGCGTGCCGCCGATGTACGACCGGCTGGCCACCGCGGCTCGCGAGCGTGGCACCGACCTGAGCTCGGTGCGGTACTCGATCAGCGGCGCGATGCCGCTGCCGCCGAAAACCGCCGAGGTCTGGGAGCAGCTGACCGGGGGCCTGCTCATCGAGGGGTACGGGATGACCGAGACCTCGCCGATCACGGTGGGCAACCCGATGTCGGAGCGGCGCCGGACCGGCTCGATCGGCGTACCGTACCCGTCCACCCGGGTCCGCCTCGCCGACCGGGACGACCCGGCCCGGGACGTGCCGGCCGGGGAGCCGGGCGAGCTGCTGGTGCAGGGCCCCCAGGTGTTCTCCGGTTACTGGAACCTGCCGGACGAGACGGCGGCGGTGCTGCTGCCGGGCGGCTGGATGCGGACCGGCGACATCGCCGTGATGAGCGACGATGGCTTCCTGTCGATCGTGGACCGGGTCAAGGAACTGATCATCACGGGCGGGTTCAACGTCTACCCGTCGGAGGTCGAGGACGTGCTCCGGAAGCATCCGGACGTGGCCGATGTGGCGGTGGTCGGCCTGCCGTCGGAGCGTACGGGGGAAGAGGTTGTCGCCGTTGTCGTTCCGGCCGAGGGAGCGGCGGTGGACGCGGAGGCGCTGCTGCGATGGGCGCGGGAGCGGTTGTCCGGCTACAAGGCGCCGCGCCGGATCGAGATTACCGAGGAGCTGCCGCGCAGCCAGATCGGCAAGGTGCTGCGCCGCGAGGTGCGCGACCGCCTGCTCGCCTGACGGGGGTCAGGAGGTGCGGCGCTGCCACCAGTGGCGCTTCGGCGGCTTCGGTGGCTCGGGCTCTTCCTCGTCGGAGGAGCGGTTCAGGACGGCGACCGCCAGGGTGTGGTCGCCGGGGGTGCAGCCCGGGGTGATCAGCATCAGCCGGGCCAGGGACTCCTCGATGGTGACCACCCGCATCGCGGCCATCGCGGCGTCCAGGCGGGCTCGCACCAGGTCGTGCACCGCGCGGCGGCGGGCCGGGTCCCGGTAGGCGTCGGTGACCAGGGCGAACAGGGCCGCGTCGGAGACCCAGTCCTCGGGGCCGAAGGCCAGGTCGGTCAGGGCCTCACGGCCCTCGTCGCCGTGCCGGAGCAGGGCCAGGCACGCCCACGGCTGGAGCAACCGGTACCAGTAGGTGGGGGTGGTCCTGGCCAGGTGCTGCCAGCGTGGGGTGTCCGGCGGGCCGGGCAGGTGGGCCAGCAGGCCGAGCAGGTCGTCGAGCGGCAGCTTGCCCAGCGGCTCGGCCTGCAGGTAGCCCGACAGCGGTGACGGCCACGGTTCGCCGGCCACCTCCTGCAGCACCCGGACCGCCTCGGCCGAGGGTGCCGCGACCGCGGGCACCGGGTTGACGCCGTCATAGCGCCACACCTTGTAGCGGCCGGGGCGGACCGGGACGCGGATGTCCGGCGACGGGAAGCCCTCGATGGCGATGTCGACCGGACCGGTCACCCGGCGGCAGGCGGTGGTCGCGCTGGGTGGCTCGGCCGCCGAGACGGCCAGGCCGGTGAGTGCCAGTTCCTCACCCTCGGCCCGGCGTCGGCCGACCTCGTTGGCCACGTTGCACAGCGCCTCGGTGGGCATCGGCACCCAGTTCAGCCACGGCCGCTGCGCGCAGGCCAGGGCGAACAGGGTCTCGCTCGTCGCGCACGGGTGCGGGTCGTCCAGCACGGCGACCAGGGCCGCGACGTCGCCGGTTTCGCGGAACCACACCGCGTGCCGCGCGGCCTCGCGGTGCGGGAAGCTCGGGTCGTCGGCCAGACCCCGCAGGTCGGCATCCGCGTCTCCGGAAAACATGGCGGCGAGCCTACAACGGGGTAGGGCCTAGGGTGTTCCATGCGCTACGAGCGACCGTAGGGAGACCGATGCGCGCCGTCCTCGCTGATCTGTCCGTGCCGCGCTATCTGCTGACCGCCGTCGCGCCACGAGCGGGCCGGATGCTCTCGCTGCGCGACGACCTGCCGGTGCCGGCGCTGCCGGACGCGCCGGGCTGGCTGCTGCTGCGGCCGGAGCTGGCCGGGATCTGCGGCAGTGACGTCGCGGTCGCGCACGCCAAGTCGTCGGTGGTGCTCAGCGCGTTCTACTCGGCGCGCGAGCAGATCCTCGGCCACGAGATCGTCGCGGTGGACGAGTCGACCGGCGAGCGCTTCGCGGTGGACCCGGTGATCTCCTGCGTGCACCGCGGGTTCGAGCCGTGCCGATCCTGCCGGGACGGTCACCCGTACGTCTGTGAAAGGTTCGATCAGCCGGGCGTGACCGGATGCCGGTCGCCGACGCAGGGTTTCGACGCCGCCCTCGGCGGCGGATGGGGTGAGTACGTCGTCGCCCACCGCTCCCAGCTGCATCCGGTCGGCGCCGTCCCGTCCCGCCGGGCCGTGCTGGCCGAGCCCGCCTCGATCGCCCTGCACGCCGCCCTGCGCTGGCGCCGCACCGGCGACCGCGCCGTGGTCATCGGGCCGGGCACGATCGGGCTGCTCACCGTGGCCGCGCTCCGCCGGCTGCACCCGGGACTGGACATCACCGTGGTCGGGCCGGGCGCGCTGCGCGAAACGACCGGCGCCGACCGGGCCCTCGACTCCGGCCCGCACGTCGTGGAGGCCCTGGCCGAGCTGCACGGCGGGCGGGTGATCCGGCCGCGCCTCACCAAGGTCCCGATCCTCGAGCAGGGGGTGGACGTGGTCTTCGACTGCGTCGCCCGGCCGCAGACCATCGACCTCGGCCTGCACCTGCTGCGCCCGACCGGCACGCTGGTGCTGGTCGGCGGGGCCGGGCGGCAGCGGGTGGACTGGTCGCTGGTGTGGAACCGGCAGCTCACCGTGCAGGGCACGGTCAACTCGGGTCCGGAGGAGACGCTCGGCGGGCGCACCACGATGTCGCAGATCGTGGAGTGGCTGGCCGACCCGTCCTATCCGGTGGACGGCCTGGTCACGCACACGTTCGTGCTGCCCGAGTGGCGGGCCGCGCTGGCGACGGCGGCGGCCGGGCCGCCGGCGGTCAAGGTGACGCTGCGCCCCAACCCGGGGTTGCCGTTGATAGCCTGACGGCTACCGTTCAGTAATTCGAATCGGGGGCGCGGATGATCACCGGTAGCGCGCAGGCGGAGGCGTGGCGGCAGCGGGTCCTCCCGCCGATCGAGGAACCGAGGCCCGGCGTCTGGTCGATCCCGGTGCCGATCCCGCACAACCCGATGCGGTACACGCTCTGCTACGCCTTCCCGGACGACGGCGGCCTGATCGTCGTCGACCCCGGCTGGGACAGCGACGAGGCCCGGGCGGCGCTGACCGCCGGGCTCGCCGCGGCCGGGGCGACCGTCGCCGACGTGCGCGGCGTCGTGGTCACCCACGTGCACCCCGACCATCACGGGATGAGCGGCTGGCTGCGCGGTGAGTCCGGGGCCTGGATCGGCATGCACCCGGCCGAGGCGGCCACGCTTCCGGCGCGGGCGTGGCGCGGTCAGCATCCGGGTACCGACCCGGAGTGGCTGGGCCGGCACGGCGTACCCCCGGAAGAAGTTGATCTTTTGGGGGTTCGGCCCGAGCGGATGGCAGCGCTGCTGGAGATGCCCGAGCCCGACCGGGAGATCAATGACGGTGACCGGTTGCCGCTGGCCGGGCGGTCGATCCGGGCCGTCTGGACCCCCGGGCACACGCCCGGTCACCTGTGCCTGCACGACGCGTCGGCCGGTGTTCTGCTCACCGGCGACCACCTGCTGCCCCGGATCAGTCCCAACGTGGCCGTGCTGCCGACCTCGGCGGGTGACCCGCTCGGCGACTACCTGGGGTCGCTGTCGCGGATGTCGGCGTTCGGGGACGACGAAGCGTTACCGGCGCACGAGTACCGGTTCCGGGGCATCGACGCCCGGGCCGCCGCCCTGGTCGAGCACCACGACGAGCGGGCGGCCGAGATCCTGCTGGCCGTCGCGTCCCTCGAGCGGCCGACCGGCTGGGCGATCGCGTCCCGGCTGACCTGGTCGCGGGGATGGGACGCGCTGCACGGCATGCTGCGCCGGATGGCCCTCGCCGAGACCCTCGCCCACCTGCACCACTTGGCCGCGATCGGCGTGCTGGAATGCCTGCCCGGCACTCCCGCCGTATGGCAGAAAGTCTGATTCTCAGGCCATCGCCAGCAGCGTCAGGCCCATCGCGGCGCTCATCGTGCCGTGACACAGCGCGGTCCAGTCCGCCGGTCGTGTGTCGACCGTGGTGGCCGACAGCCGCATGCCCCTGATCAGCCACCACACCGAGGCCGCGACCAGGTAACCGCCCAGTCCCGCGCTCACCCAGGGGTGTTGATGGCCGCCCGCACTCATCCAGACCATCGCCCCCATCGTGCTGGCGAAGAACAACGGCATCCCCCGCCGGGCGTACGCCGCCCGGGCCGCGAACCACCCCGTCGCGAGCGTGAACACGGTGATCCAGGTGCTCTCCGGCACCGCATCACCCCACGGCCAGATCATCACGATCATCGACAGCCCCATCACCAGATGCAGCGCGTCCTCATGCAGCGCACCCGTCCGCCACAGCCACCTCACCAGGTGAAAGGCGGCAGCCGCGCCGAACGCCAGCGTCAACATCCATCGCAGCGACTCGAGCTGGATCATCGTCCTCACGCTAGGGCGCGGCGATCATGCGGTCAGTCCCTCGCAGGGCTGCTTCGTCACCGTCGGCGGTACGCCGCGCCGCCCCGGCCGACTTGCGGCAGGATCGGGGTATGCGACTTGATCTTTCGGGACGAACGGCGCTGGTCACCGGATCCACCCAGGGCATCGGCCGGGCCATCGCGGCCGGGCTGGCCGCCGCGGGCGCCCGGGTCGGGGTGAACGGGCGGTCGGCGGAGTCGGTCGAGCGGGCCATCGCCGGCCTGCCCGACGGCGACTTCGTGCCGGTCCCGGCCGACGTGGCCACCGAGGCGGGCGCGGCCGGCGCCGTCGCGGCACTGCCCGAGGTGGACATCCTCGTCAACAACCTGGGGATCTTCGGCGCGCAGCCGGCACTGGAGATCACCGACGACGACTGGCGCCGCTACTTCGAGGTGAACGTGCTGGCCGCGGTGCGCCTGACCCGCGCCTACCTGCCCGGCATGCGGGCGCGGGCCTGGGGCCGCATCCAGTACATCGCCAGCGACTCGGCGGTGGTCACCCCGGCCGAGATGATCCACTACGGGATGACCAAGACCGCCCTGCTCGCCGTCTCCCGCGGCTTCGCGAAGGCGGCGGCAGGCTCGGGCGTCACGGTCAACAGCGTCATCGCCGGCCCGACCCACACCGGCGGCGTCGAGGACTTCGTCCGTTCCCTGGTCGGCGATGACCTGCCCTGGGACGAGGCGCAGCGCGAGTTCATGCGCAAGCACCGCCCGCAGTCCCTGCTGCAGCGCCTCATCGAGCCGGAGGAGATCGCCAACATGGTCGTCTACCTGGCGTCGCCGCAGGCCTCCGCCACCACCGGCGGTGCCCTCCGGGTCGACGGTGGCTACGTCGACGCCATCCTGCCCTGACCGGCGTTTCCTGGGCCGCGGTTGCTGGGCCGCGGAAAAATGGCTTGCCCGCCATGTGACGATCTCCGCGATGCCTACCGCCGTACGTTTCGTGCCACTGCCCCCGCGAGCGCTCGAAGCTCTGCTCGCCGACGACCTGGAAGCCGCCCGGACGATCACCGGGGTCCGGCTGACGGAATGGTTCCTCTCCGACGAGATCACCTGGTTGTGGCGGATGCGCCTCGACCAGATCGCCGGGGATCCCCGGGCCGCCGACTGGATCGCCCGGGCCGCCGTCTCGGTCCCCGACGAGGTGGTGGTCGGGGCCGGCGGCTTCCACGGCCCGCCCGACGAGTCCGGCATGGTGGAGATCGGCTACAGCACCGACCCGGCCCACCGGCGGCGCGGGTACGCCCGCGCGATGGTCACCGAGCTGTTGCGGTGGGCGGCGACCGAGCCGTCGATCCGTACGGTCCGGGCCACCATCAGCCCGGACAACAAGCCGTCCCTGGCGACCATCGCCGGCTTCGGCTTCGCCCACGTCGGCGAACAGTGGGACGAGGTGGACGGCACCGAACTGATCTACGAACGCCCGCCGGTCCAGGCCGCCTGACCAACGGGCGGCGCCGGGTGGGCCGGGCCTCGGGTGAAGTACGCGCGGGTCGCCCGGGGTGCGCTCAGGGTGATCAGGGCGGCCACCGCGACCAGCACGACGCCCGCGCCGGCCCACGGGACCGCGCCGCTCAGCGCGGTGATGAGCAGGAGCACCACGCCGAACAGGATGGTGAACGGCAGCATCACCAGGCCGGTGATCCAGGCCCAGGTGCGGCCGCGCCGCACCTGGTCGCCGAGCAGCAGCACGAACAGGCCGAAGACCAGCACGAACGAATTCAGCACCAGGAACACCGCGCGGGCGCCGGAACTCCACTGGTCCTGGCCCAGGTTCACCGCCACGCCGTACGCGACCCGGCCGACGATGAGCACCCCGACTGTCGCGAGCAGGCTCGCACCTATCTCCACCGACCGCGGCCGTTCCTGATCCCCGTACGACATTCTGTTTCTCCCCGTTGCATCGATCATGATCGTTGCTGCCATCCTAGGGTGAGTCGGACGACCGGAAGGACCCCGCATGCAGCAGGACAAAGGCGTACGCGTCGACCACGGCGTGGTGTCCGGCACGTTCAGCCTCGACGGGCAGACGTACGACGTCGACAACAACATCTGGGTGGTCGGCGACGACACCGAGTGCGTGGTGATCGACGCCCCGCACGACGTCGACGCGATCCTGGCCGTCGTCGGCGACCGCACCGTCCGGGCCATCGTCTGCACCCACGCCCACGACGATCACGTACGGGTGGCGCCCGCCCTGCGCGACCGCACCGGCGCGCCGATCCTGCTGCACCCCGCCGACCGCCCGCTGTGGGAGTTGACCCACGGCACGGCGACCGCCTGGGACACCGACCTGGCCGACGGCGACGCGATCGCCGTCGGCGGCAGCACCCTCACGGTGCTGCACACCCCGGGCCACGCGCCCGGTGCGGTCTGCCTGTACGCCGCCGACCTGGGCTGCGTGTTCACCGGCGACACCCTGTTCCAGGGCGGCCCGGGCGCGACCGGCCGGTCGTACTCGGACGCCGACCTGATCGTCGCCTCCATCCGGGCGAAGCTGTTCGCCCTGCCGGCCGGCACGGTCGTGCACACCGGCCACGGCGACGACACCACGATCGAGGCGGAACGCGCTAACGCTTGAGGAAGAGCCGGGCCGCGTCCTCCAGGCGGCGGTGGTAATCGGACCACCAGGCCTCGTCCTCGGACGGCAGATTGCTGTTGCTCTGGCGTACGCCGGCCGCGCCGTCGGCCAGCTCGCGCACGATGTCGGCGTGGCCGGCGTGCCGGTGCGTCTCGGCGATCACGTGGACCAGGATGCGGTGCAGCGAGACGACCTGGGACTCCGGGCGCCACCACGGCACCCGGCCGGTCGCGTCCAGGCCGAGGGTGGCGATGGTGGTGTCGGAGTGCTGCCACACGCGGCGGTATCGGTCGATGATCTCGTCGCGTGACTCGTCGGCGGTGGCCCACATGTCGGCGTTCGGCTCGGCGCCGGCGTCCATCCACGGCATCGGCTCTCCGAACGGCCGGCCGAAGGTGTCGCCGAGGTAGCCGGCCTCGACGCCCGAGACGTGCTTGACCAGGCCCAGCAGATTGGTGCCGGTCGGGGTGAGCGGACGGCGTACGTCGTACTCGCTCAGGCCGTCGAGTTTCCAGACCAGAGCGTGCCGCGCCTCGTCGAGGTACTGCCGGAGGTCGGCCTTGGGATCGAAAGACGTCATGCCCACGAGCATGCGTCATCCGACCGGCTTCGCGAAGAACACCCGGCGGTAGCCGTGGTGCGTGGCGCGTTCGATCTCCCGGAAGCCGCGGCGCGGGTAGTACTCGAGGTTCTCGGTCATCGCCTCGTTGGTGTAGAGCCGCACCTCCGGGAGTCCGAGCTCGCGGGCCTGCTCCTCGGCGTACGCCAGAAGCTCTGTCCCGACGCCGAGGCCGCGCGCCTCCTCGGCCACCGCGATCGTCTCCACCTCGAGGTATCCGGTCCGCGCGGCGCACTGCACCATCCCGACGACCCGGCCGTCGTGCTCGACGACCCGGCAGCGCCCCTCGGCCACCGGAACGCGATAGTCCACCCCCATCGGCGCCGGTTCCCGGCCGATGCGCGGCACGTAACGCACGAAGGCCGCCCGGACGAGCTGCTGGATCGATGCCGCGTCCGCGGCCAGCGCCAACCTCACCACCATGCGGTCAGCCTCGCAATCCGGTTGTCCGGCGCGGCCATCGGGGTGACCATGCCGGGGTGAGGTCGCCGCTGCAAGGTGGACTGCCGCCGTCGGGGGCGGTGGGTGGTGCCGTGGTGGAGATCGCCTGCGACGAGTCCGGGTTCTCCGGCACGAATCTGTTGCACTCGACCGAGCCGGTGATCACCCACGCGAGCGTCGATCTGAGCACGAGCGAGGCCGTCGAGCTGATCGCGGCGCTGCGGTCCCGATTCCGGCTCTCGCCGCACGAACTCAAGTCGGGTCACTTCCTGCGCCGGCTGGGCGCGAGCGAGATGGTGGACTGGTTCCTGGCGGCGCTGCGGGGCCGGGCCCACGTGCACGTGATCGACAAGGAGTTCTTCCTGGTCACCCGCATCGTCGATCTTCTGCTGAGCGAGCCCTCGTACGCATCCGGCACCCGCCTGGCCCAGGAACGACGGCCGGCGGCGATCGCCCTGCACCGAGCCGGCCGGCCCGGCGACGACTGGGACGCCTTCCTGTCGGCCTTCGTGGACATGGTCCGGCGCAAGCGCCGGGGTCCGGCCCGGGAGACCGTGGAGCGCTTCTTCCACGCGCGGGACGCCCTGGCCCGGCGGGTGCCGGCCGACGCGGTCCTGGCCGCCCTCGATCCGGTCCGGGTGCGGGCCGTGCTGACCAGGCTCGACGACGACGATCGTACGATTCCGCCGCCGCTGGAGCCGATGCTGCCGGCCCTGGCCGAGACGGTCCTGTTCTGGAGCGGCGGCGGCCGCCGGGTGCTGGTCTTCCACGACGAGCAGAGCGCCCTGACCGCCGACCGGCTGACCCGCCTCCAGCAGGTGCTGCCGGCCGGCGCCCTGGCCGGCCTGGTGATGGTCGACTCCCGCGACGACCCGCGGGTGCAGGTCGCCGACCTCCTGGCCGGGGTGGCCCGGCGACTGCCCACGGCCCGAGGATGGCTGGGTGACCAAGGACTGGGTTCGATGGCATCGGGACTATGAGACGCCGGGGTCGTCGCTGGCCCGGCGGCTCACGGTCGTACAGGACTACCTCGGCCGCGCGCTGGGCGAGGGTCCGCTGATCAGTCTGTGCGCCGGGGACGGGCGCGACGTGCTGCCCGAGCTGGCCCGGCGCCGGAGCGTGCGCGCGGTGCTGGTGGAGCTCGACCCGGAACTGAGCCGGCGAGCCCGGACGACGGCCGCCGAGCTGGGCCTGACCGGCGTCGACGTGCGAACGGCCGACGCGGGCGACGCGACCAACTACCGCGACGCCGCCCCGGCGCAGGTGGTCATGGCCTGCGGGGTGTTCGGCAACATCAGCGAGACGGACGTGCGCCGGACCGTCGCGGCGCTGCCGTCCCTGCTGGAGCCGGGCGGCATCGTGATCTGGACCCGTGGGCGGGGCGACAGCGGTGCGGATCCGAGCGACGCGGTCCGAGGGCTCTTCGCGGAGAACGGATTCGAGGAGATGGCCTTCGCCCGGCCCGCGGACGCTCGCTTCCGGGTCGGCATGCACCGGCTGGTCACCGAGCCGGGTCCGCCCGTGGCCGGGCGGCTCTTCGCTTTCCGCGCGCCCCAGCCGCCGCCAGGGCGAGGCGGTAGAGTCGCGCGATGACGCTCGATGATCGGCTCGATGCGCTGGACGAGCTCTGGTCGGTTTGGGCTGCCGTGGGGGCGGGCCTGACCGATGCGGACTGGCAGCGATCCACTCGCCTGGACGGCTGGGACCTACGTGCGCTGTGGGCGCATGCGGCCGGCTGGCCGTTCGGTTTCTCGATGCTGGTCGGGCGGGTCACCGACGACAAGGTGACCCATCCGGTGGCGGCCGACCTGCTGCGCGAGTTCAACGAGCCGGGCGGGATCGCCAACACCGGGCGCGAGCAGGTGGCCGGATCCGCCCGGGACGACGCCGCGAAGTACACGATCGAGCAGTTGGTCGGGCAGTTCGCCACGGCCGGGCCGGAGGCCGTCGCGGCCGCCCGCTACCTGGGGCCGGTGACGGTCGACTACTTCGGGCGGGCGGTGCTGCCGCTGGGTGAGGCGGTGAGCATCGGGATCGTCGAGGCGACCGTGCACCTGCTCGACGTTCAGCGTGCTCTAGGGCGTACGCCCGAATTGCCGGAAGCCGGACTCGCGCACACCGCCGAGGTGATCGCTCAGATCGCGCCGCCGGTCGATTTCATCGAGGCCGCGACCGGCCGGGCGTCCACCGACCTGTTCCCGGTGATGTCCTAGCTACGAAACCTCGGTGACGATCAGGTGGCCGACCCGGCGGCGCAGTTCGGAGCGGCCGGGCTGGGCCAGGCCGGCGTCGGTGACCAGCACGTCGGCGCCGTCCAGCGGGGCGATCACGGCGGCGCTGCTGACGCCCCACTTGCCGTGGTCGGCCAGCACCACCACCCGGCGGGCCGCGGCGGTGAGCGCGGCGCTGGTGCGGGCCTCGGCGACGTCGGGCGTGGTGAAGCCGGAGCGCACCGCCATGCCGTAGACGCTGAGGAACACCACGTCGAGGTTGAGTCCGGCCGCGGTCTGTTCGGCGACCGGCCCGGCGAGCGCGCCCGAGCGGGTGCGCACCCCGCCGAGCAGCACCACCGTCTGGCCGGGCAGGCCCTCGTGGTGGAACGCGTCGGCGACCTCGATCGAGTTGGTGACCACGGTCAGGCCGGGTACGCCGAGCAGCTCCCGCGCGAGCAGGGCGGTGGTGCTGCCGGTCAGGACGCCGATCGCCTCGGACGGCCGGACGAGGCGGGCGGCGGTCCGGGCGATCGCGGCCTTCTCGCGGTGCCGGCGCGGTTCCGGCCCGGCGGCGAGGGCCGGGCCGGGAGCCAGCGCCATCGCCCCGCCGCGCACCCGGGCGACGAGACCCCGCTCGGCGAGCGCCTCGACGTCGCGCCGCGCGGTCACGCCGGAGACGCCGAGGCGGTGGCCCAGTTCGGTGATCCGGGCGCCGCCGGTGCGGTTGATCTCCGCGAGGATCCGGGCCTGCCGCTGCTCGGCGTACACGTCTAGACCGCCGTTGCGGCCAGCCGGGTCGCGTCCGCGCTCAGGTCGTCCGGCTGTTCCTGCGCGGCGCGTTCGGCGGCCACCCGCGATTCGTAGGCGGCGATCTCGGTATTTTTAAGAGCTGCGGACCAGCCGAGCGGGCCGGCCAGCAGGTCGGCGGCGGCCCGGGCCGCGGTCACCCCGCGGTCCGGGGTCTCGATGGAGATCCGGGTACGGCGGGTGAGCACGTCGTCCAGGTGCCGGGCGCCCTCGTGGGTGGCCGCGTACACGATCTCGGCGCGCAGGTAATCGGGGGCGCCGACCAGTGGTTCGTGCAGCGCCGGATCGGCCTCGATCAGGGCGAGCACCTCGTCGACGAGCGTCCCGTACCGCTTGAGCAGGTGTTCGATCCGGGTGACGTGCAGTCCGGCCCGGCGGGCCAGTTGGGCGCGCCGGTTCCAGGCGGCTCGGTAGCCGGGCGCACCGAGCAGCGGAACCTGCTCGGTGCAGGACGCCGGCACCCGCGTGTCGAGGTCGCGGACGGCGGCGTCGACCGCGTCCTTGGCCATCACCCGGTACGTCGTGTACTTGCCGCCGGCCACCAGGACCAGGCCGGGGGCGAGGGTGTCGACGGCATGCTCACGGGAGAGCTTCGCGGTGATCTCGGCGTCGGCCGACAGCAGCGGCCGCAGCCCGGCGTAGACGCCCTGCACGTCGTCCCGGGTCAGCGGGGTGGCGAGCGACTTGTTCACCTCGGCGAGCAGGTAGTCGACGTCGTGCGCGGACGCCGCCGGGTGCGCCTTGTCGAGGTTCCACGGGGTGTCGGTGGTGCCGATGATCCAGTTCCGGTCCCAGGGGATCACGAACAGCACGCTGGTGGCGGTGCGCAGGATCATCCCGGTCTGGCCGGCGATCTTCTCGCGCGGCACGACCAGGTGGATGCCCTTCGAGGCGGTGATCTTGAACTGGCCGCGCTCGCCCTTCAGCAGCGACTGGATGTCGCCGGTCCACACGCCGGTCGCGTTGATCACCGTGCGGGCCCGGATCTCCAGCTCGGTGCCGTTCTCCAGGTCCCGGGCGCGCACGCCGACGACCCGGCGGCCCTCGCGGAGGAAGCCGACCACCTCGGTACGGGCGGCGACCTGCGCCCCGTTCGCGGCGGCGGTGCGGACCAGGAACATGGTGTGCCGCGCGTCGTCGACCTGGGCGTCGTAGTAGCGGATCGCGCCGACCAGCGACTCGGGGCTCAGCGCCGGGAACGCCCGCAGCGCCTCGGTGCGGCTCAGGTGCCGGTGCCGGGGGAGACCGGCACCCCAGCCGGAGAGGGCGAGCGTGTCGTAGAGGGCGAGACCGGCCCCGGCGTACAGCCGCTCCCAGGCGCGGTGCCGCAGCGGATAGAGGAACGGCACCGGCCGGACCAGGTGCGGGGCGAGTCGCTGGATGAGCAGGCCACGTTCCCGCAGCGCCTCGCGGACCAGCCCGAAGTCGAGCATCTCCAGGTAGCGCAGTCCGCCGTGGATCAGCTTGCTGGACCGGCTCGATGTGCCGCTGGCGAAGTCGCGGGCCTCGACCAGGCCGACGCCGAGCCCGCGGGTGGCGGCGTCGAGCGCCGCTCCGGCCCCGACCACGCCGGCCCCGATGACCAGCACGTCGAGCTCTTCCGTCGCGAGGTGGGCCAGGGCCGCCGACCGGGCCTGCGGTGAGATAACTCCGGTGTTCATCTGAGGTCCTTTCGTCAGACCCAGTCGAGGGTGCGGTCGATCGCCGCTCGCCAGCGGGTGCTGCCTTCGTCCCGCCGCTGCTGGGTCCAGGACGGCTCCCAGCGCCGGTCCTCCTGCCAGTTGGCGCGCAACTCGTCGGGGGACTTCCAAAAACCAACGGCCAGACCAGCGGCGTACGCGGCACCGAGCGCGGTGGTCTCGGCCACGGCCGGCCGGCTGACCGGTACGCCGAGGATGTCGGCCTGCAACTGCATGCAGAGCGCGTTGGCGGTGACCCCGCCGTCGACCTTCAGGCAGTCCAGGGCGGTTCCCGCGTCGAGAGCCATGGCCTCCATGACGTCGCGGGTCTGGTAGCAGATGGCCTCGAGCGCGGCCCGGGTGATGTGCGCGGCGGTGTGGTAGCGGGACAGGCCGACGATGGCGGCCCGCGCGTCCGGCCGCCAGTAGGGGGCGAAAAGGCCGGAGAAGGCGGGTACGAAGCAGACGCCCTCGCTGTCCTCGACCTGGGCGGCCAGCTCCTCGCTGTGGCCGGCCGAGTCGATGACCCCGAGCTGGTCGCGCAGCCACTGCACGGCCGAGCCGGTGGCCGCGACCGAGCCTTCGAGGGCGTAGATCGGGGCGCCGGTGCCGGATCGGTAGGCGACCGTGGTGAGCAGGCCGTGCGTCGAACGGACCGGGGTGGTGCCGGTGTTGAGCAGCACGAAGTTGCCGGTGCCGTAGGTGCACTTGGCCTCGCCCGGCCCGAAGCAGGTCTGCCCGAACAGCGCGGCCTGCTGGTCGCCGATGGCCGCCGCGATGGGAACGCCGCGCAGCGCGGCTTCCGCCGTCCCGTAGATCTCCGACGATGAGCGGATGGCGGGCAGCATCGGCCGGGGGATGCGGAACAGGGCGAGCAGTTCGTCGTCCCAGTCGAGCGTCGTCAGGTTCATCAGCATGGTGCGGCTGGCGTTGGTGACGTCGGTCAGGTGCCGGCCGCCGCTGAGGTTCCAGATCAGCCAGCTGTCCAGGGTGCCGAAGAGCACCTCGCCCTTCTCGGCCCGCGCCCGGAGCCCCGGGACGTGGTCGAGCATCCACTGGATCTTGGTGGCGGAGAAGTAGGTGGCCGGCGGGAGGCCGGTCTTCTCGCGGATGAGACCCGCGTCCAGCGACGGAATCACGCCGGCCGTCCGGGTGTCCTGCCAGACGATCACGTTGTGGCAGGGCTCGCCGGTGCTGCGGTCCCAGATCAGCGCGCTCTCGCGCTGGTTGGTGATGCCGATGGCGGCCAGGTCGGCCGGGCCGAGGCCGGTGTCGGCGAGCGCGACGGCGATCGTCTTGAGGGTGTTCTCCCAGATCTCGGTCGCGTCGTGTTCGACCATGCCGGCGCCGGGCAGGATCTGCCGGTGCTCGATCTGGTGCCGGCCGATCTCGTGGCCGGCCCGGTCGAAGATCATGAAGCGCGTGCTGGTGGTGCCCTGATCGATCGCGCCGACGAAGTCCGCCACATCGCCTCCCTGGTGTCGGGCTGACGCTAGGAACGGCTCGGAACAGGGTCAACGACGATCGTGCGACAATGTCGCACGTTGTCGGGGCGCCAATAGTGGGCTAGTCTCGCGCGGTGCCCGGGATGATCCAGTCCATCGAGCGGTCGTCGGCCGTGTTACGGCTGCTCGCGGCCGGTCCCGACCGGCTGCGGGTCAAAGAGGTCGCCGACGCGCTCGGGCTGCCCAAGTCGACCGCGCACGGCATCCTGCGCACCCTCGAGCAGGTCGGGTTCGTCGAGCAGGACCCGCGCACCGCCCGCTACCGGCTCGGCCGCGGGTTGCTCGACCTCGCCAACGTCGGGCTCGACGTCAACGAACTGCGCTCACGCGCCCTCGACTGGGCCGACGCCCTCGCCGGCCGCACCGTCGAAGCGGTCCGGATCGGGGTCCTGCAGGGCGCCTCGGTCCGGGTCGTCCACCACGTCTTCCGGCCCGACGACACCACCCAGGCGATGGACACCGGCCTGGTCGTGCCGGCGCACGCCACGTCGTTGGGCAAGGTCCTTCTGGCGTACGACGTGACGGCGCTCGCCAGGGGCGGGCTCGACCCGTACACCCGGAAGACCGTGACCGCCCCGCGAGAGTTCGCCCGGGCTCTCGCCGAGGTCCGCGCCCAAGGGTGGGGCTCGGCGGTCGAGGAGTGGGAGCCGGGCCGCGCGGGTATCGCCGCCCCCGTGCGCACCTACGGCGGGCTGGTGGTCGGCGCGATCGGCATCTACGGGCCGGTCGAGCGGATCTGCGACGGCCGGCTGCGGCCGCGAACCGCGCTGGTCGAGCAGGTCTGCGCGACCGCGCACGCGATCTCCCGCGATCTGGCCGGGCCACGCCGATGACTTCACCCGAGCGCTACATCCTCGCCATCGATCAGGGGACCACCTCGACCCGGTGCATTCTCTTCGACCGGCGGGCCACCGTCGTCGCCGTGGCCCGGGCCGAGCATCCGCAGAGCTATCCCCGCCCCGGGTGGGTCGAGCACGACGCGGCCCGGATCTGGCGGGACACCCAGCGGCTGATCGCCCGGGCGATGCGGTCGGCCGGGATCGGCGCGTCCCAGGTCGCCGCGATCGGCATCGCCAACCAGCGGGAGACCACGGTGGTGTGGGACCGCGCGACCGGCGTGCCGGTGGCGCCGGCCATCGGCTGGCCGGACACCCGCACCTCGTCGCTGGCCTCGGCCCTGGATCCGGCCCTGATCGGTGCGAAGACGGGACTCCAGCCGGCCACCTACTTCTCCGCGACCAAGGTGCAGTGGCTGCTCGACCACATCCCCGGGTTGCGGGCCCGGGCCGAGAAGGGCGAGGTGCTCTTCGGGACGATGGACAGCTGGCTGATCTGGAACCTGACCGGCGGCCGGGAGCACCTGACCGACGTCACCAACGCCAGCCGCACCATGCTCATGGATCTGTCGACGCTGGCGTGGGACGCTTCGCTGCTGGATGTGTGCACGATCCCACAGGCGATGCTCCCGTCCATCCGCTCCTCGTCCGAGGTCTACGGCGCGGCTTCGTCCGTGCTGCCCGGCGTGCCGATCGCCGCCGCGATGGGGGACCAGCAGGCCGCGCTCTTCGGCCAGACCTGCTTCGCGGCCGGAGACGCAAAATGCACATATGGTACGGGCGGGTTTCTGCTCATGAACACCGGCTCCACGCCGGTGCGGTCGACGCACGGGTTGCTGACCACGGTGGGTTACCGGATCGGCTCCGACCCGGTCGCCTACGCGCTCGAAGGCTCGATCGCCGTCGCCGGGTCGCTGGTGCAGTGGGTGCGCGACGGGCTCGGGCTGATCGGCACCGCCTCGGAGATCGAGACCCTGGCCGGGACGGTCGCCGACAACGGCGGCTGCTACATCGTGCCGGCCTTCTCCGGGCTGTTCGCGCCGCACTGGCGCAGCGAGGCGCGCGGCGTGATCGTCGGCCTGACCTCCTACATCACCAAGGGGCACCTGGCCCGGGCGGTGCTCGAGGCGACCGGGTGGCAGACCCGCGAGGTGGTCGACGCGATGAACGCCGACTCGGGCCTCGCGCTGACCGCGCTCAACGTGGACGGCGGGATGACCGCCGACAACATGCTCATGCAGATCATCGCGGACGTCCTCGATGTGCCGGTGGTGCGCCCGATGGTCGCCGAGACCGTGTCGCTCGGTGCCGCTTACGCGGCCGGCCTCGCCGTCGGTTACTGGTCGGACCTCCAGGACCTGCGCAACAACCGGCACCGGGCCGGCCGCTGGCTGCCGGCCATGGAGGCGACCCGGCGCGCTGCCGAATACCGCAAGTGGCAACGCGCCGTCGATGCTGCGGTGCTATTCAGTTCGGTCGGCGATCACGGCCAGACGTAGGGCGACCTGGCCGGCTTCGGCTCCTTCCGCTGCTTGTACGGGTGGGTGCGGAACTGCTCGCTGTGCAGCCCGAACGACCGGTCCAGCTTCGGCATCCAGTACGAGTCGGCGTGGTTGCCCGCGCCCAGCTGGTAGTCGTGCTTGACCCCCTTCGACGCCAGGGCCACGCTCATGTTCTTGGCCGCGGTGCCGAAGCCGTACTCGTCCTGGTCGCCGCCGTCGAAGTAGTAGGTGTGCACATTCAGCTGGGTCGCCGTCATCCCGGTGACCATGTTGATCGGCTGGAGACCGGCGTTGGCCGCGCGCTCGGCGGCGGTGCCGGCCAGCGGCGGGTAGCTGAACGCGCCGATGTGGCTGGCGATCGAGCTGAACAGGTCGGGCCGGGTGAGGCCGATCGTGAACGCGCCCTGGCCGCCCATCGAGACGCCGGAGATGCCGCGGTGCTCCCGATCGGGAATCGTGCGGTACTCCCTGTCGACCATCGGCACGATCTCACCGGTGATCATCGTCTTGTAGTTGCCGGCCGAGGTGTCCACATACCACCCGCTGCCGCCGTCCGGGAAGACCACGACGAAGTCCTCGAGGCCCTTGTCCTTGATCAGCTTGTCGAGGACCGTGTCGATGTCGCGGGCCTCCCACTCGATGTTGCTGCCGTTGATGCCGTTCAGCAGGTAGACGACCGGGAAGCGCTCGGCCGTGGTGCGGGTGTAGTTCTTCGGCAGGTAGACGTTGAACTGGACCCGCTTGCCCATCGCGGCCGAGACGTAGCTGTCCCGGAAGAAGCGGGCATGGTCGCCCAGCTCGACGCTCCTGCGTGGGTCGAGGTAGAGCATCTCCCGGGTGGCCGGCAGCAACTCGGTGCCGTCGGCGGCGGTCCAGCCGCGGATGGTGTCGACCACGAGCCGGCCCTGCGAGTCGACGAAGACCTCGGCCTGCGTGTCGGTCAGCGTGATCTTCTTGTTGGCGCTGATCCAGCCCTTGACCTCGGACAGTCGCCGGTCGGCGGTGTCGCCCCGGTGGAAGAAGCCGTCGGCCAGCGTCGAGGCGTAACCGCGCACGTCACCCGAGGCGATCGCGCGGTGCTGCTTGTTCAGGATCGCGCAGGCGTACGCCAGCTGGCTCTTGGTCGCGGCCTTGCCGGTGATGCCGTTGAGCGCCCGCAGATGCGCCTTCGTGTAGAGGCCGACCGGGCCGGCGTAGAAGCCGCCACCGCCGGTGCCGTCGTAGGCCCGGACCGCGATGGTGTTGGTGGCGCCCCACTTGAGCAGGCCGTCGGCCGGGTAATACTCCCGCGGGACCTCCCACGTGGAGTCGAAGTTGGGCGGGAAGCCGCCGGTGCGGCCGATCTCGGTGCCGTTCAGGAAGGTCTGGTCGGCGTCGTCGATCTGCCCGAGCGCGGCCACGATCGTCGAGTCGGTGACACCCGACGGCCGGGCCGGCAGCGTGAACGTCTTGCGGTACCACGCATAGCCGTCGTACTTGGCCAGGGTGGCGTCGGTGTTCCAGTTGTCCGGGACCGTCCACGACTTCCAGGCGGTGTCGTCGAAGGACGGCGCGGCCCAGGCGACGTCGTCGCCGGTGGTGAACTTCCAGCCGTCGCCGGCCAGGTCGAATCCATAGTCGATCGAGCCGGTGGTGGCACAGGAGGTGTCGCCGCCGCCGGTGGCGAGGGCGGGCTCCCCGGCGGTGACGGCGAACGCCGTGCCGGCCACGAGGGCGACGGCCAGCAGAGCGCGAGGGGTTGTGCGTGACATGGGATTTGGCTCCTTGTCGAATGCCGACTACGTGCACGTGCACACGTTGCACAAAATCAAACACGAAACACGATGGTCGAACAGTCGCAACATTCGTGACCGATGTCAACGGCTGGGAAGATCAATCCTTTCGCCAGCTAGAGGCGGCATTGGCGCAAGTTGTGCGTCGATGTTTGGTCGCGTGGGAAAATCGACGCGATCAAGGGGGTCGATACGGCTTTCGAAAGCGACGCCCGCTCTGCGGGCAAGCCGCACGACGACCCACGCGTACGCGCTGAGCACCAGCACGTCGACCACCAGGAACTGCCACGGCATGTCGGCCGCCGTCTCGTCCGTGCCCAGCTCACCGAAGGCGGCCGCCGCCACGCTGCCGAGCAGGTTGTTGGCCACGTGCAGCGCGATCGCCGCCTCCAGACCGCCGGTGCGCACCGTCAGCCAGCCCGTGACCACCCCGAACAGCAGCAGGTCGGTGAACCCCCACGGCGTGCCCCACCCGTGCAGCGCCGCGAAGATCACGGCCTGGATCCCGATCGGCAGCCACGGCCGCCGGCACCACGAGCCCACCGCCTGCAGCAGCCAGCCCCGGGTCACGAACTCCTCGGCCGCCGCCTGCGGCGGGACCACCAGCACGAGCACCGCCATGGAGGCCAGGAACGGCCCCCAGCCGACCAACTCGGCCCGGTCGAACCCGGCATCGACCCCGGTGGCCGCGGCGAGCGCCGTGCCGCCGCCGAGCAGCAGCACGATCGCGACGGCCGCCACCGCCAGGCAGGTCAGCAGCCAGCGCCACCGCAACCGCCCGGTGACCGACGCGAGCGTGCCGGCCGGCCGTCTCTGGATCGCCCGCGCCGCGACCAGCGTCACCGGCAACAGCGCCGCGACCATCAGGAACGCGAGCGCCAGATCGGCGCGCTCGCCGAAGCTCGGCACCCCGTCGGGCCCGTCGGGCCGCCCGGCGATCGCGGCCGCCATGGTGACCAACAGGAATCCGCCGATCGCGAGGACCGGCCCGGCGATGACGATGAACAGCGTGCCGAGGACCGTGCGGGAGACTCTCGGACCGGCGAGGCGGTGATATCGAGGCATGCCGAGAGTTTGGCGGCCGGGGCACCTTGATCGAATCGGACCACGGTCTGAATTGGCCTAGGACCTTGGTTATAGACCAGAGTCCAGGGACATGAAGCAGTGGAGAACCTGGCTGCTGCCGGCGCTGCTGGTGGCGGTCCAGTTGGCCCTGTGGCCGCACCACGCGCTGCCGCCGCTGCGTGCGATCGCGCTGGCCGGGACGACCCTGGTGATCGGCGCGGCCCTGCTGTGGCGGCGCACCCGGCCGGTCCTCACCATGATCGCGGTCAGCATCGCGATCCCGGCCGGCGAGCTGATCGCGCCGCGCGATTCCCTCCTGGTCGTGTCGGCCGCCGACATGGTGGCCCTGTTCAGCGTCGCCGCCCGCCGGGACGGCCGCACCACCGCGATCGCCACCGCCGGCGCCGTCCTGGTCCAGGCCGGGGTCACGGCGCTCGACGACGAGGTCGGCGCCGACTACCTGTGGATCATGCTGGCCGTGGTCGCCGTCTACGCCGCGATCGCGGCCCTGGGCCGCCGCCGGGGCCAATGGGTCCGAGCCCGCGCCGAGGCCGCCGACCGCCTGGCCGAGGCCGAACGAGCCGAACGCGAGGCGGCCGTGGCCGAACGCCGCCGCCTGGCCCGCGAGCTGCACGACGTCACCGCCCACCACCTCACCTCCATCGTGATCAACGCGTCGGCCGCCGAGATGCTCGCCACCCAGCGCCCCGAACTGCGCCCCGAGGCCCTCACCTACGCCGCCCGGACCGGCCGGGACACCCTCGCCGCCCTGCACCGCCTGGTGCGGATCCTGCCCGCCGACGAGCTCCCGCCGGACCGCCCGCAGAGTTTGGCCGACCTGGCCGAGGCCTTCGCCCCCCTGGGCCAGCCGGTGACCACGGACCTCCCGCCCGGCGATCCGCCGCCCGCCATCGCCGACGCCGCCTACGGCATCGCCCGCGAGGCGCTGACCAACACCCTGCGATATGCGCCAGGCCGTCCGGTCCGGCTGCATTTGCGGTACGCGCGGGAGCACGCCGAACTGGTCATCGACGACGACGGGCAGCCCGATGGCCCGGCGGTGACCGGCCTCGGCGGCGGCCGCGGCGTGACCGGCATGCGCGAGCGCGCGGCCGCGGTGGGCGGCACCGTCACCGCGGGCCGGCGCGACGACGGCGGCTGGCGGGTGCGCGCCGTTCTCCCGCTGACCGCACCCTCGCCCCGGCGGCGACAGTGGAGTCCCGTCGTGCTGGATGCCGTCCTGGTCGCGCTCCTGGTGGTGGCACCCCTGAGCGGCCTGGCCGTGAGCGCGGCGGAGGACGGCCTCACCGCCCCCGGCATCGCCCTGGTCGTCCTGGCCGTCGTGGCGCACCCGGTGCCGCTGTTCTGGCGGCGCAGCCACCCGTGGCCGGTGTTCGCGGCCGTGGCCGCCACCACTTGGCTGGGCCCGCTGCTGGTCGGCCTGGCCGTGATCCCGTCCGGCACCGCCTGGCTGTTCCTGTTCAGTGCGGGCGCCGAATTCGCCGCCGTCTACTCCGTCGCGTCCCGGGGCAAACCCGCCGGACTGACCTGGCTCTCCGCCGGGATCGCGGCGATCTCGTCGGCCGCGGCGCTCGGCACCCTGATCGGCCTGGACCCGCCGGACGCCACCGAGCCGGCGACCAGCCTGGCGGCCCGCATCTTCATCGCCGCCTTCCTGGCCGGGGTCGTCGCGGTCCTGCTGGCCGTCCCGGCCGGCCTGAGCTGGCTGGCCGGCCACCTGGAACGCGGCCGCCGCGACCGCCGCCACGCCCGCGAGGAGGGCCGGGTCGAAGCCGTCCTGTTCCGGGCGGCCGACCACGCCCGCGGCGAGCGTGCCCGGGTGGCGGCCGGCCTCCGGGACGCCGTCCTGCAGCATGCGGCCCAGATCCCGGCCGCGGCCGCCCGCGACGACCTCCCCGCCGTGGTGGCCGCCGCCCGGCACGCCCTGGCCGCGATGCGGGCCCTGCTGGACGGCCTGGGCCGGCCCGCCGAGCCCTACGATCGGGGCGTCGGATCCGAGGCTGCCGGGGAGGTGTCACCATCGCCGTCCGAGTGATGATCGTGGATGACCAGGTGATGGTGCGGGCCGGGCTGGCCGCCATCGTCGGGTCGCAGGACGACCTCGAGGTGGTGGGGGAGGCCGGTGACGGCGCGACCGCACTGACACTGGCGGCGGCGGTGACACCGGATGTCGTACTCATGGATGTGCGCATGCCCGGGATGGACGGCCTGGCCGCGACGGAGCGGCTGGCCGCCTCGGCCAGTCCGCCGAAAGTGCTCGTGCTGACGACGTTTCATCAGGACGCCCACGTCTTTCAGGCGCTCAAGGCGGGGGCGTCCGGGTTCCTGCTCAAGGACGCCGACCCGGCCGACCTGGTCGCGGCCATCCGGGTGGTGGCGGCGGGGGAGGCGATGCTCAGCCCGACGGTCACCCGGCGGTTGATCGACGCGTTCGCGACGGGCGCGGTGGCCGCCGCGCCGGAGGCCGACCGGCGGCTGGCCGCCCTCACCCCGCGCGAGCGCGAGGTGCTGCTCGGCGTGGCCCGCGGGCTGTCCAACGCGGAGGTCGGCGCCGAACTCGGCATCGGCGTCGGCACGGTCAAGGCCCACGTGAACGCTCTGATGGCCAAGCTGGGCGCGGCCAACCGCGTGCAGGCCACCATCGTCGCCTACGACCTGGGCTTGGTCCGCCCGCGCTGACGTGGTGGGTGAGCCCGGTGACCCTCCGGGCAGGAGGTCACCGGGCTCGGCCGGCGGTTCGGGTGGAGGAGCCGACCGCCGGCGGCTCAGCCCCGTGCCTTACGGGCCGGTCACTCCGGTGGCGATGCAGCTGGTGCCGTCCGGGCCCTCGCCGATCTTGGTGGGCTCGTCGCCGGTGTCGTTGCCCTCGAAGAGGTCGCACAGGGAGATGTCGTCGCCGACCAGCGTCACGCCGTTCAGGGTGACCTTGTCGCCCAGGTTGACGTTGATGCCGGCCAGCGTGTTGCCGGGGGCGGTGGCGGTGATGTTCTCCAGGGTGGTGGTGCGGGCCGCCTGGGTGGAGCAGTTGCCGCAGGAGCGGTAGAGCTTGCCGAAGTCGGAGACCGCGAAGTTGCGGATGGTCACCGAGCCGCCGGCGCCGCGGTTGTCCTGGAAGACCTTGTCGTCGGCCGAAACCGCGCTGCCGCCGTCGATGACCACCGTCGCGTTCGTGCCGCGGAAGGTGGCGGCGTCCTCGCCGACGTCCTCCCATTTCACGTTGCTGAGGGTGCAGCTGCCGGCGCAGTGCACGCCGTCGGCGGCCGGGGTGCCGAGGATGACGTTCGTGAGCGTGGCTCCGGCGGCCAGGTCGAACAGAGCGTCCTGGCCCTCGGCCTGGCCGCCGTCGCCGAGATCGCCACCGCCGATGAAGCGCTGGCCGGCGCCGTCGAAGACCCCGGTGACCTCGATCGTCTCGGTGACCACCTGGTCGCCGGCGGCCGTGGTGCGGGCCGCTGTCGTCTCGGCGGCCGAGGCGAAGTTGGTGAAGACCACCGCGGAACCGACGCCCACGAGGGCGATCGCCGCGGCGAGCAGTCGTTTCACACGAGTCCGAGTCATCGCTGGAACCTTTCGCTAGCAGGGACGGTGGCAGCGATAGGTACGGATGAATCAGGTAAGCGGTTTCCTCGGGAGCGAAAAGTTTTCTTCGGAGTCGCCGTGCCAGGAGTGCCAGAGCGCCGAGTAGGGGCCGCCGGCGGCCACCAGCTCGTCGTGGGTGCCCAGCTCGATGATGCGGCCGTCGTCCATGACCGCCACCGCATCGGCGTCGTGGGCGGTCTGCAGGCGATGGGCGATGGCGATCACCGTGCGCTCGTGCAGCACGGCGGCCAGCGCGCGCTCGGCGGTGCGGGCCGCGGTCGGGTCGAGCAGCGCGGTGGCCTCGTCCAGGATCACCGTGTGCGGGTCGGCCAGGACCACCCGGGCCAGCGCGAGTTGCTGCGCCTGCGCGCCGTCCAGCGGCCGCTCGCCGAGGTCGCGATCGAGGTCGTCGGCCCAGTCGGCGCCGACCGTGGCCAGGGCCTCGCGCAGCACCGGGTCGGGGGCCGGGACCATCAGGTTGTCGCGCAGCGTCTCCCGGAACACGTGGTGCTCCTGGGTGACCAGGACGACCTGGCGGCGGAGCACGTCGGGCGGCAGGTCGGCGATCGGGACGCCGCCGACCGTCACGGTGCCGGCGGTGGGCCGGTCGACGCCCGCGATGAGCCGGCCCAGGGTGGACTTGCCGGCGCCGGAGAGCCCGACGATGGCGAGGCGTTCCCCCGGGCGCACGGTCAGGCTGACGTCGTGCAGAACGTCCCGGCCCTCGTCGTACGCGTATCGGACGCCGGTCACCTCGATCCGGTCGCTGGTCGGGGTGGCGGTGGCGGGCGGGGGCGGCGGCGGGATCTCGGCGATGCCCTCGACCCGGGCGAAGGAGGCGCTGCTGCTCTGCAACTGCTCGATCCAGATCAGCAGGGTGTCCAGCGGGCCGACCAGCTGCCGGAGGTAGAGCACGGCCGCGCCGACCGTGCCCAGGCTGACTTCTCCGTGGATGTAGAGCAGACCGCCGACGACCAGCACGAACACGGTGGGCACGGCGTACGACGTCTCGACGCTCGGGAAGTAGACGCTGCGCAACGCCAGGGTCGCGAGCCGCGTGCGCCGGGTCTCGGCGATGGCCTCGTGCCCGGCGGTGAGCCGGCGCTCGTGCAGGCCGAACGCCTCGACGGTGCGGGCGCCCTCGGTGGTGGCGGCGAGCTCGTCGGCGAGCCGCGAGTTGGCGGAGCCCTCGGCCAGGTAGGCATCCCGGGCCCGGCGTAGATACCACCTGGTCACGAACCAGATGCCGGTCAGGCCGGTCACCCCGACCAGGCCGAGCAGCGGATCGATCAGCAGCACCGCGCCGATGATGAAGAGCATCTGGACCAGGCCGATGAACACGTTGGGCAGGATGTCGCGCAGCGTGGTGGCGACCTGGTCGATGTCGGTGGTGCCGCGGGCGGCGAGGTCGCCGGCGGGCACCCGCTCGATGACCGCGGCGGGCAGGCTGAGCGCCCGGCGCAGGTAGCCCTCGCGGATCCGGGCCGCGGTGCGCTCGCCGAACCGGTAGGCGATGGCCAGCGCCTGCCGGGACAGGATGGTCTGGGCGACGGCGCAAGCCAGCACGGCGATGGCGAGCCGGTCGACCGAGTCCGGTCCGTGCCCGGCGGTGACCTCGTCGATGATGCGGCCGAGCAGCCAGGGCCCGCCGAGGGCGGCGAGGGCGGCGAGCGCGTTGAGCGCCAGCATGCCGGCGACCGCTCGCCGGTCGGCGGCGATGAGCCGCAGCGCGGCCCGCCCGACGGTCTTCTGGCTCGCCACCGGCAGCACGGCGCTCACTCGTCCTCCTCGAACACCCGGGTGACCAGGGCGCGGTAGCCGGGCTCGGAGGCCAGCAGCGAGCGGTGCGTACCGGTGGCGGCGACCCGGCCGTCGACCAGGTAGTGCACGGTGTCGGCCCGGTCGAGCAGCAGCGGCGAGGTGGTCGTGACGAGGGTGCCGCGGCCGGATCGAGCCGCCGTGAGCCGCTCGGCGATGGCCGCCTCGGTGTGTGCGTCCACGGCCGAGGTCGGTTCGACGGCGAGCAGCATCTCCGGGTCGGTGTAGAGCGCCCGGGCCAGCCGCAGCCGTTGTCGCTGGCCGCCGGACAGGTTGCGCCCGGTCCACTCGACCGGCCGGTCGAGCGACGTGGCGACGTCGGCCGCGGCGGCCGTGTCGATGGCCGTCTCGACGCGCAGATCGTCGGGCTCGGCGGGGCCGGCGACCACCGCGCGCAGCGGGCCGGCGAACAGGTCGGCGTCCTGATGCGCCACCAGGATCCGCGATCTGATCTCGGGTTGCGCGATCTCCTCGAGGGGCACGCCGCCCCAGGTCGCGGTGGTCGGCCCGTATCGGCCGAGCCGTTCGACGATGGCGGCGCCGTCGCCCGCGAGCGCGGTGAGCTGCCCCGGCTCGGCGAACACCCCGGACTCGGGATCGTGGAGCCGCGCCGGACCGGCCGGCCCGGGCCGCCCGGCCGGGTCGTCGAGCGGGATGCGCAGGAAGTTGGTGACCCGGCGGGCGGAGACCAGGCCGTGGGTGACGTCGAAGCCGCAGAAGATCAGCACGCTCACCGGGATGACGAGCATCGCCGTATACCCGTACACCGCGATCAGCTGGCCGATCGTGATGTCACCGCTCGCGGCGAGGCGGGCCGCCAGCCAGATCACCACGCCGATGAACACCACCGGCAGGCCGTCGCCGATCGCGCCGATCCAGCTCGACGGGCCGCCCACCCGGTAACCCTGCTCGCGCAGGCGCGCCGACTGCTCTTCATACCGCTCCTGGTGGGTCTCCTTGCCGCCGAGCCCGTTGAGGATCTTCAGGCCGCCGAGCACGTCGACCAGCCGGGCGTTCAGCTCGCCCTGCTGCTCGCGGTAACGGGAACCGGCTTTCTGGGTGCGGCCGAGCAGTGGCCCGACGACGAGGACGAGCAGCGGCACGCCGATCAGCATGACGACGGCCAGGACGTGCGAGGTGTGGAACAGCAGCGCGGCGATCGCGGCCCAGGCCACGACGGATGCCACGCCGACCCCGCCGACATTCATGGCCCGGCCGATGGTCCAGACGTCGGAGATGCCGATGGTGACCACCTCGCCGGCGGTGACCCGGCGGGGGAGCGCGGCACCGAGCCGGGTGGCGTGGGTCATCACCAGGTCGGCGGTGTGCAGGGCGGCGGCCAGGCGCAGCTTGGTCATGCTGCGGTGCCGCATGATGCCGAACACCGCGTTCGAGATGCCGACGAGCAGCACCAGGGCGGCCCACTCCAGCAGCGGGCCGGTCTTCCGTGGATGCAGGCCGTGGTCGATGGCCTGGGCGAGCAGCCACGGAATCAACGCGAGGCTCAGGAACCACAGCGTTCCGAACATCGCGCCGAGCCCGACCCGCCCCTTGTGTTCGCGTGCCAGCCACCACAGAAATCGGCCCGGTCCCCGTGCGTCCACGTTCGTTATGCTGCCACGGGGGTCCGACAGGTCTCGCCCCTATTTCCCGGCCGCCGGCCCGGGCGGTGGCGCATCCACGCAGTGAAAGCGCTCCCATGCGTGGCGGACCCCCCATTGTGTAGCGACGATCTAGTACGGTCGCCCTTTGGTTTCGTCCCAGCGGGGTGGGAGAAGCTTCGTGCCGTCTTGGACAACCCGGGAGTTCCCGGCTGCCGCAGCCGCTGCGCTGCTGTCGATGGGCGCCTACTGCCTGTCGCTGTTCGCGAACGGGATCTATCCGTTCGGGCCGACCTCGCGCGCCGTCAACGATCTGGGCAACCAGTTCATCCCGTTCCACGCCGAGCTCTGGGACCTCGAGCACGGCAAGGCCGCCGGCGACCTGTTCTTCAGCTGGAGCAGCGGCTACGGCACGGCCTTCCTGCCCGACTTCTTCTCGTTCTTGACCAACCCGTTCTCCTGGCTGGTCGGCCTGTTCCCGCGCGACCTGCTCGACCTGCCGGTCTTCCTCGTCACGCTGCTCAGCCTGGGCCTCGCCGCGGCGCTGATGACCGTCTTCCTCGGCCGGCTGGCGCCGGGCTCACCGTGGTGGCGGATGCTGCTGGGCGTCGGGTACGGCCTGTGCGGCTGGGTGATCAACGACGCGTTTGCCGACCCGATGTGGCTGTGGGGGCTGGCCGCGCTGCCGGCGATCTGCATCGCCGCCGACTGGTGCCTGCAGGAACGGCACTGGGTGCCCGGCACGCTGATCATCGCAGCTGCCTGGCTGGGCAACTTCTACACCGCGGCGATGGTCACCATCGCCGCCGCGCTGATCTTCCTGGTCCGGTTGCTGCTCACCAAGTTTTCCTGGGCCGTCCTGCTGCGCGCCGGCTCGATGACGCTGGTCGGCGTGCTGCTGGCCGCGCCGGTGATCATTGTCTGCGGGCTGGCCAGCAACGGTGCCCAGCCGCCGCCCGCGATCGACTTCCGCGGTGCCCCGCCGCTGCTGGACATCCTGGCCCAGTTCCTGCCCGGCGGTAAGTCCCTGGTGTCCAGCCCGAACATCCTGATCGGCATGTTCGGGCTGCTGCTGGTGGCGGCTTTCCCGTTCCACCGGGGTGTGCCCGCCAAGGAGCGACTGGCCTGGATCGGCCTGCTGGTGCTGGTCCTCCTGTCGTTCTTCTGGCGGCCCACCATCCTGCTGTGGCACGGGCTCGCCATCCCCAACGGCAGCCCCTACCGCGCCGCGTTCGTGTTCAGCGGCATGCTGACCATGGTGGCGTGGCTGTCCCTGGCCCGGCGGCCGCGGGTCACCGCCCTGCTCGGCGGGGCCGCCCTCATCCTCGCGATCCTCGTGTTCGCCCGGAACACCACGGCGGTACGGCCGTCGACCTGGCGCAGCGTTCTGATCGGCGGCCCGCTGATGCTGGGTGCGCTGGTCCTGCTGCTGCGGGTGCGCACCTCCCGGTGGCTGCGGACCGGTTCGGCGGCCGTACTCGTCGCCGGGGTCTTCTTCGGCGCCGCCTACTCCACCTATGTGGCCGACGCGGTCCGGAAGGACATCCCGTTCTTCGACCCGCACCCGACCCTGCAGCAGTCCGATGTCCGGTCGACGTTCGACGCCATCCAGGCCGCCCGCACCTGGCCGGCCGCGCGGGTGGAGTCCGGCCCGCACCGGTTCGCCAACGGCGACCCCGCCCTGCTGCGCGCCGAGGGTTCCCGCTACTACGACACCTACGTGATGGCCGAGACCTCGCAGGCGCTGCAGTCCCTCGGCATCTCGTGGACCTGGCGCGGCCGGCACATCCACAGCCCCACCGACCCGGTGACCCGCGCCCTGATGGCGGTCAACACGTACGTCGACGACAGCGGCGCGGTGGTTCCGGCCGGCCCGGCCGCGCCGATGGTGACCGTCCACCCGGCCGGTTCCGGCAACCAGCCGTTCACGTCGGTCTTCGCCCGCCAGGAGGCGCTGCTCGGCGCCACCGTCTACGAGACGCCGGCGCTGACCTGGACCGACGGCCCGGCGGCGACGCCGGCCGGCACCGGCTGGCAGGTGCCACCGACGCCCAAGGGCAGCCGGTGGACGACCTTCACCGCGACGTGTACGCCCGGCCGCGAGGCCTACTTCTACACGCCCTGGTTCGCGGGCGCGGTCCACAGCCTGCAGTCGGAGATCCCGTTCGTCGCGACCGAGCCGATGACCAGCAACCCGATGCGGCTGCTCGGCACGGTGCCGGCCGACGGAAAGGTCAAGCTGGAGGTGTGGGCCTCCCGGCCGCAGGTCCTGCCCGCGCCGGTGCTCGGCTGCCTCGACCGCGCCGCGTTCGCCACCGCGGTCGAACGGCTCCGGGCCACCGGCGCGACCAAGGTCGAGGCCGGCGGGCACACCCTCAGCGCCACCCTCCCGGCCGGCAGCACCGGTACGGCGATGGTGGCCGCGCCCGCCGTCAAGGGCTGGTCGTGCGGGGTCGACGGCGGCGCGCGGCACGCGCCGATCTCGTACTACGGGTTCATCGGCGTGCCGCTGACCGACGGCGCCACCCGGGTGGACTGCTCGTTCGAGCCACCCGGCCTGCGGCCCGGCCTCGCCGTCGCCGGTGTCGCCCTGATCGCGTTGCTGGCCGTGCCGGTGGTGGCCACGGTGCGCCGGCGGCGGCGATGAGGTTCGCTCTGGCCGGCTTCGGCTTCCGTGCGGCGGCGATCCACCGGGTCGCGCAGGCGCTGCCCGGCCTGGAGTGCGTCGGCGCGATCGTGCGCGGCCGGCGCGAGCTGCCGGTCCCCGCCTTCGGCGACCTCGCCACCTGTCTCCGGCAGGCCCGGCCGGACTTCCTGATCAGCGCGGTCCCACCCGCCGCGGCCGCGAGGTTCGTCACCGAGGCCGTCGCCCACGGCCTGCCCGTGCTGACCGAGACCCCACCCGCCGCCGACCGGCCCGGCCTGCGGGAACTCTGGGCGGCCGTCGGCTCGACCGGGCTGGTGCAGGTCGCCGAGCAATATCTGCTGATGCCCGCGCACGCGGCCCGGCTCGCCGCGGTGCGCTCCGGGATCATCGGCACGCCCACCCAGGTGCAGGTGTCCTCCACCCAGCAGCACCACGCGGTGTCGCTGATCCGCGGATTCCTCGGCGCCGGACACGCTCCGGCCGCCGTCCGCGCGGTGCGCACCGTCGCGCCGCTGCTCGACCCGCTCGACCGGCAGGGGTGGACCGACGACCCGGCGCCGAAACCGGCCACCACGACCATCGCCACGCTCGACTTCGGCCAGGGCCGGTCCGGCGTCTACGACTTCACCACCGGGCAGACCCGCAACCTGCTGCGCTTCCGCCGGCTGCTGGTCCGTGGCACGCACGGCGAACTGCACGACGACGAGATCGTGCACCTGCCCGCCCCGCGCACCATCGCCCGCACGGCGCTGGCGCGCCGGCAGAGCGGCCACGACCTGGACCTGAATGGCTACGACACGGAGACCATCACGCTGGGTGGCGAGGTGCTCTACCGCAATCCGTACGCCGGTCACCGCTTCAACGACGACGAGATCGCCATCGCGACGCTGCTGGACGCGATGGCCGCGTGGATCCGGGGCGAGGCCCCACCGCCGTACCCGCTGGCCGAGGGCGCGCAGGACCACCTGCTGGCGCTGGCCATCGAGGAGGCCGCCGACACCGGCGAGCAGGTCACCACGACCGCCGAAGGGGGTTTTGGACTTTTTGTCCGTCGAGCTGAGCCGGAACGCCACTAACGTGCGCCGAGTTCCACCTCGACACTGGAGATGATCAATGAGGGCTCTGCACATGTTCGGTCTTGCTGCCGGCGCGCTGGTCGTACTCGGCGGATGTTCCAAGGCTGAACCGGCCAAAACCACGGCCAATGTGCCGGCCGCACCGGCGTCCGCACCGGCCGCCGCCCCGCCGGCCTGCAAGGACGTGTTTCAGCCGGGCAAGCTCGTCGACACCGAGAAGGCGAAGGCGGGCTGCTCGAGCCCGTCCGGCACCGCGCTGATGCTGGCCTCGATGGACTGCACGGACGGCACCCTGCTGTGGCAGGTCGAGGCCTCCTCGGGCGCACCGGCCGGTTACGTCCACGAGGGAGAGCCCTACCAGGTGGTGAAGGCCGACGCCGCCGGTGACGCTGCCTACAAGAAGGCGTATCAGGCCTGCATCGGCTGACCCTCGCGACGGGGTGCCTCGCTACGAGCGCAGGATCGCGTCCAGCGGCAGGTCGGCGGCGCTGCGCAGGAGCAGGTCGGCGGCGGCGAAGCGGGCGTGGTCGGCGTGCGGGTTCGGCACCGCCACGCAGCGCAGGCCGGCCGCCTGCGCGGCGGCCACGCCGTGCGGGGTGTCCTCGAAGGCGACGGCCTCCGCGGGCGGCAGCCCGAGCCGCTCCAGAGCCAGCCGGTAGACTGCCGGATCGGGCTTGTGCGCGGCCACCTCCTCGCCGGTCGCCAGCACCTCGAAGCGGGACAGCAGGCCGGCCCGGTCGAGCATGGCGCCCACATGGTCGAACGGGGAGCTGCTCGCCACCGCCAGCCGCAGGCCCAGCTGTGCGGCCCGGTCCAGCCAGTCCCGGACCCCGGGGGCCGGCTCCAGGGCGGCGTTCAACGTCGCGCGGTGGGCCATCCGCAGGGTGTGGCTGGACTCGCGGTCGTAGGCCGGCCCGACCGCGGCGGCCAGGGCCAGGTAGCGGGGTTCGTTCGCGTCGCCGCCGTGGGGTGCGAAGAAGCCGGTCGGGTCGAGCTCCAGGCCGTGCCGCCGCCACTCCCAGCGCCAGCTCTCCAGCAGCGTGGTCTCCGTGTCCATGAGCAGGCCGTCGAAGTCGAAGATCAGCGCCTTGATCGTCACGGCTACCAGTATCTCGGGGCAGGATCCGGCGCGGGCTCTGGGGTTTCCCGCGGCCGGCGAGTTAGATCAGCCCATGTCGATGCTCAAGGCGCTGTTGATTCCGCTGCTCCTGGTGGGCCCGGCGCCGACGCAAGCCGCCGCGGAACCCGGCTGGACCGCCCCGCTCAGCACGCGCGGACGCTACATCGTGGATGCCAACGGCGAACGGTTCAAGCTGCGCTCGGCCAACTGGCACGGCGCGAGCGGCACCCGGAACGGTTCCGGCGACGTCAACGACGACGCCGATCATCATGCCGGGGAGAATTCGCGGCGCATTCCGATGGGCCTCGACCGGGTTTCGATCGCCACCGTCGTGGCCGGCTTCCGGGCCATCGGCATCAACAGTGTGCGGCTGCCGTTCTCCGACGAGATGCTGCGCGACACCCAACCGGTCACCGGCGCCGCCGATCCGGCCCTCAACGGACTGACCCCACTTCAGGTGTACGACCGGGTGGTCGCCGGCCTGACCGGCGCCGGACTGGCCGTGATTCTCAACAACCATACGAACACCACGAAGTGGTGCTGTGGCGTCGACGGGAACGAGCGCTGGAATGCCTCCCAGACCACCGCGGAATGGGAGGAGAACTGGCTGTTCATGGTGCGGCGCTATCGCGACGATCCGCGGGTCGTCGGCGCCGACCTCTACAACGAGGTGCGCCGGAACGTGCTGGACGACCCGAACTGGGGAGGCGGCGACGACCACGACTGGTTCGCGGCGTCGCAACACCTCGGCGATCGGATTCTGCGCGAGGCCAACCCGAATCTGCTGATCATCGTGGAGGGCATCAACTGGACCGGGATCCCGGTGGACGGGTTCGCGCACGGGCGGCCCACCCTCGTTCCGGCCCGGACGCTGTCGCACACGCTGGTCGCCTCTGGAAAGCTCGTCTACTCGGCTCATTTCTACGACTACACCGGGCCCCATCACAGCGGGGCGACCGGCATCGGCGAGACGAGTGATCCGCGCTATCGCGACTTCTCCCGGGACGACCTTTTCGACGTGCTCGACCACGACGCCTTCTACGTCTCCGCGACGCCCGGCCAGCATTTCACCGCACCCGTCTGGATCAGCGAGTTCGGGGTCGACGCCGGATCCGCCCCCGGCTCGTCGCAGCGCCAGTGGTTCGCCAACTTCACCGACTACCTGGTCCGGACCGACGCCGACTTCGCCTATTGGCCGGCCGTCGGCTGGCTGGAGAATCGCTCGGTCAACAATTGGGCGCTGCTGTTCTGGGACCGTGCCGGCGGCTTCGACTCCGTGCGGAGCGACTGGCGCTACGACGCGTGGAATCGTCTGGTCACCTCGGGAAGGTCGGGTTATGTGGCTCCGGTCGCGCGTTGGTCGATGCTCAGCCCGGACCGCGGTGACTTCGTCGCTTCCGCCCTGCTGCGCGACCGCCCGGACTGGGATTCCGGCGCCCGCAAGTCGGCCTGCCCGGATGGGCAACGCCTGATCGGCCTGGCCGACAAGGGCAACCGAGGATTGTGTACGGATACCGCGGGCGTCTCGTCGTGGACCGGTTACGAGGTCGTCAAGGACGAGCGGTACGTGACCACCGATTGGGCGTCGGGGTACACCAAATTCCAGTGCCCGGCCGGTTCCCTGCTGGTCGGTTACGCGGTGCGCGGCGCCGCCATGTCCAGCGCTCTCTGCGGGTTCACCAGCGGGCCGGCGAGTTCCGGACGCACGGTCTGGTTCGACCGCGGCGACAACCGTCCGGCCGGTAACCCGGGCGGTGACTTCGCCACCGGCAATTACCAAGGTCAGTGCGCCGACAACGAGTACGCCGCGGGAATCGCGTGGACCGGTCGGATCGGCTCAGCCCGTACACCGGATGCCGTTTATTGCCGTCTTCTGGGGTGAGAAAAAAGGCCCGGCCCCTCGGCGGAGGGGCCGGGCCCGTGCACTGCCCGGAGGCGGCCGGACAGCGGTTCAGGACTCCCGGGTCGCCACCGCGGGCGCCTCCTCCTCGGGTGTGCGCGTCTCGTCATCGTCGGCGTCGAGCATCGTCGACTCGTCGAACGGCAGGTCACCGGCCAGCACGGCCTGCGCCTTCTCCCGGTTGATCTCGCCGGTCCAGGTGCCGACCAGAACGGTCGCCACCGCGTTGCCGGCGAAGTTGGTCATCGCGCGGGCCTCCGACATGAACCGGTCGATGCCGACGATCAGGCCGACGCCGTCGACCAGGTCGGGCCGGTGGCTCTGCAGCCCGCCGGCCAGCGTCGCGAGCCCCGCGCCGGTGATCCCGGCCGCGCCCTTGGACGCGATGATCATGAAGGCGAGCAGGGAGATCTGCTCGCCGATCGACAGCGGGTCACCCATCGCCTCGGCGATGAACAGCGACGCCATGGTCAGGTAGATCGCGGTGCCGTCCAGGTTGAACGAGTAACCGACCGGCACCGTGATGCCGACCACCGGCTTGCTGACGCCCAGGTGTTCCATCTTCGCGATCAGCCGCGGGAACGCCGACTCCGACGACGACGTCGACAGGATCAGCAGGAACTCCCGGGCCAGGTAGCGCAGCAGCGAGAAGATGTTCATCCGGGCGAACGCCCACAGGATCACCGCGAGGATCACGAAGATGAAGATCGCGCAGGTGACGTAGAAGCCGAGCATGATCTGGGCGAGGCTCTTCAGCGCGTCCACGCCGGTCTCGCCGACCACCGCGGCCATCGCGCCGAACGCGCCGATCGGGGCCAGCCACATGATCATCGCGAGGACCTTGAAGACGACCTTCTGCAGCAGCCCGATGGCCCGCAGCACCGGCTCGCCGCTGCGGCCCATCGCCTGCACCGCGAAGCCGACCAGCAGCGCCACCAGAAGCGCCGGCAGCACGTCACCCTCGGTCACCGAGGAGAACAGCGTGTCCGGGATGATTTCGAGCAGGAAGTCGGACAGCCCCTCGGAGGCGGCGCCGCTGGCTGCCTTCTGCCCGGCCGCGGCGGCCGCCGTGTCCAGGTGCAGCCCGGCGCCCGGGTGCACGATGTTGCCGACGATCAGGCCGATCGCCAGCGCCACCGTGGACATCACCAGGAAGTAGCCGAGGGCCAGACCACCGACCCGGCCGACCTTCGCGGCCTGCCGGATCGAGCCCACCCCCAGCACGATCGTGCAGAAGATGACCGGCGCGATCATCATCTTGATCAGGTTGACGAAGCCGGTGCCGATCGGCTTCAGGTCTTTGCCGACTTCCGGGAACAGCAGACCGACCGCGATACCGGCCAGCACGGCGGCGATCACCGCCAGGTAGAGAAAGTGCGTCCGGTCCCGCCGGACCCGGGAGGATGAGGTGTCGGTGCTCATACCGCAGAATGTGGCCCAGGTCTCACCCTGGGGGCACCCTTGCGTTCATTCTGTTCACCGGCCTGGAGCATCGCCCGTCAGCTGTTCGTGTTGCAGGCGCTCGTGGTCACCTGCCTGGTCGCGATCGGCACGACCGGCGCGGTGCTGCTCGCCCGGGACGACGCCACCCAGGCCGCCATCGACCAGGTCACCGGCATCGCCGTGGCGGTCGCCCACGCGCCGACCGTGATCGAGGCGGCCCGCACCCCGAACCCGTCGGCCGTGCTCCAGCCGTACGCCGAAAGCGTCCGCCGGGCCACCCACACCGACTTCGTCGTGGTGATGGCCACCGACCGCACCCGATGGACCCACCCCACCGCCAACCTGATCGGGCAACCCTTCATCGGCACGATCGCCGGCGCCCTCGCCGGCGGCCGCGTCGTCGAGACCCACGCCGGCACGCTCGGCGAGTCGGTGCGCACCGTGGTCCCCGTCCTCGCCGGGCGCACGGTGATCGCGCTGGTCTCGGTCGGCATCACCACCGACGCGATCAACAAACGCCTGCTCGGCCGCGCGCCCGTCGTGCTGATCCCGGCAGCCGTCGCGCTGCTGCTGGCCGCGGCCGGCTCGTGGCTGCTCAGCCGGCGGCTGAGCCGCCAGACCCACGGCCTCGGGCCGGCCGAGATGACCAGGATGTACGAGTACCACGACGCCGTTCTGCACTCCGTGCGCGAGGGGCTGATCGTGGTGGACCGTTCCGGCCAGGTCACCCTGATCAACGACTCGGCCCGGGCCCTGGTCGGCGCCTCGGAGGGCCTGCCGCCGGAACTGGCCGACCTGATCGCCACCCGCGCCGAGGTGACCGACGAGCCGGTCCTGGTCGGTGACCGCGTCCTGGTCGCCAACCAGCGGGTGATCCCCTCCCAGGGCCACCTCGTGATCACCCTGCGCGACCACACCGAGCTGCGCGCCCTCACCGGCGAACTCGACTCGGTGCGCGGCCTCACCGAGGCGCTGCGCGCCCAGGCCCACGAGTCGGCCAACCGCCTGCACACCGTGCTCACCCTGGTCGAACTGGGCCGCAGCGACGAGGCCGTCCGGCTGGCCACGGCCGAGCTGGAGGTCGCCCAGCAGCTCACCGACCAGGTGGTCGGCGCGGTGCGCGAGCCGGCCCTGGCCGCCCTGCTGCTCGGCAAGTCGGCCCAGGCCGCCGAACGCGGCGTCCAGCTGGTCGTCGACGAGGCCTCTTCCCTGAGCGAATCGCCGCCGGCCGGTCGTGACCTGCTCACCGTGGTGGGCAACCTGGTCGACAACGCCCTCGAAGCGGTGGCCGGCACCCCGCCGCCCCGGAAGGTCACGGTGCTGGTCGTCCAGGAGGACGGCGAGGTGCGGGTCACGGTGAGCGACACCGGGCCGGGCATGCCCGACCCGGCCGCCGCCTTCCGGCGCGGCTGGACCACCAAGGAGGGCGGGCGAGGCGTCGGCTTGTCGCTGGTCCGGCAGGTGACCGAGAGGTACGGCGGTGCCTACGACGTCCAGTCCTCGGCCGGCACGATCATCACCGTACGCCTGCCGGTGCCGTCATGATCCGCGTCCTGATCGTCGAGGACGAGCCGCTGATCGCCGAGGCCCACGCCGCCTACACGGCACGGATCGACGGCTTCCAGGTCCTGTCGGTGTCCCACACGGCCCAGCAGGCGATGGCCACCCTGCGGACCACCCCGGTCGACCTGATCCTGCTGGACCTGAACCTGCCCGACATGAACGGCCTGGAGCTGACCCGAGCCCTGCGAGCGGCCGGCATCGGCACCGACGTCCTGGTGGTGACGTCGGCCCGTGATCTGGCCGTGGTCCGCTCGGCCGTTTCCCTCGGCGTGACCCACTACCTGCTGAAGCCGTTCACGTTCGCCACCTTCCGCGAGAAGCTCCTCGGGTACGCCCGCTACCGCAGCCAGCTGCTCGGCGCCGGCCAGGTGCCGGCTCAGCACGAGATCGACCGAGCCTTCGCGGCGCTGCGCGGTACCGCGCCGGACTCACTGCCGAAGGGCCTCGACCAGAACACCCTCGACCTGGTCCTGGGCGTGCTGCGCGCCGACCCCGTCCCGTCCGGGTTGTCGGCCGCCGAGGTCGGCGCGCGGATGGGCGCGTCCCGGGTGACCGCACGCCGCTACCTGGAGCACCTGGCCGAGACCGGGCAGGTGGTGCGCAGCCCGCGCTACGGCGGCCCGGGCCGCCCGGAGGTGGAATATCGCCGGGTTTAGATCTCCAGCACGATGACCGACAGCCCGACGACGGCGATGACACCACCGCATTCACTACGCGCCGCTTCCCGTCCAGCCGAGCTTGCTGTTCGCCGGTGGCGGGATCCCACAGCACCACTCTGGCGTCACCGCCGGCCGTGGCAAGGAGGGCGGGCGTCGGGGCTGAACGACACTGACCTCACCCTGCGGGAGTGTCCTTCCAGACGAGCGCGCTGTTCGCGCCGGTCGGCATGGCTGTAGCTGACGAACACCACGTCCCGTTGCTCGACCACGCCCGGATCATCCCAGCCCTGGAGCCCCGCAGCCACCCATCGAAACGGGCATGATGGTCGCCGTGGACGCCGTACTCCTGCTGTCTCTTGCCGGTTTGGCCATTATCGACAGCACCAGCATCGGCACCCTGTTCATCCCGATCTGGCTGCTGCTGGCGCCGGCCGGTATCAGGGCCGGCCGGCTGCTGACCTACCTGGGCACGATCGCCCTGTGCTATTTCGTCGTGGGTGTCGGGCTGGTGGTGGGCGGCACCCGGATCGCGTCCGCGTTCGGCGAGGTCTCGGCGAGCCGCCCGCTGCTGATCGCGCAGCTCTCGGTCGGGGTGATCCTGTTCGCCCTGAGCTTCTGGGTGGAGCGACGCAAATCGGCCGCGGCCGCCGCGGTGCTGGCCTGGCGGGACCGGGCCGTGACCGGCGCGTCCGGTTCGGGTTCGCTGACCGGCCTGGCCGTGCTGGCGGCGCTGGCCGAGGTGGCCACCATGCTCCCGTACCTCGGTGCGATCGGCATGATGGCCACCGCCGACCTGTCACCGTGGCAGGTGCCGCCGTTGCTGGCGGCCTACTGCGTGGTGATGGTCCTGCCCGCGCTGGCACTGTTCCTGCTGCGCCGTTTCGGCCCCACCTGGGTCGAGCGGGTCCTGGCCCGTCTCAACGCCTGGGTCCTGACGAAGGGCAACACCATGTTGAGCTGGCTGCTGGGCATAGCCGGCTTCCTGGTGGCCCGGGACGCCGCCGCCCGCCTCTGGTTCCCCCAGCCGATGGGCGGCTGACCCGCGTCAGTCGTTCAGGCCGATGTCCTTCCTGATCGTGCGCAGCGATTGCATGCGCAGCAGGGCCGGGGTGATCGGGATCAGGGCGACGGCAACGAAGGACGCGATCATCGCGAACTCGATGTCGCCGCCGTGGCCGCTCAGACCGGTCTCGCCGCCGAGCACCCGGAGGCACAGCCACTCGGCGCGGATCGCGCACACGATCAGGGCCAGGTAGATGACGACGAGGACCCATCGGGCCACCGCCAGGCCGAGCGCCAGCCGGGTGGCCCACCGGGTCGGGCGCTCGCGCACCAAGTTTCGCAGGAACCGCAGCTCGGAGCTGTAGGAGCGGTGGATGGTGAGAATCTCCAGGGTGGCGGCGAACGCGAGGACCGGCAGCGTCTGCGCGGTGACCGACGCGAGACTATCGGTGAGCGTCATGCCGCCATGGTTCAGGTCGCGGTCAAGGCTCAGAACGCCTGCTCGTACAGGGACAGCAGGCCCGGGGTGTCGGCCTCGCCGCTGTAGCCGCAGACCAGCAGGGTGCCCTCGTTCGCGGCGATCAGGTAGCCCTTGCCGACCTCGAACGTGCCGCTGCCCATCACCGTCTCGGAGCTGCCGGGCTGCTTCTCCACCTGCACCGTCGTGGTGGCCGGGCCCCGGTAGACCTTGCTGACCCGCAGGGTGACCAGGTCGCCGACGGTGGTCACGGTGCCGGCGAAGGCGTAGTCGGCGTTCGCGGCCAGCATCGCCGCCTGCGGTTCGCGGCATTTCGCGTTGCCGCCGGGTGCGGCGGTCAGGCGCACGGGGGCGGCGGAGGGGAGGGCCTGCGGCAGGATCGCGACCGGGTCCGATGGGCGGAAGATCAGCCAGCCCGCGCCGGCCAGCAGCAGGACGGCCGCGGCGGCGGCCAGGACGGGCAGCAGCAGCAGCAGCCGGCGGCGGGCCGGGAGGGTGGCAACACCAGCGGTCATGGTTTCCTCCAGAAGTCGTGAGACCTGGCCGGGAGGCAGTGGCGCCAGCGATGCCGCCGGGTCCGTGCGACGCAGGCGGGTGCGCAGGTCGTCGTCGGTCATGGCCTTCTCCCTTCGGTCGACTCCTCATGTCCGGCGGCCGCGCCGGTCTTTCGCAGCTCATCGCGCAACCTCTGTTTGGCGCGGTGCAGGCGGATGCTCGTGGCGTTCGCGGTGATGCCGAGGACGGCCGCGATCTGCGCGGGGGCCAGGTCCTCCCATGCCCACAGGCGCAGAATTTCGGCGTCCTCGCCGCGGAGGCCGGCCATCGCGGCGGCGAGCTCATCGTCGGCCGGTTCCGGCGGGGCGACCACAAAACCATCAAGGGCGGCTATCCGTACGGCCAACCGTTCCTGCCGGCGGTGTGCGCGTTCGGCGTTGGCGAGACAACGGCGGGCCACACCGTACGCCCAGGGCAGGTGTTCGCCGGGCATCTCGTCGAGCCGCCGCCAGCAGATCAGCAGCGTCTCGGAGAGCACGTCGTCGGCGGTCGCCGGGTCGGTGCGGCGGGCCAGGTACCGGCGTATCGCGTCGATAACGGCCGGCGCGAGTGCCTCGAACCGTTGCCGGCGATCGTCGGAAGTCACGGGTTCCACCCTGGCGTATGTCCGGCACCGGGGCGGATCTTTCCGGCCTGGTCCGCGAGTCGCTGCAGCAGCGGCTGCTGCGCGCTCGCCGAGCGCAATGCGGGGAGTGCGGGTTAGCCTCAAGAGCATGTCCGACCTGACCGCAATGGTGCGCAGCGTCATCGACGGCAACCGATACATGACATTGGGTACGGTCGAGCCCGACGGGCTTCCCCGGCTGACCCCGGTCTATTTCACGCACGACGACTACCGATCGCTCTACTGGGTTTCGGAGCCCGGCTCGCAGCACTCGCAGAACCTGGAACGGCAGCCGCGGATCTCGATCGTCATCTTCGACTCGCAGCGCCGGCCGGGCGACGGCGAGGCGGTCTATCTGAGCGCGAACGCCCGCCAGATCGCCGACGACGATCTGGCCGACCAGTGCGAGATCGCGTTCCGGGACACCAGCGGCGGTGCCGAGCCGTTCGTGCCGGAGGAGTTGAGCGGGGAGGCGGAGCTGCGGCTCTACCGGGCCGACATCACCAGCTTCGCGGTGCACATCCGCGGCGGCCACCCGGAGTACGGCACCGGCATCGACAAGCGGATGTCCGTCGTCATGTGACGGCCCGTTGCCGTTCCAGGCCGTCGAGCAGCAGGTCGAGGGTGAACTCGAACTCGGCCCGGGTGTCGCACCAGCCGAGCGAGTCGGCATCGGCGGCATGCATCTCGGCGGCCATCATCGCGGTCAGGTGCGGCACCGCGGCGGCCATCTCGGCCAGGTCGGCCTCGGCCGCGCCGGTGTCGGTGGTGCCGGGGGTGAAGAGTTCCTGCACGAAGCCGAGCGCCATGGTGCCGAAGGCGTGCAGGGCGCGGTGGGCCAGGTGCGGGGTGAAGCCGGCGGCGGTCAGCGTGCCGACGATCTCGTCGTAGTAGCCGAACAGGGCGGGCGGGATGGCCGGGCGGGAGCCGAGCACGGCCGGCGCCCAGGGATGGCGCAGCATGACCTCGCGGGCCAGCAGGAAGCGGCCGCGCAGGGCCGCGCGCCAGTCCGCCGCCGCGGGCACCGGGGCCGCGACGATCTCGCCGATCACCGTTTCGGCGAGGCCGTCGAGCAGGCCCTCCTTGCCGGGCAGGTGGTAGTAGAGCGACATCGCCTCCACCTCGACGGCGGCGGCGAGTCGGCGCATGGTCAGCGCCTTCAGGCCTTCGGCGTCGGCGATCGCGACCGCCGCGGCGAGGGCGCGTTCGCGACACCCTCACCAACCTCGCCGACCACCCTTCGCTGGCCCGGCTCGGCGTCGCGCTCGAACTGCTCGTCGTGCTCACCCAGGCCCTCGCCGCCGCCGGGTTCTACCGCCTGTTCCGCGAGAAGGCACCGGTCGCGGCGGCCGGCATCGCCGCGTTCGGCCTCGTCAATGCGGTCGTCGTGCTCGGCAGCGCGGCCCTGCTGGCCACCGCCGCCGAGGTGGCCGACCGGCCGTTCGGTGATGCCGCCACCACGGTCCAGCTGCTCTATCTGGTGAGCGGGCACCTCTGGACCGCGGGCGGCATCTTCTTCGGACTGTGGCTGATCCCGATGGGGCAGGCCGTGCTGACCACCGGCTGGATGCCCCGGCCGCTCGGCTGGATCCTGATCGCCGGCGGCGTCGGCTACGCAGTCAGCGCCTTCGTCCCGAGCGACCTGCTGGCGGTGCCCGCGTCGATCGGCGAGTTCTGGATGGTGGGCTACCTGCTGGTGAAGGGCGTCAGAAACTGACGCCCAGGGCCTCGAGAGCCGTGCCCGCCGCGCCGTCGGGATCGTCGTCGTCGGTGGCCCACCAGACGTAACCGTCCGGGCGGACGATCATCGTGGTCGGGCCGGTCGCCACCCGCACGCCCAGCCGGGTCGCGGTGATCGAGGCATGCGGCAGCGGGCGCGGCGAGAGCAGCACCGGTTTGGCGTCGTGCAGGTCGGCGCCGGTCACCCGGGAACCGGTCAGCGGATGCGCGGCCGGGTCGGCCGGTGGATAGGCGACGTCGATCGCGGACAACCGCCGGGCCAGCCGCAGCGAAACGTCGGGGAACTCGCCGATCAGGTCGGCGAGCAGCTCGCGCAGCGCCAGCCCCTCCGGCGTGGTCGCGGTGATCAGGGCGGTCTGCGCCATGGTGTGCCGGGCCACGTCGTCACCCCACGGGCGCCGCTCGGTGTCATAGGAGTCCAGCAGCTCGGCCGGGGCCCGGCCCTGGACGACGGCGGCGAGTTTCCAGCCGAGGTTCATGGCGTCCTGCAGGCCCAGGTTGAGGCCGTTGCCGCCGGCCGGGAAGTGCATGTGCGCGGCATCGCCGGCCAGCAGCACCCGGCCCCGGCGGTAGCACTCGGCGACCTTCGTGGTGTTGCCGAACCGGCTCAGCCACTTCGGGTCGTGGACGCCGAACTCGCGGCCCGCGATCCGCCGGCAGATGTCGTTCAGCTCGTCCAAGGTGATCTCCCGGCGGCCGTCGTGCTCCTGGTGGGCGGGGTCGTAGCCGGCGATCCGGTAGACCCCGCCGGGCATCGGGGCGACCATCATCGCGCCGTGCTCGTTCACCACGTCGAAGCCGGGCGGTGGCGGATCGTCGGCCAGCACATCGCCGAGGTACGAGTAGAAACGCGCCTCGATGCCGCGAAACCCGACGCCGGCCGACCTGCGGACCACGGAGTTGGCGCCGTCCGCTCCGACCACCCAGGCGGCCGTGAGGTCGTTGACCCGTACGCCCGAATCGTCTTGCGAAACGGCCGTGACCGGCACGCCTCGGGTGACCGTGGCACCCAGCTCGATCGCCTTTTCCTCGAGCAGCGCCTCGGTGCGGTTCTGCGGAAACGTGAGCACGAAAGGGTACGGCGAGTCGATCGCGGTGAAGTCGATGCGGGTGCCGAGGAAACCGAAATGCCAGCTCGGCAACCGCACCCCGGCGCTCAGCAGCGGCTCGGCGAGACCGCGCATGGCGAGCTGCTCGACCGTGCGGGCGTGCACGGCCATCGCCTTGGTGTGCGGGCCGCGCTCGGCCCGCTGCTCCAGCACCGCGACCCGGACCCCGGCCAGCCGCAGCTCACACGCGAGAAGGAGGCCGACCGGCCCGGCGCCGACGACGATGACGTCGTGATCCACGTCCTCAGCCTAGGCGACCGTCCTCAATGTACGGTGCCCCGTTCCAGCCGGTGCACGGCCAGATCCCGGAAGGTCGACGCCATCAGGTCCAGCACGCCGTCGTCGAAGGCCACCGCCGCGGAATGCATGGCCGGGCCGGTCGCCGGGTCGACGCCGGGCGGGCAGGCGCCGACGAACAGCAGCGTGCCGGGCACCTGATCGAGCACGTAGGCGAAGTCCTCCGAGGCCATGCCGGAGGCGGGCAGCCGGTCGGCGCCCAGCAGCTCGATCACGGCCTCGGTCTCGGCCGGGTCGTTGTAGGTCACCGGGTAGGCCTCGACGAACTCGGCGTCGACCGTGCAGCCGTGCGCGGCGCCGATCGCGGCGAGCATGGCGGTCAGGTCGTCGCGCACGAGGGCGAGGGTCTCCCGGGAGAGCGTCCGCACGTTGACGTCGATCTCCACCGTCGACGGCATCACGTTGCGGGCCTGGGAGTTGGTCTGCAGGCGGGTGACCGAGACGATGGCCGGGTCGTGGGCCGGCACCCGCCGGGTGACGAACGACTGGATGGCCAGGACGATCTCGGCGGCCACCGGCACCGGGTCGACGCCGGTGTGCGGCAGCGCCGCGTGCCCGCCGGCGCCGTTGACCCGGAGGTCGAGGATGTTGCTGCCGGCCATGATGGACTCGGGCCGGGTGCGGCGGACGCCTGCGGCGAGCTTGCTGTCGACGTGCAGCGCGTACGCCGCCACCGGCCGCTCCCCGGCGGCGTCCAGCACCCCCTCCTCGAGCATGATGCGAGCCCCGCCGGCGCCCTCCTCGCCCGGCTGGAACATGAACACGACGCTGCCCGGCAGCTCGTCGCGGCGCTCGGCGAGCAGCCGGGCCGCACCGACCAGCCCGGTCATGTGCATGTCGTGCCCGCAGGCGTGCATCGCCGGCCGGTCGGCGGCGATCGGCAGCCCGGTCTCCTCGGTCAGCGGCAGCGCGTCCATGTCGGCCCGCAGCAGCACCACCGGCCCGGGCCGGCCACCGCGCAGCACGGCGGTGACGGAGCTGAGCCCGGCCCCGAGGCGGATGTCGAGGCCGAGCCCGGCCAGCGCGTCCAGGAGGATCGCCTGGGTCTCCGGCAGGTCCAGGCCCACCTCGGCGTGCGAGTGCAACAGATGACGTAGTTCGGCGAGGGACGTCATGTCCGGATCCTACGGGCTGACGGCGACCGTCAGCAGGTTCACCTTCTGGGTGCCGCCGGTGCCGACCGGCAGGATCGCGGCGAGCAGTGTGGAGTCGTCCTGCCAGGCGAGGCCCACCGGCATGGAGGACTTGCCGGACGGGGGCCGGGCGAATTTCCGGTCGGCCAGGACCGCGCCGTCCGAGAGGCGCAGCACGGCGAGGCCGACGGTGAGGTCGGTCGTCCGGTAGGCGACGGCGATCCGGGTGGCGTCCGGCGACAGGCGCAGACCGTTGACGTGCGCGCAGGGCACCCCGCGCAGCGGCATCGTCACGGTGGTGCCCTCGTCGAAGAGCCATCGCAGGCTGCAGGGCGCCGACGCGAGCGACACCACGAAGCGCCGGCCCACCAGGTCGGCGGCGCCGTCCAGGGTGCTCGGGACGCCGAGCCTGTCGCGCTCGACGAGGACGTGTTCCGAACCGCTGCCGAGGTCGTGCTGGACCAGGCCGGCCGGCCGCCACAGGTAGGCCGACGTGCTGTCCGCGGCCACCAGCGCGACACTCTCGCCGGGGTGCCGTACGTTGCGCTTCACCTCGATCCGGCCGTCGGCCCGGGTCACCACGAGGTTGATGTCCGGGCCGGTGACGTCGGTGCCGGGAGTCGGGCCGTGCGGGCCGAGCGCGACGATCCGGCCGTCCCGCAGGCCGACGTACCGGTCCCAGCTGTCGGCGCCGGTCACCCGATGGATGGCGAAACCTCGACTGACGGTCAGCTCGCCGAACTCCGAGGCGCCCAGCTGGACCTGCGGGCCGCCGGTCACGTGATAGATGCCGGGCCCATCGAGCATGAGAAGCCGCTGAGCCGGAACGACCGCAGGCGCCGAGACCGATGGCGCGACCGGGGGCACGACCGCGACGTGCCGCGTCTCGGGGCGCAGCAGGAAGCCGGCGCCGGCCAGGGCGAGCACCGCGGCGAACGCGCCGGCCACCTGACGGTTGCGGCGCCGCCGGGCCCGGCGGTACACGTCGCCCAAGCCGCCGGAGTACCCCGGGGCGCTGATCGCCTCGGCCCGCACGGCCGCCTCGACCTCGGCCGGGATCTGATCCATGGTCATCGGTTCTCCTCCGAAAGTGCGGCGCGCATCGTGGCCAGGCCGCGGGACAGCCGGCTCTTCACGGTGCCCTCGCTGACGGCCAGGGCGGCGGCGGTCTCGGCAGTGCTGAGGTCGAGCAGGACACGGCAGGTCACGACCGCGCGCTGGGGCAGCGGCAGTTTGGCGAGCGCATCGCGTGCCGCCACCTCGCCGTCCGGCGGACCGTGGTGCGGGTGGGCCGACTCCTCGGCGGGCGGGCGCTCCCGGCGCGCCTTGCGCCAGAACGACGTCGCCCAGTTGAGCCCGACCCGGAACACCCAGCCGGCCGGGTTGTCCAGCGCGTGCACCGTCGCCCATTTCGCATAGGCGCGGGCCATCGCCTCGTCGACCGCCTCCTGCGCGAGGTCGTCGCGGCGCAGCGTCACCGCGAGCGCCCGGTAGACCCGGTCCACATTGGCCCGGTAGAACGCCTCGAAGTCGTCGGTCGTCCGGTCCGCGCCGGTCGTCATTGCCGCAACCACCATGTCCCGTACACGCGCTGCCCGGTCCGGAGGTTCCTTTGGTCTTTTTTGCTTTTGCCGCACATGACTCTCAGTAATCGGCTCGGAACCGCACCAAAATGGCAGTAGCGGAGCGATAGGCCCGATGAGCTGCCTTTATCGTTCATTCCATGGTGATCCGAACCGACTATTTCCAAAATCATCGCACACGCCCACTTGACAGTTCTCGAGCGATCCAATGCACCCACTCCGAACTGCTGTTATGTGCGGCTGAGCGGCTTTCAGAAATTGATCTTACGGACCCGGGCGGTATTGACGAGTGCGCCATGATGTGGGGCGTGGCAGCAGAATCACATGACTTCGCGCGCGCCAAACATCGACGGCAACCCGAACAACGGACCTACCTCAACCATGCCTTCACGACCCGCCGGGCCTACGAAGAGTCATCAAATAACCCCGTGTGGTACGAGCACGGTGAGCCACCGGCCCGCGGTGAGGCCATCCAGGCCCTCACCCGCGACGTCCTGATCCGCCGTTCGCTCGAGGTCTCCCCGAACGGATTCATCACCATCATCAGCATCATCCAGGGTGTCGCCCTGGCGCTGCTGGCCCAGAACACCTTCCCCAAGCCGACGGCGCTGGTCAGCGCGCAGAGCTTCACCCTGCTGCTGGTGTTCGTCTCGGTCTTCTACTTCTACCTGACCCTGAGCGTCCTGATCCGGTGGGCGCCCAGCTTCGTCGACTGCTTCCTGCCGTTCGCGGTGGCCGGCCTGGAGATCCCGCCCGCGTTCTTCCTCGGCAACGTCACCGCCTGGTGCATCTGGCTGGCCGCGTTCTGGCTCTTCACCATGGCCGGGCTGTGGATCACCGCGAAGTGGTCACCGCTGTCGCACTTCGGCGGTGCCCGGGAGGCGCACGACATGTTCCACACCTGGCTGCGCGAACTGCGGCTGGTGACCGGCTGCGGCGGCGTGGCGATCTTCCTGTGCGGCGCGCTGGCCGCCGGCGACCCCTGGCACAAGACCGCGTGGGGCCTGATCGCGGCCACAACGGTGCTCACCACCGTGGCCCTGATCGTGGCCCGCACCGAGGCCCGCGCGTCGCAGATCCACGCCTACTTCGGCGTCAACCGCGCCCCCTTCAACTAGGTCCGTTTCGCAGGATTCGAACCCCACGGAACGGCCCGCTGGGCGGCGAACTTGCACTTCTTTTCGGGTACGGGCATGGGGTCCACAACCGCAGCTACGGGCGGGCCGCCGCTCAGCGCGACCTGCGCGCGGGCACGGCGCGCGCCGCGCCTCGCGCGCGATACGGGTCTGTCCGCGGGGCCGGCGCCGGTTTCCATACGGCTCAGATCTTGGCGACTTACCCCCCGGTGCGGTGTGCCGGCGCCACAAGATCTGGGGCTGATCGCGAATGCCGCGGCCGTCGATCAGTGCTGAGGGCCGAAGCACCCTCCAGCGCGGATGAAGGGTGTCCGGAGGGGTCCTCAGTCGTGAGTGGAGATGGGTCCGGCAGCGGGCGGAGTTGCCGGGCGGGCCCGCCCGGCGGGGGCGCGCGGAGGGTGAGTCCCGCGCAGAGGGACCGAGTGCCACGGGGCCGGGCCCACCGCGTACCGAAGCTTGGCATTGTTCCTGCCGGTCTGTGCGGGCCAACCGGTTGCGAGACAGATGCCGGAGTCAGCGGTAGGGGATCAGCGTGGTGTTGATCGATTCCCATTTCGTGCGCAACGAAGCCAGCAGGGCCGGTTGCTTGGCGGACAGGTCGGCCTGTTCGCGCGGGTCAGCCCGGATGTTGTAGAGAGCGTCGTCCGCGTCGGTGGTCGCTCGTAGGTACTTCCAGTCGCCGCGGCGCAGGGCTCGGGCGTCGGCGGTGCGCCAGAACAGGTCGCGGGCCGGGGCCTGCTCGCCGCGCAGCAGGTACCCGGCGAAGCTGCGGCCGTCGCCCGGATAGGCCGGGTCGGGCCGGGCGCCGGCCAACTCGAGCAGGGTGGCCGTCCAGTCGTGGGTCACCACCGGCTCGTGGCTCACCTGGCGGGGGCGCAGCCGGGCCGGCCAGCGCAGGATGTTCGGCACCCGGATGCCGCCCTCGCTCAGCTCGCCCTTGGCGCCGCTCAACGGCCATTGGTAGGAGAAGCGCTCGCCGCCGTTGTCGCTGGAGAACAGGACGATCGTGTCGCGCTCCTGGCCGGTCTCGCGCAGCGCGGACAGCACCTTGCCCACGTTGCGGTCCATGTTCTCGACCATTTTGCGGTAGATGTCGAGCGACCCGCCGTCGTAGTGGAACAGCGCCCCGGTGTCGCCGGCTTTGGCCCGCGCGGTCAGCTCGGCGCTGGTCTGCCGGTCGCCGGGCGCCTCCCACGGCCAGTGCGGGCTGGTGAAATTCAGGTTCAGCAGCCACGGTGCGGAATGGGGTCGGTGGACGTATTCGGCGGCGCGGTCGCCGATCGTGTCGGTGTAGTACTCGATCGACTCGACCGGCACCTCACCCTCGTACAGGTCGAGCGTGCCGCTGTTGTCCACCTTGGAGTAGTAGTCGACCGCCCCGGAGAAGTTGCCGAAGAACTCGTCCCAGCCCGAGCGCAGCGGGCTGAACCAGGGCAGGAAGCCGCAGTGCCACTTGCCGAACATCGCGGTGCCGTAGCCGGCCGCCTTGAGCAGTGAGGCGAGCGTCGGATGCTCGGGCGGGATGCCGTTCTGGTCGGTGTGCGCGCTGATCGGCTCGGGCAGTCCACCGGGGATGCGACCGGGGTAACGCCCGGTGTAGAGGGCGATCCGGGTGGGGGAGCAGACCGCGGCGGCCGAATAGCCGTCGGTGAACCGGACGCCGCCCTTGGCCAGCCCGTCCAGGTGCGGGGTGGCGATGTGCGGGGAGCCGTAACTGCTCAGGTCGGCCCAGCCGAGGTCGTCGCCCAGGATGACCAGGATGTTCGGCCGGCGGGACGAGCCCAGCTGCGGGATCGCGGCGAACTTCCGCTCCTCGGCCGTGCCCGCGAAGGCCGGCTCGGCGGCCAGAGCGGCCCCGGACGCGAGCCCGGCTATTCCGGCGATCACGCCCCGTCTGGTCAGGTTGTCAGCCACGGCGCGAACCTCCACGGTCATCGATGAATGCAGTGGCGAACATAACCGATAGGAGCAATAGGATTCAAGGACAGGGCACGCGATGTGTCCCCTAGCGAAACGCTGTTTCCTGTGCATAGGGTGCTGCATGGCGGAGAACGGCCTGCGTGCGTGGTCACCCTCCAAAGACCGAAACCACACGCCGGTAACCCGTCCGAAACGGACGGGCGTCGTGAGGACCATCTAACGCCCGGTTGTTCCGGATGAAACAACGGGGAAACGCGCTCTGCCTTGACTGGCTCTCACCAGCGACGAGAACGGCCAGGTGAGAGCCATGCCGGAACGGTACGTGTCGGTGCGTTGGCCGGATGGCCACACGCAGGAGATCTATTCGCCCTCGACGGTGATCGAGGATTACTTCCACATCGGACAGACGCTTCCGGTGGCCGAATTCGTGGCACAGAGCCGGGCCGCGCTGACCATCGCGAGCGACCGGGTGAGGGCGGCCTACGGGTTTCCGTGCAGCCGGGCCGCGGCCTCCATCGCGGCCGTCACCGAGAACGCCGCGCGCTTCGAGAAGGGCGACGTCACCGTCCAGGGGATCGCGGCGTGAACAGCCACTACAGCGTTGCCGTCATCGGCGGCGGGCAGGCCGGCCTGTCGATGAGCTGGCACCTGCGGCAGCGCGGCGTCGACCACGTGGTGATCGAGCGGGAGCGGGTCGGCCACGAGTGGCGCACCCGCCGCTGGGACTCGTTCTGCCTGGTCACCCCGAACTGGCAGTGCAACCTGCCGGGCTACTCCTACACCGGTGACGACCCGGACGGCTTCATGCTCGGCGCCGAGGTGGTCGGCTTCCTGGAGAAGTACGCGGCCAGTTTCGACCCGCCGCTGATCGAGGGCGTGGAGGTGACCCGGCTACGCCGTACGCCGCAAGGAGTTTTTGATCTGGAGACCTCGGCCGGCCGGATCAGCGCCGATCAGGTGGTCGTCGCGACCGGGCCCTATCACGTGCCGGCCGTGCCGCGGATCGCCGAACGCCTCCCTTCCGCACTGACCCAGCTGCACTCCGCGCAGTACCGCAACGCGGCCCAGTTGCCGGACGGTGGCGTGCTGGTGGTCGGCACCGGGCAGTCCGGCTGCCAGATCGCCGAGGACCTGCACCTCGCCGGGCGCCAGGTGCACCTCGCGGTGGGCAGCGCACCCCGCGCCGCCCGCCGCTACCGGGGCCGCGACACCCTCGCCTGGCTCGACGAGATGGGTCACTACGCCCGCGGCATCGACGAGTTCGGCGACGCCGACGAGGTGCGGCTGCGGGCCAACCACTACATGACCGGGCGGGACGGCGGCCGCGACATCGACCTGCGGGCCTTCGCCCGGGACGGCATGAAGCTGTACGGGCACCTGCGCGGCGTCACCGGCGTTCGTCTGGAGTTCGCGGCTGATCTGGCGGCTTCTCTGGACAACGCGGACGCCGTCGCCGAAGGCATCAAGGACGCGATCGATCGGTACATCGACAGCGCGGGGATCGCAGCGCCGGCAGAGGCCCGCTACGTCCCCGTCTGGCGACCGGACGACTCGGAAGGCGCGCTCGACCTGGCCGCCGCCGGAGTCTCCGCGGTCGTGTGGGCGACCGGATTCCACCGCGACCACCGGTGGATCGAAGTGCCGATCTTCGACGGGCGCGGCTACCCGACCCACGAGCGGGGCGTCACCGGCTGCCCCGGCCTGTACCTCCTCGGGCTGCCCTGGCAGTGGACGTGGGGGTCGGGCCGGTTCGCGGGGGTGGCGCAGGACGCCGCGTACCTCTGTTCTCGCCTCCTCGCCGCGCGGCGGCAGCGGTTCACCGACGAGGTCAGCTGGCTCGCCGGTACGCCCACCGAGACGTACCCGCAGGTGGAGTGGTGGGCGGCGGCATGACCTTGTACGACGCGCATCGCCACCTGGGAGTGCTTCCGGCGTACCCCTTCTATGGGGGACCGCCGGTGAACCCGGACGTGACCGCCCGCGGGACCATCGCTCAGCTTCTCTCCGATCTGGACCGTGAGGGAACGGAGCGGGCCCTCGTCATCCCCAACTACGGCGTGCCCGACCCCGACATCGCGTTCGGCTTCAACGAGCTCGTCGTCGAGGCCGCGCAACGGGACGACCGGATCCGGGCCGGGCTGTGGGTCTCGTCGTTGGAAAGGGATCTTTCGCGCACGGCGGCCGCTTTGAAGCTGGCCGGGGAACCCGGGGTGCGAGCGCTCAAGCTCAGCTTCCTGCTCGGCGGCGGTGTCGACGATCCGAGCCTCTCGGCGATCTTCGCGGCCGCCCGGGAACACGACCTCACCGTCCACGTGCACACCTCGCCCGGCGCGGGCAGCGACATCGACCAGGTCGGCAAGCTCGTCGATCGCTTCGGCGACGACGTGCGCATCCACCTCGTGCACTTCGGCGGCGGGATGAGCGGCCACATCAAGCTGATCGGCTCGCGGTTCTTCGACTGGATCGCGGCCGGCAAACAGGTCTACACCGACCTGTCCTGGGCCATCGGGTTCGCACCCCGCTGGCTCGTCACCGAGATCGACCGGCGTGGCTTCGGCCACGACCGGGTGCTGTTCGCCAGCGACGAGCCGTGGGGCGACCACGCCGGCGAGCTGGCCCGGCTGCGCGCCGCAGCCGACGGGAGAGAACTGTCCACGGCCGTCTTCCAGACGAATTTCGAGACGCTCTACGGAGGAACACGATGACCGACCTGAACGAACTCGAGCAGCAGAGCCTCAACGAGATCCCGCACCCGGCGCTGCCGGAGGGCTCGTCCATCTACGGCGGCACCAAGGTCTTCCCCGACTACAAGGCCGAGGAGGGGCAGAGCTACTTCACCCTCGTGCACGGCATCGCCCACGAGTCCTCGGTCAGCTTCGTCGCCGTCCTGCAGGCCACCCGGGCGCTGCGCAAGGGCTTCGAGTCGGCGATCTACTTCTACGGCCCGGGTTCGCTGAACTGCCTGGCCACCCGGGGCTTCCCGACCACCGGCACGTCGGCCTTTCCGGGCGAGCACAACCTCAACAACTCGCTGAAGACGTTCATCGCCGAGGGCGGCAAGGTCTACTGCTGCCGCTTCGGCCTGTCCCTGCACGGCGCCCGCGAGGAGGACCTGATCGAGGGCGTCATCCCGACACACCCCCTCGACGTGCAGGACGCGCTGATCCACTACGCGCGTAAGGGCGCGATCATCAACTCGACCTACATGTTCTGATGTCCCTCGACGTCCATGCCGACCTAGCCGTACGCGGCGTACGGGTACCCACCCCCGTACGCCGCCCGGCCGGGGCCGGCCCGAGCGACGACGGCCATGTAGTGGTGGATGGCCGCAACGCGGCGTTTCCCCTCAACCCGGCCAGCCCCTACGACGTTCGCGACGGCCGCGTCTGGCTGGGTGAGGTCAACACCGGTCTGTCGCTGGAAGTCATCCGGCGCCCGAAGTTCTACGACCTGTCGACGGCGGACGGGATTCCCTACGAGCAGATCGCCCGCCTGCACGGCCGGGACGTGCTGGCCACCACGGTCGTGCAAACCTGCATCCGGTACGCCGAGGACCAGCGCTGCCGCTTCTGCACCATCGAGGAGTCGCTGCGCTCCGGCGCGACGGTAGCCGCCAAGACGCCCGCCCAACTGGCCGAGGTGGCATCGGCCGCCGTCCGCCTGGACGGCGTCAAGCAGATGGTGATGACCACCGGCACCACCACCGGCCCCGACCGAGGTGCCCGCAACCTGGTCCGCTGCGTGCGTGAGGTCCTCGCCGCCGTACCCGGCCTGCCCATCCAGGTCCAGATCGAGCCACCCGGCGACCTGGCGGTGATCGACGCCCTGAAGATCGCCGGTGCTTCGTCCATCGGCATCCACGTCGAGTCCCTCGACGACTCCGTTCGCCGTCGCTGGATGCCCGGCAAGGGTTCGGTGCCGATGGCCGAGTACGAGGCGGCCTGGGACCGGGCGGTCGAGGTCTTCGGCCGCAACCAGGTCTCGACCTACCTCCTGGTGGGCTTGGGCGAGGACCCGGACGAACTGGTGGCCGGCGCGGCCCGGCTGATCGCCCGCGGCGTCTACCCGTTCGTGGTCCCGTTCCGCCCGATGGCCGGCACGCTGGCCCGCCGGGACGGCGCCACCGCCCCGTCCCCGTCCCTGGTCGGCGAGATCAGCGCCCGGGTGGCCGCCCTGCTGCGGAAAGCCGGCATGCTCGGCACCGACCAGAAGGCCGGCTGCGCGGCGTGCGGCGCCTGCGGAGTCCTGCAGGCGGCCGGCGGATGACACCACAAGATCGCAGCTCTGGGTGGGGGGTGGGGTGGCGTGACTGATCTGGTGCCCGTGTTGGTGGGGCCGCACTTCATGGTTGAGCGGGCCGAGGAGACTGCGGCGTATTACGCGCTTCGGCGGCGGGTGTTCGTCGACGAGCAGGGGCTCTTCGATCTTCATGATCGGGATGGGCGGGATGACGACCCGCGGACCGTCGTGCTCGTTGCCCGGTCGGCTCGCGGTGAACTGCTCGGCGGGGTGCGGGTCGGGCCGGCCGGGGACGGGCCGGACATCGGCTGGTGGCAGGGCGGGCGGCTGGTTGTCGATCCGGCGGCCCGGGGCACGCTGGGGATCGGGCCGGCTCTCGTGCGGGCCGCCTGCGCCTATGCCGAGAGTGCCGGCGCCCTGCGGTTCGACGCCACCGTGCAGCGCCGCAACGAACCCATGTTCCGCCGGCTCGGCTGGCAGCCCGTCCGGCATGTCGCCGTCGCGGGGCGGCCGCACACGCTGATGCGCTGGCCGATCCGGCGGCTGGCCGCGCTGGCCGCCGCGACCAAGAACCCGCTCGGCGAACTCCTCGACGGGCTCGCGCCCGGCGGCACCGGCTTCGTGGGGGACGACGGTGCGCCGGTGCCCGGGTCCGATCTGATCGCCGCCTGCGACGCGATTCTGCCGTCCATGGTGGAGCGTGACCCGGACTGGGCCGGCTGGTGTGCCGTGCTCGTCAACGTCAACGACCTCGCGGCCATGGGGGCCGCGCCGGTCGGGCTGCTCAACGCGGTCGGCGCGCGCGATGCCGCGCACGCGGCCCGGATTCTCGGTGGGCTACGCCGCGCGGCGGACGCCTACGGCATCCCGATTCTGGGCGGGCACACGCAACTCGGCGTCCCGGCCGCGCTGTCCGCGACCGCGCTCGGCCGCACCGACCGGCCGGTGCCGGGCGGCGGGGGACGGCCCGGTCAGCGGGTGCGGCTCACCGCCGACCTGGGTGGCGGGTGGCGGCCCGGATACGGCGGCCGGCAGTGGGACTCCACCAGCGGTCGCACCCCGGCCGAGCTGCGGCGGATGCAGTCGTTCGTGGGCCGGGCCACGCCGGCCGCGGCCAAGGACGTGTCGATGGCCGGCATCGCCGGGACGCTCGGGATGCTCGCCGAGGCCAGCGGCTGCGGCGCCCTGCTCGACGTGGCCCGGGTGCCGCGACCGGCCGGTGCCAGCGCCGGCGACTGGCTCACCTGCTTCCCCGGCTTCGCCATGCTCACCACCGGACCGCTCGGTGACGGCGACGCCGGGCCCGCGGTCACCGCCGACTGCGGCGAACTGGTTCCCGGCGACGGCGTGCGCCTGCGCTGGCCGGACGGGGAGATCACCGGGGCGCTGGACGCGTCGGTCACGGGATTGGGGAGGGCAACATGAGTGTCGTCCGGATGGCGGCCGTTGCCGCACCGTTCGATCGGGACCTGGAAGGCGACTTCGAGCGCATCAAGCGGCTCATCGGCGAGGCGCGGGCGTACGGCGTACGGCTGCTTGCCCTGCCGGAAGCATGTCTCGGTGGCTATCTCGCCCACTTGGACGGCGGAGCCGACGAACCGCCCGCCCTGCGGGCGGACGGCCCGGAGATCGCCCGGCTCGCCGCGCTCGCCGGTGACATGGTGGTGTGCGCCGGCTACTGCGAGGCGGACGGCGACCGCCGCTACAACAGCGTGATCTGCGTGCACGACGGGCGGGTGCTCGGCAACCACCGCAAGGTGCACCAGCCGTTGCGGGAGAACGCCAGCTACGACTCGGGGGACTCGTTCGCCGCGTTCGACACCCCGGTCGGGCGGCTCGGGCTGCTCATCTGTTACGACAAGGCGTTTCCCGAGTCGGCGCGGGCGCTCGCGCTGGACGGCGCCGAGATCATCGTGGTGGTGTCGGCCTGGCCGGGCAGCCGCACGAACGCGCCGGCCGACCTCGCCGACGACCGGTGGACCCGGCGCTTCGACCTGTTCGACCGGGCCCGTGCCCTGGAGAACCAGGTGGTGTGGGTGTCGGCCAACCAGTCCGGCACGTTCGGCGCGATGCGGTTCGTGTGCAGCGCGAAGATCGTCGATCCGGGTGGTGACGTGCTGGCCACGACCGGTACGGTCCCGGGCATGGCGATGGCCGATGTGGATGTGCCGGCGGTCGTCGCGGCGGCCCGGCGTTCGATGGGCCACCTGCGCGACCGCCGTCCCGAGGCATACGCAGTGCCGGCTCTAACGTGAGAATCGCCGCGGCGGCCGCCCACTTCGGCCGGGACCTCGACTACGACCTCGGGCGGATCGGCAAGCTCATCGCCGACGCCCGGGCCGCCGGGGCCGGCCTGCTCGTGCTGCCCGACGCGGCGATCGGTGGCTACCTCGCCGACCTGCGCCACCCCGACCCGGCCGCGCTGCCGCCCGCCTTCAAACCGGACGACCCGATCCTCGACCAGGTCGCCGCGATGGCCCGGGAGATGGTGGTCTGCGTCGGATACTGCGAGGCCGACGGCGACCTGCGCTACAACGCGGCCGTCTCGCTGAGCGGCGACGGCGTCCTCGGCCGGCACCGCAAGGTGCACCTGCCCGCCGCGGAGAGCACGGTCTATGCGCCCGGTGACTCGTTCGCTGCGTTCGACACCCCGGTCGGGCGGCTCGGCATGCTCATCGACTACGACAAGACGTTCCCCGAGTCGGCCCGCACCCTCGCCGTCGACGGCGCGCAGATCGTCGCCTGCCTCTCGGCCTGGCCGGCCAGCATCACCAACCAGGCCCCCAAGCTCAACCAGGACCGCCAGTCCCGGCTGTTCGACCTGTACGACTGCGCCCGCGCAGCAGAGAACCAGGTCGTCGTGGTCAGCTCCAACCAGACCGGCGCGGTCGGCGGGATGCGCTTCCTCGGCCAGGCCAAGGTGGTCGGGCCGGGCGGCAACATCCTGGCCCGCACCTGGGCGAAGGCCGGCCTCGCGGTAGCCGAGCTGGACGTGGCGGCCGAGATCGCCGCCGCCCGCCGGGTGCTCAACCACCTCCGCGAACTGCGCCCGGCCACCTACCGGAGCGCCCCTTGAGGATCGCGCTGCTGACCTACTCGACCCGGCCGCGCGGCGGGGTGGTGCACACGTTCGCGCTGGCCGAGGCGCTGGCCGAGCTCGGTGCCGAGGTCACGGTGTGGACGCTGGGCCGCGGCGAGCTCTTCCGCCCGATCGACGAGCGGGTTCGGCTTTCGATAGTCGAATTCCCCGAAATCTCGGGCGAAGCCGTCGGTGCGCGGATATTGCGTTCCATCGCCGCGCTGCGTGCAGCCTTCACCCCCGATGAGTACGACATCGTCCACGCCCAGGACTGCATCAGTGCCAACGCCGTCGACCATTGCGTACGGACGATCCACCATCTCGACCAGTTCACCACGCCCGAGCTGGCCGCCTGCCACGAGCGGGCGATCGTCCGGCCGTACGCGCACGTCTGCGTCTCGGCCGCGGTGGCGGCGGAGGTGACGGCCGGCTGGGGCCTGCACCCGGTGGTGATCCCGAACGGGGTGGAAGCGGCCCGGTTCGCCGCGGCGGTTCCGGCTCGGCGGCACGGGCAGTATTTGCTGTCGGTCGGCGGGATCGAGCCGCGCAAGGGATCACTGGACCTGCTCGAGGCGTACGCCGAATTGCGGGTTGTTCTTCCGGGTCTGCGCCTGATCATCGCCGGCGGCGAGACGCTCTTCGATTACCGCGACTACCGCGCTGCCTGGGAGGCCCGGGCGGTGGAACTGGGTGTCGTGCCCGAGGTGCTCGGGCCGGTGCCGCACGACGAGCTGCCCGGCCTGGTCGCCGGGGCGGCCGCGTTCGCGTTCCCGTCGACCAGAGAGGGCTTCGGGCTGGCCGCCATGGAGGCCCTCGCCGCGGGCGTGCCGGTCGTGGTGCGGGATCTGCCGGTGCTGCGCGAGGTGTTCGGCGCCGCGGTCGGCTACGGCCGCGACCCGGCGTCGCTGGCCGACGCCCTTCTCCAGGCGATCAAAGAGCCCGATCCGGTACGCCGTGAGCACGGTCGCGCCCTGGCCGCCGCACACACCTGGGCCGCCGCGGCCCGCCGCCACCTGGAGTTCTACGAGGGTCTCAGGTGAACAACGGGTGAACTGACGAAACCCCGGGGCGGCCGGGCCGAACAGAGAATCATGGGGCTAGGCCGCTGGGTCCGGGATCGCCGCGAACGATGAGCGCGGTTACCAGCAGCCGGAGCAACGCCAGCTCCGAGGCCGGCGCCCGGCAGGCCACCGTGGTGGCCGAGTCGGCCGCGACGATGTCCGACAACATCCGCACCGTGGCGGCCGGCGCCGAGGAGATGGGCGCCTCGATCCGGGAGATCAGCCTCGGCGCCACCAAGGCCGCCGAGGTCGCCGCCCGGGCCGTCCACATCACCGCGGCCACCAGCGGCGTGATGGCCAAACTGGGCGAGTCGTCGGCCGAGATCGGCAACGTGAGCGTCTCCGAGGCCGCCTCGGCGGGCGGCCAGGTGGCCGCCACGATCAACGAGGTCGCGTCATCGGTGCAGCTGACCAGCGTGGGCGTCAGCGAGGCACACCAGGCGGCGGGCCGCCTCACCCGGATGTCGGCCGAGCTCGGCCACATCGTGGCGCGCTTCCGCCTCTGACCTGTCACATCCGCCGCCGCCGCGGTGCTCACCAGGTGTGGACCTCGTAGAGCATCGTGAGAGAGCCCCGGCTGCTGCCCGGGTGCGCGAGCGGAAGGACGGCGTGAGCTTCCCCAGGCCCGACCTCGAGCAGGTGTTCCGGGCCGCGTACCCGCGGGTCGTGGCCGTCGCCGCGCGTGTCCTCGGCAACCGGCACGAGGCCGAGGACATCGCCCAGGAGGTGTTCCTGACCTTCGGGCGCTCGGCCGTCCCGGCCGGTGAGGCGACCGGGTGGCTGTCCGTGGCCGCGGCGCACACCGCCCTCAACCATCTGCGGACCGGCCGGCGGCGCGCCTCCCGCGAGGAGACGGTGGGCGCCGCCGAGACGACCGCGCCGGACGTCGCCGAGACGGTGATCGCCCGGGACGAGCGGCGCCGGGTGCGGGCGGCGCTGGCCCGGTTGCCCCGCAAGCAGGCGGTCGCCCTGGTCCTGCGGCACAGCGGCCTCAGTTACGCGGAGGTCGCGGCCGCCCTCGATCTTTCCCCCGGCAGCGTCGGCACCACGGTGCGGCGCGCCGAGTCAGCCCTGCGCGAGGAGTTGAACCGTCATGCGCCATCCGAGTGACGGCACGCTGCGCCGGCTCGTGGACGAGCCCGCCGGCGTAGCCGACACCGACCGCTCCCACGTGGCGTCCTGCCCGAAGTGCGAGGCCGGCCTGGCCGCCGCTCGGGATGATGCCGCCACTGTCGCCCTTCACTTCGAAATATCGGATATTTCCGGCCGAGAGGTGGACGAAGCCTGGCAGCGGTTGCTGGCCAACCCGGCCGCGACGGGGCTGGCCGCCTCGGCCGCCTCGGCCGCCTCGGCCGCCTCGGCCGGGTTGGCCGGCGCGGCTGGCGCGGGTGGCTTGGCTTTGCCGGGCGTGCCGGGCGTGCCGGGCGTGCCGGGTGCGGGTGGCTTGGCTTCGCCGGGCTCGGCCGGGCGGTCCGCTCGGTGGCGGGCTCTGCTGCGCAGCCCGGTGATCGCCGGGATTGCGGTGGCGGCTCTGCTGGCCGGGGCGGGGGCTGCGGCGGCCGCGAATTGGCTGCCGATCTTCCGGGCCGAGCGGGTCGCGCCGCTCGTCATCGTGCCATCGGATCTGGTTCAGCTTCCCGAACTGTCCGGCTACGGCAAGCTGGAGATCACCTCGGCGCCGCGGGTGCGCCAGGTGGCCGACGCCGCGGCCGCCAAGGAGGGCGCCGGGCTCGGTGTTCCGCAGGTCGCGGAGCTGCCGCGCGGGGTCACCGGGGAGCCGTCCTACCGGGTCGGGGACAAGGCCACCGCGACGTTCACCTTCTCCGCCGCCAAGGCCGCGCAGACCGCTGCGGCCGACGGGAGGTCGCTTCCGCCGATGCCGGCCGGGCTGGACGGCAGTCAGTTCCGGCTCAGCGCCGGGCCCGGGGTCGCCGCGACCTGGGCCGAGGCGCGCGGCGTACCGGCTCTGATCGTGGCGCGGGCGGTGGCGCCGGCCGCGTTCTCCGGTGGGGTTCCGTTCGAGACCGCCCGTGACTATCTGCTCTCGCTGCCCGGCCTGCCGGCGTCGGTGGCGTCCCAGCTGCGGTCCTTCTCGGGGGACGGCACGCTGCCGCTGATCGTGAAGGCCGGGCGGGAGGAGTCGTTCACCGCCGATGTGGGCGGGGTGCAGGGCACCGTGCTGGCCACCCGGGACGGTGCGATGGCCGGCGTGATCTGGGTCGACGACGGGCTGGTCACCGTCGTGGGTGGGTCGCTCAGCACCGACGAGGTGCTCGAGGTTGCCCGGGGGCTGACGTGGCAGAGGTGATCGAGTCGCCCGCGGTGTGGTGCTCCGGGCTGCGCAAGCGGTACCGCAAGCGGGTCGCGGTGGACGGGGTCTCGTTCACGGCCCGGCGCGGCGAGGTGATGGGGCTGCTCGGGCCGAACGGGGCCGGCAAGACCAGCGTCATCAAGATGCTGCTCGGGCTGGTGCGGCCGGACGCCGGCGAGGTGATGCTGCTCGGCCGGCCGGCCACCGAGCCCGGCTCTCGGGCGCGGGTGGGTTATCTGCCCGAGCTGTTCCGCTACCAGCCGTGGCTGACCGCGGCCGAGGTGCTCGACCTGCACGTGCGGCTGGCCGGTGCCGCGGTGCCGGCCGCCGACCGGCGCGAGTGCCTGGGGCTGGTCGGGCTGGCCGATCGGGCCGGCGACCGGGTGGGCGGCTTCTCCAAGGGCATGCAGCAGCGCCTCGGCCTGGCCGTCGCGCTGGTCGCCCGGCCGGAACTGGTGGTGCTCGACGAGCCGACCAGCGCACTCGACCCGCTCGGCCGGGCCGACGTGCGGGATCTGCTGCTGTCGCTGAAGGCGCGCGGGGTGGCGGTGCTGCTCAACTCGCACCTGATCGGCGAGGTCGAGCGGGTCTGCGACCGGGTGGTGATCCTCGACCACGGCCGGGTCGTCGCCGACGGCACGCTCGCCGAGCTGCTCGGTGGCCAGGAGTTGCGGCTGCGCCTCGACGACGTCGGCGAGGCGGCGGAGAAACGGTTGGCCGCGGCGGGTGTGGTGACCCGCGAGGGCGATCACTTCGTGGTGGCGTTGGCCGGCGAGAGAGACGTGCCGGAACTGGTCGCCGACCTGGTCGGGCTGGGCGTGCGAGTGCACGCCGTCGAGCCCGGGCGGGTCAGCCTCGAGGAACGCCTGCTGGACATCCTCCGGGGAGAACACGGCTCGGCCGCGGGCGTCGATCAGCGCGCAGCTCAGGAGGACGTGGCGCGGGCCGCCGGTAGGGATCGGCGCTCGTTCGAGGAGAGCGCGGCCGGGGCTGCCGGCGGGGACCGGCGCTCGGCTGAGGAGGGCTCGGCATGATCATTCTTACCGTTGCGGGGCTCACCCTCAAGGAAGCGGGTCGGCGGAAGGTGCTGCGCTCGCTCGCCGGGCTGACCGTTGTGTTGCTCGGGCTCAGCGCCTGGGGTTTTGCCCGGCTCGACGCCGAGTTCGGCGGGCTGACCAGCGGCGAGGCCAAGGTGGCCGCGTCCACCGTGCTCAACCTGGTGATGTTCGGGCTGAGCCTGATCGCGGCCCTCGGTACCGCGTTCCTGGCCGGGCCGACCCTGGCCGGCGAGAGCGAGTCGGGCGTCGCGCTCGCCATGCTGGCCCGGCCGATCCGCCGGTCGTCGGTCCTGATCGGCAAGTGGCTGGGCCTGGTGACCTTCGGCGGCGGGTTCGTCGCCGTGGCCGGGTTCGCCCAGCTGGTCATCGTGCGGGTCACGATCGGTTACTGGCCACCGCGGCCGGTCACCGGGCTGGCGCTGCTCGCCGCCCAGGCCGCGGCCCTGCTCACGCTCGGTCTGCTGCTCTCCACCGTGATATCGCCGATGGCCTCCGGCATCGTCGCCGTAGGTCTGTTCGGCGCGACCTGGATCGCGGGCGTGGTCGGTTCCGTCGGGGACGCTCTCGGCAACGACAGCGTCGCGCGAGTCGGCACCGTCTCACGCATGCTGCTGCCCACCGACGGACTGTGGCGCGGCGCCATGAACGCCTTCCAAGACCCGAGTCTGTTTCCCCAGTTCGCCGACGGTTTCGGCGAGTCGCCGTTCCTCAGCGAGGCATCGCTGACCGTCACCTACCTGGGATGGGCGGCACTGTGGGTGGCCCTGGTCCTGGGCCTGGCCGGATTGTCGTTCCAGCGCCGCGACCTCTAGGCAACTCTTGAGGTCGGGTCGCGAGAACAGGAGACATCCGCGCCGCTCGGCCCGGAGGGCGTTCGATACGTATTCGACCCCGTCGTGACGGGGTCGATGCCACGTCGTGGCGCCCCGGCCTCGCAGATCTTGTGGAGTTGTCGCTCTGTCCTCGCGGAAAGTCCACAAGCTTGTGGCCGGCCGGGCTACCGGCGTCGGACATAGGTGATATTTCCTGTCTTGGGCCGGACCCGCCGACAGTGGCGCGCTTGGGCCGGGCCCGCCCGCAGCGGGCGCGCGGAGGGTGCGTTGCACCTGCCGGCACTGAGTGTCACGGGAGTGAGCCTGCGCGTACCGGAAGATTTCCGCGCGAAGCGTGCCGTCCTCCGTTTCGCGGAAGGCTGAGCGGGGGTCCCGTTCTTTCTGGGATGGCGGGACCCGAGCCCGAAAAGATCTCTGGAAAGCGCCGTGATCTGGAAGGCCGGCGCCGGGGTGGAGGGCACCCCGGCACCGGATCCAGCGGTCTGGCCTGCTGGTCATGCCTCGCCCGACTTGGCCGGCAGGGCAGACCGCTCTAGCGGGGGCGGTAGACCACGTCGAACGTGGTCAGCCATCGGATCTGCTCGCGGGGTGGCACCCCGCAGCCGCGCAGGAAACTGACCAGCGTTTCCCGCCGAGGTGAGCCGGCGGCGGTGATCAGGTTGTAGACCGTGGCCCGCGAGATGGGGGTTCCGGCGTCACGGCTGCGCCGGGCCACGCTGTCGAGTGAACGGCGACGCGCCGTCATCAATGCGCGTAGGCGCATCGCGAACTCGACCGGCGTGGCGGCGCCGATGGGATCAGGGGGGACAGTCGTAACGGTTGCTGCGCTCATCAACCTCGCCTCGTTGTGACGGAGCCGGCCCGGGGAGCGGGCCGACCACAGTCGACCTTCGTTCGGCCGGAAGCGTGGAACAAGAGCGCAGGTGCGTACCGATTTTGCAGGTCGTGGACGTGCAAGTTGCACGCTGTGAGGATCGGTTGTTCGGTCCTCCCTCCGAGGTGACGGTGTGCACCGTCGCGTGGCGGGCGATGCGCGGATGGTGATTGCGGTCGGTGGACCGATCGAGCCATGACCTGGTTGAGCCCTGTCGATACCTCACTCGTCCGTACCGTGCGTGACCACACTGCGGGCACGGAGAGGGCGCACCGCTCAGGCACGAACCGGAACAGGGGAGGTCGAAGTCAAAGTCATTAATTCTTTGTCACTCGTACGGGTGACAGGTCACCAGGCGGTCCACCCGCCGTCGACAACCAGATTCGAGCCGGTGATGTAGCTGCTGCGCGGTGACGCGAGGTACAGCACCGAGGTGGCGATCTCGGCCGGGTCGCCGACCCGACCGAGCGGGGTCTGCGCGGCCAGCCGGGCCAGGAGTGCCGGGTCGCCGCCGCCCGGGAACGGTCCCGGCGTCACGCAGTTGACCCGCACCCCGGACGGTCCGAGCTCGACCGCCGCATAGCGGGTGAGCTGCACGAGACCCGCCTTCACCGCGCCGTAGTAGGGCGGGTTCCCGGCCTCCGGCGTGTCGTAGAGCTGCGGTTTCGGGCTGACCAGGCCGTACATCGAGGCCACCGTGATCACCGAGGGGGAGCTGTCGGCGGCCGCCGCGACGAGCAGGTCGCGGGTCGCGTCGAGCAGCCGCTGAAAGGCGCCCAGCGCCAGGTCGGCCGCCTCGAGGTAGTCGGCGGGCCGGGCCGAGCGCAGCGATCCGCCCCGGCCCACGTGCGCGTTGTGCACCAGCACGTCGACCCGGCCGCCCGCCTCGCGCAGCACCTCGCCGAGCGCGGTCACGTCCTCGTCGGAGGTGACGTCGCACCGGAACGGACGGCCTCCGAGTTCGTCGGCGAGGTCCTTCAGGCGCCCCTCGTCGCGGCCGATCAGCCAGATGGTGGCGCCGGCACCGGCGAGGGCCGCGGCCATGACCCGGCCCAGTCGCCCGGTCGCCCCGGTCACGACGGCGACCCGCCCGCGCAGCCCGAAAAGATCATCAACGGTCGTCATCGTGTCCACCGGCTCGGGTCGAGGAGGGCTTCGGGCATCTCCGGAAGGGCGGCCAGCACGGACTCGCGCTCACTCTCGGTCAGTGCTTTACGGCGTACGAGATCGGCGTTGTCTCGTAGTTGATCTTCGGTCTCCGCTCCGACCACCAGGGACGTCACCCAGGGCAGGGACAGCAGGTAGGCGATGCAGAGATCGGCGCGGCCGGCCCGGCCGAGCTCCACGGCCAGCCGGTCGAGGGTCGCCACCAGTGCATCACGCTCGAGATCCGGGAGATTGGGCCAGGTCACCGCGGTGCCGGCGACGAGCAGACCCTGGAGGTACGCGCTTCGCACGGTCACCACGAGGTCGGGGCGGTCCTCAATCGACCAACGCCGGTCGAGGATGTTGCACGGTAACTGGACGTAACCGAGGTCGGGTAGATCGAGGACTCGGCGCAGTTCGTCGGGGTTCTGCACGGACACCCCGATCCGGTCGGCCTCGCCGTGCTTCACCAGCGCGCGCAGGTCGTCCCAGGCATCGAGGGCGTCGGCGGCGCGGTGGAACAGGATGGTCAGCGGCCCGGTGCGGCGCAGGGCGGCCCGGCTGGCCGCGACGCTCTCCCGGACCGGAACACCCGGGCCGACCTTGGTGATGATCGAGAGCCCGGCCGGGGCGACCGCGCCGATCCGCCGTTCGCTGTCGCCGTAGGCGCGGGCCGTGTCGAGGTGGGTGACGCCGAGGTAGCGGGCCGTGGCCAGGATGCGGGCGGTGGAGTCGTCGTCGGGCGCGCCGGTGCGGTTGGCGATGCCGTACGCCATGCCCAGCTGGGCCGTACCGAGGATCAGCACCGACTGCCGGTAGGCGCCGCGCCGCCGCACTTCGATCATCGAGTCAACCGCCTGTTCATCGCCCGTCAAGGTGCTGTTTTCCCAGCTCCCGGTGCATATGGGCGATGTTATGCTGGCGCCGATGCACCACGCGAACTACTACTACGGACACGCCCACATCCTCGCCCGTTACGCCCGGCTCGAGGATCCGATGCACCCACCACGCATCCAGGGCTACCTTCAGCATGGATGGAACATCGGCGACGGCATGGCCCCGGGTGTGCCGTTCGTGGACGGCAGCCCGCTGCTGGTGTGGTCCGAGCAGACCCGCCGCCGCGCCTGGTCGCAGGGCCGCCGGGACGCCGTGGTGGTGGGCTCCCCGTTCGCCTACCTGATGGCGATGGACGACGAGCCGGCCGACGACGCCCAGCGCGACGGCACCATCTTCTACCCCTTCCACGGCTGGGAGGGGCAGCAGGTGATGGGCGACCACCGGCGCCTCATCGACGAATTGAAGGCGAACGAGACCGGCCCGATGACGGCCTGTCTCTACTGGAACGAGTACAAGATGCGCTCGATCCGGAAGATCTACGAGAGCGCCGGCTTCCGGGTCATCTGCCACGGTTACCGCGGCTTCTGGTGGCGCGACACCGACCGGGAGTTCCTGGTCCGCCAGCTGGCCGAGCTGAAACGGCACAAGCGGGTGGTGTCCAACCGGCTGTGCAGCGCCATCTGGTACGGCCTGCTGGCCGGCTGCCAGGCCGCTGTCTACGGCGACCCGATGGTGCTCGAGGACGCCGACCTGACCTTCGGTGGCGAGCCGCGCCTGCACCGGCAGTGGCCCGAGGTGTACGGCTACGACCCCGACCCGGTCGCCGGTCGCCGGATCGCCGTCGCCGAGCTGGGCGCCGACGTGCTGTCCACCCCCGAGGAACTGCGCACCCACCTGGGCTGGGTCAGGGTTCCGGTCGCGGCGTGACCAGGCCGGTTTCGTAGGCCAGCACTACCGCCTGGGCCCGGTCCCGCAGCTGAAGCTTCGTGAAGATGCGGGCCACGTGGGTTTTGACGGTGGCCTCGCTGAGCGTCAGCTCGGCGGCCAACTCGCCGTTGGACAGCCCGTGGCCGAGCAGGACCAGCACCTCCAGCTCGCGTGGGGTGAGCGGGCCGAGATCGCGGTGCAGGGGTGACGCCTCGGCGGCGAACCGCTCGACCAGCCGCCGGGTGATCGACGGCGCGAGCAGAGCGTCCCCGGTGACGACCAGCCGCACCGCGTTGGCCAGGTGCGCGGGCGTGACGTCCTTGAGCAGGAAGCCGCTGGCCCCGGCGGCGAGCGCGGCGTAGACGTACCGGTCCAGGTCGAACGTGGTGAGCATGATGACCCGGCACCGCGGCAGGGCCGCGACGATCTGCCGGGTGGCGGCCAGGCCGTCCAGGTTCGGCATCCGGATGTCCATGAGTACGACGTCGGGCCGCAACGACCGGGCCGCGGTGACCGCCTCGACCCCGTCGGCCGCCTCACCGACCACCTCGACGCCGCGTGCTCCCAGGATCAGCCGGAACCCGGTGCGAACCAGCTCCTGATCGTCCACGATCAACACCCGCGGCCCGGTCATGGCGGGTCCAGCGGAATGCGGGCTCGCACGCGGTAGCCGCCGCCGATCCGGCGGCGGGCGTCCAGGTCGCCGCCGTAGATGCCGACGCGTTCGCGCAGGCCGAGCAGACCGCGCCCGGTGCCGCCGCCGTGCGCCGGCGCGCGCGGGCCGGTGTTGACGATTTCCAGGCGCAGGTGGCGCTCGGCGTAGCGGACCTCGACCTCGGCCCGGCCGGCCGCGCCGTGCTTGAGAGCGTTGGTCAACGCCTCCTGCACGATCCGGAACGCGGTCACGTCGATCCCGCCGGGCAGCGGCCGCGGGTCGCCGATGATCCGCACGTCGACCGGCAACCCGGCGAACGCGATCCGGTCGACGAGCCGGCTCAGCCGGTCGAGGCCCGGCTGCGGCTCCTCCGCCGGCTCCGTGCCGTCGGCCGCCGGCGCCAGCAGTCCCAGCAGGTTGCGCAGCTCGGTGAGCGCGTTGCGGCCGGTCGTCTCGACGGCGGCGAGGGCCTCGGCGGCGGCCGCCGGCACCTGGTGGTCGGCCAGCACCTCGCGGGCGGCGCTGGTCTGCACCACCATCACGCTGACGTTGTGGCTCACGATGTCGTGCAACTCGCGGGCGATGCGGGCGCGCTCGTCGCCGACGGCCGCGTCGGCGCCCGCCTGCCGTTCCCGCTCGAGCAGCCAGCCGCGCTCGGCCAGGGCGTCGCGATGCCGCCGGCGCGCGCGGGCCGCCGCGACCGCGAAGGCGCAGGCCACCCCGCCGGCGACGATCGCCACGACGAAGAGCAGGAGGATCACGCGGCAACGATGCCAGAGGAGGCGTGGCTCCCGCATCGGCCCGGGGTCCCATCGCCGTACATCTGTGGGATGACGACGGCCCGGACCTGCATCCCGCAGTGGACGCCGCCGCCGAGGCCGCGGCCTTAGCTTGGGCGGCATGACAACGGTGGTGCGCCTCGACGGGGTGCGTAAGGAGTACGGCGAGACGGCCGCGCTCGACGGGGTGTCGCTGCGCATCGAGGCCGGCGAGGCGGTCGCCGTGATGGGGCCGTCCGGCTGTGGCAAGTCCACGATGCTCAACCTGATCGCGGGGCTGGACCGGCCGACCGCGGGCCTGGTCGAGGTGCACGACGAGGACCTCGGCAAGCTGAACGAGACCGGGCTGGCGCTGTTCCGGCGCCGCCGGATCGGCATGATCTTCCAGTTCTTCAACCTGCTCGACGACCTCCCGGCCCTGGACAACGTGGCGCTGGCCGCGCAGCTGATGGGGGTGACCGCCCGGCAGGCGCGGCGGCGCGCCCTGGAACTGTTCGACGAGCTCGGCATCGCCGACCGGCGCAACGCCTACCCGGCGACGCTCAGCGGCGGCGAACGGCAGCGGGTCGCGGTGGCCCGGGCCCTGATGAACCGGCCGGCGCTGCTGCTGGCCGACGAACCGACCGGCGCGCTGGACAGCCGCTCCGGCGAGCAGGTGATGGACCTGCTGCTCGACCTCAACCAGATCGGGCAGACGCTGCTGCTGGTCACCCACGACCGGCAGCTCGCCGAGAAGTGCGCGACCCGCGTGGTGGAGATGGCCGACGGCCGGGTGGTCGTATGAGGGCGGTGTGGCGGGCGGCGCGGGCCGCGGTGCGCCGGCGCCGGTTGCAGACATTCGTGATCACGCTGGTCACGCTCTTCTCGACGGCCACCATCGTGATCGCGCTGGCGCTGCTGGACGCGTCGAGCGCCCCGTTCGACCGGGCCTTCGACGCACAGCGCGGGCCGCACGTGGTGGCGGTGTACTCGTCGGTCACACCGGCCGTCGCGACCGACGCGGAGGCGGTCGCGGGTCCATTCCCGCAGGTCGAGCTGGACGTGCCGGGCGACGGCGGGCCGGTCTGGGTGACCGGGCCGATCACCCTGGTGGGCCGGGCCGAGCCGGGCGGCCCCGTCGACCGGCTCGACCTGTTCGCCGGGCGCTGGGCCACCGGCCGCGACGAGGCGGTCATCAACCTGGACCCGCCGCCGGCCGGGATGGCCGACGATTTCACCCGGGAGATCATCGGCCGGACGATCACCGTGCCCGGCCGGCCGGTTCTGACCATCGTGGGCACGGCCTGGAGCCTCAGCCACACCGCCGACGTGTGGGTCTCGCCCGCGACCATGGCCTCGCTGCGGCCGACCGGCTCGCAGGTGCTCTACCGCTTCACCGGCGGCGACCGGCCTGTTCCGCCGGAGGGGCTGCTCGCCACCCGGTCCTACCTCACCCAGAAAGCGGAGGTGGCGGCCGGGCCGGGCACGATCCTGCCGTTCCTGATCGTCTTCGGACTGCTCGGGCTGATCACCGCGGTGCTGATCGTGGCGAACGTGGTCAGCGGCGCGGTCGTCTCCGGTTTCCGGCACATCGGGGTGCTCAAGGCGCTCGGCTTCACGCCGCCGCAGGTGGTCCTGGTCTACCTGATCATGGTGACGGTGCCGGCGTTCGTGGGCGCGGTCCTCGGTACGGTCGCCGGTTCCCTCGCCGCGAAACCCCTGCTGTACAACGCGTTTCTCGGACTCGGCCTCGATCCGCAGGTCACCAGCCGGCCCTGGGTGCCACTCACCGGGCTGGTCGGGGTGCCGCTGCTCGTCGTGCTCACCGCGGTCGTCCCGGCGTCCCGCGCCCACCGGCTGTCCGCGGCCGAGGCGATCAGTGCCGGGGCGGCGCCCAAGGCGGGTCGTGGGCTGCGGGCGCAGCGGGCGCTGGCCGGAACCCGGCTGCCCCGGGTGCTCAGCCTCGGGCTCGGGCTGCCGTTCGCGCGACCGGGCCGCACCGGGCTGACCCTGGCCGCGCTGCTGCTCGGGGTGACCACGGTGACGTTCGCGGGCGGACTGGCCGCGTCGGTGATCCGCTACACCGAGGCGGTGGACCAGGCCGACGCCGTGCAGGTGCAGGTGCGGCCGAACCCCGCGGCCGTCGGATCGACCACCTCGCAGCGCACCGACCCGCAGGTGGAGGCGCTGCTGCGCGGACTGCCCGGCACGGTGCACGTGACCGCCGACCTGAGCATGCCGGTGTCCGCCGCCGGTCACGTCGAACCGCTCAACGTGGACTTCCTGCGCGGCGACGCGGACACCCTCGGCTATCAGGATCAGCTGGTGGAGGGCCGGTGGCGGTCGGCGCCGGGCGAGGTGGTCGCCTCCTCGGCGGCCCTGCACCACCTCGGTCTCGCGGTCGGGGACACGCTGTCACTGTCCTACGACGGGCGGCACGAGCCGGTGACCATCGTGGGCAAGACGATGGAGGGCGGGCTCGGCGACGGCGACCTGTTCGCCGACTGGTCGCTGTTCACCGCCCTGGCGCCCGGGCATCGGGTGGTGAACAACGAGGTCATGTACTGGATTCGGGTCTCCGGCGACCCGGGTGCCTACCTGAGCGCGGTCCGGGCCGCCGACCCCGGACTCAGCGCCTGGGCGGCCGGCTCGGGGCTGAGCAACTCGTTCACCCTCTCGGTGCTCGCCATCTCGGTCGTCTTCGCCGGCATGATCGGCATCGTGGCCGCGCTCAGCGTCTTCAACACGGTTCTGCTCAACGTCCGGGAACGCCGTCGCGACCTGGGCATGCTCAAGTCGATCGGGATGACCCCGCGGCAGGTGGTGGCCATGACGGTCACCTCGATGGCGGTCCTCGGCGTGGTGGCCGGCGTCGCCGGGATCCCGGCCGGCATCGGCGCCCACCGGCTCATCCTGCCGATGGCCGGGGCGGCCGCCGAGATCGACCTGCCGGCCCGGATGTTCCACGTGTGGAACCCGGGCGGGCTGGCCCTGGTGGTCCTGGCCGGGGTCGCGATCGCCGTGCTCGGCGCGCTGCTCCCGGCCCGCCGGGCGGCCCGGCTCCCGATCGCCGAGGTGCTGCACAACGAGTAGCGTCGGCGCATGCCCGAACTGATCGTGCCCACCGTCCGGTTGCGTGCCGCCTGGCTCGACGCGCATCGCGAGTGGGGGCCCGGGCAGCACGAGGACGGCTTCGGGTTGCGGCCCTCCGACGACGTCGGCTCGGCGGCCGGGTTCGCCGAGTGGGTGGCCCGGCTGGTGTTCGATGAGGACCCGGACGAGGAGCACGACATCGGGCACGTCTACCGGTGGATCGTCGAGGGGGAGCGGGTGCTCGGTGGCATCGCCCTGCGCTACGAGTTCGACGGTGCCACCCCGCCGATGGGGCACGTCGGCTTCGGCGTACGCCCCTCGGCCCGGCGCCGCGGCCTCGCCTCCTGGGCCCTTACCGGGATCCTCGACGAGGCCCGCTCGGCCGGGCTGCGCCGGGTGTCGTTGATGTGCGCCGAGGAGAACACCGCGTCGGCCCGCACCATCGAACGCGGCGGCGGTGTTCTGGAAGGCGTGCGGGACACCCCGTACGGTCCGGCCCGCCGTTATTGGATCTCGCTGTAACCGGTGCGGTACCGGCCGGGCGCGACGCCGTGCCGGCGCTTGAACGCGGTGGCGAACGCGAACTCGGAGGTGTAACCCACCCGGGCCGCGACCACGCTGAGCGGCGCGTCCGACTCGCGCAGCAGCCGGGCCGCGGTGACCATGCGCCACCAGGTCAGATAGGTCAACGGCGGCTGACCGGTGCGCTCGGCGAAGCGGCGGGCGAACGGCGCCCGGGACAGTCCGGCCCGCGCGGCGAGAGTCGCGACCGTCCACGGCCGGGCCGGCTCGCGGTGCATCGCCTCCAGCGCGGCCGCGGTGGCCGGCTCGTTGACCGCCGCCGCCCAGCCCGTCTCCGACCGGTCCAGCCAGGTGCGCAGGATGTGCAGCAGCAGGGTGTCGAGCAGCGCGGGCACGATGGCGTCGGTGCCGAGCCGGGGGCGTTCCATCTCGGCGGCCAGCAGGTCGACGGTGCCCCGCAACTCGGCCGGCCGGGGCAGGTGGATCAGGTCGGGCAGGCCGGCCAGCAGCGGATGGGCGCGGTCGGTGCCCAGTTCGTAGGCGCCGCAGAGGGTCACGGTGTCCGGTGCGGTGACCGCCACGTAGCCGTCCGAGGCCCGCGGGTCGCCGGGGTGGCAGGCGGGCGCGACCGGCCGGGTCGCCGGGTCGTCGGCGAGGATGTGCCCGGCGCCGTGCGGGCGGAACACCACGTCCCCGACCGCCAGGGGCAGCGGGTCGGCCGCCGGCCGCAGCAGCCAGCACGGTCCACGCAGGACGATCTGGAAGCCGGCCGAGCCGGGCACCGCGGCGAACTCCTGCGCCCACGGCGCCTGCCAGCCGGCCAGCGCCGAGCGGGGCCGGCCGGTGCGCATCACCGTGATCACGTCGCTGAGCACGTCCACCTCGACACCGTAGCGAGACGATCGCGTATGGACCAGCGACTGTCGCGCATTGTTCGTCTTCGCCGGCCGCCATAGGTTCGCCTGGTGAAAGCCATGCGAATTCATCGGTACGGGGACGCCGCCGAGATCCGGGCGGACGACGTGCCGCGCCCCGTGCCCGGCCCGGGCGAAGTGCTGGTCCGGGTCGAGGCCACCTCGTTCAACCCGTCCGACATCGGGCTGCGCCGCGGGCTGCTGCGCGACATCATGCCGGTCGAACTGCCGGTCACCCTCGGCGGCGAGGTCGCCGGCACGGTCGTCGGGACCGGCGAGCGGGTGGTCGGCCGGGCGTCCGGCGCCGCCGCCGAATACGTCGCGGTGCCGGCCCGCAGCCTCGTCGCGGCACCCACCACGGTGCCCCTCGCGCACGCCGCCGTGCTGCCGATCGCCGGGGTCACCGCCTGGCAGGCCGTGTTCGAACACGCGAAGATCGCGGCCGGGCAGCGCGTGCTCGTCAACGGGGCCGGCGGGGCGGTCGGCCGGATCGCGGTGCAGTTGGCCGCACACGCCGGCGCGCACGTCACCGCGACGGCCCGGCCGGGCAGCGTCGACGCCGTCCTGCATCTCGCTCCGATCGGGGTCGGCGACGCGGCGTCGCTGCTGCGGCCGGGCGGAGTGCTGGTGTCGATCACCGACCGGGTGCCGCCGCCCGGCGTGCACTTCGTGACCCGTGACGACGCCGGGGATCTGGCCGTCCTCGTCGCGCTCGTCGACGCCGGCGTCGTACACCTCGATGTCCGGACCCGGCCGCTGGCCGACCTGGCCCTCGTCCATCGGGAGGCCGAGGCCGGTCTCCTGGGCGGCAAGACCGTGCTGGTCATCCACGGCAGATGAGACCCCGCTCCGGCCGGCCGTGCAACGATCCGCGCCATGGGGATCGTCTTCCTCGTGGTGGTCGGGGCGCGGTTCGTCGTGCCGCTGTTCATTCCGCTGTTCCCGCTGCCCGCGATCGTGGCGGCGCTCGTGCTCGACGGCATCGACCAGTCGGTGTTCCAGTGGTTCGGCTACGACCCGCCCGGCTACCAGAGCTACGACAAGGCGATGGACATGTTCTACCTGTCCGTCGCCTACCTGTCGGTGCTGCGCAACTGGACCAGCCGGCCGGCCCTCCGGGTGGCCCGGTTCCTCTTCTTCTACCGGCTCGCCGGGGTCGTGCTGTTCGAGCTGGTCGCGTGGCGGCCACTGCTGCTGATCTTCCCGAACACCTTCGAATACTTCTTCATCGCGTACGAAATCGTCCGCCTCCGTTGGAACCCGGCGAGCGTGAGTGCCCGAGGGTGGGTGACCACCGCGGCCTGCATCTGGGTTTTTGTGAAGCTTCCGCAGGAGTGGTGGATCCACGTCGCCCAACTCGACGTGACCGACACCCTGCAGGCCCACCCCGGGCTGATCCCCGTCCTCGCCGCACTCGGCGTAGCCCTGGTGCTCTTCGTGCGGCTCTGGCTGTGGCCCCGCCTGCCCGGCCCGGCCTGGACCACGCGGGTGGCCGCCGAACCGCTCCCGGCCGAGATCGACACCGCGGCCGAACGGGACCACTGGGTCACCACGCACTGGCGGCTGCTGTCCGGGGCGACCGCCGAGAAGGTGATGCTCATCGGACTGCTGTGCGTCATCTATGGCGAGGTGCTGCCCGGCATCCGAGCCACGCACTTGCAGATGTTCCTGGGCATCGGCGTGTTCGTGCTGGTCAACACGGCGATCACGCTGGCCGTGGCTCGCCGCACCGGCAGCCGCGAGTCGGCAGTCGCGGCGTTCGGCCTGCGGCTGTTGACCAACGCCGGCCTGGTGCTGGCGGTGGAGCTGCTGCGCGGCGAGCTGAAGCTGGGCAACGCACTCTTCTTCACACTGCTCCTGAGCCTGCTGATCACCCTGGACGACCGCTTCCGCCCGGTAGCCCAGGTCAGACAGTCATCCCGAGAATCCCGGTCCGCGGCCACGTAGCGAGAGGCGCGGTGGGCCGTGCGTCCAGGGCGGGGGCCCCGCTGAGCTTTAGGGGTGGCAGCCGCTCGGCCACCTCGCGTCGATTAAGAATACCCACTTTCGGCATGTCGTCGCCTTCGACAATTGGGCTCCCGGCAGCAATGCTGTGCCGGAGGATGATTTCGCCCTCCGTGCCTTTTGCTGGGCGAGCTTTTCGCCCCTTTTCCCAAGATCGTTGCCGATTATTCAGCAACTGATGCCGTCGGTCTATTCTTGGCGTTCCCCCAGGCTTTAGTGACGTGTTATTGGCGCAATGTCGCGGCCCAATGCCGGCCGGAGCGAGCCTGTTGTCGCACAGCGATCGCCGCCGGGTGCACCGCGATTCCGCCGACAGCGATACGGCCGATGGACCTCCCCTCCGGGGCGGGAGTCGCGAGGGCGGGAGTCGCGAGGGCGGGAGTCGCGAGGGCGGGAGTCGCGAGGGTGGCGGTCGCGTAGTCGGGGGGCGCACGGGCGGGAGGCGCGCAGCGCGCGGACGCGGACCGTGCGACGACATCGGGCAACCGGCATCGTCCGGTCCCGCTCTGCCGAGCCGTGACGGCCGACGGCCTCGGCCGGGCGTTCCTACTCGGCTCGGCTGGGTGCACCGACGCAGCCCGGCCCGGAGTGTCGGCCCGGCCTGGAGTGTCGGCTCCGCCCGGAGTGTCAGCCCCGCCCGGAGTGTCGGTCCCGCCCGGAGTGTCGGTCCCGCGGGGAGTGTCCGCTCGGGCTGGACTGTCGGTTCGGCCTGGAGCGTCCGCCTGGATGGGACTGTCCGGCTGGCCGGGACTGTGCGGCTGGCCGGGACTGTCCGCCTGGCGCGCGGCGTCGGCCTGCGTCGCCGCTCCGGTCTGCCACGGGGACTCGCTCTGAGCAGCGGTAACTGCCATGTGCGTGGGATCGGTCCGGGCGGTCGCTTCTGTTGCGCGCGCGGATTCCGCGTGCGTTTCGGTGTCCGTCCGGCACGTGGAAGCTGCCTGGCCGGCGAGGGCGGGCCGCTGCTTCTCGCCTGCCGGCACGTCACGCCCGGCTGAGGCATCGCGGCCCGGCGCGGGCCGCTGCGCACAGGTCGCCCCCTCCGGCCAGATCAGTGGTGGGACCGGCTCGGCGTGATCATGCAGGCCCACCTCGGCGCACCTGCGGGAGCAGCCGTGCAGCTGGCACAGCTTGCGCGCGTGGCGCCGCGCGAGGCCCCAATTTCGGCGACGCGCATGGTCGCGGCGGAACTCCTCTTTCGTCGGCGAATAGTTACGTGCTCGGGTGCGGTCACGCAGGGCAGCATTGGTGGACCGGCTGAATAGCTGAAGCTGCTGGTACCGCATGGATATATTCTTTCGCGCCCCGCATTGCGTCCGCTAAGGAAGGATCATGCCAATCGCGGAAACAATTCCCGGCCCGACAGAGAGGTAACCTCGACGAGGACAAAGTCAGGCTCGCAGGTAACGCAGGACGGCCAGGACCCGCCGGTGGTCGGAGCGGTCGTGGGGCAGGTCCAGCTTCGTGAAGATGGACGTCACGTGCTTTTCCACGCTGCGCTCCACCAGGTGCAGGGACTCGGCGATGGCCACGTTGGAGCGGCCCTCCGCCAGCAGGCCGAGGATCTCGCGCTCGCGGGCGCTGAGCCGGGCGAGGCCGGCGTCCACCGCGGGCGCGGCCAGCAGGTGCCGCACGAGTTCCGGGTCCAGGGCGGTGCCGCCGGCCGCGACCCGGCGCAGCGCGTCCACGAACTCGTCGGTACTGACGATGCGGTCCTTCAGCAGGTAGCCGACCTTGCCGGCGTTCTCCGACAGCAGCCGCCGGGCATAGCTCGTCTCCACCCACTGGGAGAAGACCAAGACCCCGATCTGGGGGTACGCCGACCGGATGGTCAACGCCGCGCGCAACCCCTCGTCGGTGTGCGTGGGTGGCATCCGCACGTCCACGACGGCGGCATCCGGTTGTTCCCGGTCGACGGCGGCCAGGAGCGTGTCGCCGTCGCTGACAGCGGCGGCCACCTCGATGCCGTGCTCGCCGAGCAGCAGCACGATGCCGTCCCGCAGCAGCGGGTTGTCCTCGGCGATGACGACGCGCATGTCAGTACTCCCGGGGCAGAGTCATGGTCACGATGGTCGGGCCGCCCGCGGGGGAGTCGACCCGCAGGCCGCCGTCGAGGGCTTCGGCACGACGGGCCAGCCCGGCCAGGCCGCTGCCCGCCGGCGTTGCGCCGCCCGGCCCGCCAGCCGCGCCGCCGCCCGGCCCGCCAGCCGCGCCGCCGCCAGGCCCGCCAGCCGCGCCGCCGCCGCCCGGCCCGCCTCCCGGCACGCCGCCCCCTGGGCCGCCGCCCGGCCCGCCAGCCGCGCCGCCGCCGCCCGGCCCGCCTCCCGGCACGCCGCCCCCTGGGCCGCCGCCCGGCCCGCCGGTCGGGGCGCCGACTGCCGCGCCGCCCTGGCCGTCGTCGTGGACGGTCAGGGTGAGGCGGGTGGGGTCGTCGGTCAGGACGATCGCCACCCTCGTGGCTTTGGCGTGCCGGGCCACGTTGGTGAGCAGTTCCGCGACGGTGAAGTAGATCGCCGAGGCGGTGGCGTCGGGTGGGCGGCCGGCCAGGTCCACCCGCACCGTGGCGGGGACCGCGCTGCGGGCGGCCAGCGTGGACAGGGCGATCTCGAGACCGTCGTCGAGTGCGGGCGGGTGCATGCCCCGGACTATGTCGCGCAGCTCGGCCAGGGCCTCGGTGACGGTGTGGCGGGAGTCGGCGGCCAATGCGCGTACGTCAGGCTCGTCGGTTTTGTGCTCTATCCGCGCTAGTTGGACGCCCAGGGTGACCAGCCGCGCCTGGGTGCCGTCGTGCAGATCGCGTTCGACGCGGCGCAGCAGGGCCGCCGCGTCGGCCTGCAGGGCCGCCCGGCCCGCCTCCAGCTGGGCGATCCGCCGCGCCGCCTTGCTGGGGTGCAGCAGGCCGCGCACCAGCAGCGAATCGGCGAACACCACGAGCCGGACGAACCACGGCGCGGCCAGCAGCAACAGCAGACCCTCGCCGGCCACCAGCCAGGAGCCCGCCCAGCTGTGGTCGCCCGCCTCGGCGAACCACCAGGCCGGATAGGTGAGTGCCGCCAGTCCGCTGCCCAGCAGGAACACGGTGAAGTAGGCACCGGTGTAGATCAGGGCGAAACCCACGAAGCAGTACGCGAGGGCGCGCCACGCGGTGCTGTCGGTCAGCGGGTTGCGGCTCGCCGGTTTCGCGTCCGGCCAGTCCCAGCCGAGCAGTTTGCGGGCCGGCGCGCGGAAGTAGGCGGGGGTGCGCCGGGCCACCGCGAGCAGGCCGGCCAGCAGCGCCAGCCCGAAGATCACGACAGAGAGCCCGCAGGCCGCGATGCCCAGCAGGGCGAGTGCGGTGGTGGGCAGCCGCAGCACCGCTCCGGACAGGACGAACGCCAGCTCGCGCCACCAGCGGGCGCTCGCCCACACCCGGAGCAGGATCACCCGACGACCTCGATCGGCGGTTGCCGCAGCATCGCGGCGGCCGGCAGGGCCAGCCCGGCCAGGACCAGCGCGGCCGTCCCCAGGATGCTGCCGGCCAGGAACGGCGCCGGCACCCACGGGCGCCAGGTGCCCAGGGCGGTGTGCAGCAGGGGGAGCAGGACGGTCGCGGCCACCACGGCCCCGGCCACGAGCGCGGTGGCGGTCACCACCAGAGCCTCGCAGATCACCACCCGCAGCGTGTGCCCCCGGGTCCCGCCGACCAGTCGCATGACGGCCAGGTCGTTGCGCCGGGCCCGGATCACGGTGATCAGCGTGTTGACCGCGGCGATCGCCGCGAAGGCGGTGTACGTGCCGGTTCCGGCGTAGGTCAGCCACCGGTCGGCGGCGGCCTGGGCGACACCGGTGACGTGTTCGGTGGTGGCGGCGATGACGATGGTGAACGCGGCGAATCCGATGGCCAGGGTCAGCGGGACCAGCGCACCGGACAGCGAGCGGCGGCGGGCGACCACGTTGTCCGCGGCGACCTGGCCGGCCGCGCCGAACAGACGGGCCGCCGGCGCCGCGAGCCGCAGCAGCACCGGGCCCAGCATGCCGACGCCGAAGCACATCGCCAGCATGACGAACAGGCCGGCGTTGTCGGCGGTCTGCGCGTCCGCGTCGCTGATCAGGACCGCGAGCGCGATGCCGCCACCGACCAGGAGCAGACCCATCGGCGTACGGATGCGGCCCTTCCGCCGCCCCGGCACCGCGGCCTCGGTCATCGCCATCGCCGGGCGCAGCCGGGACGGCCGGATCGCGGCGATCAGCGCCCCGAGCAGCGAGGTGCCGATGGTGACCGCGAACGCGATCGGCACGGTGCCGCCGTGGATCCGGAAGGTCACCTCGGCCGGCACGATGCCGTGGCCGACGAGGCCGTGCACCCAGGCCCGGCCGAGCAGCAACCCGAGCGGTACGCCGGCCACCGTGGCCGGGACGGCGACGATGGCGGCCTGCGCGGCGATCGCCCGCCGCACCCGCCAGGGCGTGGCGCCGACCGTGCGGAACAGGGCGAGGTCGCGGCCCTGGTCGGCGATCGCGGTCCCGATCGTCACCCCGACCACCAGGATGGACAGATAGATCGACATCATCAGGAAGAGGATCCCGATGTCGGCCGTCCCGTCGGCGGTCATCGTGGCCCGCTGGGCCGCGGTCAGCGGCGCGCCGCCGAGCGACGCCGTCCCGCAGAGGCCGATGGTGACCAGCGCGGCCGCCAGCGACTGGGTGGTCGCCGGGCCGAGGAACGCCCACGGGTTCCGCCGGAGCGCCTGCCGGATCACGCCGCCACCGCCGACACTCCGCGCAGCCGGCCCGCGATCTCGGCCGCTTCCGGGGCCGGACCGTCGTGCGCGACCACGCCGTCCCGCAGCAGGACGAGGCGGTCGGCCCAGGCGGCGGCGGCCGGGTCGTGGGTCACCATCAGCACGGCGGCGCCGTCCCGGTCGGCCGCGGCCCGCAGCAGCGCGAGGATGCGACCGCCGGTGGCCGGGTCGAGCGCGCCGGTCGGCTCGTCGGCGAAGACCGCCGCCGGGGTGGTGATCAGCGCGCGGGCGATCGCGACGCGCTGCCGCTGGCCGCCGGACAGCTCGCCCACCGGCCGCTTGCCGTAACCGGCCAGCCCGACCTGGGCCAGCACCTCGTCGACCGTGCGGTTGCGCGGCCCGCCGAGCCGCACCGGGAGCGCGACGTTCTGCCGGACGGTCAGCTCGGAGAGCAGGTTGTAGGCCTGGAAGACGAAACCTGCGTGGTCACGCCGCAGGCGGGTGCGGCGCGACTCGTTCATCCGGGTGATGTCGTGTCCGGCCAGCCGCACCTGTCCGCCGGTGGGCCGGTCGAGGCCGGCCGCGCAGTGCAGGAGGGTGCTCTTGCCGGAGCCGGTGGCGCCCATGACGGCCACGAACTGGCCGGGCGGAACGTCGAGGGACACCTCGTGCAGCGCGACCACTCCGCGCGGATAGCGCCTCGATACCGAGGCCAGGGAGATGACGGAATCCATGTGTCCACCCTGGTTTCCGGCGGGCCGGGAAACAGCCGGGCAGACCGGCCGATGCGGGTGCGGTTAACCGCACCCCGCTCTCAGCACGGTCACAGCGGCGGCGGGCGAGGATCTGCCCGTGTTCGGATCCCGGCGGGCGTTGCACTGGCTGGTGCCGGCGGTCGCGGCGGCCGTTGTCATCGGCGGCGGGGCGACCGCCGGCACGATCGTGGCGAGGGCGGACTCGGCGCTGCCGCCGCGCAGCGCGGCGCAGCTGCTAGCGGACCTGCGCGATGCCGAGGTGGACGGGGTGTCCGGAACCATCGTGCAAAGCGCCGACCTGGGGTTGCCCGGCGTCGCGAGCCTCGCCCGGGGCGTCGGCAAGCGGGGGACCGGTGGTGCCGCCGACCTGGCCGGTCTGCTGACCGGCACGAGCACCATCCGGGTCTGGTTCGCGGGGCCGGACCGGCAGCGGCTGGCGCTGCTGAACGCCCACGGCGAGACCGACCTGATCCGCAACGGGGCGGAGGCCTGGCTGTGGAACAGCACCGACCGGATGGCCAGTCACCTCACCCTGCCGGACACGCCGCTGGGGACCGGTGCCGCACTGGCCTCGATCGACCCGGCCACCGCGGTCAGCACGGGCGGCGTCACCGAGGTCGCCGGCCGGGACGCCTACGAGCTGGTGCTGCGCCCCCGGGACCCGGCGTCGCTGATCGGCCGGGTGAACCTGGCGGTCGACGCCGAGCACCACATCCCGCTGCGCGTCGACGTGTACCCGAAGAACGCGGCCAGGCCGGCCATGCGGGTCGCGTTCCAGCAGATCAGCTTTGCGGTGCCGGACCGCGAGCAGTTCGTGTTCAAGCCGCCGCCCGGCACCACGATCACCGAGGGCAACGACCACACCGCGCTGCCCGTGGCCTCGGTGCTCGGGGCGGGCTGGACGTCGGTGCTCACCGCGCGGCTGCCCGATCCCGACGGCCGCCGCCGCGTGTTCGCCGGCACCCTGGTCAGCGTCCTGGTCACCGCGGACGGCCGGTTCTACGCGGGCGCAGTGACCCCGGCCCGGCTCGAGGAGTCCGCAAAACTCTGATGTTTACCTTCGCGCCCGTCGCATTCCCTCCGGAAGGGCGAGGATGGGACGGCGAGCCCCGTTTGGGCCCGCAGATGACGCAAGGAGACAGACATGGCAAAACCCACCATCGTTCTCGTGCACGGCGCGTGGGCCGACGCGTCCAGCTGGAACGCTGTCGCGTCCGAACTGCGGAACCAGGGATTCACCGTTCTCGCCCCGCCCAACCTGCTGCGCGGGGTGGCCGCCGACGCCGCGTACATCTCGTCCTTCCTCGCTCAGCGGACGACCGGGCCGGTGGTGCTGGCCGGGCACTCGTACGGCGGTTTCGTCATCACCAACGCCGCCACCGGTGGCGGTGACGTGCGCGCCCTGGTCTATGTCGATGCCTTCGTCCCGGAGGAGGGCGAGAACGTCTTCCAGATCCTCGGCGGTTCCGGGTCGGCGCTCGATGTTCCCGACCCGACCACCGTTCTCGACATCGCGGGTTACCCGGGCGGCCCGGAGGGCGACGCGGAGGCGTTCCTCAAGCCGGACACGGTGCACAACTTCTTCGCCCAGGACCTGCCCGAGGCGGACCGGTGGCTGATCGTGGCGGGCCAGCGGCCGATCACGCTGAGCGCCAACACCACTCCGTCGGTCAGCGCGGCCTGGAAGACCCTGCCGAGCTGGGCCGTCGTCGGCACCGAGGACCTGGTCATCCCGGCCGCCACCCAGCGGTCGATGGCCGAGCGGGCCGGCGCCAAGATCACCGAGGTGGCCGGGTCACACGTCTCGATGGTGTCGCACCCGCAGGTCACGCTGGACACCATCCTGGCCGCCGCGGCCCACGTCGGCGAGTGACGAGTCGGCCGCTTCCGCCGCGAGAGCTTCAGAGGCGGAAGCGGCCGATCACCTGCTGCAGCTCGCCGCTGATGCCGGCCAGCTCGTGCACCGCGCTGGTGGTCTCGGCGAGCGCCGTGGTGGTGGCCTGGGTGGCGTTCGCGACGCCGCTGATGGTGCCGGCGATGTCGGTGCTGCCCTGGGCCGCGTCGGCGACGCTGCGGCTCATCTCGCCGGTGGTCGCGGTCTGCTCCTCGACCGCGGAGGCGATGGTCAGCTGGTAGTCGTTGATCCGGGCGATGATCGTGGAGATCTCGCCGATCGCCACGACCGCGCTCTCGGTGTCGGCCTGGATCGCCTCGACCCGCTTGGAGATGTCCTCGGTCGCCCGCGCGGTCTCCTGGGCCAGGTCCTTGACCTCGCTGGCCACCACGGCGAAGCCCTTGCCGGACTCGCCGGCCCGGGCCGCCTCGATCGTCGCGTTCAGGGCGAGCAGGTTGGTCTGCTCGGCGATCGACGTGATGGCCTTGACCACGTTGCCGATCTCGACGCTGGAGACACCGAGCTTCGACACCGTGGCGTTGGTGTTCTCGGCCACCCCGACCGCCTCGGACGCCACCCGGGCCGCCTCGTTGGCGCTCTCCGCGATCTCCCGGATCGACGCGCCCATCTCGTGGCTGCCGGCGGACACGGTGTGCACGTTCGCCGAGACCGCACCGGCGGCGGCCGCGACCGCGTCGGCCTGGGTGGCCGCCTCGCGGGCCGACAGACCGATGCGTTCGGTGCTGCCGGTCAGCTGGGCGGTGCTCTCGCCGAGGGCCCGGGAGCTGGAGGAGAGGTGGCCGACGACGTCGCGCAGGCCGTCCCGGGCGGTGTTGACGGCCATCGCCATCGCGCCGAGCTCGTCGCGGGACTGCACCTGCGCGGCCACCGCCAGGTCGCCCTGGGCGACGGCGCCGAGCGAGTCGGCGACGCTGGCCAGCTGGCGCAGGATCAGCCGGCAGACGAATACGGCCAGGCCGAGCGCGACCAGCAGGGCCACCACCATGATGATGATCAGCTGGTTGCGGGCGTTCCGGTAGGCCTCCTCGGCGTCGGCGGTCATCGCGGCCGCCTCGGCCTCCTCGGTCTCCTGCAGCGTGACGATCGCGTCCTTCAGGTCGGTCTGCGTCTGGCCCCAGACCTTGCCGATCTGGTCGCCGGTCGGGGTCTCGAATCCGGCCGGGGCGGACTCGTGGAACACCAGCACGTCGCGCAGCGTCTGGTAGTAGTCGAAGGTCCCGGCGAGGCTCGTCGCGGCCGCGGTGCTCTCCGGCGAACCGGCGGCAAGCTGACGGTACGCGGTCAGAGCGGTCACGAACCCCGCGTCGGCGGTCTTGGTCCGGGTGACGTAGGTGTCCTTGTCCGTGGGCAGCAGGGCGTAGAGCCACATGCCCTGGAAGCTGTCGGCCGAGTAGCCGCGCATCGTGCTGAGCTGCACGAGCGCGTCGACATGGCGGGTCTTCATCTCCTTGATGTCGCCGTTGAGGCTGTTCATCCGGCTGATCCCGAACACCCCGATGCCCAGCGCCGCCACCGCGACGATCAGCACCGACACGTAGATCTTCGTGCCGACGCGGAAGTCGGCGAGCCGGCCGGCCACCGCGTTCCGCCGCGTGGTCACCTGGACCGTTTTGGGATTGACCTCCACGACACCCGCCCTTTCGCCGTAACCGACCCCAAAACTCCTTTCGGTCCGGGACGTTCCCGGCTGAGCGTGAGGCGTCATTCAGCGGCGACGGTATTGGGTCGGGCAGCCAGGTCGGCCTGGTAGCGGCCCGGGGTCTGCCCGACGACCGCGGTGAACGCCTCGATGAAGCTCGACGGGTTCGACCACCCACACGCCATCGCGGTGTCGGTGACCGACCGGCCCTCGGCCAGACGGACCAGGGCGTGGTGGATGCGCAGGATGGTGCGCCACCGGTGGAAGCTCATCCCCAGCTCGGTGTGGAACAGGCGGCTGAGGGTGCGCTCGCCGGCCCCGGCGGCCCGGCCGAGCTCGGCCAGGGTCGCCGACCGGGCCGGGTCGGCGTGCAGCAGGCCGGTGACCGTCAGCAGCCGGTCGTCCCGCGGTTCGGGCAGGTGCAGGGACTGCTCGGGGGTCTCGCCGAGCTCGTCGATCACCACCGCGCGCAGTCGTTCGAAAGCGCCCGGCCGGATCTCCGGCCGGTCGGTCAGCGCCAGAAGCGCTTCCCGCAGCAGCGGGCTGACGGCGAAGACACTGGGGTACGGCACGAGCGTGTCGCACAGGCCGGCCGGGATGACGACGAGCCGTACGTCGGTCCGGCCGTAGAAGCGATGGGAGTGGTCGAACCCCGGCGGCGTCCAGGTGACCCGGTGAGCCGGCGCCACCCAGGTGCCGCGCTCGGTGCTGGTGGCCAGGGCGCCGAAGGCCGCATAGACCAGCTGGCCGTCGGTGTGCGAGTGTGGGCCGAGGTGATAGCCGTGCGGCAGCCACCCGCCGCCGGTCTCGGCCCGCGGCGGCGGCTGGCGGCTTTCCGGCATAGCGCATGAGTTTACCGGCGGCTGACCGTTTAGAGTTTCGCGCAATGGTTGCCTTTGAACTCGCGGTCCAGGACACGAACGGCCTGGCCGTCGCGGCCCGCCTCGGCGTCGACCGCATCGAACTCTGCTCGGCGCTGCCCCTCGGCGGCCTCACCCCGTCCCTGGCGTTCATCGAGGCGGCGGTCGCGACCCCGGGCATGCCGCCGGTGCATGTGCTGGTGCGCCCGCGCCCGGGCGGCTTCGACTACGAGCCGGACGAGGTGGCGCTGACGGTCCGGGACGTCCGCCACGCGATCGAGGCCGGCGCGGCGGGAGTGGTGGTCGGCGGGGTGCGGTCCGGCACGGTGGACACCGCCCTGATGCGGCGGGTGATCGATGCGGCCGGCGCGGAGGTCACCTTTCACCGGGCGTTCGACACGGTGGTGGATCCGCTCGCGGCGATCGACACGCTCGCGGAGCTGGGCGTGCGGCGGGTGCTGACCTCGGGTGGGGCCGCCGCGGCCGGCGATTCGCTGCCCCAACTGGCCCGGCTCGTGAAACACGCCGCCGGCCGGATCGAGATCATGGCGGGCGGCGGGGTGCGGCCCGAGGTGGTGGTGGACCTGGTGCGGGCTGGGGTGGCGGCGGTGCACGCCTCCGGCAAGGGGTTCGTCGCCGACACCGTCGGCGTCACGCTGGGCAGTGCGGCCCTCGGCGGCCAGAGCGGGCGGGAGACGACCGACGAAGTGGAGGTCGGCCGTCTCCTCGCGGCGCTGCGGTCAGTGCATGACGACCGGGGTCGGGACGGCGCCTTCGTCGGCTGACGGGGCCTCGGACGCCGGGGCCTTCTTGCGGGGCAGGAAGGCGATCGGGATGAACGTCGCCAGGACCAGGATGAAGCCCACCCAGAAGGTGCTGGCGAACGAGTCGGCCACGAACGTCAGACCCCGCTGCAGGACGTCCGGCGGGAGCTGCATCTGTGCGCCGTGCTGGGCCGCGATCGCCGCCTCCGCCTCGGTGACCGGTTCGCCGGTGCCCGGGTTGGTGACGCCGGGGATCGGGGCCGAGCCGTTCAGGTGGCTGGTCAGGATCACCGACATGGTCGCGGTGCCGATCGAGCCGCCGATCTGCTGCAGGATGTTCACCAGCGTGGAGCCGCGAGCGACCTCGTGGTTGGTCAGCGTGCGCAGGGCCGAGGTCATGATCGGCATCATCGTGCCGCCCATGCCGAGACCCATCACGAACAGCGAACCGCACAGCAGCAGGTAGGACGTGTCGGTGCCGACCTGGGTGAAGGTGAAGAACCCGAGGGCGATCAGGGCCATCGCGAACGGCACCGTGCGGCCCACCGGGATCCGGTCGGCGAGCGTGCCGGCGATCGGCATGGTGATCATCGCGCCGATGCCCTGCGGTGCCATCAGCAGGCCGGCGTGCAGCGTGGACTCGCCGCGCACCTGCAGGAAGTAGCTGGGGAACAGCAGGCCGGCGCCCATGAACGCGATGACGAACACGAACAGCGAGATCGTCGAGACGGCCAGCCGCTTGTTGCGGAACAGCCGCAGGTCGAGCAGCGGGTGCTTCGGCTTGAACGAGTAGACCACGAAGCCGATCACCAGCAGCGCGCCGATCAGCATCGTCACCCACACCTTGGTGGCGGTGATCGTGCCGGTCTCGGGCAGCGAGGACACGCCGTACAGGAAGAGGGCGAGGCCGGGGGAGAGCATAAGCATGCCGACGAAGTCGAACGACTCGGACGGCTTCGGGTCGTCCTTGGGCAGCGCGAAGAATGCGTAGACCAGGCCGATGATGCCGATCGGCAGGTTGATCAGGAAGACCCAGTGCCAGCTCGCCGCCTCGATCAGCCAGCCGCCGAGGATCGGGCCGCCGATCGGGCCGAGCAGCATCGGGATGCCGAGGACCGCCATCAGTCGGCCGATCCGCTCGGGACCGGCGGCGCGGGTCATGATCGTCATACCGAGTGGCATGAGCATGCCACCGCCCAGGCCCTGCAACACCCGGTAGGCGACGAGCTGCTCGATCGAGCCGGCCGTGGCGCAGAGCACCGAACCGGCCGTGAACAGGAACAGGGCGAGCATGTAGAGCCGCTTGGTGCCGAACCGGTCGGCGGCCCAGCCACTCAGCGGGATCACCGTGGCCAGCGCCAGGGTGTAGCCGGTCAGCGTCCAGGCGACCTGGGCGTAGGTGGCGTCGAACTCGGTCTGGAAGGTGGGCAGGGCGACGCTCACGACGGTGATGTCGAGAATCGACATGATCGCGCCCAGGACCACCACGCCGGCGATCTTGAGAACGGCGGCGTCCAACTTGGCAGGCTGCGCGGCTGCCGTGTCAGTCACAAGAAACTCCAGGGTCGGTCTGGAAGCTGCGGAGAGGGATTTCGAAAAAGAGCTTCTTATCCTGTCACCGGGCCCTACCTGCTAGCACGCCCATTTACGACACCGAAAGGGTGCCCTTCGCCACTATCGGCCGTACGGTGGCCTGGTGAGCCGATTCATCGATGAAGTGATCATGACAGCGCAGGCCGCGGCGACCGGCATGGTCACCGGCGAACCCGCGGCAAAGGCTCGCATCACCTGGTCCGAGCTGCATCGTAAGGCGAGGGGCGTGGCCGCCGGGCTGGTTCGCGGTGGCTTGCAACCGGGGCAGGCGGTGGCCGTGCTCGCCGGGCTGCCGGTCGAGACCGCGCCGGTGGCGCAGGGCATCTGGCTGGCCGGCGGCAGCATGACCATGCTGCACCAGCCGACCCCGCGCACCGACCTGCAGGCGTGGCGCGCGGACACGGTGCGCGTCCTGCGCATGATCGACGCACGGGCGGTGGTGGTCGGCGCTCCCTTCGAAGCGGTGACACCGGTGCTGGAGGCGTACGGCATCAAGAATTATCAGGCCGGTGAGCTGATCGCCGGGCCGGACCACCCACCGGTCTCCGTCGGCGAAGACGACGTCGCGTTGTTGCAGTTGACCAGCGGTTCCACCGCCGAGCCGAAGGCCGTGCGGATCACCCACCGCAACCTGTACGCGAACCTGGCCAACTCCCGCGACCACCTGGGCTGCGACGAGACCGGCGTGATGGTGTCGTGGCTGCCGATGTTCCACGACATGGGCATGGTGGGCTGCCTGCTGTTGCCGATGATGACGGGGATGGAGCTGGTGAGCCTGCGGCCCGCCGATTTCCTGAGCCGCCCGCTGGTGTGGGCCGAGATGATGAGCCGTTACGGCGGCACGATCACCACGGCGCCGAACTTCGCGTGGGCGGTGCTCAACCGGCAGCTCGCCCGGGTGCCGGACGGCGCGCTGGACCTGTCCACGCTGCGGGTGGCGGGCAACGGCGCGGAGCCGATCGACCCGGCGACGATGCGTGCGTTCGTCGAGACCGCGGCCCGGTTCGGGCTGCGGCCCGAGGCCGTGAACTGCTGCTACGGCGCCGCCGAGAGCACGCTGGTCATCTCCATGTCGGAGATGTCGGACGAGATGCTGCTCGACTCGGTGGACGGTTCGGAACTGGAGCGCGGCCGGGCGACACCCGGCGACACGAGGGAGATCCCGAAGCTGGGCCGGCCCTACCCGAGCGTCGAGGTGCAGGTCGTCGACGACGACGGAAAACCGCTGGGCGTGCGCCAGGTGGGCCGCATCCAGCTGCGCGGCGATTCGGTGACCGACGGGTACGTGACCCCGGACGGTTACGAGAGTGCCCGCGACGCCGACGGGTGGCTGGACATCGGCGACGAGGGATATCTGGTGGAAGACGGGCAGATCGTGGTGTGCGGCCGGCGCAAGGACGTGATCATCATGGGCGGCCGCAACATCTACCCCACCGACATCGAGCGGGCCGCCGGCACCGTCGAGGGCGTCCGCGAGGGCAACGTGGTCGCGGTGCGGCTGATGGCCGGCGAGGGCCAGGCCCGCGAGTCGTTCGCGGTGATCGCCGAGTCGAAACTGGCCGACGACGAGACCGCCGCGGCCAAGATCGTCAAGGAGGTCACCTCCCGGGTGGTGGCCGAGATCGACGCCCGCCCGGCGCAGGTCCGGGTCGTGCCGCCCGGCAGCCTGCCGAAGACTCCCTCCGGCAAGCTGCGCCGGGCGGCCGCCCGCACGCTCCTCTAGACCCGCGGCAGGCCGGCGATCGCGGCCTCGACGGCCGCGGTGGACAGCTCGTGGTCCACCATGTCGCCGGCCAGGAAGCGGCCGTACGCGGGCAGGTCCAGGTGGCCGTGCCCGCACAGCGCCGTGAGGATCACCTTCTCCTCGCCGGTCTCCTTGCAGCGCAGCGCCTCCTCGATGCAGGCCGCCAGGGCGTGTGTCGGCTCCGGCGCCGGGATGATGCCCTCGGTGCGGGCGAACGTCACGCCGGCCTCGAAGCACTCCTTCTGCGTCTTGGCGACCGCCTCCATCAGGCCCAGCTCGTAGACGTGCGAGATCAGCGGCGACATGCCGTGATAGCGCAGCCCACCCGCGTGGATCGGGTCCGGGATGAAGTCGTGGCCGAGCGTGTGCATCTTCATCAGCGGCGTCATCCCGGCGGTGTCGCCGAAGTCGTACGCGTAGACGCCCTTGGTCAGCGACGGGCAGGAGGCCGGCTCGACCGCCCGGATCGTCGGGTTCATCGTGCCGGCCAGCTTCTCCCGCAGGAACGGGAAGGCCAGGCCGCCGAAGTTGGAGCCGCCCCCCGTGCAGCCGACGATCACGTCCGGCTTGTCGCCCACCTTCGCGAGCTGGAGCAGCGCCTCCTCGCCGATGATCGTCTGGTGCAGGAGCACGTGGTTGAGCACGCTGCCCAGCGCATAGTTGGTGTCGGCGTGCTGCGCGGCCACCTCGACGGCCTCGCTGATCGCGATGCCGAGCGAGCCCGGCGAATCGGGGTGCTCGGCGAGGATCTTCCGCCCCGCGTCGGTCAGATTCGACGGCGACGGGTGGATGATCCCGCCGAACGTCTCAATCATGATCTTCCGGTACGGCTTCTGATCGTACGAGGCCCGCACCTGCCAGATCTCCACGTCCAGCCCGTACTGTGCGCCGGCGAAGGCCAACGCCGTACCCCATTGGCCGGCCCCGGTCTCGGTGGTGAGCCGGCGGATGCCGGCGGCCGCGTTGTAGAAGGCCTGCGGCACCGCGGTGTTCGGCTTGTGCGACCCGGCCGGCGACACCCCTTCGTACTTGTAGTAGATCTTCGCCGGGGTGCCGAGCGCCTTCTCCAGGCGGTGCGCCCGGTAGAGCGGCGACGGCCGCCAGAGGCGGTAGACGTCGAGCACCTCCTCGGGGATCGGCACGTAGCGCTCGGTGGTCACCTCCTGCTCGATGAGGGCCATCGGGAACAGCGGCGCGAGGTCGTCCGGCCCGACCGGCTGCAGCGTGCCGGGATGCAGGACGGGCGGTGGTGGCGAGGGCAGGTCCGGCACGAGGTTGTACCAGTTCCGCGGCATCTCCGATTCGGACAGCAGGATCTTGGTCTCGGATGTCATCTGCCGATCATCTACCGGTGAGGTCCGGCGCGGTCAGACCTTGTCGCTCTTATTGCTGACAGGGTTACAGGCCGTACGTCTTGCCGATGATGTCGCGCTGGATCTCGCTGGTGCCGCCGTAGACGGTGGAGATCAGCGCCGCCCGGACGTGGCGTTCCATGTCGTACTCGGTGGCGTAGCCGTAGCCGCCCATCATCTGCATGCCGGCCAGGGCCATCTCGCGGGCCACCTCGGTGGTCTTCAGCTTGACCATCGAGCTTTCCCGGGGCAGCACCCGGGACGGGTCGCGGTCGACCAGCTCGGCGGTGCGGTAGACGAGCAGTTTGCAGCACTCGATCTCGGTGGCCAGGTCGGCGATGCGGTGCCGCATGGCCTGGAAGGTGCCGATCGGGCGGCCGAACTGCTTGCGCTCCTTCACGTAGGCCAGAACGTCGTCGAAGGCGCGCCGGGCCGTGCCCAGCATCAGCCCGGCCAGGATCAGCCGCTCCAGGTTGAGGCCGGCCATCAGTTGCTTCCAGCCCTCGCCGACCGCGCCCACCACGGCGTCCTCGGGCAGCACGCAGTCGGTGAAGTAGAGGTCGTTGACCTCCTTGCCGCCCATCGTGTCGATGCCGGTGATCTGCAGGCCGGGCGTGTCGGCAGGCACCAGGAACATGGTCAGGCCGGCATGCTCGCCGGGCACCCCGCCGGTGCGGGCGACCAGCAGGATCGCGTCGGCGAAGTGGGCGTTGGAGCACCACGTCTTCTGGCCGTTGATCACGTAGCCGGTCTCGCCGGCGACGGCGCGGCAGGCCAGGGCGGCCACATCCGAGCCGGCCTCCGGCTCGGACATCGCGATGGAGTAGGTGCGGCCGGCCGCGGTGCCGCCGACGATGGCCTTCTGCTGCTCGGGGGAGCCGAAGCGGCTGATCGCGCCGGCCACGATGGACGAGGTGGCGAACCCGCCGATCGGGGCCATGCCGTACGCGGTGTGCTCGAGGAACAGGCACATGTCGACCGCGCTGCTCTCGATCACCTCGAGCCAGCCCAGGTCGGCCATCTTCTGGTAAAGGCCCTGGTGGTGTTTGTGCAGACCGCCCTCGGTGAGGGCGTCGCGCTGGGCCCGGGTGCCGGTCTCGCGCTTGCAGAAGTCGTCGACGGCGGCCGCGAACGCGCGCTGCTCGTCGGTCAGATCAAGATCCATGTCAATCCCTTCACGGGGCTGTACTTGGGATTGACGCGACCGTAGCATATCAAATATCAAATTTTGGGGGTGCCATGGAAGCCGTCTCCAACGCTCGTGCGGCCGCCGGCTGGTGGGCCGATCTGAGCTTCCGCGAGCGACGCGAACATCTGCTCGACTGGAAACGAGTCATCGCCGCCCGATCCGACGAACTGGGCGACGTCATACACGAAGAGACCGGCAAGCCGGTCGGGGACGCGCTGCTCGAGATCATGCTGGCGGTCGAGCACCTGGACTGGGCGGCCCGCAACGCCTCGCGCGTCCTGCGCCGCCGCCGGGTCCGCTCCGGGCTGCTCGCCGCCGATCAGGGCGCGGCTCTCGAATACCGGCCGCTCGGCGTGATCGGCGTGATCGGGCCGTGGAACTATCCGGTCTACACACCCATGGGCTCGATCTCCTACGCCCTCGGGGCCGGCAACGCGGTGGTGTTCAAGCCGAGCGAGCACACCCCGCGGACGGGTGAGTGGCTGGCCGCGGCCTGGGCCGCCATCACCGATCAGCCGGTTCTGCAGGTCGTCACCGGCGACGGCGCGGTCGGCGCGCAGTTGGTCGCGGCGGGCGTCGACAAGATCGCGTTCACCGGTTCGGCGGCCACCGGCCGTACGGTGATGGCGGCCTGCGCCCGGAGTCTCACGCCGGTGGTGATCGAGGGCGGCGGCAAGGACGCGATGATCGTCGCGGCCGACGCCGATCTCGACGCCGCCGCCGAGGCGGCGGCCTTCGGCGGGTTCGGCAACGCGGGCCAGACCTGCGCCGGCGTCGAGCGGGTGTACGTCGAACGCGCGGTCTACCCGGAGTTCCTGGCCAAACTGGCCGCGATCGCCGAGACCGTCGAGCCGGGCGAGGACGGCCCCTACGGCCGGATGACCGTCGCCACCCAGGTCGACATCGTCCGCGACCACGTCGACGACGCCATCGCCAGAGGCGGCCGGGTCGTGGTCGGCGGCCCGGAATCGATCAAGCCGCCGTACGTCTTCCCGGTCGTTCTCGCCGAGGTCCCCGAGGACAGCACCGCGGTGACCGAGGAGACCTTCGGTCCGACCGTGGTGGTCAACCCGGTCTCATCGCTGGACGAGGCGGTGAGTCTGGCCAACGCTTCTCGATATGGCCTGGCCGCGTCCATCTTCTCGAAGAATCGGGAGAAGTCGCTGAACATCGCTCGGCGTCTGCGCACCGGCGCTGCATCGATCAACTCGGTGCTGGGCTTCGCGGGTGTGCCCGCGCTCCCGTTCGGCGGCGTCGGTGACTCCGGGTTCGGGCGGGTGCACGGCGCCGACGGACTGCGAGAGTTCAGTCGGCCGCAGTCGGTGACGTGGCGGCGTTTCAAAGCCCCGATGGACGTGATGAGCCTGCATCGCGACCCGGCCGTCCTCGACCGAGCGCTTCGGATATTCCGGATGCGGCACGCCCGCGGGGCTACGCCCAGACCCCCTGGTTCTCGAGGTGCTTGATCAGCAGGTCGGCGCCGTCCGTGAAATGCCGGGTCATCACGGTACGGGCGGCGCCGGGGTCACGCGCGGTGAGTGCGGCCAGCAACAGCTCGTGGTCCTGCTTCATGCTGCTGCGCCACCGGGCGTCCGACGAGTAGAAGCGAACCGGCGTGTACCGGGTCGCCGTGTGCAGGAACCAGCTCAGCTTGCGCGCGTCGGCGATCCGGTTGATCGTCCGGTGGAAACCGAACTCGAGCCGCTCGACCTCCTCGGCCGGCTTGGCCCGCTGCAGCGCCCGGTCGGCGACGACCAACTCGTCCAGCTGACCGTCGGTGATCGCCACGGCGACCCGGGCGGCCAGCTCCCCGGCGATGTCACCCTGCAACTGGAACAGGTCGTGCACGTCCTGCTTGGACAGCGGCGACACCACGTACCCCTTGCGGGGTTGCAGTTCGACCATGTCCTCGCCGCGCAGCGTCAGCAGCGCCTCGCGCACCGGCGTGATGCTCACGCCGAGCTGCGCGGCGATCTCCTCGAGCCGGACCCGGGCGCCCGGCCGCAGCTCGCCGGACATGATCCGCGCGCGCAGCGCGGCGGCAACTTCGTCGGAGAGCTGGGGTCGCATAAGACGGCACGGTATCAAATATCAAATAACCCGGCCCGCCTCATCGCCACGGTGAAGGAGATGCTCGGATGACCCGCCGCTACGACCTGCTGCAGCGCATCGCCGGGCTCGACCCGGTCCGCGACCACCTGGAGATCTACCAGATCTCGGCCGGCCTGGAATTCCCCTGGGATTACACCCGGGCGCTGGAGTTCGCGCTGTTCCGCACCTACTGCGTGCCGAGCATCTCGAAACTGCTGGCGGCCACCGGCGAATTCGAGAGACGCCCGCAGAAGCGCTACGACGACACCGCCCTGCTGATGGCCGAGATCGCCGCGCACGGTTACGACTCGCCGCGCGGCCGGGAAGCTCTCAAGGTGGTCAACCGTGCCCACGGCCGGTACGCGATCAGCAACGACGACATGCTGTACGTGCTGTCCACGTTCGTCTACGACCCGATCGCATGGCTCGCGTCGTACGGCTGGCGGCCGCTTCACGTCAACGAGAAACTCGCCGCTTTCCACTACTACCGCGAGGTCGGCCGCCGGATGGGCATCCGTGACGTTCCGGCGACGTTCGAGGAATTCGCCGCCTTCAAACGCGACTACGAGGCTTCGCATTTTGTCTACACGGACACCAATCGGAAGGTCGGCGAATACACGGTCGGGCTCTTCGCCGCCTGGTTCCCCGGTTTCCTGCGCCCTGCCGTACGCCTCGGAGTGCGCGGCATGCTCGACGAGCCGATGTTGCGCGCCTTCGGTTTCGACCCCGCCCCGCACTGGGTCGGCGCTCTCGGCGCCGCCGGCCTCAAGGCGCGGGCCGGCGCCATCCGTTTCTTCCCGCCACGCCGCACCAGCGTGCTCGGCGTGTCCAAGCACAACCGCACCTACCCCGGCTATCCGGCCGGCTACCAGCCCTCCGACCTCGGCGCACCGGCGCCGCCGGCCGACCTGCCGGCCGAACACCTGCGCCGCGGTGCTTGACCGGCTGCGGCCTGTTCCTCGCGACCCGCTCACGCCCAGCCGGCGCACCGGACCGCGGCCCCGGCATCCCAGCGATTCTCGTCCCGGAAGACCTGATGGGGGTCGTCGGCGTCGAGGAGGAGCGCGATCTCCCGTCGGCGGGCCGCCTCCTCGGCGTCCCGCATCTCCGTGGCCACCTCCCAGTCCCCGGATTTCAGGACCGCCGTGTGGCACATCGCCCAGAACGAGCAGGTGCTGTACTCCAGCACGTCGAACTGCGCTTCCGGGTCCTCCTTCGGCCAGGCCACGGCCAGCGCGGTGCCCACCGCCACCATTCGCGCGTAACGGAAAGCGGCGTCGTCCGGCCCTTCACCGGGGTCGGGGTCGCACTCGTCGAACCGCCGCAGGACCCGCACCGGCCCGTCCAGTGAGCGGCGCAGGCCACGGCCCCGCACCTCGCAGATCTCGGCCACCTCGGCCACGAACGAGGCGTTCGCGGCGTCGAGGATCGGCAGCATGCGCCGCACCCGTATCGCACCGAGCACCCGCAGTCGGGCCCGCTCGGGCACCATCGCCCGCCGGAGCGGCTCCGTGACGATGCCATGGTGCCGCTCGCCCGCCAGGTCGTCCCGCTCGCCGCTCATCCCGCCGGGCACCCACCGCACACCGCTGGGCCGCTCGCCGGTCGCGGCCCGGCAGAACTCCTCGACCGCCGCGCGGATCCGCGCGACCGGCAGCGTGCTCTCCGGGTGGAAGCTGAGCGGGCCGCCCGAATTCGACAGTACGAACGGATCGAAGCCCGGCGGCTCCGGGTTGTCGGACACCCAGCACCCGCCGCCGCCGAGCCAGACGAGGCCGCCGTACCCGCTGAACGAATTCACGCCGACCTGCAGGTAGTTGTCCGGCAGCCGGCTGTCCGTCACCGGCTCCGCGGTGACGGACAGCGCCACCGAGCCACCGATGCCGAACCCGGGAAACCAGTTTTCTTGCCGCCGCATTATCCGATCGATGAGTTCCGCCGTCTCCGCCCAGCTCTCCGGGTGGTAGTGGTCGCCCTCGATCGAGACGTTCAGGACGCTCCTTGGCATGGCGATCATGATGGCCTGGATCGCGCGCCACCACCGCCCCGTCTGCCACGATCAACTGATGTCGACACTGCGGCTGATCTGGGTCCAGCCGGCGATGGGCTTCCCGGACCGCCCATGGGCTGAGCACCCCGACGAGGACGCGTTCGCGCGCAGCGCCAATTCCGTGTTCGAGCTGTACTCCGAGGCGGTGCGCCCCGCGAAGATCCAGAACCGGCACAGCGAACTCCGGATAGTCGCTTGGCACGACATCGAACGCGACGACGCCCTGGTCACCGTGCACCCCGAACTGACCGAGGGCTTCGAGATGGGCGTCGCCTCGCTCCCGCCCGGAATCGCCGAACTGACTCCGCAGGCTCGAGCGGAGCTGGTCCTCGAGGTGGTGCACGCGGCCGCGACCCGGCTGGGCCGGGACCGCGGCTGGGATCAGGCCGCGCTCGACGCGGCCCGCGCTCACGCCCTGGCGGCCGGCTTGCACTACCGCTGGACCGGGCCGACCAGGACCAGCCCCGACCGGCGGCACGTCGCCGAGCCGACCTACGCGATCTACCCCGACGGCTACGGCCGCGTCGTGGTGCACATCCGCCGCCGTGCCGACCGCTCGGTCGTCGCGGTCTCCCCGCTCGCGGCCACGGGTGGATTCACCCGGGCGTTCGACTGTGAGCTGCGCTGGCGCAGCAAGACGGTCGTCGAGTTCATGGCCACTTCCGGCCTGGCGATCGACCGGACCGGCGCGACCGTGCGAGGGCCCGACCGCCCCGGTCGGATCCGCGTCGACCTCGACGACCCGGGCACCTTCGGCGATCCGGCCGGCCTCCCGCCCGTCGAGTACGACAGCGAAGCGGCCACCGTTCCCCGCGTCGAGGTGCGGACCCCGGCCGACCTCGGTCCGCGCATCGAATTCATCGGCGGCGGCGGTATGGACGAGGTGCCACGCGCATATTCGGACCCGATCCACCATCTGCTGGGTCGCCTGGAAGGCCCCGAGTGGCAGGCCTGGTGGTCCGACGCCGCCCACCCGGTCCTGCAGATCGACTACGACTTCTACGCCAACACGGCCGGCATCTCGGTCCGCCGGGCCGGCAACGACCTGCGGGCGACTCTCCGGCGACCGGCGGCGACACTCGTGTCCGCGCCGGATCTGGTGGAGTTGGCGCACGCCGACGTCGCGGCGCTGCTGACGACCGTCCGCCGTCGCACCGGGCTGGGCGAGCATCCGCCGCTGCGCTGACGGTCGCTACGGTGTCGGGGACAGTGAGGTGACGACATGGATCCACGGCTTCGTGGTGCGGTTGATGCGAGCGTCGGCTGGTACGAGGACCTCTGCACCCTGCACGGGGTCGGTTCGGTCCTGGTCGACGGGCTCTGGAGCGCGCTCGGCACCCCGCCGCCGCTGCACTCGACCGCCGTGGTCGTCGAGCCCGAGGTGACCGCGGAGCAGGTCCTCGCGCGCCTCGACGGCCGGGAGCACGGCGGGGTCAAGGACAGCTTCGCGACCATGGACCTCACCGGCGCGGGCCTGGACCTGCTGTTCTCGGCGACCTGGATCCACCGCGAAGCCGAGCCGCCCGGCCGGACCGGCACCCCGGCGGGGTGGTCGGCGGTGACCGGCCCGGACGAGCTTTTCGAGTGGACCGGCCGGCACGACACCCGGGACGTGCTGCTGCCGCCGCTGCTGCGGCGGGCGCACTTCCGCATCCTGGCCAAGCGCGCCGGCGATCACATCGTGGCGGGCGCGGTCGCCCGGCTCGGCAGCGGCACCGTCGACGTGTCGAACGTGTACGCCGTACCCGGGCATCGCGTCGATTGGGCCGAGCTCGCCGCGGTCGTCGGCGTGCACTTCCCGGCCCGGCCGCTGGTCGGCTACGAACGTGGGGAGGCGCTGGCGGCCGCGCTGGACGGTGGTTTCACCTCCGTCGGGGAGCTGCGGGTCTGGGTCCGGCCGGCGTAGAGGAAATCAGGGGTAGAGCGAGCTGATGGTGTCCGCGTACCGCTCGGCCACGACGCGGCGGCGCAGCTTCAGGGTCGGGGTCAGTTCGCCGGTCTCCGGCGTCCAGGCGGTGGGCAGCACCCGGAAGGTCTTGACCTGTTCGGGCCGGGCGAGTTTCTCGTTGGCGGCCTCGACCGCCGCGGTGATCTCGGCGAGCAGGTCGGGATGATCGGCCAGGTCGCCGATGGAATCAAAAGCAAGGCCACGACGACGAGCCCAGAGGGGTACGGACTCGTCGTCGAGGACGATCAGCGCCGTCACGTAGGGCCGGCGGTCGCCGATCGCCACGGCCTGCGCGATCAGCGGGTGGGCGCGCAGCAGGTTCTCGATCTGGGCGGGGGAGATGTTCTTCCCGCTCGAGTTGATGATCAGTTCTTTCTTGCGGTCGGTGATGGTGAGGTAGCCGTCGTCGTCGATCGTGCCGACGTCGCCGGTGGCGAGCCAGCCGTCCGCGTCGACGATCGGCTCCACGCCACCGCCGGGGCGGAGATAGCCGGCCGCGACGAGCGGGCCCCGTACCAGAATCTCGCCGTCCTCCGCGAGCCTGACCTCCATGCCCGGGTTGACGCGACCGACCGTGCCCGTACGGAAATGGTCGGGGGTGTTGATCGTGGCGGTTCCGGTGGTTTCGGTCATGCCCCACACCTCGAGCACGTCCAACCCGATGCTCGCGAGGTAGAGCAGCACCTCGACCGGGATCGGCGCGGCGCCGCTGCCGGCCCACAGCATGTTGTCCAGGCCGAGTTTGGCGCGCAGCGGCCGGAGCACCTGGGCGTCCAGGGCGGCGTGCCGGATCTGCAGTTCGGTCGGCACCGGCTGCTCGTCGGCGCGCAGCCGGTAGACCTCGAGGGCGGCGGCCCGGGCGGCGTCGACAGCGGCCCGGATCGGCGGCTCGGCGGCGGCGAGCTGTGCCTGGATGCCGGCGACCATCTTCTCCCAGATGCGCGGCACCCCGAAGAACGAGACCGGCCGCACCGTGACGAGACCCGCCACGAGCATGGCGGGGTCGGGGCAGATGGTGACGTGCCCGGCGCGGTAGATCGGGTTGTAGATGCCGAGCATCCGTTCGGCGATGTGCGCGAGCGGCAGGTAGGCCAGTGACGGGCTGTGGTCGGGCATGCTGACCGTGGCCTCCAGCACCACCGATTGGTAGATCACGTTGCCGTGGGTGAGCACGACACCCTTCGGGTCCCCGGTGGTGCCGGACGTGTAGAGCAGCGTGACCGCCTGGTCCGGGCGTACCTCCGGCCAGGTCTTCTCGAAGGCCTCCGGGTCGGCCTCGTGCGCGGCCTTGCCGCGCGCCTCGACCTCGTCGAGCGAGGACCCGACGACGAGGATCCGCGGTGGTGCGGCCAGGCCGTCGACGATCGCTTCCCATCGCGTACGGGCGGAATCGTCCTCGACCACCACGATCTTCGCCTCGCTGTGCCGGGCCAGGTAGCGCAGCTGGTCGGTGGAGAGCGTCGCGTACACGGTGGACGGGACCGCGCCGAGGTGCACCGCGGCCAGGTCGACCAGCCAGTGCTCGGGCCGGCCGGACATCATGATCAGCATCCGGTCGCCGGAGCCGAGGCCCAGCTCGGCGAGGCCACGGGACAGCGCGGCGACCCGGTCGCGCAGCTGCCGCCAGGTGAGCGTGCCGTCGCGGCCGAGGACGCTCAGCGCGGGCAGGTCACCGAAGTCGGCGGCGTTGCGGTGCAGCAGTACGGGAATGGTCAGCCCACGCGCGGTGTCGGCACACCGCTGGGCGACGGAGGGAGCCATGGGTGTCGTCCTCCTTCAGCCGTCGGCCGCGAGCGGGCTGCGGCGCCGGGCGAATCGCTTGCGGAGATCTTTGAGGTAGTGGTCCTTCAGCCCGGCCCGCAGCTTGAGCGGCAGGCGGGGGTACACGACGGCGGAGGCGGTGAGACTCCCGTCGAGGATTCGTTGCTGGAGCGGCGACCACGAGTAGCGGTAGCCCGCCCGGATCGGGGCGGGCAACAGCCCGATGGTGAGGAAACGGTTGACCGGCTTGCCGGGGCGCAGCGCGAGGGGCAGGTTCTTCGGCCACATCAGGGCGTCGCCGATCGCCTTGCCTTCCGGGCTGACCTCGAGCGTGTCGATCATGTGGGTCCAGTAGCGGTCGAACGCGGCCCGGTCGGCCGGCCAGGCTTGTTCGGGGCACCCGATCGAGGTGGCCAGCACGCTGTACTGCTGGTAGCACTCCTCCAGCTCGGCCGGGGTCAGCGGCCGGACCACCCGCTGGTAGAGCACCACCGCGGTCTCGTAGAGCGTGGCGTTGACCCACACCTGCAGGTCGGGGTCGTCGGCGTGGTAGCCGGGGCCGGTGACCCGGCGGTGTATCGCGGCGACGGCACGGCTGATCGTCCGCGCCTCCTCGCGGGTGCCGAACAGCACGCCGTAGACGTAGTTCATCGTGGTGCGCAGGCGGTCGAGCGGGCGCTCGGCGAAGTCGCTGTGGTCGTACACCCCCTGGGCGACGCCGGGGTGTGCGACCTGCAGCAGCGTCGCGCGCCCGCCACCGGCGAGCAGCAGGCCCTCCCGGGCCACCCGCCGGATGACCGCGGCGTCGTCGAACAGGCCGTCATCCATGCAAGGAACGTAAACGACGATTAACTTGTTGGGAACAGTCCTGCTCTCATGACGCGATTTTCGTCGGCGAAATCTTGCGAAACCGGATTAACTTACGAGAGCAGTACGGCGTGCATGAGCCGCACCAGGTGCTGGTCCATGCCGGTGCGCCGGTCGAAGTGCACCCAGCGGCTCAGGTCGGTGACCAGGTTGATCGCCGCGTGCACGAGCACCCGCACCTCCGGCGTCGGCAGGCCGGGCCGCACCGCGCCGAGCAGCCGCACCCAATCCTCGACGTGCAGGCGCTGCACCTTGCGCAGCTCGTGCCGGTCGGACTCGGGCAGGTTGTTGTTCTCGGCCAGGTAGACCGAGACCAGGTCGCTGCGCTCGAAGGTCAGATCCACGTACGACTCGACCATGCGGCGCAGGGCGTCGGTGTCGTCGGCCGCGCCGGCCAGGGCGGCCGCGGTCGCGTCGCTGACCCGCTCCGAGGCGCGGTAGAACGCGGCGGCCAGCAGGTCGGACTTGCCCGGGAAGTAGCGGTAGACACTGGACGCGTTGATGCCCGCGGCCCGGCCGATGTCCTCGATGTTGACGGCGTGGTAGCCGTACTTCCGGAAGAGCCGGATCGACTCGGCGAGCAGGATCTCCCGGCGCGAGCCCGATCGCAGCCCCGGGTTTTCCGGCGGGCCGGCCGGCATCGCGGCCGGTGTCGGTGGCTCGCGGTGCAGCACGGCTGAGGCGACCCGGAACAGAGCCTGCTCGGCGCGCGTGCGGGCGATCGCGGCCCGGTGCGTGCCGAGGCTGCCGAAGATGCTGAGCGCGGCCCGGGACAGCGCCGTCGCGTCGGCCGCGGTCAGCTCCGGGCGGGCCGCCGACAGCGGGGTGACCACCCGTCGGAGCAGGGTGGCCAGGTCGTCGCGGAACTCGGCCCGGTGCTCGGGCGTGAGGTAGCGCCACTCCCACTGGTAGAGGCCGGAGGTCGCACGATGGGTCGTGGCCAGCCGGGCGAGAGCCGCCAGCAGTGCCTCGAGGGTCGCCCAGGCGTCGCCGCCGGGCGGCAGGTCGGTCGCGGTCAGCGCGGAATCGACCAGACCGCGGGTGGCGAAAACCAGGATCGCGTACTTATTTTCGAAGTGGCGGTAGACGGCGGGCGCGCTGATACCCACCGCCGCGGCGATCTCGTCGAGGCCGACACCGTGGTAACCGCGGGCGCCGAACAGCTCGGCCGCGACCTGGGCGATCTGGGCCTTGCGGTCCTTCGGTCGTTTCCGGCCGCCGGACACGTCGACGGTTGCGTGGCGCACTGGGTCAGCGTACCCCCGGCAGTTATCTGTGATTCATCCGTGGCATCTGTTGATTTCCTTGACACCAAGGGGAAACACGGGAAAAAGTTAACCGGGATTCGCGATTCTCGACGGGAGACAGGTTGTGGCTACCGAGGCGTTCATCTACGACGCCCTGCGGACGCCCCGGGGACGGGGCAAGCGAACCGGCTCGCTGTACGGCACCAAGCCGGTCTCGCTGGTCGTGGGACTGATCGACGAACTGCGTAAGCGCCGGCCCGGGCTCGACCCGGCCGAGATCGACGACGTCGTGCTCGGGGTCGTCTCCCCGATCGGTGAGCAGGGCGCCGACATCGCAAAGACCGCGGCCCTGGCCGCCGGGCTGCCCGAGACGGTGGCCGGCGTGCAGCTGAACCGCTTCTGCGGTTCCGGGCTGGAGGCGGTCAACATCGCCGCCCAGAAGGTGCGCTCCGGCTGGGAAGATCTCGTGCTCGCGGGCGGTGTCGAGTCGATGTCCCGGGTGCCGATGGGATCCGACGGCGGCGCCTGGGCGCTCGACCCGGAGACCAACCTGACCACCGGTTTCGTCCCGCAGGGCATCGGCGCTGACCTGATCGCCACGATGGACGGTTTCAGCCGGTCGGACGTCGACGCGTGGGCGGTGCGCTCGCAGCAGCGGGCCGCGGCGGCTTGGGCCGGCGGCTACTTCGCCAACTCGGTGGTGCCGGTCGTCGACCGCAACGGCCTGGTCATCCTCGACCGCGACGAGCACATCCGGGCCGACAGCACGGTCGAGAGCCTCGGCACGCTGCCCGCGTCGTTTGCCAAGATCGGTGACCAGGGCGGCTTCGACGCCGTGGCGCTGCAGAAATACCACTGGGTCGAGCGCATCGAGCACGTCCACCACGCCGGCAACTCGTCCGGCATCGTGGACGGTGCCGCCCTCGTCCTGGTCGGTTCGGCCGACGCCGGCGTGCGTAACGGGCTCACCCCGCGGGCCCGGATCCTGTCCACCGCGCTCAGCGGTGCCGACCCGACGATCATGCTGACCGGCCCGGCCCCGGCCTCCCGCAAGGCCCTGACGAAGGCCGGTCTCACCGTCGACGACCTCGACCTCGTCGAGATCAACGAGGCGTTCGCGGCGGTGGTGCTGCACTACATCGACGACCTGAAACTCGACCCGGACATCGTCAACGTCAACGGCGGCGCGATCGCGATGGGCCATCCGCTCGGCGCGACCGGCGCCATGATCCTCGGCATCCTCGTCGACGAGCTGGAACGGCGGGGCGGCCGCTACGGCCTGGCCACCCTCTGCATCGGCGGCGGGATGGGCATCGCGACTGTGATCGAGAGGCTGTCATGATCAACTACGAACGTGCTGCCGACGGCATCGTCACGCTCACCCTCGACGACCCGTCGCGCGGCGCCAACACCATGAACCGGGCGTACGTCGACAGCATGGAAACGACCGTCGCCCGCCTCGAGGCCGAGCGCGACGAGATCACCGGCGTGATCATCACGTCGGCGAAGAAATCCTGGTTCGCCGGCGGCGACCTCGACTCGCTCCGGGCCATCGGCCCCTCCGACGGTCAAGCCGCCTTCGACCAGGCCAACCGGGTCAAGGGGCAGCTACGCCGCCTCGAGACCCTGGGCCGGCCGGTGGTGGCGGCGCTCAACGGCTCGGCTCTGGGTGGCGGCCTGGAGCTGGCGCTGGCCTGCCACCACCGGATCGCGCTGGACGATCCGCGCCTCGAGGTGGGCCTGCCGGAGGTCACGCTCGGCCTGCTGCCGGCGGGCGGGGGAGTGGTCCGGACGGTACGGCTGCTCGGGCTCGCGACCGCGCTGACCAAGGTCCTGCTGCTCGGCACCCGGCACAAGATCGCCGCCGCCCGGTCGTTGGGCTTGATCGACTCCGTCGCCGCGACCCCCGACGAGCTGATTTCCCGGGCCCGCGCCTGGATTGCCGACAATTCGGACGCTGCCCAGCCGTGGGACAAGCCGGGCTACAAGATCCCCGGCGGCTCGCCGTCCACTCCGGCCCTGGCCGCGCAACTTCCGGCCTTCCCGGCCAACCTGCGCAAGCAGCTCAAGGGCGCGCCCTACCCTGCACCGCGCAACATTCTCTGCGCCGCCGTCGAGGGTGCGCAGGTCGACGTGGACACCGCGTTCGTCATCGAGAGCCGGTACTTCGTCGAACTCGCCACCGGCCAGACCGTCAAGAACATGATCAAGGCCTTCTTCTACGACCTCAACGAGGTCAACCGGCGCGACGTCGGGGCCGTCCCGCCGATCACGAAGGTCGCGGTGCTGGGCGCCGGGATGATGGGCGCGGCCATCGCGTACGTCTGTGCCCGGTCCGGTCTTGATGTTGTGCTGCGCGACGTGACCCTGAAGGGGGCGCAGCGCGGAAAGGCGTACGCCGAAAAGCTTGTTGCCAAAGGCCGGGGACCGGCCGATCTGCTCGACCGGATCACGCCGACCGCCGAGATCGCCGACCTGGCCGGCGCCGACCTGGTGATCGAGGCCGTCTTCGAGGACGTCGGCCTCAAGCACAAGGTCTTCGCCGAGATCGAGGGCGTGGTGGCGCCGAACGCGCTGCTCTGCTCCAACACCTCCACCCTGCCGATCACCCTGCTGGCCGAGGGCGTCAACCGGCAGGCCGACTTCATCGGCCTGCACTTCTTCTCGCCGGTCGACAAGATGCCGCTGGTCGAGGTGATCCCCGGCGAGAAGACCAGCGACGAGACCCGGCGCCGCGCCCTCGACGTGGTGCAGCGCCTGCGCAAGACCCCGATCGTGGTCAACGACAGCCGCGGCTTCTTCACCAGCCGGGTGATCGGCACCTTCACCAACGAGGGCATCGCGATGCTCGGCGAGGGCGTGCCGCCGGCCAGCATCGAACAGGCCAGCAGCCAGGCCGGTTACCCCGCCCCGGTGCTCGCCCTGATGGACGAACTGACCCTCACCCTGCCGCGCAGGATCCGCGAGGAGACCCGCGCGGCGGCCGGCGACGCCTGGGTGCCGCATCCGGCGGATGCGGTCGTCGACCGCATGATCGACGACTTCGGCCGGCCGGGCCGCTCGTCCGGCGCCGGCTTCTACGAGTACGCCGAGGGAAAGCGCGTACGCCTCTGGCCCGGCCTGTCGGCGTTCGCCCGCCCCGACGTCGAGGTGCCGTTCGAGGACCTCAAGGAGCGGTTGCTCTTCATCGAGGCGATCGAGAGCGTGAAATGCCTGGACGAGGGCGTGCTCACCTCGGTGGCCGAGGCCAACATCGGCTCGATCCTCGGCATCGGTTACCCGGGCTGGACCGGCGGCGTGCTGCAGTACATCAACGGTTACCCGGGCGGCCTGCCGGCCTTCGTGTCCCGCGCCCGCGAACTGGCCGCCCGCTACGGCGACCGCTTCACCCCGCCGCCGCTGCTGCTCCGCAAGGCCGACGAGGGAACGCAGTTCATCTGATCCGGTCTATGCTCCCTCCGCGGATCACGCGGGGGGAGCATTGTCCATGTGGGACTGGGACACTGAGCAGCCGGCCAGGAAAGCGGCGGCGCAGCGGTCGACCGGCCGGTGGATCGGCGGCGGTGTCGGTGCCGTGGTCGTCGGCGCGCTCCTGATCCGCCTCGTCGTCCACCTGATCGCGCAGGACGGCGGCGCGGCCGATCGGCAGCAGCCGTTCACGCTCCGCGGCTCCGCGGCGGCGCGACCGTCGGCCGGCATCGACGACGACCAGGTCCGGTCGGCCGCGGAGATCCTGCTCGGCGGCGGCCTGCGGCCGCTGAGCCCCAACGCGCTGAACCTCGGACCGGCCGAGACGCTCGCCCTCGGCAACCGCGACAACGAGGTGCGGCTGACTCCCGGCGCGGTCGGGGTGCGCACCGACCGCTGCGCCGACGGGCCGCTGCTGACCGTCGCGATGACGGTGACCACCGTCCGGGGAACCGTGCCGTGGGACCCGTCCGCCCTGCGGGTGCTCGGCACCGGCGGGCAGGAAACGCAACTCCTCCCGCAGTGCGTACACGGGCTGGAGCCGCAGGCCGCGGTCGACGCCGGCCACCCGCTCGCCGGCGAGCTCGTGTTCCCGGCCTCGTCGCCGACCTGGCTGGCCTACGCTCCGGGCGGTGGCGCACCGCAGGCCCGATGGCGCCTGGCCTGACCGGGATGGCTCGACTGTGGAAGATCAAGCGGCCCGGCGGCGTCTACTGGTTCGATCTCCGGCCGGTCGCCGAGGACGGTGCCGGCGTCTGGCTGTCGGGTCCGGTCGGTTCGCCGTGGGAAGCGCCGCACGACCGGGGCACCCTGCCGGTGCCCGTTCTGGTGTGGCTGGTGCCGGGCCGTCCGTGGGCGGCGTGGTGGGTCGACGAACCGGCCGACCCGCGGGTCGAGATCGACGTCTGCCTGCCGCCCGAGGCCGCCGAGGACGGCTGGCAGTATGTCGATCTGGAACTGGACCCGGTGCTCCACGAGTCGGACGGGCGCGTCGAGATCGAGGACTGGGACGAGTACGACCAGTCGTGCCGCGAGGGCTGGATGAGCCCCGAGGACGCCGCGCTCGCCCGGGACACCGCGGAGAGCTGTGCCGAGGTGCTCCGGCGGGGAACCGAGCCGTGGCTGCGGCGCGGATGGCAGCTGCTGCGTCCTACTCGTCCGGGTCCCAGTCGATGAGCTGTTCGAAGATGTGGGTGTCGCCCGTCGTCTCCAGGGAGTCCACCGGGATCCGGAGGTACAGGACCAGAACCAGGTCACTGGCCGTGCCCCGGATCGACGCGTCGGCCGGGCTCGGGTCCGGGCTCGCCACCCGAACGCCGTCGGCGGTCAGCCACAGGCGCCACGAGCGGCCCTCGGTGGCGTGATAGTCGAGGACGGCGGGCTTGTGCGGCCAGACGTACGGCCCCGCGCAGCAGGTGGCCAGGAACTCGTCGACGCCGTCCAGGGCCACCTCGGTCGGTAGCGGCTGCGGGGCGCCCGCGGCGATCTGGGCGTCGTAGGTGTGCACCGCGACCTCCTGCAGCCGGTGCCGGGCGACGGCACCGCTGGTCGACGGCGACTGCGACCCCTCCCACCACGTCCAGCAGCCGCGGTCCGGGCCGCTCTCGCGCAGGGTGCCGAGGAGTGCCTCCGCCGACTCGGCCGACCAGGCGAGCAGGTCCTCCGGTGCGACCGGGGAACTTTCGACGACGGCCTTGGCCGAGGCCGGACCGGCGGCGACGGTCGCGGCCCAGGTGCGCTGCCCCTCACCCAGGTGCCGCACCAGATCCAGCAGCGTCCACCCGGGGCAGGTCGGCACCGGCACGTCGAGGCCGGGAGCATCGGCGACCGCCGCGCGGAAAGCGGCGGACCGCTCGTCGATCAGCCGCAGCAGATCGGGGAACTCCAGAGTTGTCACCCCGGGTGTTTACCATCGGGGTCCGGCCGGCGGAAACGATTATCGGTACGGGCGGAAGAATTCGCGCAGCTCCTCGACGTACGCAAATGGTTGCTCGAAGGGCGCGAAGTGCCCGCCGCCGGGATGTTCCGTCACCCGGACGGTGTTGGCCATGCGGTCCAGCCACGCCCGGGGTGGACGCACCAGGTCGGCCGGGTACAGCGAGAAGCCGGACGGCACCTCGACCCGGCGGGCATGCTGGGCCGGCGGGATGGCGCCGTTCACCCGGTACATCCGCATCGCCGAGCCGATCGTGCCGGTCAGCCAGTAGATGGTGACGTTGGTGAGGATCTCGTCGCGGGTGAAGGCGTCGCGGTCGCTCCACGCGCGCATCTTCTCGACGATCCAGGCGAGCAGCCCGGCCGGCGAGTCGTTCAGGCCGACCGCGGCGGTCTGCGGCTTGGTGCGGTGCATGGCGGCGTAGGCGCCCTCCTCCGTGCCCCAGCGGGCAGCGCGGTCGAGGAAGTCGCGCTCCTCCGGGGCGAGGTCGGCCCGGTCGCCGAAGTAGACCGGGAGGCCGGCGTCCATCCGGTGTACGGCCACCACCCGGTCGGGGTGGTCGAGGGCGAGATAACGGCTCACCCCGCTGCCGATGTCCCCGCCGGCCGCGGCGAACCGCTGGTAGCCGAGCTCGCTCATCAGCTCGGCCCACAGTCCGGCGACCGCGATCGAGTCCGGCGGAGTGCCGGTGGGCCGGTCGGAGTAGCCGTAGCCGGGCATGTCCGGCACGACCACGTCGAACGCGTCCGCCGGGTCACCGCCGTGCGCACCGGGATCGGTCAGCAAACCGATGACCTTGGTGTACCGCCAGAACGAGTCGGGCCAGCCGTGACTCAGGACCAGCGGCAACGCGGCGCCCACCGGCGCGGCGGCCCGGGCGTGCACGAAGTGGACTCCGCCTGCGCCGACCGTGGTCCGGAACCGGGGCAGGCGGTTGAGCGCCGCCTCCTGAGCCGGCCAGTCGAAGCCGTCGGCCCAGTAGGCGGCCAGCTCCCGCAGGTAGTCCACGTCGGCACCCTGCGACCACCCGGCATCCGCGGGTGCGTCCGGCCACCGGGTGGCCCGCAGCCGCGCGCGAAGATCCTCAAGAACAGCGGGCTCGGTGCTGGTGCTGAACGGCTCGGCCACGATCGAAACGGTACGGGATGGGTCGCGCTCGTTCCGGCCTACTCAAAACTGCCGGCGGTCCGGCAGATCCAGGTCTATACCGCCGAGTTGTGCGAACCGCTCGAGAAGTGCCCGGAACAGGTCGGTCTGTGGGCTGTCGGCACCCTCCGCGGAGCGGCCGCTCCGGGCGATGTGAACGATCAGTCTCGCGCTCACCGAGTCATCAAGATCTCTGATGCCGAAGTTCGCCATGCCGGCAACGCTAGCCGTATCCACTGGGCGTCAGCTTTCGGGATGAAGTCACGGCGCCGGGGCCGGCGGGGGACGAAGCCGTGGGTGTCGCGCACGCACCCACTCAGCTCGGCGCCATTGCGGATCGTGTGGACTTGCGGCTCTGTCCGCACGGTGAGTCCACAAGGTCGGGTGCGGGCCCGCCCGCAGCGGGCGTGCGGAGGGTGAGTTCCGCTCAGCGGAAACCGTGGGGCAGGGGACTGGTCCTACGGCGTACCGGAAAAGGAGCGCACGGGAACGGTCAGGGTGAGGTGGCGGGGAGGCCGTCGGGGGTGGCGGCCTGGTCCGGTGGGGCCTTGCCCGGGTCGCGCGGGGTCCAGACGTTGAAGAGCAGGTTCAGCAGGAAGACGATGATTACCGTGGTGGTGATGGAGCTGCCCAGGATGATCTGCAGTTCGTCGGGCATGCGGTCGTAGAACGCCGGGGCCACCACCGGGACCATACCGGCGCCCAGCGAGATGGCGACGATCAGCAGGTTGTGGTTGCCGTCGAAGTCGACCTTGCGCAGGCTGCGGATGCCGACCGCGGTGACCGTGGCGAACATGACCAGGGCCGCGCCGCCGATCACCGGGCCGGGGATGGCGGCGATGATCGCGCCCAGTTTGGGGATCAGGCCCAGCAGCACCAGGATGATGCCGGCCGCGGTCACCACGAAACGGCTGCGGACCCTGGTCACCTGCACGAGGCCGACGTTCTGGGCGAACGCCGTGTCCAGGAACGAGTTGAACGTGCCGGCCAGGATGCCGGACAGGCCGTCGGCGGCCAGGCCGCGGGCGATGTCGTTCTCGGTGGGCTCGCGGTCGACCAGGGTGCCGACGGCGATCATGTCGGCGGTCGACTCGACGTAGATCACCAGCATCACCACGCACATCGAGATGATGGCGGCGGCCTGGAACTTCGGGGCGCCGAAGTAGAACGGGCGGGCCAGGCCGAACCAGCCGGCGTCGCCCACGCCGGCGAAGTCGACCAGGCCCATCAGGGCGGCAACCATCACCCCGAAGATCAAACCGATGAGTACGGCGAGGGAGACCAGGAAACCCCTGGCGAACCGGTTGATCAGGACGATCAGCAGGATGATGGCCCCGGCCAGCGCGATGTGCGACAGGTTGCCGTAGCCAGGCGCGTCCGGATCGTTGCCGGCGATCAGGCCGGCGCCCGCGTCGATCAGCGACAGGCCGATGATGGTGATCACCGTGCCGGTCACCAGCGGCGGGAACAGGTGGATGATCTTCGCGAACGGCTTGGCGATGAGCAGACCGAAGACGCCGGCGCAGAGGATCGCACCGTAGACGGCGGGCATGCCGTACTTGGCTCCGATCAGGATCATCGGGTTGAGCGCGGTGAAGGTCGCGCCGGCCACGATCGGCAGCCGGACACCCAGGATCTTGCCGACCCCGACGCTCTGGATGATCGTGATCACGCCGGCCACGAACAGGTCGGCGTTGACCAGGACGCCGATGGTCCGGGTGTCCAGCCCGAGCGCGCCGCCGACGATGAGCGGGACGGCGACGCAACCGGCGTACATGACCAGGACGTGCTGGAGTCCCAGGACGGTCAACCGGCCCAGCGGCAGCACCTGGTCGACGGGATGCTTCTCGGCGGTCGCAGTCATCGGCGGTCCTTTCCCGCGAAGAGGCCTGGAACAACGATTCTCGATGCGTTGCGTTACCGCGGTGTGACAGGACGGCGAGATTCAGCGGTAGGCGCGCTCCTGCAGGCGGTACAGCTCGGCGTACTGGCCGCCCGCCGCCATCAGCTCCGGGTGGCTGCCCTGCTCGGTGATGCGGCCGTCGTCGAGGACGGCGATGTGGTCGGCCATGCGCACGGTGGTGAAGCGGTGCGAGACCAGGACGGTGACCGCGCCGGCCAGCCGGGCCGCGCGGGCCCGATCGACGAAGAGCTGGAACAGCTCGTGTTCGGCGAGCGGATCGAGGGCGGCCGTCGGCTCGTCGAGCACCACGCACAGCGGCGGCCGGTCGCCGGCCACCTCGCGCATCAGGGAGCGGGCCAGCGCGAGGCGCTGCCACTGGCCGAGCGACGGTTCGACCCCGCCGAAGGGTGCGCCCAGCTGGGTTTCGAGGCCGGCGAAGGGCGGCGCTCCGGCCTGGGAGATAGCCGAGCCGACCACCGTGGGCGACCTGATGAATCGGATGTTTCCCACGCCGACGGTCTCGCGCAGTCGCAGGCGGAGCCGGGCGAAATCCTGGTGCACCCCGGCCAGCCGGGCGTTCCACCGAAAAGGGGACAGCGTGCTCAGCGGCACCCCGTCCACCAGGAGCGAGCCGGCCGACGGGACGTGCAGCCCGGTCAGCAACTTGATCAGAGTGGACTTCCCGGCTCCGTTCGCCCCCACCAGCGCCACCGTCGAACCGGCCGCCAGATGCAGATCGACCGAGTGGAGCGTGTCGGCGGCGGCGCCGGGGTAACGGAAGCCGACCCCGCGCAGGGTGATGCCGTCGGTCAGCGCGGACGGCGGTGAAATGCCGGAATCGTCAACCGGGTACCGCCGCAACCACCAGTAGTGCGCCACCGCCTGCCCGGCCTCGGCCGCCGTCGTCAGGCTGTCCAGCACCACCCGGAGCTGGCTCTGCAACTGGGTGGCCAGCGAGACCACCAGCACCGCGGAGCCGACCGTGGACCGATCGTCCCGGATCAACCGGGCCACCACCACCATGGCGAGGGCGAAACCGGCCGCGTACGCCATCCAGGCCGTGCTCTGCCACAGCGCGCCGCGCAGGCGCGCGGTCGTCTCCCGGACCGCCGCGGTCTCCCACATCGCCGCGGCCCGGCGGTTCAGAGCCGGACCACCGGCCGACAGCATGACCTCCTTCGCCGACTCGGGCGAGACGCACAGCTCGTGCAACCGCTCCTCGTGCCGCAGCAGCTCGGTCCCGGCGTCGCGGGAGTCGCGCAGCAGCCGGTCGGCGCGCCGGTTGGCCAGGACCAGCGGCACCCCGAGCGCGGCGAGCAGGCACAGCACCGGGGTGATCGAGGCGAGCAGCCCGACCGTCACGGCGAGACCGAGCACCGCGACCACCGAGTTGAGCGCCGACCAGGGCATCGCGGACAGGGCCTGCGAGCTGCCGAAAATCCGGTTCCAGCGGTCGATGTACGGTGCGTGTTCGAGGTGGGTGATGGTCGGGATGGACGAGACGCGGCGCTGGATCTCCTCGCTCACCCGGCCACGGACGCGGCCGACGATGTAGATCAGCAGGTTGCCGCGCACCCGGCCGGTCACGGCGCTCACGGCGTACGCGAGGGCGCCGATCACGACCGCGGCGATGACGCCCCCGGTCGCGCCGGCGGCGCTGTCGTCGACCAGTTCGCGCTGGCTGAGCCCCATGGCCGCGATGACGCCGGCCTCGCACACGACGAGCACCGCCAGGATCACCGCGGACCGCCGGCCCTCGCGCAGGGTGATCCGGGTGATGTGGCCGAGCAGCCGCCACCAGTCCCTCACCGGAATGCCTCGGCCTGGGTGCGGAAGAACCGAGCGTACCGGCCGCCGAGGGCGAGCAACTCGTCGTGGGTGCCGTCCTCGGCGACGCGCCCGTCGTGCAGGAGCAGGATGCGGTCGGCGGCGCGCACGGTGGACAGCCGGTGCGAGATGAGCAGTGTCGTGGTGTCCCGCACCTGCGCGATGACCTGCTCATGGAACGCGGCTTCCGCCCGGACGTCGAGGTTGGCGGTCGGCTCGTCGAGGACGAGGAGCCGCCGGCCGGCGGCGACCGCGTAGAGCGCGCGGGCCAGGGCCACCCGCTGCCACTGGCCGCCGGACAGATCCGTACCGCCGTCGCCCTCCCGCCAGAGCAGGGTGTCGAGATCGGCCGGCAGGCCGTCGGCGCCCGCCTTTCGCAGCGCCTCGCGCACCGCCTCGTCGTCGACCGGATGGTCGGGCACCGCCGCCGTGACGTTGTCGCGCAGGCTGGCCGGATAGTGCACGAAGTCCTGGAACAGCACGGTGATCGCGGGCCGCTGCCGGTGCGGGTCGGCGCCGTCGACGGTGATCCGCCCGGAGTCCGGCCGGTAGAGGCCGGCGATCAGTTTCACGAGCGTGGTCTTGCCGGCGCCGTTCTCACCGACCACCGCGACGATCTCGCCCGGCCGCAGGGTCACGCTCAACCCGTCGAGGACGGGCCGGGCCGAGCCCGGATAGGAGAAGACCACCCCGTCGAGGGTCACGGTCGGCGGCCCGCCTCCGCTTGCCGTCCTTTTCCCGTACGCGCTGCCGTGTGCACCGGAGAGTTCGTCGGCCGCCGCGATGCCGCGCAGACCGTACTCGATGTCGTAGGCCTCCATGCCCATCGCGCTGATCGCCAGAACGCCGAGCCCGGCGAGGACGCAGGTGATGAGCCGGCCCGGTTCGAGCCGCCCGTCGAGCACGGCGGCGGCCGGGATGCCCATGGTCGCGGCGGCCGCGGCGCCCAGCGCGGCGGCGATCCACCACTGCCCGTGCAGGACGCCGAGCAACTCCCGCCAGACCGGCCCGTAGGTGCGGGTGGCCGCGGCCCGGAACCGGCCACCGAACCAGTCGCTGAGCCCGTAGAGCCGGACGTCCTTGGCCGCGCCCATCACGGCCTGGGTGGCGATGTAGTACTCATAGCGCTGGCCGGCGGTGTCGGCGTCGAGCTTGTCGATGATGCGCATCCACTGCCGCCGCATGATCGCGCGCAGGGCGAGGGCGGCCACGAGCAGGCCGGCCGCGAGCGGGACGGAGAAGGTGGCGACCACGACGGCCGCCGCGACGGCGCTGAGCATGCGGACCACGAGCTCGAGCTGGCCGGCGGCCGCGTTGCCGGCCGAGCGGTCGCGGGCGACGCCCATGCCCGCGTCGACGGCCCGGGAGATGCGGTCCTGGAAGGCAGTGCTCTCCAGGGTGTCCAGACCGGGCAGCCCGGTGGCCAGGGTGCGCATCCGGGCGCGCAGGTCGCCGTCGATGCGCCGGACCAGCAGGTTGCGCACCGGGGCGATCAGCAGCCAGGCGATCTGGTCGGTGAGGAACAGGCCGGCGACGGCGGCGATCGCCACGATCTGGCCTTCTTGCTGGGCGAAGAGCGTGGTGGTCAGCCGGCCCACGGCGACGGCCAGGGCGGCCGGGAGCGTGGCCCGCACCAGTTGCAGGACGACGAGGGCCGCCGTCAGGCCGCGCCCGCCGCGTGGCAGCAGGCGCAGCAGTCGCATGCGCTCGGTGATCATCGACAACACCCCCGTGGTCGGGGTCCATCGTGCTGGGTTCCCCCGCGGGAGGGCAATGCTATTGAATTCGGCGCAGCTCGCGCACCGGCGAGAACCACACCCAGACCACGCCGAGCAGGGCGCCGACGGTCGCTATCCAGAGCGCCGGGCGTACGCCCAAAAACGCGCCCAGCGTGCCGCCCAGCACCGCGCCGATGGGCCGGATGCCGTAGTTGATCGTGCGGTTGACGCCGGCCACCACCGCCAGCCGGTGGGCCGGCGTCGCGGCGGTCTGCACCGAGCCGGCCGCGATGTCGAGAAGCATGACGCCCAGCGCGGCACCGAACTCGGCCAGGAACAGCATCGCCACCACCACCCGCTGCGGGCCGTGCGCGAGCGGCACCAGGATCAGCGGCGCCGGGAAGACGATCAGGCCGAGGATGAGCGCCGGGCCGATGCCGATGCGCCGGCTGAGAGGGCCGGCCAGACCGGCACCGAGCAGGCCGCCGACCGCCCCGAGACCGACGATGACGCCGAGGGTGCCGGGCGCGATGTGCAGGCGGGTGGTCACGTAGAGCACGAACAGTGCGGCGAAGATGTAGTTGAACAGGTTGAGCGTGGTGGTGCCGAGCAGAATCGCGCGCAGCACCGGATGCGTGAGCACGAACCGTAGGCCGTTGCCACTCCTCTCGACGGACTCGGTGGGCCGCTCGGCCACCTCGACGCGCCGGAGAAAGGCGGCCGAGGCCAGGAACGTCAGCACGTCGGCGAGCAGCGCGAACGGTGCCGTGAAGACCTGCACGAGCAGGCCGCCGGCGCTCGGACCGGCCACGTAGGACATCGCCCGGCTGCCGTTGATCAGGCTGTTGGCGGCGACGTAGTCGGGCCGCTCGACCAGGGTGGCGAACAGGCTGCTGTGCGCCACCTCGAACAGCATCGACAGGGTGCCGGCGGCGAACGCCACCGCGTAGAGGACGGTCAGGGTGAGGTGGTCGGCCCACCAGAGCAGTGGGATCGCCAGCAGCAGCGCGGCCCGGCCCAGGTCGGCGCCGATCATCAGACGGCGTCTGTTCGGGTGGCGGTCGACCCAGGCGCCGGCCGACATCGAGAACAGCAGGTTGGGCAGCAGCGCTGCGGCGGTCAGGTAGCCCATCTCGGCCGGGCCGGCCCCGACCGCGAGGACGGCCAGCAGCGGCATGGCCAGCAGCGTGACCTGATCGCCGAAAAGCGACACGGTCTGCGCGGCCCAGTAGCGCCGGAAGGGTGCCCGGCGCAGCAGCGTGTCAGTCATCCGGCAGCGCCATCTGGATGAGGTGCACCGGGCGGGTTCCGGGCCGGTGTGCGGTGTAGGGCGCCAGCAGGTCGTCGATCCGCTGGGTGATCTCGCGCAACTCGTCCGCGGTGACGTGCAGCAGGGCGTCGCTGAACCCGCCGGCCGTGCGCCACTCGACCGGCTCGTCGCCGCGGATCGCCAGGTACTGCTGGGCACGCTCGACGTACTGCCCGAGGAGTACGCTGTTGAGCTGGTCGGTGGCCGCCTTGACGGCCGGGTCGTCGGAGTCGTCGTCCCACGATGTGTACTGCGCGGTGGCCTGCCACGGCCGCTCCCGCTGGTCGGCGCCGGGGGCCCGCTCGGCCAGGCCGTACTTGGCCAGCTGGCGCAGGTGGAACGAGCAGTTGGGCACGGTTTCGCCGAGCCGGGCGGCGGCCTGGGTGGCGGTCATCGGCCCCTCGCCGCGCAACAGCCCGATCAGTCGCATGCGCAGGGGATGGGCGTACGCCCGCAGTGATCTCGCATCGCCCAGCCGTACCTCGTCCTTCATTCCTAGAGAATGCTTTATAAAGACTTCTCTAGCAAGTGCGATGTGACACCATGGCGCGATGCGCAGGGTGACCGACGACGAACGCCGCGCCCGCCTGGCCGTGCGGCACGCGCTGGCGCCGGCGCACCGCGCCGTGTCGCCGGAGGACGCCACCCGGGCGATGACCGTGCTGCACGCCACCGAGCCGGCCACCGTCTATCTCTCCTGCTGGGCGCGGGTTCCCGACGTCCGGCCGGGTGATGTCGACCGGGCCCTCTACGACGACCGCAGCCTGGTGAAACAGCTCGCCATGCGGCGCACCCTGTTCGTCTTCCCGCGCGAGCTGCTGCCGGCCGCGTGGCCCAGCGCGTCGGCCCGGGTCGCCGCCACCGAGCGGGCCCGGATGACGAAGGACGGTGCGCTCGCCGGGCTGGCGCCCGGCTTTCTCGACCTGGCCCGGGCCGAGGTGCTGGACCTGCTGGCCGGCGCGCCGGAAGGTCTCCCGGCGGCCGAGATCCGCCGCGCGATCCCGATGCTCGACGTCAAGGTCGCGGTCTCGCCCGGCGCCGTCTGGGGCGCCTCCCGGGTGCTCACCCATCTGGGCCTGACCGCCGACATCGTCCGCGGCACCAACACCGGCGGCTGGCACGTCTCCCGTCCCCGCTGGACGCTGATGAGCGACTGGCTCGGCGACGTGCCGCCGTCGCTCGACGCCGACGCCGGCTACCGCGAGATCGTCCGCCGCTGGCTGTACTCGTTCGGCCCCGGCACCGAGGACGACCTGGTCTGGTGGCTGGGCTCGACCAGGACGGTGGTGCGGGCCGCGCTGGCCTCGCTCGCCGCGGTGCCGGTCACCCTGGACGGCGGCGCCACCGGCTGGCTGCTGCCGGACGACGTCGACGAAGTGCCCGACCCCGGGCCGTGGGCGGCGCTGCTGCCGGTGCTCGACCCCACGGTGATGGGCTGGCAGGGCCGCGATTTCTACCTCGGCCCGCACCGCGATCCGCTGTTCGACCGCACCGGCAACGCCGGCACCACCGCGTGGGTCGACGGCCGGGTGGTCGGCTGCTGGGTGCAGGACGCGGCCGGCCTGGTCGAGGTGCGCCTGCTGGAAAAGGTCTCGGCCGCCGAGCGCAGGGCGCTCGACGCCGAGGCCGCGCGTCTGACGGCTTGGCTGGGCGGCTTCCGGGTCTCCAGCGTGTACGCGTCGGCCGCGATGAAAGGCAGCCGCTGAGCGCGCGGAGGCTCAGGCCGGCCGGGGCGGTCCGTAGCGGGCCGGCCCGATCCGATCGGCCAGCCGGTAGCGGAGTGGCTCGGCCGGTCGTCGGTTCGGGGCGGGATAGCGTACGTGCGGTGCCGTGAACCGCGTGACCGGAGGAGCCGATGCTGGGATGCCCACACAGGACGACGTGCTCGGGTATTTCGACACGCTGTCGAACTGGGGACGGTGGGGTGACGACGACGAGCTCGGCACCCTGAACCACATCACCGACGACGTCCGGGTGGCGGCGGCGCGGGCCGTCCGGCACGGCCGGAGCGTGTCGTGCGCGTGGGAGGTTGCCGTACCGGAGGACATGGAGCGGTCGACGACCACGTGCCCGTGCGCCGCCGACATGCCGGGTGGCGAGAACATGCCGGTGCCCGCCTTCCACGCCGACCGGCGCTGGGGGTTCTCGTCCGAGCGGCTCGGCATCTCGTTCCACGGCAACACCCTCACCCACCTCGACTCGCCGTGCCACATCTTCTGGGACGGCACGATGTACAACGGGCGGTCGCATTCGCTGGTGGACCCCGCGACGGGGTCGGCGTGGGCGGCCGTCACGGCGGCGGCGAACGGGATCGTCACCCGCGGTGTCCTGCTGGACGTCGCGGCGGCCCGCGACGTGCCGTGGCTGGAACCGGGGGAGGGCGTGTTTCCCGAGGACCTCGAGGAGGCCGAGCGCCGCCAGGGGGTTCGGGTTCGATCCGGCGACGCGGTACTCCTGCGGACCGGCTACGGCCGCGCCCGGCACGAGTCCGGTGCGGCCATCGGTTTCACCCAGGCCGGCTGGCACGCGTCCTGCCTGCCGTGGCTGCACGAACGGCAGGTCGCGCTGATCGGCGCGGACACCCCGCAGGACGTTCAGCCGTCGGGGTACGACGACGTGTTGATGCCGGTCCACGCCGTGAGCCTGGTCGCGATGGGCCTGTGGCTGCTCGACAACTGCGACCTGGAGGCGTGCGCGACCACGGCGGCCGAGCTCGGCCAGTGGGACTTCCACCTGGCCGTGGCGCCGGTCCGCCTCGCCGGCACGTCCGGCAGCCCGGTCAACCCGATCGCCACCTTCTGATGGCGACCGACCACGCCGACCAGGTGGCGGCCGGTGTCCTGTCCGTCGCCTATCTCGAGGACGGTCCGTCGGACGGCTGGCCGGTCGTTCTGTCACACGGCTTCCCGTACGACGTCCAGGCCTACGACGAGGTTGTCCCGGTGCTGACGGCGCAGGGCGCCCGGGTGATCCGTGGCGGCAGTGGTCGCCCCGATGGGTCTTCGACGAGGCGACTTTCGCCCGGACCGCCGCGTCTTTCGACAACCCCGACTTCGTCGACGTGGTCGTCCACGCCTACCGGCACGCGCTCGGCCAGGCTCCGGGTGATCCGGCCTACGCCGACCTGGAGACCCGCCTCGCGGCCCGCCCGAAGATCACCGTGCCGGCGGTGACGTTGGACGGAGCCACCGACGCCCTGAAGCCGGGCGGCACCGCAAGCCACGCCCCGATGTTCGTCGCCGGTCACGAGCACCGATTGATCGACGCCGGCCACAACCTTCCGCAGGAGGCGCCCGAGGCGTTCGCCGATGCCGTGCTGACCGTGCGGGCCTGGCGCTGAAGCGCGCCGGTCACCGCACCGGCTGGACGATTTCCGTCTCCCAGGTCGCCGGGTCCGGATGTTCCCCCGGATCGGTCAGGTACGTCTCCCGGGGTGCTCCCGCCGCCGACAGACCCTGGTCGCGCATCCACTTCTCGATCTCCTGATAGGACTCGAGCAGGCTGTCATAAGGTCCATGATGGATGGTCACGACCGCGCGGCCCGGTGGGATGACGAGCGCCTCGATCCCGTCGGGGAGCGTGGTCGACGGTGGCTCGGCGACGGTGATGCCACTCTCGATGACGAGCGACCCCATCCCCACCTCCGGATACCGGGCGAACGGTGGCCCGGCGATGGCCAGCCCGTTCCGCTGGGCGTAGTCGAAGACCGCCGGCAGACTCTCGGCGAGCGCGGTCGCGATCTCGTCGCGGGTGACCCGGCGGCGGATCACGAGGGCGTGGACGGTGGGCAGGTCATGAACCGAGATGTCCAGGGGCACAGCGGGTTTCCTCTCGGTGATGTCGATGCGGTCGATGCTGATGCGGTAGAGGCCGAGGCAGGGTGCCGCCGAACTCACCGTCGCGGCGTGCACGGCGGCGATGTGCCGGCCGGCCACGGTCAACCCGCGGGCGCGGTAACTCTGCGGGCTGCGACCGAGGTGGCGGGTGAACGTCCGGGTGAAGACCTCATGACTGCCGAATCCGTGGTCGAACGCGATCACCGACACGCGCCGGTCGCCGGCCACCAGGTCGGCCGCGGCCCGGGCCAGCCGGACCCGCGTCGTGTACGCCTTCGGCGTCTCGCCGGTCAGCTGCCGGAGCCGTCGGTGCAGGTCGAAACGCGACCGGTTCGCCCACCGCGCCAGGGCCGGCAGCGAGACGTCCTCGCCCAGCCGGTAGTTGACGACGGCGAGTAGTTGCAGCAGCTCCCGGGTCCGCGACGACACGGTCGGACGGTACCAATCCGGCGGCCCGGCCGCTTGACGGTTCTTGCGGGGTCACGGTTCGAGCTCCCAGGTCGGCCAGGCGGACAGGTCGGCCAGCATCTGGCGGTCGTGGGTGGCCACCACGACGGCGGCGCTCGTGCCGAGCAGGGCCTTCGTCAGGTCGTCCACCAGGGGTGCCGACAGGTGGTTGGTGGGCTCGTCGAGGATCAGCAGGTCGGGGCGGGTGGCCAGCAGGGCGGTCAGGTGGCGGCGGCGACGCTGGCCGGGGGACATCCGCTCGCCGGCGGGGGTCTCCTGCGCCAGGTAGGCGACCCGGGCCTCGCTCAGGTGGCGCACCTCGCCGGTGTCCGGTTCCAGCTCGCCGGCCAGGACGGCCAGCAGCGTCGACTTTCCCGCTCCGTTCGGGCCGGTCACGAGCAGGCGGCTGCCGCCGCCGAGGGCCAGGGTGACCGGCCGGCTCAGACGGCCGGTCACGATGACGTCGTGACAATTGAGCAGGGGTACGCCGGGACGCGTGCCGGGGTCCGGCCAGTGCGGCGGGCGTGGCGGCACGGGGACGGTGATCCGGTGTTCGTCCAGGTCGTCTTGCCGACGGCGGATCGCCTGGACCACCCCGGGGGCCCGGCTCTGCCGCTGGTGCCGGCCGGTGCCCTTGTCGGGCCGCCAGCCGGTGCTCAGACGGTTGCGTGCCTCGGTCACCGCCTCCCGCAGTCGTGCGTGTTCGGCCTGTTGTGACGCGTACGCCTGAAGCCAGCTCTCCCACAGCCGAGCGCGACCCTCCCGCCAGCCGGCGTAGCCGCCGGCGTACAGCCGCGGCCGGCCGTCGTCGGTCGGGTCCAGGTCCAGGAACTCGGCCGTCACGTCGCGCAGCAGGGCCCGGTCGTGGGTGACCACCGCGAACCCGCCGGCCGGCTGCCGCAGCCGGGCGGTGAGGAAGGCCAGGCCGTCGGCGTCCAGGTGGTTGGTGGGCTCGTCGAGCAACAACAGGTCGGCGCGGGCGCCGAGAGCACAGGCCAGGCGTACGCGGTACCGCTGGCCCACCGACAGCGTGGCGAGCGGCCGGCTCCGGTCGGTGCAGGCGTTCAGCCCGGCCAGCGCGACGTCGAGCCGCCGCTCCGCGTCCCAGGCGTCCAGCCCGGTCGCGACCTCCAACGCGGCGGAGTAGGCCGCCTCGGCGCCGGCGGCCGACGTGCCCGCGGTCAGCGCCCGGCCGGCGGCCGGATCGGTGGCCGAGGCGGTCGCCGCGAGCGCGGTGGTGGCCTCGTCGAGCGCCCGCAGGGCGGCCAGGGACGGGCGGATCGCCTCGGCGACCAGGGTGCCCACCGTCTCGCCGGCGTGCGACTCCAACTCCTGGCGGACCACGCCGATCGTGCCGGTGCGCTGCACGGTGCCGCTGTCGGGCGGCAGCAGGCCGGCCAGGACGTGCAGCAGGGTGGTCTTGCCACGGCCGTTCTCGCCGACGATGGCCAGGCGGGAAGCGGTGGACACGGTCACGGTGACGTCGGACAGGACGACGTGCGCGCCCAGGACTACGCGGATGTTCTCGGCGCGGATGTGTGCGTGGGTCATGGTTCTGCTCTCGGCTCGTCGTGGAGCCGGGCAGCGTCAGGGCGCCGCCCGGCGAGAACGCCAGGACGGCGGAACAGAGCTGTGGATCGTCAAGCTCGCCGCCGTCAGCGGCGAGCGCGCAACCTCAGCGAAGCGGTGCCTCTACACATGCGGGCGAGAATATCGCGGTCAGGCGACCGCGGGATACGCATATAACTCGATCAGGCGGTGCCGGGACGCCTGGAGGCGGTCGGCGGTCACGCGCAGGATGCGGGTGGTCAGTTCGCGGCCGAACTCCGGGTCCTCGTCGATCAGGTTGCGCACCGCGGCGGCGCCGAACTCGACCGCTCGGATCTCCTCGGCGACCACCGCGCCGAACTGCCAGCGGTACGGCACCGTCAGCCAGGACCAGCCGATCAGCGTGCTCGGGCCGACCCGCTCGATGACGATGTCGCCGCGGCCGGGCACGCAGAAGTCGATCGCCACCGTGCCGTTGTGCAGCAGCCAGAACCGGTCGGCGTTGCCGTCCTCGCGCATCAGGCGGTGGCCGGTGCCGTAGTAGACGGGGTGGCCGACGGCGGCCAGGCGGTGCAGCCAGTCGCCCGGCAGGTCGGCGACGAAGTGGTGCACGGCCAGCAGGTCGAAGACACTCAGCGACGGCATGGCGATCTCCTGATGAACAGCTGCCAGGAGCAGCAGGGCCCACCCCGCCGCCGGCGGCGGTGAGGCCGAGGGAAGGTGAGCACTCCGGCCGTCACCGCCTTGCGCGCGATCATCGCCGTGCGGGGTGGCGACGAATGCGGCGCAGCCGCGACCGAAGCCTGTCCTGCATCAGGTCGGTCGCTTCCTGGAACGTTTCGCCGACCGCGTGCACGTGAACGCCGGCGCCGTTCACATCGACGTGTGCGTCCACGCGGTCGCCGGGGGCGTGCGAATCGAGGGTGAGCTCCGCGCGCAGGATCGGTGCGGGCGCGTGGTGAAGCGCGGCGGTCAGTTTTCCCACGGCGTAGTCGGTGGCGTCCGCCGGAACCTCGCCGTGGGTGTGCACCTGAGGGTTGATGACCTGCTCGACGCGTTCCATGACCCCTCCTCGAGGTAGCCCCGGCCCGTTGCCGGGCTACCTCGATTCCACGCCCCATGGGTGCCTCGCCAGTAGGGCCTAACGTCCCGGCGGGCCGCCGAAACCGCCGCCGGCCGGGGCGTCGCCGGCCGTCATCGTGGTCAGCTCGGTCGCCGAGCCGAGCGAGCCGGCGGCGGCCAGGCCGCCGGTGCTGGTGCCGGAGGCGGTTCCGCCGGAGTGGACGGTGTACTGCTCACCCTTCGTGATCGACGCCGAGGAGTAGACGATGTTCTGCATGTCCTTGCTGGTCACGAACGTGGCGAGGACCTTGCCGTCGGCGTCGGTGATCTGCAGGGTGGTGCCGCCCTTGATGGTCGAGTCGAAGGTGGCGGACAGCCAGCCCTGCGCCGAGTCCTCGCCGGGCGCGACGACCATGCCCGAGGAGCCGGCCGCGACCAGCACCCCGCCGCTGACGGTGAAGCTGCCGTTCGCGTCGAGCGCGCCGTTGCCGCCCATGGTGGGGCCGTTCACGACCACGGTCCCGCCGCTGATCGCGGCCGTCCCGTTGGAGTCGAACCCGTCGCCCTCGGCATTGATGATCAGCGTTCCGCCGGTGACCGTGGCGGTGTAGTCGCCGACCTGCTCACCGCCCCCGCCGCCGGGGCCCTGCTGGTCGGCCGAGGACGAGGAACCACCGGCCGCGTTCAGGCCGTCGTCGCTGGAGGTAACGGTGGTGAGCCCGCCGTTGACGATGATGTTCGCGGACTCGATGCCCTCGTTCGACTTGGTCACGGTGAGGGTGCCGTCGTCGATCCGCAGGGTCTGGTCGGCGTGCACGCCGTCGTCACCACTGGCCGCGGTCAGGGTGATCCCGTCGACCCGGACCACGCCGCTGCTGTGCACGGCGTCGTCGGCGGCGTCCACCGTGGCGGTGCCGCCCTCCAGGACGGTGATGACCCCGGACTTGAGGCCCTTGGTGGACGTGTCGTCGCTGGGTGAGTTGCCGCTGCCGCCGCCCGCGGTGACGGCGAGTTTCCCGCCGGTGATCACCAGGTCGGTGGCGGCGTCGGCGCCGTCCCCGCCGGCGGTCACCGTCACCGTGCCGCCGGAGACCGCGATGTACCCGGAGTCGGCATCGTCGGCGTTGTCGGCCTTGAGCCCGTCGCCGCCGGCCGAGACGTCGAGGGTGCCACCGGTGATCACCAGGTAGTCCTTGCCGCGCAGGCCGTCGTCCTTGGCCACCACGGTGATCGTGCCGGCCGTGACCAGCAGGCCGTCCTTGGAGGTGATCGCGTCGTTGCCGCGGCCGTTGATGGTGAGCGCGCCCGTCCCGCTGAGGGTGAGGTCACCCGCGCTGAACAGGGCCGCGTTCACGTCGGCGTCCGAGGCGTAGGTGGTGGTGTCGGTGAGCGTGTTGATGCTGCCGTCGGCGAGCACCACGTCGAGCTGGTCGACGTCGGTGGCGGCGATCGCGGCGGTGGTGGAGCTGGTGACGTTGGCGCCGTCGAGGATGAGGATGACGGTGGCGTCCTTGGCGTCGACCACGATCTGCCCGTTGCTGAGCGTTCCCGAGATCCGGTAGGTACCGGCGGCAGTGATCGTCACGGTCGAGCCTTCGATCTTGACACCATCGCCGGTCGCCGAGTTGCCGGTAAGGGTGATGGCCACCGGATCGGACGCCACCGAAGCGGCTGAATGGGTCGATTTGTCCGCGGCGAGCACTTCCTTGGCGTTCTGCACGGACACGACGGCGGCCGTGGTGGAGGTCGAAGTGGAGGAGGAACCGGAGGAGGAACCGGAGGAGCAGCCGGCCAGGACCGCTGCCGCCAGCGCTACCGGGAAGATGGCCTTCTTCATGGTCAACTCGCTTCCGATCGGCGGAAATGCTGGCGCAGGATGCGGTGCCACCGGTTGTCCGGCAGGTCGGGGTGCAGGGCGGCCATTCCGGTCGCGTACTTGGAGATCGGGCACGGCCGGTGGGACAACGACCAGAGCAGCCGGTCCAGCGGCGAGGCCCCGCGTGCCGACTTCGTCTCGACGATCATCCGGTCGGACAGGCACAGGGCGCCGCCGTCCGGGAGGGTCCAGGTCAGACCGCGATCGATGGTCGCCCGGCTGCCGGTCGACGGCAGGAGCAGGGTGATCCGCTCGAACCGGGTGGTGATGACGGCTTCGAAACGAGGGTCCCGCACGGTGACCCGGGCGGCTTCCAGCGACCGTACGGCGTACGCCCGCATCTCCGGTGAGAGGGTCACGCCGTCCCCGGCGTACGGAAATCGGTCCTTGATCGTCAGGCCTCGCGGACCGCGCGTCTTGACCTCCAGAAGGTGCAGGTCGGAGTCGAGATAGCTGCGGATACGCAGCTTGAAGCGGCGCCTGCGCCGCTGCGCGGTGGTGCGGTAACTGTCCAGGCCGGGCGTGTCGAAATAGGCGGACCGGTACCCGAAGTGCCGGCGCCCGTCGATCTCGAGGATGCGCGCGTCGCCAGGCAGCCCGGCCAGGATCACCGGGAGCGCGGACGCCGGGAGCAGGTATTTGCGGTCGATCCGGGTCAGCAGGCCGGCCCGTTCGACGAGTTCGTGCAGCCCGATCGGGGCGAGTTCGGTGATCATGCGACGGCCGCCCGGATGTAGCGGACGTCCACCATGGTGGTGTCGTTGACCAGATCGACGCTGCGCACCGAGAGATTGACGATCCGGCCCTTGAGCAGCACCTCGAGGTGCCCGCGCAGCGCGTCGTCGTCGGTGTAGGCGGCGTCCAGGGTGACGGTCCGCTGCTGGTAGTGCCGGAACAGGCGGGGATGATCGCCCACGTAGAGCGCCACGATGACCAGCACCATCAGCCCGGAGACGAGCCAGCTCACGTCGCTCTCCAGGCCGGCCAGCAGGCCCAGCGCGAGCGCGGCGAAGTAGTACGCCACCTCGTGCTGGGCGATCTCGCTGGACCGCAACCGGATGATCGACAGCACGCCGAAGAGGCCGAGCCCGACCCCGGCGCCGACCGTGGACGAACCGAGGATCATCGCGGTCGCGAGGACTCCGATGTTGACGCCGAGGAAGGCCGTCACGAGGTCGCGCCGGTGATGCCGGGGGAAGTAGATACCGAAGGTCAGCAGCGCGATGGCGGCGACATCGATCAGTACGGCCAGTAAGTGACTCACCGGGCAATTACGCCCGCGTCGTCTGTGAACCGGCTGTTCTCAGCCTGTGGCGTTCACCTTTTGTTCAGCCGACGGCTGCTCCCAGGATGATTCCGATCGCCGCGGCGCCGAGCCCCGCCACGATCGACACCACGACGTTGGCGGCCGCGTAGAAGCGGTTGCCGTCCCGCACGAGCCGCAGCGTCTCGAAGCTGAACGTGGAGTAGGTGGTCAGCGCCCCGCAGAAGCCGGTGCCCACGAGCGCGGTCACGGCCGTGTCCGAGGGGAGGGCGGTGACCAGGCCGAGCACGAACGACCCGAGCACGTTGACGGTCATCGTGCCCCACGGGAACACCGAGTCGTGCCGCCGCTGGATCGCCCGGTCGGTGAGATAGCGCAGCGGCGCCCCGATCGCGGCACCCAGCGCCACCAGCAGCAGGGTCATCGCCGCACCAGCCGGCTCGCGGCCTCCCAGCCGGCCCAGACCGCGGCCACCGCCCCGGCCAGGGTCAACCCGAGATAGGCCAGCGCCACCCAGGGCGCGTGCGCCTCGGCCGTCCGGTAGATGTCGACGATGTAGGTGGAGAACGTGGTGTACCCGCCGAGGAAGCCGACGCCGAGGAACGGCCGCAGCAGCCGCCGGCCGGGCGCCACCTCCGTGACGATCACCATGAGGACCCCGATGAGCAGGCAGCCCGACACGTTGATCACCAGGGTCGACCAGGGGAAACCGCCGGCCGGGTGCGGCCAGGCCGCGGCGAGGCCGTAACGGGCGAGCGCACCGAGAACCCCGCCCGCGGAGACCGCCGCGAGCACGTGCGGATCGACGTCAGGGTCCATCGGTTCCTCCCTACCAGGGGTTACTGGTAGGGACCGTTGGCATCGACGCGGTTCACCCCGTGGGGTCGGCGGGCCCCACCGCCGTACGCCCAGATTACCCGCGGACCGGGCAGCCCGAGACACCGGCACGAGACATCACGTCGCTATGCTCGCGCCCGGCACGGCGAGGTGAAGGAGCGGACATGCGCATCGCGCGGATGGCGGCCGCTGCGGTCGCCGGCGCGGCGGTTCTGATCGGCGGGTGCCCGGCCGCGGCGGCCCTGCCCAGCGTCACCGCGTCACCCGGTGAGATCTACACGGCGATCGGCGCCGACCGGGTGCCGGCCGACTTCGTGTTCCTGGTCGACGTGTCCGCCGCGATGGACGCCACCGCCTATGCGCGGGTGCGGGAGGGCCTGGCCGGATTCTTCGCGAGCCTCGCGCCCGCCGACCGGGTGACCCTGATCCCGTTCGCGGCGACCGCGACCGCGACCACCCACCCGGTCGAGCAGAGCCCCGGCGAACTGCTGGCCACCCTGCCGGTCACCACCGGCGGTGCCCGCGCCGACGTCGGTGCGGCGCTGAGCGAGGCGGTGGAGACCCTCGCCGGGCGGCGCGACCCGGCCACGGTGGTGCTGCTGACCGCCGGCCACGGAACGGCCGGCGACCTGCGCAAGGTGGCGAGGTCGGCCCGCAAGCTGCGGCAGCGGGTGGCGGCGTACGCGATCCCGGTCACCGCCGGGCCCGACGCGGCCCTGCTGGCGAAGGTCTGGCCGCGCGCCACCGTCCTGACCGGCGACCTGGGCACCGAGTTGGCCGAGCCGATGGCCGCGTCGCGGGCGGCGAAGGCCCGTGGCATCCTGTCCGCCGAGGTCAAGCGGGCGGTCCGGGTCGTCTGGCCGAACGTCGGCATCAACCAGGGCAGGTCCGTCACCAACGTGCAGGTGAAGTCGCCGATGACCTACATTCCGCTGACCCTGGCCGGACTCAGCGTCAGCAGCGACAACCCGGAGGTGCGGGTCAGCGTCCCGGCCGGTCCGGTCGAACTGCCGCCGGGCGGCACCGCCATCGTGCCGGTGACCGCGCACTGGGACGCCGGCCCGCGCAACATCCGGCCGCTCTACACGGTCAACGGTTTCACCAGCCTCGAACTGTCCGGGCGGGTGACCTCGCCCTGGGCGGACGTGTTGAGCGACGACCTCGACCTGCCGCTCGACTCGGCCTGGCCGGCCAACCCGGTCGACCGGGAACTGTCCGCCCAGCGCGGCAGCCTCTGGTACTGGCTGGTCGGCGTCATCGTCGTGGTCGCGGTGGTCGAGCTGGTTCGGTCGGTGCCGCGGCGGGGTAAGCCCTCCCCGAGCAGTCGATGAGGGAGGAACCATGGCAGTCGTGGTGGTCACCGGAGCCAGCGGTGGAGTGGGCCGGGCGGTAGCCCGCCAATTCGGCGCGCGCGGCGACCGGGTCGCCCTGCTGGCCCGCGGCGAGAAGGGCCTCGACGCGGCGGCCGGGGAGATCCGGGGTGCCGGTGGCGAGGCGTTGCCGCTGCCGGTGGACGTGGCCGACTTCGACGCGGTCGATGCCGCGGCGGCCAAGGTGGAGAGCGAGTTCGGCCCGATCGACATCTGGGTCAACACCGCCTTCTCGTCGGTGTTCGGGCCATTCGGGGAGATCACCCCGGACGAGTTCCGCCGGGTCACCGAGGTGAGCTACCTGGGCTACGTGTACGGCACCCGGGCCGCGCTGAGCCGGATGAAACCCCGCGACCGCGGTGCGATCGTGCAGGTCGGCAGCGCGCTGGCCTACCGGGGCATTCCGCTGCAGACCGCGTACTGCGGCGCGAAGCACGCGATCCAGGGCTTCAACGAGGCGCTGCGCTGCGAGCTGCTGCACGACGGCAGCGGCGTGCGGACCACGATGGTGCAACTGCCGGCGGTCAACACCCCGCAGTTCACCTGGCTGCGGAACCGGCTGCGCCGGCACGCGCAACCGGTGGCGCCGATCTACCAGCCGGAGGTGGCGGCCCGGGCGATCGTCCACGCGGCCGACCATCCGCGCCGCCGGGAGTACTGGGTGGGCGCCTCGACCGCGGGAACGCTGCTGGCCAATGCCGTGGCGCCCGGGGTCCTGGACCGCTACCTGGCCCGGACCGGAGTGGACTCGCAGCAGACCGCCGACCCGCACGACCCGAAGGACCCGGGCAACCTGTGGAAGCCGGCCGACGGCGAGCAGGGTCACGACTTCGGCGCGCACGGCGAGTTCGACGACCGGTCGAAGCCGCGCAGCCTGCAGGTCTGGGCGTCCCAGCACCACGGGGTGCTGGCCGCGGCGGGCGCGGCGGCATTGCTCGCGGCCGGTGCACTCGGACGTCGCGCGGCTCGTTGATCCGGTCATGAGACGGCGGGAGGTCGCGATCTCGATCGCGGCGGTGGTGCTGCTGTGGGCGGGCTTCGCGTACGACCTGACCAGGCCGGTCGATGCCCGCGGCTATCACCGCACCGTTCTGCAGGTGGCCGAGGCCGCCCAAGACGCCACCCAGACCGGGCGCCTCACCGGCGAGCAGCAGCTCGCCGGGAACGTGACCGGCCCGTTCGCGCGGGCCGCCTTCGACGACGCGTCCCGGGCGCTGGCCGGGGCGCAGCAGCAGTTCGCCGGCCAGGGGCCGCCCGACCGGGCCTCGGCCGAGCTTCGGGACCGGTTGACCCCGCTGCTCGCCGACTCGGTGCTCGCGCTGGGCGACACCGCCCGATCAGCCACCGATCCGGATCGGCATCGACCTGGTCGCGAAGGTGGACAGCGCGGTGCACCTGTCGGTGGCCCGCGAGTTGCTGCCCGACCCGCCGCTGGAGTCCTGGCTGCGCGACCACCTGATCGGCCGTATCCCGGGAGCCCGCCATGAGACCTAGGACGACGAGAGCCGGCGCGCTGATCGGCCGGCCGGTGGCCGGCGGCCGCATCGCCGACCTGATCGTCGACGACGATCATCGGGTGGTCGCCGCGATCGTCGTGCGTGGGCGCTGGGGCCGGCTGCTCGGCTACGAGCGGGACGAGACCGGCGGCCCATGGCTTCTCGAACGGCTGGCCCGGCGGGTCTGGCGGCGCAACGCGGTCGAGGTGCCCTGGGCGGAACTGCGTCTCGACGAACCGCCGGATTAGGCTGCTGAGGTGCTGAGCTGGACGGTCCAGGAGGACGACGGCCATGTGGTGGTCGTGGTGCGTGGTCACCTGGATCTCGCGAGTTCGCCCGGCCTGCTCACCGCCCTGCGGAAATGCCTGGCGGAGCAGCCGGAGGCGGTGCTGGTCGAACTCGACGACGGCCCGGCCGTCCTGCCCTCGATCCGCGACCAGCTGTTCCCGATCGCCGGCGCCGTGCGGCACGCCCGCAACCTGGCCACCGAGGCCTGCCTCACTTGGGAGCTGCCGCAGCTGGTCGGACCGGCCGCCCTGGTGGCGAGCGAGCTGGTGTCGAACGCGGTCGAGCACGCCGGAACGACGATCACCCTGGAGTTCCGGCGGCGCCCGCGGCACGTGCACGTCATCGTCCGCGACGGTTCGCCCGGCGAGCCGGTGCCCCGTGACCCGGGTGTCCAGGCCGAGCGCGGTCGCGGGTTGATGCTGGTGAACAGCATCGCCGCGCATTGGGGATGGCTGCCGACCCGGGACGGCAAGGTCGTCTGGGCCGCGCTGGCGGTCTGACCGCGGTCAGTCGTCGATCAGGGTCTGCAGGCCGGAGGCGGCGACGATCTGGGCGACGTACGGCTGGAGGCCGGTCACCCGTACCGGAATCCGCCGGACCCGGGCCACCTCGTGCAGGGTGACCAGGACACCGATGCCCGCCGCGTCGACCAGCGGCACCCCGGCGAGATCGAGTTCCAGTCCGCGTGCCCGGCCGCCGTCGCGCAGCAGGGCCAGCAGTTCGTTGCGCAGGTGAGCCGCATTGTCACGGTCGAGCTCGCCCAGCACCCCGCATCGGATGACGTCGCCGTCCCAGGTGGTGGCCAGCGCGAGCCGGTGATCGGTGCCGTCCGGGCCGGCCCACGGCGGTGTGGTGTCGCTCAGCATCGCCTGCCGCAGCCAGGCCAGGGCCCGCGTCATCAGCCGCGACACGTGCATCTGCGAGACGCCCGTCTCCCGGGCGATCTCGGCCTGGCTGAGGTTGTCGTAGAAACGCAGCCGGAGGATGCGTCGCTCGCGGTCCGGCAGCCGGCAGATCAGCCGCTCCAGGCTCGCCCGGTCGTCGACCAGGTCGAGGCCCGGGTCCGGGGCGCCGAGCAGTTCGCCGGCCTCGACCCCGCCGTAGCCGTCGGTCTCGGCGTTCAGCGAGCTCTGCGCGTAGGCGGCGGCGGAGATCTGGCCGTCGCGCACGGCGGCCACCGCGATGCCGAGCCGCTCGGCGATCTCCTCGTCGGTGGGCCGGCGGGACAGCTCGGCGGTGAGGGCCGAACGGGCATGGCCCACCTCGAGGCTGAGGTTCTGCATGCGGCGGGGGACATGGACACCCCAGCCGTGGTTGCGGAAGTGCCGCTTGATCTCGCCGGTGATGGTGACGATCGCGTACGCGGTGAACGAGCCCCGCCGAGGGTCGAAGCGGTTGACCGACTTCACCAGCCCCAGCCGGGCCACCTGCTCCAGATCGTCGGGTGACTCGCCCCGGCCGTAGTAGCGCCGCGACAATCGGCGGGCGAACGGCAGCGCCAGCCCGACGAAGTCGGCGCGCAACCGGTCCCGCTGCGACGGGCCGGCACCCGCGCAGGCGTACGCGTACGCGTACGCGTGGGCCGCGTGGTCCAGGTCTTCGAGCGGCTCGATGTCCTCGGTGTCCGGCATGCCACGACCCCTTTGTCGGAAGCCCTGAGCCGAGTGTCGACCACGCACCCGGGCCCCGCACGCCGGACCCCGAACAACGACACATCCGGGTTCGGCCGGTGCCGCCGGGGTATCCGGATGGCATGCGAATCGGATATTTCCTTTCCTGTGAGGAGTACACGCCCGCCGAGCTGATCGAGCAGGCGAGGCTGGCCCAGGAGGCCGGCTTCCAGGGTCTGTGGATCTCCGACCACTACCATCCGTGGAACGACGAGCAGGGGCAGAGCCCGTTCGTCTGGTCGATCATCGGCGCGCTGAGCCAGGTCGTCACGATCCCGGTGACCACCGCCGTGACCTGCCCGATCATGCGGATCCACCCGGCCGTGGTGGCGCAGGCCGCCGCGACCAGCGCGGTGCTGCACGACGGCCGGTTCGTGCTCGGCGTCGGCACCGGCGAGGCCCTCAACGAGCACATCCTCGGCGACCGGTGGCCGTTCGCCGACGAGCGCCTGGAGATGCTCGAGGAAGCCGTCGAGGTCATGCGGGAGCTATGGCAGGGCGGTTTCGTCACCCACCACGGCAAGCACTACACCGTCGATCAGGCGCAGGTCTATACCCGGCCCGCGACCCCGCCGAAGGTGTACGTCTCCGCGTTCGGTCCCAAGGCGCTCGAGGTCTCGGCCCGGATCGGCGACGGCTACATCTCCACCATGCCCGACGGTGACCTGCTGAAGCAGTGGCGTGACGCCGGCGGCGGCGACAAGCCGGCCCAGGGCGCGTTCAAGGGCTGCTTCGCGCCGACCGAGGACGAGGGCGTCGAGATCGCCCATCGGCTCTGGGCCAACGCGGGGGTGCCGGGTGAGCTGTCGCAGGTGTTGCCGTCACCGAAGCACTTCGAGCAGGCCTCGCAGCTGGTGACGCCGGAGATGACGCGGGAGTCGGTGGTCTGCGGCCCGGGCCCGGCCGGCCACGCCGAGCAGCTCAAGAAGTACGAGGACGCGGGCTTCGACGAGGTGTACGTGGCGAACATGGGGCCGCACTACCGCGACTTCATCGACCTGTACAAGCGAGAATTCCTCTGACCATCATGGGTTTGCCTGTCTCGATGCAGGGCATCCCGCGCGGGTGGCTCGGTTACGTCGCAGCGATCTGACCAGGCCGGGGCTGACCCGGCGCCGCAGCGGACGAGGTTTCCGCCATCTCGGCACGCACGGCGAGAAGATCACCGACGACGCCACGATCGAGCGGATCAAGGGCCTGGTCATCCCGCCGGCCTGGCAGGACGTGTGGATCTCGCCGGACCCGCGCGGGCACATCCAGGCGACCGGCGTCGACGTGGCCGGCCGCAAGCAGTACCTCTACCACCCCGACTGGCGTACGGCCCGCGACGAGAAGAAGTTCGAGCGGGTGCGGGAGGTGGCCGAGGGGCTGCCGGAGATGCGCGAGCGGATCTGCGCCGACCTGACGACCGGCCGCGGGCTCACCCGGGAACGGGTGCTCGCGGCCATCGTCCGCCTGCTCGACCTGGGCATGTTCCGGATCGGCAGCAACGAGTACGCCGCCCGCGACGAGGACCCGTCGTACGGCCTGTCCACGCTGCGGCCGGAGCACCTCTGCACCCGCGCGGGTCAGGTGGAGTTCTGTTTCCCGGGCAAGTCCGGGGTCGAGCACAGCGGCAGCGTCGACGACGGTGAGGTCTGCCGTGTCCTGCGCGATCTGCAGCGGCGGCGGCGCGGTGCGGACCGGCTCTTCGCGTTCTGGGACCGGCGCGCCCGGCGGTGGCAGGAGATTCACGCGGACGTGGTGAACGACTACCTCAAGGAGATCAGCGGCGAGCAGATGACCGCCAAGGATTTCCGCACCTGGCGCGGCACCGTCGAGGCCGCCGTGGCGCTGGCCGAGGCCGGCCCGCAGCCCACCGCGGCGAAGCGGAGGAAGGCCGTGGCGGGAGCCATGAAGCAGGTCGCGGGCCTGCTCGGCAATACGCCGGCGGTGGCCCGGGCCTCGTACGTCGATCCTCGGGTCATCGACCGCTACGAGCACGGCGAGACCGTCCGGCGCGGGACCGAGAAGGAAGTGCACGACCTCCTGAGGCCGAATCATGACGATGCTTGAGTAAGTTATCCGCATGGCCGCGGACGAAATCCGGAACGACGAACGGCTGCGTCGTCTCGAGGCCCTCACCGACGCCACCCTGTCCCGCCTGGACGCCTCCGACCTGCTCGACGAGCTCCTCGACCGGGTGCGTGATCTGCTGTCCGCCGACACCGCCGCGATCCTGCTGCTCGACCCGCATTCGCGGCAGCTGGTCGCGACCGCGGCCAAGGGGCTCGAGGAGGAGGTGCGGCGAGGCGTCCGGGTCGGGCTCGGCCAGGGCTTCGCCGGGCGGGTGGCCGAGACCCGCAGCCCGCTGATCCTCACCGATTTCACCGCGGACGACGTGGTCAACCCGGTTCTGGTCGAGATGGGCATCCGGGCACTGCTCGGGGTGCCGATCGTGGCGGCCGGCGAGGTGCTCGGGGTGCTGCACGTCGGCTCGTTGCGACCGCGCACCTTCACCGCCGACGACGTGCGGCTGCTGGAGCTGGCCGCCGACCGGGCCGGCCTGGCCGGGCAGATCCGTAACCAGAAACTCGAGCAGGCCACCGCCCTGGCGCTGCAGCGCAGCCTGCTGCCGAGCATCCTGCCCGAGGTGCCCGGCGTCGAGCTGGCCGCCCGCTACGTTCCCGGGCACGCGTTCGGCATCGGCGGCGACTGGTACGACGTCTTCACCCTGCCGACCGGCTGGCTCGGCGTGGTGATCGGCGACGTCTCCGGTCACGGCCTGGCGTCCGCGGTGGTGATGGGCCGCATCCGGAGCGCCCTCCGGGCGTACGCCCTGATCAGCGACGACCCGGCGGAGGTGCTCACCCTGCTGGACCGCAAGGTCCGGCATTTCGAGGCCGGCAACCTCACCACCGCGCAGTACGCGATGATCTCGCCGGACCGCACCGTCGTGCACATCTCCACCGCCGGTCACCCGCCCCCGGTGCGGCTCGTGCCGGGCGGTGTCGCGGCCGTGACGGTGCTGCCGGCCGACCCGCCGCTGGGCATCGGCGACAGCCGCCGCCGGCGCCGCACCACCACCCTCGAGCTGCCGCCGGGTGCGGTGCTCGCCTTCTACACCGACGGACTGGTCGAGCGGCGCGGGCAGCTCATCGACCTCGGCATCGGCCGGCTGGCCGAGGCGGTGTGCCCGGACCCGCCGGACGAACTCTGCTCGAAGATCATGGGCACGGTCGGGCTCGACGCGCCGACCGACGACGTCGCACTGCTCGTCGTGCGCCGTTCAAGTTGATTCGATCGATACCTATTCAGCGTTTCGGCGGGCTCCGCTTCGGAGAATATGAGACGCCATGGCCCCCGAGAAACGACACGTCAGGTACGAGGACGAGAAGCACCGCTGGGACCGGAACTTCGCCGATATTCTCCAGGAGCTGCGGGTCACCCAGACCGGCATCCAGATCCTCTTCGCGTTCCTGCTGACCCTGCCGTTCAGCAACGGATTCCCGCGCACCACGCCGTTCCAGAAGGACGTATACATCGTGGCGCTGCTGGCCGCCGCCGCCTCCACCGCGATGGTCATCTCACCGGTGGCGTTCCACCGGGCTCTGTTCCGGCAGGGCCGCAAACCGGAACTGGTCCGCTACGCCCACCGGATGCTCACCGGCGGGCTGGCGTTCCTGCTGATCGCCATGGTCTCCAGCGTCTTCCTGATCGTCGACTTCCTGCTCAGCCGGGGCTTCGCGCTGCTGTTCGGCGGCGTGACGGCGGTGTTCTTCCTGATGTTCTGGGCCGCCATCCCCTGGTACCGGCACAACTGGATCGACGAGGACGAAGAGGAGGAGGACCAGGAGGCCACGTCCTGATCAGCGGCGCTCGGCCAGATCGGCGAGGCGGTTCAGGGCCTCCGTGTTACGGGCGTGCAGCACGAGGTCGTTGATTTTGTTGCGCAGCAGCAGCAGCGGTCCGCCGTCGAGCTGCTCGTGCATGGTCACCCGGGTGGCGTCCGGCCCGTCCGGCTCCAGGATGATGTCGACGGTCGCCTCGCCCAGCGGCCACAGTCCGGCCTTGAGTTTCAGCCGCCGATCGGTCGTCACGGCGAGCACCGTCGAGGAATCCCGCAGCGACACCGGCCACGGTCCGGCCTTGTGGTGCAGTTGAGATCCCACCGCGGGCCACGACGGGTCGACGTCGCGGATGTGCGCGGTGCCGACCACCCAGTCGCTGTAGCACCACCCGTCGGAGAGAACGGCGAAAACTCGGTCGGCCGGTGCCTTGATTGCGCGCTTCACTATTGCCACGCTGCGTGATTACCCCCGGAAGGGCTGCCGTAACAGGGGGAGTAGACGAGCAGGGCGAGAGCGCTGCCCTGCACGGTGCTCTCCAGGTGGACCTTGAACTCGTCCGGGGTCGTGGCGGCCAGGATCGCGGTCGTGCCGATGGTGCGGTTGTCGGTGATCGTCCAGCCGGCGGCCTTCCACTCGTCGCGCACCCGGGCCGCCGTCGCGACGTGCTCGGCCGCGGGCAGCGCGACCTGATATCCGCCCTGGATGAAGTAGACGCCGTCGCCGCCGCTCTCACCGCGCCGGCCGGTGCACGGCGCGTCGAGCAGGCTCGGCCGGGTCAGCACTCCGCCGAGCTGCCCGGCGACACTCTCCGCCCGGGCCTGCACCACCGCCTTGGCGTCGTCGATGGTTTTGGTCTCCACGTCGTCCTTCCCTCCGTCACACCCGGCCACCGCCAGGGCCGTTACCAGCATCACCAGGAGCACCTCAGGGAACGACGTCCGGCGGCGGCGAGCCGTGCACCGTGCCGACCCGGCTGTACTGGCCGACCAGAACCCTTGCCTGGTTGTTGACGCTCTCACTGTCCTGCTCCCAGTAGTGGGTGTGTCCGGAGGTGTCGACGACGTACTGGTTGGCGCCGAACGCCGCCTCGTGCGGGCTGACGCCGTGACCGTCGTCGTACGCGTCGCCGATGAACGGGCCGGCGATCGGCACGAGCTGCGTGTACTTGGTGACGTTGCTGGTCTCCGAGACCGGGTCGTTGCCGGCCGAACCGGCCCACACGTGCCGCGGGTCGGCCATCAGGTCACTCGCGTGGTCGGTGTGCATGCCCGGGCTGCCCTGCACCATGATGTCGTCGACCGGCAGCCGGCCGGTCAGGGCCGCCTCGGCGACCACCGTCGAACCGTACGAGTGGCCCATCGCGACCAGGTGCGACGGCCCGGTGTCGTGGGTGGCCCGGAGGCCCTCCATGAAGTGCAGATAGGACGGCCCGCCCTGCTCGGACCGGCCCTCGCCCACCACCGAGAAGTTGTTCAGGTCGGGGGCGTCGTAGCCCAGCCAGTACACCGTGGAGACCTGGCCGGGCTGATCCAGGTACAGGTCGGTGGCGGCGTTGACGGTCTGCATCCGCTTCACGTTGTCGACGGTGTTGCCCTCCATCGTGGTGCCCAGGCCGGGCACCCACACGCCGGTGTGCAGTGCGGTGTCCGGATCGCCCACCGCGATCACCACCCGCCCGTCGCCCGAGCCGTCCACCCCGAGCAGCAGCCCCGGCGGCCCGAGCCGTTGCAGCGCCTTGTCGACCTCGGCGAGTTTGTCCAGCTGGGACTGCGCGGCGTTCATCGCCTCGGTCTCCCGCTGGATCTCGAACCGGTTGCGCGGATCGTTCATCAGCAGGTCGGCGAGGCGGCGGGCGTGCGCGTCGGCGTCGGACCGCAGCGCGTCCATCCGAGTGGTCAGCACCAGGCGATTGGCGACGTCCCGGTCGGTCGACGGCACCCCGTCGAGCCAGCCGACCAGCTCCGGGAAATCCCGGATCGCCTGCTCCTGCTGCTCCGGCGTGAGCGTGCGCCACCAGCCGTTGACCTCTTTCGGCGTACGCCCCTGCTGGTCACGCAGCGTCGCCTCGTCGACCGGCGGAAGACCCAGCGTGCCGAAGCCGGCCGTAGCGTCCGGCAGGTTGACGCTGATCGCGTCGGCCGTGCTCGCGTCCGACTCGGCGGCCTGGGCCAGGATCGCCCGGAACTCGTTCACGTACGCCGCGATCTGCTGCGCGACGATCTGCGGCGAACCGGATTCGGTGAACATCCGGGAGGGCGCGGTCACCGTACCCGTGGTGACGTCGACCGAGAATCCGCGGCCGGACGCCTCCGCCGCGATGCCCTGCACGCGGCCCTGCAGGCCGCGCAGGGTGTCGGCGTGCAGGCGCAGGGCGTCACCGATGCGCCGGCACGGAGGGTACGCGTTGCTGGCCTCGGACCGCAGATCGTGACCGCGCGCCGCCGCGGCCTCGGCGGCCGGCCCGTCCGGCCACACGTGCTCGAGGTCGCGGCTGACCCGGATCAGCTCCTCGCAGGCGTCGTCGATGCTGCCGGCCATCCGCAACCACCCGTCGGCCCGCCGCCCGATCGCGTCGGTGTCGACGTCGAACAGCATCCGCAGGGTGACCTCGCTCATCGCGGCGGCCGCCCGGCGCCGCCGACCCGGTCGGCTGCGGCCTGGTCACTGGCCTGCAACGCCCGGGCCGACGCGGTGAGCCCGTCCCCGAACGCGCGGACCTGACCGGCGAGGTTGCCGGTGAAGGTCTGCCAGGCCGCGGCGGCCCGCCGCAGGGCGGCATCGGTGGCCCAGCCGGCCGATCCGGCCGCCGGCGGCAGATCAGATTCATTTCCGGTGTACGCCGTGCGAAAGCCGTCGGACGCCGCCGCGACGGCCCCGCCCACTTTGACCAGCCCCGGTAGGTCGACCTCCACGTAGAGCCCCCCGTAAATGCCTCAACGTGTCCAGCACGGTACAACACGTGAGCCGTACGGGCGGGGGTCGTGCCGAACCGTCGGATCCCGCACGGGGTCAGCGGACTGTCCGGAAATGCCGTCCACAGGGGCCTAAGTACCTTTTAGCCATTTCGATCGGCGGTCCGCTTTGCTTGGGTTGCTCTCGGTAACCACTTCCATCCCTCCGAGGAGCAACATGTTTCGCATTCGGGCCATGGTGCTGGGTCTGGCGCTGGTCGCCGGCTCGGCCGGGGCCGTCCCCCTGTCGATGTCCCCGGCGGCCGCGGCGGCGGGCAACGTGCTGCTGCCGGGCAGCCAGTGGTTCGGCGGCACCGGCGTGCCGGTCTGCAACCTGCCCAAGTGGACCACCTGCGGCGGCCAGGCCCCGGTCGGCTCGGCCGGGCAGTGCGTAGAGCTGGCGCAGCGCTTCTACCAGGCCAAAGGATGGTACCGGGGGATCTTCCCGAACGTCGCGGGCGCGATCGACATCTTCACCGGCGCGGCGAAACTGGGCATGACCCGGCAGGCCCAGGGCGCGATCAGCACGGTCGTCCCCGGCGACATGCTGGTGTTCAGCGGCGGCAGCACCCGGCTGGCCGACGGACGGCTCGCCGGGCACGTCGCGGTGATCGACAGCATCACCACCAACGGGGACGGGACCCGCACCCTCAACACGGTCAACCAGAACGCGAAGGTCGTGCGGCAGCCGGCCCGATGGCACGGTGGCCGGGTCGACTCGTACCTGTCGACGCACACGATCGAAGGTGTCGTGCACGACCCGGACAATCGCGGCTCCGGCACCGGTGCGGGCGGCAGCACCGGCTACCCGGACGTCGTCAACGGCGGCGGCTCCCGGCTGACCGGGCCGAGCTCCTACCTGGACGTCAGCTCGATCGGGCAGGTCTACGCCTGGAACGGCGCCTACCACGGTGGGCAGCCGGCCGGGAACACCGGCATCACCGACGTGGCCCTCGCGCCGAACGGGCGCGGTTACTGGATGACCGACTCGGTGGGGCACGTCTACGCGTACCCGGGCGCCAACCCCTACTTCGGCGGCAGCCCGCAGGGTGCCGGGCGGATCGTCTCGATCGCCGCTCGGCCGGACGGCACCGGTTACTGGCTGATGTCCGAGAGCGGGCAGGTCTACTCCTACCCGCCGAGCAACACCTACTACGGCGGCAGCCCGGCCGGCTACTCCGGCAAGTTCGTGGCGATCGAGGCGACCTCGACCGGCCGCGGCTACTGGCTGCTCACCTCGGCCGGCCAGATCTACGCGTACGGCGACGCGCCGTGGCACGGCAACGCGACCGGTTTCCAGAAGGCGATCGTCAGCCTGTCCCGCACCCCCGGCAACGGATATGTGCTGGTCAGCATGACCGGCCAGGTGTACGCGTTCGGCGACGCCAAGCATTTCGGCAACGTGCCGAGCATCGCCGGGGACGCGGCCGACATCAGCTACGCGCTGCCCGGCATGGCACCCGGCTACCTGATCGTCAGCACCTCCGGCGCGCACTACGCGTTCGGCTCGGCGCCGTTCATCAACAACCCGACCGGCTACACCGGCAAGTTCTAGGGAGAACGCCATGAAACGCTGGCTCGCAGCCGTCGTCCTCGCGGCGACCGTCATCACCCCCGCCTCGGCCGCGTCGGCGGCCGACGTCACCACCCACAAGCCGCCGGTCGGCGTCGCCGCCAGCCGGTCCGGCCTCGGTTACTGGATCGCCGCCGCGGACGGTGGTGTCTTCAGCTTCGGTGACGCCAGGTTCTACGGCTCGATGGGCGGCAAGCCGCTCAACGCCCCGATCACCGGCATCGCGGCCACTCCGTCCGGCCTGGGCTACTGGCTGGTCGCGGCGGACGGTGGGGTGTTCGCGTTCGGCGACGCCGCCGCGAAGGGCTCGATGGGCGGCAAGCCGCTCAACGCCCCGGTCCGCGGCATCGCCGCGACGCCGTCCGGGCAGGGCTACTGGCTGGTGGCCGCCGACGGCGGGATCTTCTCGTTCGGTGACGCGAAGTTCGCCGGCTCGATGGGCGGCAAGCCGCTCAACGCGCCGATGGTCGGCATCAGCGCCACCCCGTCCGGCCAGGGCTACTGGCTGGCCGGCGCGGACGGCGGGGTGTTCGCGTTCGGCGACGCTCCCGCGAAGGGCTCGATGGGCGGCAAGCCGCTCAACGCCCCGGTCGTCGGGATCACCGGCTCCCCCAGCGGCCAGGGCTATCGACTGGTGGCGGCGGACGGCGGGATCTTCGCGTACGGCGATGCCAGGTTCTTCGGGTCGATGGGCGGGCAGCGCCTCGCCAAGCCGGTGCTCGGAATGGCCGCGATCCGCAACGACGGCTACCTGATGATCGCCGGCGACGGCGGGCTGTTCGCGTTCGGCTCGGCCGCCTACTTCGGCCGGGTGACCTACTCCGGCGACGCCGGCAGCACCCTGCCGGCCGACGCCGCGGTCACCCCCGCCCTGCTCAAGGAGGCGCTGGGCATTCCGTTGACCCCGGCGGTGACCGACGGCCTGCCGTCACTGAACGCCGCCATGCGCCGCGGCAACATCAACAGCCCGGCCCGGGTGGCCGCGTTCCTCGCCACGCTCAAGGTGGAGAGCGGGGTGCAGTACGGCCGGCTGGAGATCGGCTGCAGCGCCAAGATGAAGTACTACCCGTACTGCGGTCGCGGCTTCACCCAGCTGACCTGGGACTACAACTACCGGGCGGTCGGCGCCTACCTGAACCACGACTTCCTCGGTCACCCCGACGACGCTCGTTCGGCGGCCTACAGCGCCGACATCGCGCGGTGGTACTGGACCGTGTCGCACGATCTCAACACGCCGTCGGACCAGCTCAACATGGGCCGGGTGACCAAGGCGATCAACGGCTCCGGGGCCACTACCGCCACGATGACGGCCCGCTGCAACGACTTCAAGGGCGTGCTCACCTACTACCGCAACCACGGCGGGTACGCCGTGGACCTCAACGCGGTGAACTGCTACGACAAGAAGTCCTAGGGCTGGCGCACCTCGACGTTGCCGTCGTGCACGCGGACCGGCAGGACCGGCTGATTGCTGGCCGCCGGCCCGTGCACGACGGCACCGTCGCGCAACCGGAAGGTGCTGCCGTGCCAGGGGCAGACGATGCACGCGTCGGAACCCGTGCCGACCACCTCGCCCTCGCCGAGCGGGGCCGTCTCGTGGCCACACCGCTCGATCATCGCCGAGACGTCGGCGCCGTCGCGGTAGAACAGGACGGCCACGTCGCCGACCGTGCGGACGGCGGGCTTGCGGTCCGGGAACGACGCCAGGGAACCGGCGACGGTCCATTCCTCCGGGATGCGGACGATCTCTGGGGCGGCCTGATTGGCGCCACCGCTCTGGGCGTACGCCAGATGGCCGCCCAGATAAGCACCCAGCCCGGCCACCGACAGACCGGCGAAGCCGAGGGCCTTGCCCCGCGCGGTGTTGCCGCGCAGGCGGGCCACCAGCGACCCGGCGTAGAGGCCGACCGCGACGACGTTGGCCGCGGCGTGCACGAGACCGACCCGGCGCCGGTCCTTGGTCATCTCCGACCAGTCGACCAGGCCGGCCGCGATGGCCGGAACCGCCCCGGCGGTGCCGACCGCGACCAGCGTGGTGGTCGCCCGCCGGGTGCCGGGCAGCAGATCGAGGATGGCGGTGCTGATGAACGCGCCGACCGGCGCCTGAACCAGCACGGGGTGCAGCGGATGCCCGAGCCAGGTGCCGTGCAGCAGGTCCTTGAGCCGCTGCGGGCGGGACGCGCCGAGAACCGCTTCCTGAAGCTTGTCACTGACCGTGTCGAGCGAGCGAGCCTCTTCCAACCGGGTGAGTATCCGCATGGCATGGGCGTTCCCCGCCCGGCGCCGCCAAAACATCGATGCCGAACCGTCAGCCGGTGATGACCCCGTTGGTGGCGAGGAACTGGGTGCGCTCGCGGAGGAACGTGCGCAGGGTGTCCGCCTCGGTGGAGACCGCGGCGGGGTCGGCGCCGTTCACGGTGGTGACGACCTTGGTGATGGTGTCGACGGCGTTCAGGGCGGCGGCACCGGCGAAGATCTTGCGGTACAGCTCGCGGTAGGCCTCGTCGTACGTCGGCCGGTAGGCCGCGGAGGCCAGGAAACGCTCCTTGAGCTTGTTGCCGCTCATTCCGCGGAAACCCCCGCCGCCCTGGGGTGGCTGCACGCCGTCGGGCGGCTGCATTCCGGCGGCAGGCTCCTGGCCGCCACCGGGGAAGGCGCCGCCGCCCGGGAGCCCGCCGCCGCCCCGGAAGCCGCCGCCCATGCTGGCGGTCGTGTGCGGGTCCTGGGTGGCGTCGCCGGAGAGGGCCAGGTTGTAGTCCCAGCCGATCACCGCGAACTTGCGGGTGCGCAGGTCGTACCAGAGGTAGTAGTTGCGGCCGGGGCCGGCCATGTCGTCGAAGTTGGTCAGCAGGTTCTGGGTCGCGACGTAGCGGGCGAACGACGCGACGTCGACGTGGTCGCCGAGGCGCTGGTCGAAGTCGGCGTCGCTGCTCCCGTTCACCCATTTGATCAGGTCGATGACCGGCTGGAGGTCCTGGCTGCCCTTCAGGTTGATCTGCTTGAAGTCGTCGGCGTAGTCGGTGGGGTCGTCGCCCTGGTCGGTGAACTGGCTGGTGGCCATGCTCTTGTAGAGGACGCCGTCGTCCCCCACGGTGGCGGTGAAGTTCTCGTCGGGGTGCTCGACGATGAGCCGGGCGGTGGCCGGGCGGTCGTTGACGGTGAAGCTGCTGTAGGCGTACCGCTGGATCGGCTCGCCCGCCGCGGCCAGCACGTTGAGGGTGACCGCCTCGTTGAGGACGCTCGCGCCGCCGCCCATGCCGCCGACCCGCACGGCGATCTCGCGGTGGCCCTGGTAGCGGCGGCCGTCGACGAACTCGTCGAAGCGGATCAGCCAGGGCAGCTTCTCCGGTTCCTCGGCCTTGAGCGACGCTCGGCCGCCCCCGAAACCGCCGCGGCCGCCGCCGAAGCCGCCCTGGCGCGATTGGCCGTCGCGGGTGATGCCCTGCAGGGTCGAGTTGCCCTTGAGCCGGATGCCGACGCTGGGCACCGCGGTCCCGTCGATGGTCAGGTCGGCTTCGAGGAAGTCCTTCTCACCGTTCTTCCAGAAGGAGTCGAGCAGGCGCTGGTAGTCGTCGTCGCGGAAGGTCAGCTTGATGCTGTGCGGGCGGGTCGCGTCGAACAGGTCGGTGGTGCCGGCCAGGTCGACCGTCACGTCGTCGCCGCTCCGGTCGCCGGCGCTGGTGACCAGCGGCGTGACCCGTACGGTGCTGAACAGCACGGCGAGCGCGAGCACCACCGCGGCGCAGGTGGCCAGGAGTTTCCAGTAGTGCCGGACCCGGACCGGGATGCGGTGTTTGAGGGAGGTCATAGGTCGGCCTGGTCGTAGCCGGTCAGGACGGTGACTTCACCCAGGGCAGCGATCAGGGTGCCGGGTTCGGTGCCTTTCTTGAGCCGGACGGTGTAGGTCAGTTCGGTCAGGGCGCCGCCGCGGATGGATTCGAGGCTGACCAGTTCGAATTCGCTGCTGCCGACGGTCGACGAGGTGCCCGGCACTGGCTGTAGGACACGTTGCGGTGGGTGAACCGGTAGACCCAGGCGATCATGGCGCTGAGCACGAAGGACAGTGACCGGGCGATCGCGACCGGCCGCAGGTCGAGGAGGGTGACCAGCTGGGCTCCACACGCCGTACCCACCGGCGGGGGAGTAGCTGTCGGCGTCCAGCCGGGCGGCCAGCTCGGCGCGCAGCACGGGAACCTGCTCAGTCGGCAGCAGGTACTTGATCTCGTACCGGTTGAACGAGTGCAGCCGGCTCGGCGCCCGCAGCGCGTGCCCGACGACGTCCGGGGTCACGGGCTCGTCCCGGCGGCGGAAGGGCAGGCGCATCAGGAGTGTCTATCGACGAGACCTCAAAGCAAGCTGGGAAACGGCGGATGGACGCCAGGTGTACGCCGGTAGCGCCAGCGTATAGATAGCTGTCTAATCAAAGGACGATGCATAGGAGGAGAGCGAAGATGACCCTACGACTCCCCGCCCGGCGGATCGTCACCGTCGGCCTGTTCGCAGCACTCGTGTCCACGCTGGCCGGCACACCGGTGTCCGCTGCCCCGACCGGCGAGATCCGCTATGCCGGGAGCCCCACCGCGATCGCGGGCAGCTATCTGGTCGTCCTCAAGGGCGGCGGCACGGTGACCAAGGCCGGCCTGTCCGGCGTCACGGTCACCGAGCGGTACGGCGCCGCGCTGAACGGCTTCGCCGCGAAGATGAGCGAGTCCGCCGCCAAGCGGCTCGCGGCCGACCCGGCCGTCGCCTACGTCGAGCAGGACCAGGTGTGGACGGTCGCCGACACGCAGAGCAACGCCACCTGGGGCCTGGACCGCATCGACCAGCGCAATCTGCCGCTCAGCACCACCTACACCTACCCGCGCACCGGGACCGGCGTCCGTGCGTACATTATCGACACCGGCATCCTGACCACCCACACCCAGTTCGGCGGCCGGGCCACCAGCGGCTACGACTTCGTCGACAACGACGCCAACGCGACCGACTGCAACGGGCACGGCACCCACGTGGCCGGCACGGTCGGCGGCTCCACCTACGGCGTGGCCAAGACCGTGAGCCTGGTGGGCGTGCGGGTGCTGAACTGCTCGGGCAGCGGCACCACGGCCGGCGTCGTCTCCGGCATCAACTGGGTGACCAGCAACGCGGTCAAACCGGCCGTGGCGAACATGAGCCTCGGCGGCGGCGCCAGCACCACCATCGACAACGCGGTGGCGTCGTCGATCGCGTCCGGCGTCAGCTACGGCGTGGCGGCCGGCAACGGCAACATCCTCGGCCGGCGGCAGAACGCCTGCAACTACTCGCCGGCCCGGGTGGCGACGGCCATCACGGTCGGCGCGACCCAGAACAACGACGCGGCCGCGAGCTTCTCCAACTACGGCACCTGCGTCGACATCCTCGCGCCGGGCGTCAACATCACGTCGTCGTGGTATTCGAGCACGACCGCCACCAACACGATCAGCGGTACGTCGATGGCCACCCCGCACGTGGTCGGGGCGGCCGCGCTCGTGCTGCAGGCCAACCCCTCGTACACCCCGGCTCAGGTCGCCTCGTACCTGACCACGAACGCCACCCCGAACGTGGTGACCAACGTCGGCACCGGCACCCCGAACCGCCTGCTCTACGTCGTGAACTGACCGGCGGCGTGCCGCATCAGCGAACCGACCACCCGGACCGAGTCGGTGACGCCGCCGAAGTTCGAGGCGGAGTTGCCGTCCAGATAGGTAGCGGGAATCGGCACCTCGGTGATGCGGCACCCCGCACCGGCCGCGGCGAGCAGCACGTTCATCTCGTACTCGAAGCGCTCGCCGGGCACGTCGCAAAGATCTTTCAAGAGCCGATGAGGGTACGACCGTAGCCCGGTCTGGGTGTCCGAAACCGACTGGCCGGTCACCGCCCGGAAGAGCCGCGCGATGATGACGTTGCCGACCCGGCTGCGCAGCGGCATCCGATCCAGCGGACGCACACCGAGCACGAGTTCGTCGCGCCCGGCCCGCGCGGCCACCGCCCGCACATCGGCGGTCCGGTGCTGGCCGTCGCCGTCCGCGGTGACCACGTCGCGCCCCGGGAACGTCCGGACGCAGTGGCGGAAGCCGGTCTTGAGGGCCTCGCCCTTGCCGCGGTTGGTGAAACAGCGCAGCACCGTGCAGCCCAGCGCGCCGGCCGCGTCGAGCACCGGCGCCGCGGACGGGCCGCTGCCATCGTCCACGATCACCACCGTCGCGGCTTCCCCGCGCAGGTCACTCAGGAGGGGCAACAATTCCCGGCCGGGCCGGTAGACGGGCAGCAATACGAGCATGGCGAGCTGTTACCCCGTGGTGGGCCGTCTCAATAGGGCGACCATGAGGCGTTCCCTCCGGAGAAGGACATCGCCGCGCCGGGCACCGAGAAGACCGAACCGGGCTGCCAGCAGCGCGCGCCGGTCGTCGTGCAGCTCGCCGCCGGTGGCCGGCACGTCGAGCAGCGCGTCGCCGCGCAGGCCGAGCACCTTGCCGGCGAGGAACCGCACCCGGGGCAGATGCCAGTCGTGGGTGACCAGGCCGAGTGGGTGCCCGGCGCCGAAGGCGTACCCCTCCAGGAGTCGGTCCTCGATGGTGCGCAGGAAGTTCTCCAGGGTGCTTCGCGAGCGGGTCTCGGCGAACAGGTCGGCATGCTCCTCCAGGCCGGTGGCGGCGCGCAGCATCAGGTCGCCCTCGCGGAAGCCGGCCGGTGGCGGCGCGGCTCCGGTGCTCACCTCCGGCCAGCCGCCGCTGAAGATGACCCGCGGCCGGTGCGGCGCGTGGGCGAGCACGTGGTCGCGTGCGGCCCGGACCCGCGCGGCGCTCGCCGGGGTCAGTTCCCACCGGCCGCCGCGGAAACGGACGCCGCGCCCGAACACGAGAAGAACGTCGGCATTCATGTCTCAAGTGTGACCGTGCCCACCGACGGGCAGGAGGCGGTCACCGAACGGCATGCCCGGAGGTTGACGCAGCATGCATCCACAACCGCCGCTCCGGACCACGCACATCGCCGGCGGCCCGCGAAACGCGCTGGTCTACGACCGGTGGGGACAGTACGGGCGGCCGGTTCTGCTGCTGCACGGCCTGCTCTTCGACCGCACCATGTGGTGGCCGGTCGGCGCCGAGCTGGCCCGGGTCTGCACCGTGGTGGCCCCCGACCTGCCGGGGCACGGCGACAGTCCGGCCCGGGACGAGGCCGGCCTCACCGACCTCGCCCGGGACCTGGCCGGCCTGGTGCGCCGCCTCGACCTGCATCGGGCCCCGATCGTCGTCGGGCACGCCTCGGCCGCACCACTGGCAGCGGCGTTCGCCGAGACGTACGCCACACACCACCTGCAGACGATCGAGGAGGAAGGCGGTGAGGTGCCGGAGTATTTCCGGTTCTACGCCGAGCCGCGCCATGGCCTCGGAGTGCTCACGGCGTACGCAAATTGGCCCGTCAGTGCAGGTCATGCCGCCGGTCGCGGCACCGGGCCGGCCTTCCCGCACCTCGCGGATCCGGCGGGTTTCGCCGCCGGCCTGCGCGCCCGGCTGCGATAGCCGCCGGCGCGCGGAACCGCCCTGCCAGTGGCGTGTCAGCGGCGTGTGCGGGCCATGTCAGCGGCCCGGCGCAGTCTTCCGGCATGACAGATCTTGTGGTGCGGGCCGAAGGGCTCCGCAAACGATTCGGAAAGACGCAGGCGCTCGACGGGGTGGACCTCGCGATGCGCCGCGGCACGGTGCTCGGCGTGCTCGGGCCCAACGGTGCCGGCAAGACCACCGCGGTGCGGGTGCTCGCCACCCTGCTGCGACCCGACGAGGGGTACGCCGAGGTGGCCGGCATCGACGTGCTCGAACACCCGCAGCGGGTACGCCGGCGGATCGGCCTGACCGGCCAGTACGCCAGTGTCGACGAGGACCTCACCGGCACCCAGAATCTGGTGCTCATCGGCCAGCTGCTCGACCTGACCACCCGCGACGCCCGCAAGCGCGCCGCCGAGCTGCTCGAGTGGTTCGACCTGAGCGAGGCCGCCGGGCGCCAGGCCAAGACCTACTCCGGTGGCATGCGCCGCCGCCTCGACCTGGCCGCGAGCCTGGTCGGCCGGCCCGAGGTGATCTTCCTGGACGAGCCGACCACCGGCCTCGACCCGGCCAAGCGCGAGGACATGTGGGGCGTCGTGCGCACCCAGATCACCCAGGGCTCCAGCGTGCTGCTGACCACTCAATATCTGGAGGAGGCGGACGCGCTCGCCGACGAGATCGTGGTGATCAACAAGGGCCGGGTGATCGCGCACGACACCCCGGACGGGCTCAAGCGCCGCGTCGGCGGCCTGACCCTGCGGGTGCGCCCGGCCGACCCGCGCCGGGTGCCGGACGCGCTGCGGGTGCTCGACCTGGTGGCCTCGCCCGGTAACTCGGCGAGCGCCGACACCGCCGCGGGTGCCCGGCCGGGCGCGGTCAGCGTGCCGGTCGCCGACGACACCGCCCTGGACATCGTCGTTCCGGCGCTGCGCCAGGCCGGCATCGAGGTCAACGACCTCGGTCTGCACCTGCCCAGCCTCGACGAGGTGTTCCACGCCCTGACCGAAGACGCGCCGCTGGAGGCTGAGCTCGTATGACCACCCTGACGATCGACCCCACCAGTACCGACCTCGACATCGACCGGCCACGCGGCGGCGCGTTCGCCGCCCAGGTCCGGCACAGCGTGGCACTCGCGCGCCGAAGTTTGATCAAAACGATCCGTACGCCGGAGGCGCTGATCGACGTGACCCTGCAGCCGGTGATCTTCCTGCTGCTGTTCACCTATATCTTCGGCGGCGCCCTCTCCGGCGGCGACCGGCACAGCTACCTGCAATACCTGCTTCCTGGCCTGCTCGCCCAGTCGCTCGCGATGGGCGGCATCGCGCTCGGCCAGAACCTCAACGCCGACATCGAGAAGGGCGTCTTCGACAGGTTCCGCTCGCTGCCGGTGGCCCGCTCGGCGCCGCTGGTCGGCGCGGTGGCCGCGGACATCGTCCGCTACCTGACCGTCTGCGTGGTCATGCTGGGCTTCGGCACGATCATGGGCTTCCGGATCGAGACCGGGTTCCTCCCGGCGGTCGCCGCGGTCGCCCTGGCCATCGGGTTCGGCCTCAGCTTCTGCTGGATCTCGGTCTGGGTCGGCATGCTGGTGCGCACCTCGGGCGCCGTGCAGGGCGTGATGTTCCTGCTGATCTTCCCGCTCTCGTTCGGCAGCAACGTGTTCGTGCAGAGCAACACGCTGCCCGGCTGGCTGCAGGCGTTCGTGCACGTCAACCCGATCACGCCGCTGGTCAACACGATCCGCGGGCTGCTCGTCGGCGGCCCGGTGGCCGGCCCGCTGTGGCAGACCCTGGCCTGGATGGCCGGCCTGCTGGTGGTCTTCGTGCCGCTTGCGCTGCGGGCTTACGCCCGCCGGGCCTGAATGGATCGGTCCTGGTCCCCGGCCGGCAGCGCCTCGCGGCGCAGCCGAGCCGGGTCGACCTGCTTGCGCGCCGTCGTCCCGTCCAGCTTCCAACCGATTTCGTACGCCTCGGCGAAGCCCTCCTCGCCCAGCGAACCGACGAGTCGCTGGACCAGCCGCCGAGTCTCCGGATCGGTGCGGTCGTGGGTGCCGCGCAGCCGGGCCGCGGCACCGAGGATGACGGCCGCCTCGTGGTAGCGCTCGTAGAAACCGGCCAGGGTGGCCGCGGTCACCGCGACCACGGCCAGGATCGGCATGTCCTTGGTCTTCAGCCCGGCCGCGTAGGCCCGGGCCAGGGACGCCTCGGCCGCCGGGCCGTCGCCGGTCTCGATCGCCAATGCGGCCCGCACCGCGCCGACCAGGGCGTGGCCGTGGTCGGCGGCGAAGGTGAGGTCGGTTGCCATCCCTGCCTCGGCGCGTTCGACCAGCTCGCGGGCCTGATCCAGATCGCCGAGCCGCAACCGGAGCCCGGCGGCCAGGGCGTCGATCAGGATGACCAAATCGGCCGAGCCCAACCGCTGCACCCGCTCCCGGACGTCGTCGATCATCGCGATCGCCGCGTCGGCGTCGCCGCTGCGGGTGCTCAGATCGATCCAGCGCAGGTCGATGAAGACCTCGTCGCTGAGGCTGAGCGAACCGAACTCACGGGCCAGCGTGCGCGCCTCGCGCAGATCGGCCTGCGCGCCGTCGAGGTCGCCGTCGTACTGCCGCAACAGCGCGCGCATCGGCAGCGCGGTGGCCTGGCCCCAGCGGTCACCGGCCCGGCGGAAGCAGTCCAGCGCGAGCGGCACCTCGACCCGCACGGTCTCCAGGTCGCCCGCGTTCTCGGCGAACTGGGCCCGGAACATCCGGGCCAGCCCGGCCAGCCACACGTCCGGTCCCTCGGTGAACCGCCCCATGATCGTGAGCGCCTGCTCGGTCTCCTCCACGAAGAACAACGTCACCGCGGTCAGCGCGCCGGCCAGGCCGGGCACTTCCGGGTAGGTGAGCAGCCGATCGGCAAGGGCCCGCAGCTCGGACCTACTGTCCTGGGCGGCCTCGCTGAGCATCGCGGACCGGTCGTTGATCTCGCTGAGCAGCAGGATCGCCTGGGCGCAGTCGCGGTCGAGGCCGGGCTCGGCCGGCACCGCCAGGGTCTCGCCGAGCCAGTAGCTCGCGTCGGCGTGCCGGCCGAGCATCTGCCAGTACCAGGACAGATTGAGGGCCAGGGTGACCGCGCCGGCGCTGTCGCCCGAGTCGCACAGGTGGCGCAGGGCGGCGAGGATGTTGTCGTACTCGGCGTGCATGGCCCGCAGCGAAACGAGCTGCCCCGGGCCGCGCAGCTCCGGGTCGTGCCGGGCCACGACCTCGGTCAGATAGCGGGCGGCGTGCTCCCGGGCGGGTTCCAGGGCGCCCTGCTCGGCCAGCCGCTCGATGCCGTACTCGCGGAGCGTCTCCAGCATCCGGTAGCGGCCGGGATCGGGGGCGAGTTGCAGCAGGGATTTGTCGACGAGGGCGGCCAGCAGGTCGGCGATGCCCGATATCGCCGGGCACACCGCCGAGGCGGAGGCCTCGGTGACGCCGCCGGGCAGCACCGAGACCCGGTCGGCCAGGGTGCGCTCGTCGTCGCTGAGCAGGTCCCAGCTCCAGGCGATGACTGCGCGCAGCGTGCGGTGCCGGGGGAGGGCGGTGCGGCTGCCGGTGGTGAGCAGCCGGAACCGGTCGGACAACCCGGCCGCCAGCTCGGCCAGCGACATCGTGCGCAGCCGGGCCGCGGCCAGCTCCAGCGCGAGCGGCATACCGTCCAGGCCGCGGACCACCCGGCTGATGTCGGGCAGGTTGTTCTCGTTGACGTCGAAGCCGGGGCGCACGGCCGCGGCCCGGTCGGTGAACAGCCGCACCGACGCCGTCCGGCGGGCGGTCTCGACGTCGTCGGCCGGATCGGGGAGGGTGAGCGGTCCGAGCGGCACCAGCGCCTCGCCGTCGACGGCGAGGGGCTCGCGGCTGGTGGCCAGGACCCGCAGCCCGGCGCACTGCGGCAGCAGCGCGGCGATGAGGTGCGCGACCGCGTCGATCAGGTGCTCGCAGTTGTCCACCACGAGCAGGATCTGCCGCGCGCCGAGCTGTTCGGCGAGGGCCTCGACCTCGTCGCCGGGCACCGGCACCTTGCCCTCGAAGAAGGCGGTGCCACGCAGCCCGATCGCGGCCAGGAACGCGGCGCCGACCTTGGCCGGCTCGGTGACCGAGGCGAGGTCGATCATCCAGGTGCCGTCACGGTACTCATGGCGGTGCCGGCGGCCGGCCTCCAGCGCGAGCCGGGTCTTCCCGGCCCCGCCCGGCCCGAGCACGGTGATCAGCCGCCCACCGGCAAGCAGGGTCTCGATCCGCGCGAGGTCGTCATCCCGCCCGACAAAGCTGGTCAGCGACGCGGGCAGATTGCTCGGCGTCGGCGCGTCTCCGCCCACCCGCCCGCCGGCATCCGGCCCTGCGGCATCCGGCCCTGCGGCATCCGGCCCTGCGGCGCCTGGTCCAGCGGCGCCTGGTCCTGCGGACACTTTCCCGGGGGAACGGCGGCTCACCCCCCATCCGGACATCTCCGGAATTTCGGTTTGGTGGAGCAGGCGCAGATGACGCTCACGGAGGGCGGCGCCCGGGTCGGTGCCGAGAGCGTCGGCGATCGCCTCCCGGGTCTGCTCGTAGCGGGCCAGCGCCTCGGCCTCCCGGCCCTGGGCGGTGAGCGCGTCGATCAGCAGGGCGGCCACCCGCTCGTCGAGCGGATTGGCGACCAGCAGGGGAGCCAGGCGGGCCTCGGCCTCGGCGGCCCGGCCCAGCGCCAGCTCGGCCCCGGACAGGTCGGCGACCGCCTCGACCGACTCGCGGGCCAACCGCGTCGCCACGGCTGGGGCGACGGCGGCAATGGCGGCCGGCTCCCCCCAGAGCATCACGGCGTCGCCGAGCACGCCGGCTGCGGTCTCCGGATCGCCGGCGCGCAGGCGTTCCCGGCCGGCCGCGGCCAGCCGTTCGAAGCGCAGGGCGTCGACGTCGTCGTCGGTTGCGGCGAGCCGATAGCCGCCCTCGCTCTGGGCGACGAGGCCGGGGCCGCCGAGGATCTTGCGCAGGCGGGAGACCAGGGACTGCAGAGCGTTGGCCGGCTCGGCCGGGCGGTCCTCCGGCCACAGTGCGTCGACCAGCGTGCCCGGGTCGACCGGGCGGCCGCCGGCCAGGGCGAGGCGGGTCAGCAGGCCGCGCAGCCGGGCACCGACCACGGGCACGACGGTCTCGCCCCGGCGCACCTCGAAGGTGCCGAGCAGCGTTACCCGCAGGCCCCCGCTTTCCCCCACGACACCGATCCTCTCGCGTGCGGGCCGTCCACCCAAACCGGCCCTGTCTCAGCATCGCCTCAGGTCGTAACGTGCGGCGCGCAGAATGAGGCCATGATCGACCTGTTGCTCACCAACACCTCCCGTGGCGACATCGGCATCTCCGGCGGTCGGATCGTGCCGCCCGCCGAGGCGCGGACCACCCGCGACCTGGGCGGCCGGCTGGTTACGCCGCCGCTGGTCGAGCCGCACATCCACCTCGACGCGGTGCTCACCGAGGGCCAGCCCCGGCCGAATAGGTCCGGGTCGCTGTTCGAGGGCATCGCGATCTGGGCCGAGCGGGTCCAGGACCTGACCGTCGAGGACGTCAAGGAGCGGGTCCGGAAGGTGCTGCGCTGGCAGCTGGCCTGCGGCGTGCAGCATGTGCGCAGTCACGTCGACGTCTGCGATCCCGATCTGCGGGCGCTGCGGGCCCTGGTCGAGCTGCGCGAGGAGGCCCGCGGGGTGATCGACCTGCAACTGGTGGCGTTCCCGCAGCAGGGCATCCTGTCCTTCGACGGCGGGGCCGACCTGATGCGCAGGGCGGTGGATGTCGGCGCCGACGTGATCGGGGCGATTCCGCACTACGAGCTGACCCGGGAGGACGGGGTCGAGTCGGTGCGGTTCGCGATGGCGCTCGCCGAGGAGCACGGGCTGCGGGTCGACATCCACTGCGACGAGACCGACGACGAGCACTCCCGTTTCCTCGAGACGATGGTGGCCGAGACGATCCGGCGGGGGATGAGCGGCCGGGTGACCGCCAGCCACACCACGGCGATGCATTCCTACAACGCGGCGTACGCCTATCGGCTGATCAACAACATCGCCCGGGCCGGCCTGCATATGGTGACCAACCCGCTGGACAACGCGGTGCTGCAGGGCCGATTCGACCCCGGGCCGATCCGGCGCGGCCACACCCGGGTCAAGGAACTGCTGGCGGCCGGGGTCAACGTGGCGATCGGGCACGACTCGGTGATGGATCCGTGGTACCCGCTCGGGTTCGGCGACCCGTTGCAGGCCGCGTTCGTGCTGGCGCACCTCGGACACATGAGTGGCGCGGACGAACTGCGCACCCTGATCGACATGATCACCGTGGCCCCGGCGGCTGCTCTCGGCGTGGCCGACTACGGCCTCAAGGTGGGCGGGCCGGCCGACCTGGTCGTTTTCGACGCCACCAGCGAGGCCGAGGCGTTGCGGCTGCAACGCCCCCGGTATCTGGTGATGCGGGCGGGCCGGGTCGTCGCCGAGACCGAGCCCGCCCGCACCACCGTCACCTGGGACGGTGTCACGCAACCAGTGAGCTTTCGCTGACGCCCTTCTGACTGGTGCCCTTCTGTAGGGGGAAGAACACCGCGTAGAGCACCGCCGACACCACGAAGCCGACCTCGAACGTGAAGTCGCCGAACGACGGCCAGTGCGACGGGACCGGGCCGACGTACTCGCTCTGGTTGGAGAAGAGCCAGATCGACACGACCATGCCGATCGCCATGGCGACCGCGCCGCCCCACGGGTTGTGCGCCTTGTCGTAGAGGAAGCCGTCCACCCGCTTGCCGCGCCGCAGGAACCAGTCGGTCAGGTAGACCGCCAGCCAGGGCCCGATCCAGTACGCGATGACCAGCAGGAAGTTCTCGTACTTGTGCCCGGCGTCGCTCAGGCCCGACCAGGCCAGCAGGAAGCCGGCCACGCCGAAGACGCCGGAGACGATGGCCCGCCGCAGGCCGAGCGGCACGGTGAAGCCGAGCGCCAGGAACGACATCGAGCCGGAGTAGATGTTGATGGCGTTCGCGCTGATCGCCCCGAGCGCGATGGCCAGCAGCGTCAGGTTAGCCACTACCGACGGCAGGTGGCTGGTGAACGCCTCGGTCGGGTTCTCGATGCCGGGGGCCGCGATGGTCGCCGACGCGGCGCCGACGATCTCCAGGAACGTGCACGACACGAACACGCCCAGCCCGGCGAAGACTCCGGTCGACACCTTGCTGGTCGTCGGGGCGAGGTAGCGGGTGTAGTCCGTCGCGTACGGGTTCCAGCCCGCCGCGTACCCGAAGGAGGCCCCGACCGTCAGCAGGAAGCCGCCGATCCCGCCGGTGCCGCCCGCGACAGCGGACGGCGAGGCCTTGCTCAGCGTGATGATCGACGTGATCAGGAAGATCACCGCGAGGACTGGGAACGCGTAGCGCTCGAACGCCTGCACCAGGTTGTGCCCGAAGAAAGCGACCGCCACCTGCAGGACCACCACGATGATCAGGCAGAGCACGTTCGGCAGATCGGTGAGGGTGGCCAGGGCGAGCGCGCCGCTGACGCTGTTGACCGCGAACCAGCCGATGCCGGCCACGACCGCGTTGAGACCGGCCGGCAGGATGTTGCCGCGGTAGCCGAAACCGATGCGGGACAACACCATCTGCGGTACGCCCATCGACGGGCCGCGCGCCGACAGGATGCCGTGGGTCGCCGAGCCGAGCGCGGTGCCCAGCACGATCGCGGCCACCGCCTGGCCGAACGTCTGCTGGAAGTAGAGCACCGAGATGACGCCCACGAAGATGGTCGCGAACTCGAGGTTCGGCGACATCCACGTCCAGAACAGGTTCAGTGGCCGGCCGTGCCGCTCCTCGACCGGGATGAAGCCCGCGCCACCGGGCTCTACCGCGGTGACCCGGGCTCCGTAAGAGCCTTCCCTTACCTCGGCTTCAGTTGTTTCGACCGCTGCTGTCATATCCGGCCTCCGGCCCTCGATCGACCTCGATGACCTGGAGTAGACGCCCGATCTGTTTCCGGATTATTGCGCTTTCCAGCCGAGGGCCGGCGCGATCTCGGTAGCGATCAGCGTGAGTGCGTTGACGGCCGCGTCGAAATCCGGAATGCCGGGATTGAACTGCGTAATCAGGTCGGTGGCCACCGGCAACACCTTCTCCTTCCGCAGCGCCTCGATGATCTCGTCGGGGTGTCCGTAGAAGGCATGGAACCGGCGCAGGTACTCCTCGGTGCTCTGCCCGGCGGGGAAGGTGCCGCGCCGGACGAACCCCGCGGTGGCGTTGTTCAGGCCGTCCTCGATCTGCCGGAGGGCTTCCTTACGGTCCTTCGCCGGAAAGACAAAACGCGACAAACCAATTCGCGGCGTACGGTCGTGAGCCCACGTCTCCAGGAACGCGTCCGCCCATACCCGCTGGATGACGTCGGTGTCCTCGTCGTACCCGTAGGTGGCCCGGTTGAGCAGCAGGTTCGAGCCCTCCTGCGCGGTGTAACGGGCGCCCGCCTCGCTGAAGATGCCCTGCCAGATCCGGTCGGTGAAGTCGCTCGGGGCGGGCGGCTGGATGGTGAAGCCGGGGGCGACCTCCGCGCCGGCCAGTGCCGCGCGCAGGATCCGCAGGCCCTCGGTGGTCAGCTCGCGCTTCTGCTCGAAGTCCTTGCCGAACACGGCGTATTCGGCCGGCCCCGAGCCGCTGCCGACGCCGATCTCGACCCGGCCGCCGCTGAGCGTGTCGACCACGGAGACGTCCTCGGCCAGGCGGATCGGGTGTTCCAGCGGCACGATGGTGATGGCCGTGGAGAGGCGGATCCTCCGGGTCCGGGCGGCCGCGTACGCCAGGAACGTCCAGGGTGACGACAGGCCGCCACCCTGCAGCGGTTCGTGGTGCTGCGCCACCCAGCCGACGTCGAAGCCGAGCTCGTCGGCCACCACGAACAGCTCCTGGGCATTGCGGTACGCGTTCTCGCCCTGCACGTGGGTGAGGAAGCCGAGCCGGTTCACGGGACCAGCACCTTCCGGGCGGCGGTGTGCACGTTCTCCGGGATCGGCAGGCCGTAGTTGCCGCGCAGCGTCGTCGAGTCGTACTCGGTGCGGGCGATGCCGCGCTCGCGCAGGATCGGCAGCACCTCGTCGGTGAACCGGGCGAACTCGCTCGGCACCCCGACCCCGATGTTGAGCCCGTCGAACGCGCCCGCCTCGAACCACCGCTGGATCTCGTTCGCCACGGTCAGCGGCGACCCGACGAACGGCGAGCGCTGGGAGTCGATGCTCCGCTGCACGACCTGACGGAGCGTGAGGTTCTGCTCCCGGGCCAGCTTCTTGATCCCCTCGGCCTGCGTCTTGAAGCTCCGGGCACCGGCGTCGCCCACCTCCGGGAAGGGAGCGTCCAGGTCGTACCGGGTGAAGTCGTGCCAGCCGAACGGCCGGCCCAGCTCCTTCAACGCCCGGTCGAAGTCCTTGCCGCCGACCCTTTCGGCCTCGATGGCGCGGGCCTCCTCGTCGGTGTCCGCGATGATCGGGTTGAAGCCCGGCACGATCAGCACGTGGTCGGGGTCGCGGCCCTTCGCGGCGGCCCGGGCCCGCAGGTCGTTGCGGAACGCCACCGCCTGCTCGATCGTCGCGGCATGCGTGAAGATCGCCTCGGCGATGCTCGCGCCCAGGTCGCGGCCCTCGTCCGAGTCGCCGGCCTGGAAGATGACCGGCTGGCCCTGCGGCGAGCGCTCGATGTTCAGCGGTCCCACCACCGAGAAGTGCTCGCCGACGTGGTTGAGCGGGTGCTGCTTGGTCTTGTCGAAGAAGACCCCGGCCTCCTTGTCGCGGGGGAAGGCGTCGTCCTCGTACGAGTCCCACAGCCCCTGCACCACCCGGACCGACTCGAGTGCTCGGCCGTACCGGGCGGCGTAGTCGTAGTGCTCCTTGCGGCCGTAGTTGCCGGCCGTCCCGCCGTCGCCGGTGGCCACCACGTTCCAGCCGGCCCGGCCACCGCTGATCAGGTCGAGCGAGGCGAGCCGCCGGGCCAGGTTGAACGGATCGTTGTACGACGTCGTCAGCGTGCCGACCAGCCCGATGTTGGTGGTGTGCACGGCGACCGCCGACAGCAGCGTGAGCGGCTCGAGCCGGTTCAGGTAGTGGTTGGGCGAGTCCGGGGTGATGAACTGGCTGTCGACGATGAAGATGTGGTCGAACTTCGCCGCCTCGGCCTGCTGGGCGCGGGCGATGTACCAGCGGATGTCGACGCTCGCGTCACCGGGGATCTCCGGGCTGAGCCACGTGTGGTGCTGACCGGGTCCGCCGACGCCGTAGAAGACGGCGCCGAGCACGAGTTGTTTGCGAGCTGCCATGTTCCTGAGTCTCGGCTTCGCGCTGGCGTCATGTCCAAGGAGAGAACGTGATACCAGCCATTACGCTGCCTCATCAATTCCTAGTAGTCTGATAGGCATGAGTCGGTTTCTGGACATCGGGCCGCTGCGCAGCTTCGTCGCGGTGGCGGACTGCGGCGGCTTCCAGCGCGCCGCCACGTCGCTGCACCTCACCCAGGGTGCGGTGAGCCAGCACGTGCGCCGGCTGGAGTCGACCGTGGGGCGCGCCCTCGTCGAGCGGGACGGGCGGGGGTCCCGGTTCACCGCCGCGGGGGAGATGCTGCTCGGCCAGGCCCGGCGCATCCTGGCCGCACACGACGAGACTCTGCGCGTGTTCGACGTCGAGGAGGAGCCGGGGCTGACCATCGGCGCCACCGAGCACGCGGCCGCGCTGCTGTTGCCCGCCCTGGCCGGGGCGTTCCCCGGGCGCCGGGTCCGGTTCCGCATCGACCGCGGGGCTCAGCTGCGGGCCGCACTGGCCGAGGGCCGCATCGATCTGGCGCTGCTGATCGGGACCGACTCGGGCGGTGCGGCGGTCGGGTCGCTTCCGCTCACCTGGTATTCGGCGCCGCAATGGCGTCCGCCGGCCGGGCCGGTGCCGCTGGTCGCCTTCGACGCGCCCTGTGCGCTGCGCAGCCGCGCCCTGGAGACGCTGGCCGAGCACGGGTTGCCGGCCGAGGTGGGCTGCGAGGCCGCCCATCTGGCCGGGGTGCAGGCGGCCGTGCGGGCCGGGCTGGGCGTGGCCCTGATGGCCGGGCTCGAGCAGGAGTTCGAAGGGCTGGTCGCCCGGGACGACCTGCCGGCGGCGCGGCCGCTCGTGCTGTCGGTGCAGCCCCGGGGCGGGCTGGCGGCCGAGGAGGCGGGTAGTGCCGTGCGGGCGTTGCGGGCACTGCTGGCTACGATGCCGGGCCATGTCCATGCATGAGATCGAAGATCTGGTCCACTCCTCGATCGTCGTGCTGGACGCGGGTCACCCGGACGACGACGACCGGCTGCGCGACTGGTTCGTGGCCCTCTACGCGTTCCAGAACACCTACGACTGCTCGTACACGATGGGCCGGGTCGAGGAGATCCTGCTCCGTCGGCGGCACACCTACCGTTTCCCGATCGCCGAGCACCCGGACTACGCGCGCCGCCGCTCGTACTTCGACGGCCTGACCGGCTTCACCGAGCTGGGCGAGCCGGCCGGCGAGGACTGGGGGAACCCGCTCGCCGACGGCTACGCCGACCCGCCCTGGCTGTACTGCGAGGCCGGCACCGCACTGTGGCGGCGGATGGCCGACGCGGGTCATCTGACCGGCGCCGACGCGATCCCGCCCCGCCCGGTCCGGCTGATCGAGGTGGTGCTGGCCGTCGCCACCGCCGCCGAGAAGGCCGGCGACCCCGAGCTGATCGCGCACTGGTGGGGCCTCGGCCCGGACGCCCTGGTGGACGAAGTTTCGCTGGACGCCCACGACCTGGCCGCGACGCCCGGAGTGGGCGCTCTGCGCGACTTCGTGCGGCGCTCGGGCGCGGCGGCGGTCGCACTCCCGGCCGGCTCCGCCCCACCGACGCCGAACTCGACACGATGGCGGACGACCGCGAGATCTGGTGGTACCGCGTGGATCAGCGAGCGGCGATTATCTGAGCGCCATTGGCGGTCTGCGCTTCCAGGTAGGACTTTATTTTGGCCATCTCGGCCGCGCGGGCCTCGATGGTTCGTTTCTGGTAGGCGGTCTCCACCGCCAGCATGATTCCGGCCGTATTGGTCTGCGCTTTGCAGGCCACGTCCACGCCGGCCGTGTCGATCTCCGTCCGGCCCGGCTTGGCGGTTCGCCAGCGCTGATCGTTCGCGGCGGTGTACGGGTCGGGATACCCGAAGCCTTTTGCCCGCATGCAGGTGCTCCACTCGGTGAATACCCGCTTCACCCGGCTGTCGGTCTTGATCTGGTTGAAGGATTCGAACTGAAGTTTTGGTGCGATGCCGGGGTCGATGTCGGGCACGCCTTTGTTGAGCTGCCGGGCAGCTTCCCCGGAGCACCCGCCGGGCGGAACGGGTCTCCCGTCGAATGTCTGCTCGCCGCCACCGGACCACACGTTCATGGCCTCCGCGGTGACCTTTTCCGTCGATTCGGCCGCACCACTTAGCGCGGCGGGGTTGTGGTATCCGAAGGTCTTTACTTCCGTCGGCTCGATGACCGAGTATCGGCGCGCGTTCAGCGGCGTTTCGGTGCTCGGGGCCGGCGCACTCGCGGGCCAGGTGAGACCGAACCGCTTCATGCAGTCGCGGCCGAGGATATTCACCGCCGCGGAGTACATGCGCGCCTGTTCCATGGTCAGCACATAGGCGTCGAGCGGCAGCCGGATATCGGCGCCGGAGCGCACGACCGGAATGGGGCCGAGTTCCGGTTCCGCCGATGGCGCCGGGGCTCGGCCGGCGGTGCATGCGCCGGTGCCGGCGATGACCGCGGCGAGGCCGAAACAGGCGAGAACACGTTTCCCATTGATCATTGAGGTGACTCCTTGCCCGGTGCAGCCCGGCCCGCGATGCTGGGCCGGGCTGCGCTTACTGGGTCACGTTCGGGGTGATCAGATGACGGCGTAGTGCGAGCTGAAGCTGTCGTTGTAGCTGCCCAGGCTCGAGTAGGCCCAGGAGGTCCCGCCGGGTGCCGTGTTGTAGGGCGCGAGAATCAGGGACGCGCCGGTGGCGCCGGCGCCGGTCCACGCCACCGCGTAGTACGGGGTGTAGTTGGCGATGCTGCTGACGTTGTTGTTGATCGGCGTGCTGGCGTCGTTGCGGAACGTTCCGGTGTAGTTCCACGGGGTGGTCTGGGTGCCGGCCGGCGCGTCGTAGAGCACGTTGCCGACGAAGCCCGGGTCGCGCCACAGGCCGATCTCGTCGTTGTCCAGAGTGCCGTTGCCGGGGGTGCCGGCGAAGGCCGGGCCGGCGATGCCGATGACAGCGGCGAAACCGGCGGCGACGGCCAGCGCGGCAGCAGTTTTACGGATCATTGGATTCACTCCCGATTTGGGTGGAGCACGGAGGAGGGCGGAACACCGACGATCAATTCGGACGCCGCCCGCATGTCCCGCGCGCTGGGCCACCACTCGGCGTCATCGAACGTCGGCAATACAGCTGTAATGGACGCAAGTCTTACCTAGGGCTCGTTAAGCGTCAACGGGACATGCGTGAATGAATGAGGAGATGAATGGCCACTTTCGGTGTCCGAGAGTTTGCAACTGCCGTTTCATGGTCATTAACGAAAAAGATCGCCGGGCGCATCCACAGAGGTGGAGCGCCCGGCGATTATGATCCTTGACCTTTGGCAAGTATGAGATTCAGGAGTTCATGCTCGACTATTTCTGTCACCCGCCGGTGATCGACCAATGCCACGCTTCGGCCGGCAGGTTCACGAATCCGTACTGTGCGGCATGTACTTTCAGCCAGGCGAACGCCGTACTTTTGGACGTCAGCGTCTTGCCGCCGGAAGTGATGTCGACGGCCATACCGATCTCGTGCAGCGAACGCCCCGGAATGGCGGTCGGCACCCGGCACGACGAGGCCGGCGCGGTCCACACGTCCGGGCACCCGTTGATGGTCCGGAGCTCGATCTGCCGCTGCTTGGTGCGGAACCCGCCGCCGGAGATGGCGATCCCGTCCGCCTTCGCGTCGTCGACCATCCGCTTGAACGCGTACGCCACGTTCTTGTGCACGGTCACCCCGTACACCTGGGCGGTGTCCGCCGTGGTGAAGGCCGGCCGCACCTGGTTGACGACGTCCTTGCTCAGCTTGGCGCCCTGCCCGGCCAGGTCGGCGGCCTTCGGGACGGCGGTGATCCGCTGCTGGGTCACCGTGATCGCTCCGGACGCCGTCTTCCAGGCGGCCAGGGCCGAGGTCAGCGCGGTGGTCGCGCTCTGCGCGCCGGTCCGGGCCTGCTTGAGTACGCCGGAGGCCCGCTCGACCGCCGCCTTGCGCAGGTTCACGGTCTTGACCGCGGCGGTGACCGCGCCCGTTGCCTTGGTGACCGCGGCGGCGTTGCGGGGCTTGACCTTGGTGGCCTTGGTCAGGTTCTGCTTCGCCGCGGTGGCGGCCTCGACGGCCGTGGTGAGCTGGGCCCGGGCGGTCGTGTCGGCGCCGGTCGCGGCGGTCAGCCGGGCCTGCGCGCCACCGTTGGCGATCTTGGCCTCGGCCACCTCGCCGACCCGGGTGTTGAAGGTGGTCTGCTGGGCGGCGAGGGTGGTGCGCAGCTGCGCGATCTGCGCGTCCACGGTCAGGCTGCGGTACATCAGCGTCGACCAGGAGTTGGCGACGACGGGAACGGCCGCTTCGGCCGGGTGGGCGAACGGCAGGGTCAGGCCGGCGGTCGCGAGGACAGCCGCGGCGGTGAGACGTCGGGCTCGGGCTCGGTAGGGATGCTCGGGTCGCGTAGTCACCTCGAAGAGCGTGGTTTCCGCCGGGTGCAGACCGGGCCCGGCGGGGGAGCGGGCCGGTTGCGCCACCCCCGCCGGGCATGATCAGGGGCTATCCGGCGAACAGGTCGGCCATCTCGGTGGCGATCGCGTCGAGCTGACTCCGGGTGAGCGCCGGCCGGTCCGCGCTGACCCGGCCGGGGTCCCCGCCGAAGTAGTTCACCGCCTGCAGGGTCAGCGACCAGTTGCCGCCGCGCAGCCGGATCTGGGTGCCGTAGAGGGTGTACAGCTGCTGTGGTCGGTCGATCCAGTGCACAAGATCGAGACCCTTCGGGGTGCGGGTCGACTCGCAGACCGCAACCGAGCCGTCGCACTCCCGCATCGGGGTGGACGTCCCGTCGGACTGGATGCCGATCGGGCGGACCGAGAGGAAGAAGCCGCCCTTCCGGCCGCCGGCGACGATGCCGGAGCGGCCCTCGAACGTGACGACCGGGGTGTTGGCCCACATGATCGGGTGGCCGTCGGGGGTGCGCTTCGCGCCCGGGACGTCGGGCATGAAGATCCACGCGGCTCCCGGCGCGTACATCCTGGTGCTGTTCTCCAGGGCCGTGCGCAGCCGGTCCAGAGTTTCCTGTCGCCCGGCCTCGGTCCTGGTCTGCAGGATGAAACCGACCGGTTTCGACGTCGGCGAGGCGGCCGGCAGCGGAGCCGGGCGGGTGGTGCCGCCGGTCAGGCTCACCCCGGCCGCCACCGCGAGCACGACGCCGAGCGCGGCCGCTCCACCGGCGGCGACCCGGCTCAGGCCCTGGCGGTGGCGCTGTCGGGCGATGATCCGGTCCACGTCGATCGTGGTGCGGGGTGGCTCGCCGATGAGTTGATCGAATATCTGCTGGTTCATTCCGGACTCCCGGTTGAGTAGGCCAGGGTGCGCAGCGTCTCGAGCCCCCGCGCCGACTGGCTCTTGACCGTTCCCGTGGAGATGCCGAGCAGCTCCGCGGTCTCCTCGACCGATCGGTCGAAGTAGAAGCGCAGGACGACCACGGCCCGCTGTCGTGGGCCGAGCGCGGCCAGCAGCCGCATCAGTTGATCGCGATCGCCGGTCCGGTCCGGCTGCGTCCAGCCGGAATCCGGGACCGTGTCGGCGGGGTGCTCGCGGCGCCAGGGACGGCGTCGATCGTCGAGCCAGGCCCGGGTGAGCACGCGCTGGGCGTACGCCTCGGGATTGTCGGCGGCGGAGACCCGCCGCCAATGCCGGTAGAGCTTGCCCACGACGGTGCCGACCAGGTCGTCGGCCGTGTGCCAGTCATGGCACAGCAGGTAGGCCGCCCGCCGCCAGCGGTCCATCCGGACCGTGACGAACGCCCGGAACTCGTCCTCGTCCGACCTTTTCACCCGCGCCCCTCCCCATGCTTCTCCCGGCACGACGGAGAAGGCCGGTGGCGAGGTTGCACGTCAATCGAAGACGAGTACGGGTTTGATCGCTGTCCCGTCGCGCATGGCGGACACCGCGCCGGCGATGTTCTCGAAGGCGAACGTGGTGATCAGGCGGTCGATCGGCAGGGCGCCGCCGCGGTGGAGGTCGATGAGCTGCGGGATGAAGGCGTGCGGGTCCGAGTCGCCTTCGAGTACGCCGTGGATGCGGGCGCCGGAGTTCATCACCTTCATGATGTCGAACGTGACCTCGTGGCCGATGCCGACGATGGCCAGGTTGCCCAGCGGGCGCAGCGCGGCGAGGGCGCTGGTCAGCATCTCGGGACGGCTGGTCGTGTCGACGATGTGGTGGAACCGGCCGCTCATCCCGGTGGCCTTCGCGCCGAGCTCGAGGGCGAGGGTGGTCCGGGCGGCGATCGGGTCGACTGCGGTGACCTCGCACCCGGCCGCGACGCCGGCCATCACCGCGCTGAGGCCCACCCCGCCGCAGCCGATCACCAGCAGCGACTCGCCCGGCTCGGGGCGCAGCCGGTTGAGGACCGTACCGGCGCCGGTCTGCACGCTGCAGCCGAGCGGGGCGGCGACGGTGGCCGGCAGGTCGGCCGGGACGCGGACGGTGTTGCGCTGGTGGGCGATCGCGTATGTCGCGAAGCTGGACTGGCCGAAGAAACCGCCGTGCACGGGGGAGCCGCCGCGGGACAGCGGGGTGCTGCCGTCGCCGCGGCCGCCGGACGCGTTGAGGGCTCGCGCGGCCCGGCAATAGGCGGGCCGGCCGGTCGTGCACTGCTCGCAGGTGCCGCAGCTGTGGAAGGTCAGGCAGACGTGGTCGCCGGGGGCCAGGCCGGTCACCTCGGCGCCGATCGCTTCGATGACGCCGGCGCCCTCGTGGCCGAAGACCATCGGGGTCCGCGGCCAGACCGCCTGCATGGTGAGGTCGGTGTGGCAGAGGCCGGCCGCGGTGACCTTCACCAGTACTTCGTGCGGCTGCGGGTCCGCCAGGTCGAGGTCCTGGACGACGAACGGACCGCCGGTGGTCTCGGTGACGGCGGCCCGGATCCGCATCACTTCTCCAGGATGAAGTAGTAGAAGAGGCCGGCGTTTCCCTTGACGTTCATGATGCCCATCAGGGTGTCGTCGTCGACCCGCTTGAAGTGGTCGAACACCGGCCGGCCGTCGTAGACCATGGTCGCGGTGACCTCGCCACGGAACTCGACGTTCCACAGGCTGGCCTCGCCCTTGCCGAGCTCGATGTTGGAATACAGCTCGCCGTCGGGGCCGCGGCAGATCAGCGGTTTCGCGTCGGACACGCTCACGAAGGTCTTGCCGTGCCACCCGGCCTTCGCCAACTGGCCGTTGAGCGGGTGGCCGGTGTCGAACTCGCTGCCCCGCCACGCGCCGAGGATCTCCTCGGCGCGGACCGGGCCGAGTGCGGCCCAGACCTCGTCGAGCTCCGCGGTGGGAATCGGGCCGTCCTGGTGGCGCAGCGCCGTGAACCGGGCTTGAGCATCCATCCTGACAATTTATGCCGGAAGTGTCAGGTTGCAAGGGTGGCGAGTCGGCGCAGGTAGGTCCGCCGCTCCTCGACGCCGTAGGGCGCCAGGCTGATCCCCTTCGCGGCGTAGAAGAGGACCGCGGCATCCGCGTCCGGTGCCGCCGCCCGGATCGCGTCGAGGAAGCGTTTCTCGTGCTGCGCCCACAGGTCGCCGGCTCGTTGCTGCACCTCGTCGATCAGTTCGAAGAAGTGTTCCGTGCCGCCCTTCGGGCCGGGTGTGTGCAGGGCCAGCACGGCGTCCAGCAGCGCGTCGATCGGCCGCGTGGCGACCCGGGCGGCCGCCTCGGCCGCCTCGGCGTTGCGGTCCAGCAGCCACCGGGTCATCTCCCGGAAGACCGCCTCCTTGTTCGCGAAGTACTGGTACAGCGCGGGCCGGGACATATCGGCGGCCTGGGCGATCGCTTCCATGGACGTACGCCGGTAGCCGTGCCGGGCGAAGGTGGCCGCCGCCGCCTTCATGATCCGGGTGTGCCGATCGGAGGTTGTCACATTAGGGACCTTAGGCCCCTTGTTTTTTCTGAGAATTCTGTGATCCATCTGTGGCCCCGCCCCGTACTGACTCCCAACAGCGCGTGTCGATCGCCGAGGAGGCACTGATGTTCGGGTGGCGTCGTGTGTGGGGTCCGGCGATCGCGGTCATCGCGCTCGTCCTGCTCGACTCGGGACGGGCCCTCGCCGCTGAGCCCGGCGTCCCGGTGCCCCCCGGCGAGCTGCTCCAGGACACCAACGAGGGCGACGTCTCCGAGGCCGACATCGACTTCGTGATCAAGGTGCGGCTGGCCGGCCTGTGGGAGATCCCGGCCGGCGAGATGGCCCAGAAGCAGTCGAAGAACACCGGGATCCAGAAAATCGGCAAGACCATCGCCGGCCAGCACGTCGTGCTCGACCAGCTGGACCGGGCGGCCGCCAAGAAGCTCGGCATCAAGATCCCCAGCCAGCCGAACAAGGACCAGCAGGGCTGGCTCGCCGAGATGCGCGACGCGCAGGGCGAGGAGTTCGACCAGATCTACATCGACCGGCTCCGCGCCGCCCACGGCAAGATCTTCCCGGCGATCGCGACGATCCGGACCTCGACCCGCAACGACACCGTGCGCAAGCTCGCGCAGCAGGCCAACCAGTTCGTCATGACGCACCTGACGCTGTTGGAGAGCAGCGGCATCGTCGACTACGCGGCGCTGCCGACCGCCCCGCCGCCGGCCGCCGCCACCAGCGCCCCGCCCACCGCCGCGGCGCTCAATGCGGTCGCCGAGACCCGGTCGCTGGGCGGCAACCGGAACCTGATCCTGGGGGTGCTCGGCGCCGTGGTGGCCGCCGGAGCGTTCCTGACCTGGCGGATGATCGGTGGCCGGCGCCGCCCGCCCCGCCGCCGCTACCACTACTGACCACTGGTTTTCCGGGCCCGACTAGGTCAGAGTCGGGACCATGGACACCCCCATCATCCAGCGGATCCGCCGTGGCCTGATCGGCGCCGGCGCGGTTCTCGACGGCCCGTACGGTCCCCGGCGCATCACCCACGCCGACTACACCGCCTCCGGGCAGGCCCTGGACTTCGTCGAGGACTTCATCCGGTCACGGGTGCTGCCCGGCTACGCCAACACGCACACCGAGGCGTCGGCGACCGGCGCGCAGACCGGCCTGCTGCGCGAGGAGGCGCGGGCCCTGGTCCACCGCAGTGTCGGGGCCGGCCCCGACGACGTCGTGCTGTTCTGCGGTTCGGGCGCCACCGCCGCGGTCAACAAGCTGGTCGCCCTGCTCGGCCTGCGCATCCCCGAGACCCTCGACGACCGGTACGACCTGTCGGCGCACATCCCGCGCGCGGACCGCCCGGTGATCTTCATCGGCCCCTACGAGCACCACTCCAACGAGCTGCCCTGGCGCGAGTCGATCGCCGAGGTGGTGCCGATCGGCGCCGACGACAGCGGGCACGTCGACCTTCTCGATCTGGAAGAACGGCTTCGGGAGTACGCTTCCCGCCCGTTGCGCATCGGCGCCTTCTCCGCCGCGTCGAACGTCACCGGCATCCTCACCGATGTGACCGCGGTATCCGCGCTCCTGCGATCGCACGGCGCGCTCGCCGTGTGGGACTACGCGGCGGCCGGCCCCTACGTGCCGATCACCATGGCCGACAAGGACGCGGTGTTCCTGTCCCCGCACAAGTTCGCCGGCGGCCCGCAGACCCCCGGCGTGCTGGTGCTGCGCCGGGCGCTGATGACCAACCGCGTCCCGACCGTGCCCGGCGGCGGCACGGTCGCTTTCGTCGACCCGGTCGGCCACAAATACCTGGACGACCCGGTGGCCCGGGAGGAAGGCGGCACCCCCGCCATCGTCGAGTCCATCCGGGCGGGCCTGGTCTTCCAGGTCAAGGACGAGGTCGGCACCGACGTGATCGGCGCCCGCGAGCACGAGCTGTGGCAGCGCCTGCTGACCCGCTGGGCCTCGGTCCCGGGCATCGAGATCCTTGGCGACCTGCACGCCGACCGGCTGCCGATCGTCTCGTTCCAGATCCGGGCGAGTTCCCGCTACCTGCACCACAACTTCGTGGTGGCGCTGCTCAACGACCTGTTCGGCATCCAGGTGCGCGGCGGTTGCTCCTGCGCCGGCCCGTACGGCCACCGCTTGCTCGGCATCGACGACGCCCACTCCCGCGAGTTCCGCGACGAGATCGCCAAGGGCTGGGAGGGCATCAAGCCGGGCTGGTCACGGCTGAACCTCGGCTACTTCATCTCCGACGCGGTGGCCGACTACCTGGCCGACGCGGTGGCCCTGATCGCCGAACACGGCGAGCGCATGCTGCCCGACTACCGCTTCGACCCGCACACCGCCCGCTGGACCCACGTCGCCCACCCCGGCCCGCGCGTCCACCTGACCGACCTGCGCCTGGACGCCGGCCCGGCCCCGGCCCTCGAGCCGCTCGGCGAGGAGGTGCTGCCCGCTCACCTGGCCGAGGCCCGCCACCTGATGGAGTCCCGCTGCGACCCGGTCGACGGCTCAGCGCCGGGCCTGCCCCCGAGCGTCGAGAAGCTCCGCTGGTTCCTCCTCCCGGACGCCTGCCTGGCCGGATAAGCGTGATGGAGGCCCGAGGGCCTCCATCAGCACTTACCGCTCTCGTCAGTGTCGCGGCCGAGGCCAGTTCTGACCTTGACCCTGGTCCTGCCAGTGATCGTTGTCGTCGTCTCCGGACGTCAGGGCCCACATGCCCCGGTACGGGCCGAACCGGACCGGGTTGCACTCCGGGTCGTCCCAGTGACGCTGGCCCATCCGAGCGACCCAGAAGCAGTCGGACCGGTTGTCGAAGTAGGCAATCACGTCGTCGTCGTGGCCGGGCGGTGGCGCCGGACTTGCCTGCGCCGGGGCCGCGCCGATTACCGCGGTCATGATTCCGGCGCCGAGCAGCATCGACAGCTTTGTCGTGGTGCGCATGTCGCGTCCTTCCTATTCATGACATGGACCCGACCACCCGACCACGCGGCGCCCGGAGGCGTGTGCCGAACGGCGCTTTTGCCACATCCAACGCCGGAGAGGAGGACAATCAACCCTCTCCGGGCTCAGGCGCCCGAGGCGCGCTTGTCGGCCTCGTGGTCGGCCTCGCCGACCGGTACGCCGTCGGTGTCCCGAGCGCCGTGGGCCGGATCGGCGTCGGCGCCCGATCGGGCCGCGTCGGCCTCGGCGTCGGCCGCGCCGACCGGGGTGCCGGCCCTGGTCTCGTCGTCGTCGCTGGTCAGGTCCGCGGCCAGCGCGGCCGGGACCAGCGGGTTCTGCGGGGTGGTCATGGCTGCTCCTTACTGCCCGGTGTCGCCCTCGCCGGTGCGTTTCTGCGCCTCGTCGACGCCGCGGTCGACCTGCTTCGAGTACTTGTCGCCGGTGCGCTGGTCGACCTGGTCGCCGGCCTTTTCCAGGCCCTGGTCGACCTGCTCGTCGTGCTCGTCGGCGAAGTCCTTCGCCTTGTCCAGGAAGCCCATCTGAAACTCCTGTTCCTTCAGTGGTCTCAACAGACTCCGGGTGCCCCGGCGGTCCGCCGCGAAACCTCAGGTCAGGTCACGAAGGACCGGGCCGGCTCTCCGGTCGCGAAGGCGGCGAGGTCGCGGCCGCTCATCACCCAGAAGAACACCGGGCCGATCCGGCTCGGCGCGGCCCGGGGGCTTGTCGAGGACCTGCTGAGCGGAGCCTACGGCTCGATATAGTGAAAAAATAGTACTCAAACGGCTTTTTCGGCTCATGGGGATCGGGCCGCGTGCGGCGGCCCGGCAGGCCTGTGCGCTCTTTCTGCTCGCCGGGCTGCTCGGGTTCGCCGGCATCGCCAACGACCCGGGCAACGCCGGGCGGCTGCTGGTGGTGGCGGGCTGCGACTTCGTGCTCGCGCTGGCCGCCCTGGCGGTGCCGTGGGAACGCACCGGACCGAACGCGCCGGCTCTGCTCGGGTTGTTCGGCTTCGCCGTTCTCGGGCTGTCGACCTGGTCGTTCGGCGGCATCGCGGCCGGCACCGGGCCGTTCCTGGTGCTGCTCTACGCCTGGGCGGCGCTGCACTTCTCGCGCTGGATCCTGCTCGCCTACATCCTGCCGGCCACCGCCGCGTACCTCGTGCCGTTGATTTTGACCCACCAGCCGCCGATGGTGGTCAGCAGCGCCTTCATCTTCATGCCGATCGCGGTCGCGGTCGCCCTGCTGATCGAGGCGCAGGCCCGCCACCTGCGCGATGACCGGGCCCGGCTGGCCCGGATCGAGCAGTGGCGGTCGGCCATGGTCAACACGCTCGCCCACGACGTGCGGTCACCGCTGTCGACCGTACGGATGACTCTTGAAGAATTGAAGGAGAGCGCGACCGGGCACGAGGAGCGGATGGTCGATGCCGCCCTGCGGCAGACCGCCCGGGTTTTCCGCCTGGCCGACGGCCTGCTCGACATGCAGCGGATCGACAGCACCGGCCACCTCAAGCTGGACCGGCGGCGGCAGCCGGCCCGGCTCCTCGTCCAGGACGCCCTCGCCTACGTGCGCACCGACCGGGAACTGGTCGTCGAGGTGCCCGGTGACCTGATGGTCTGCGTCGACAAGCAGCGATTCGAGCAGGTTCTGATCAACCTGGTCGGCAACGCCCTGCGGTACGGCAAGCCGCCGGTGGTGATCTGCATGGCGCGCGACGGCGGGATGGACCGGCTCGAGGTGCGCGACCACGGTCCGGGCATCCCGGACGAGCTGCGTACCACTCTTTTCGGACAGTTCGCCGTCGGCGGCCCGGAGGGGGTCGGGCTCGGACTGTGGATCGTGCGCCAGCTCGCCGTCGCGCACGGTGGCGACGCGGTGGCCGAGGCCCGAGATCCCGGCGTGGCCATGGTGATCACGTTTCCGTCCGCGCAGCCCGGGTAATGGCACGGATGTTCGAAGGGAGAGATCACATGACGGACATCGCGAAGGACCCGGCCGAGTGGAGCACGGGTGACGAGCCGGCCACCGCGTCGCAGGAGTCCTATCTGCACACCCTGGCCACCGAGGCCGGCGAGGAAGCCCCCGACGGCCTGACCAAGGCCGACGCATCCCGGAAGATCGACGAACTTCAGGAGAAAACGGGCCGCGGGCGGTAATTTCCCCTTCCACTGCTCGACGCCGTGCGGTGTGATTGACCGGGCTCGCTATCATCGCGAGCCCGGCGGTCGTGCGCCAAGTCACGGGGTGGTGGTATTGCGGTGAGTTCCTGGATAAGGCGACGCGATCACAATATTTTCTTCAACGTCTTCGCGTTCGTGACCTGCGGTCTGCTGACCGGCGTGGTGGTGGCCGCGGCAGTGTTCCCGGCGGCCGCTATGTCCGGGCTCGCCGCGCGGGCCGGTAACACCGCGTTCGCCAGCCTGCCCGGCGAGATCAAGAAGTTCCGCTCGCCCCAGGTCACCCGCATCTACGCGAACGACAACAAGACGCAGATCGCCCAGTTCTACGACGAGTTCCGCAGTGACGTGCCGCTGAAGGACATCTCGAAGTACATGCCGGCCGCCATGATCGCGGCCGAGGACCGGGAGTTCCCGCACCACAATGGTGTCGACATCAAGGGTGTCGCGCGGGCGATGGTGAGCAACAACCAGGGCAAAGCCGGCAAGCAGGGCGCCTCGACGATCACCATGCAGCTGGTGCGGATGTCCCTGGCCTACTCGGCGACCAACCCGCAGGAGGTCGTGGACGCCACCAAGGACACGCCGAAGCGCAAGGTCACCGAGATGAAGTACGCGATGCAGCTCGAGAAGGAGCTGAACAAGGACCAGATCATCGAGCGGTACCTGAACATCGCGCCGTTCGGCAAGCAGACGTACGGGATCTTCGCGGCCAGCCAGGTCTACTTCAACAAGAAGCCGAAGGACCTCACGATCGGCCAGGCGGCCATGCTCGCCGGCATCGTGCGGGCGCCGTCCTACTACGACCCGACCACCGGCGAGGGCTACTCGCAGTTGCTGCAGCGCCGCAACGCGTACGTGATCCCCGGCATGGTCGAGACCGGCGCGATCACCCAGGCCGAGGCGGACAAGGCGGTGAAGGAGCCGATCCCGCGCCAGGTGCGGCAGGTCAGCAACGGCTGCGTGTCAGTGGCGAAGAACGACTGGGGCTTCTTCTGCGACTACTTCTACCGCTGGTGGCTGGGCCGGGAGGAGTTCGGTTCGACGCCGTACGACCGGGAGCGCCGCCTCAAGGCCGGTGGCTACCGCATCACCACCACGCTGGACGTCAAGGCGCAGGCCAAGGCCCGGGAGAACATCTCCGACGAGATCTCCGTCAACAACAAGAACGCCGTCCTGCTGGCGGCCGTGCAGCCCGGCAACGGCAAGGTCCGGCTACTGGCCGCGAACCGGCGATTCAAGCTCGACGACAGGGCCCACCCGCAGAACTACATCACGTCCGATCCGGCGAAGGCCAAGAAGGGCGTCCGCGGCAGCTACCCGAACACCACGAACCCGCTGCTCACCGGCGGCGGGGACATCACCGGTTACCAGGCCGGCTCGGTGATGAAGATGTTCACCATGGTGGCCGCACTGGAAAAGGGCTATCCGCTGGCCTACACCATCAAGGCCGAGAAGCAGTACAAATCCGGCTACATCATCGACTCCGGCAACGACTCGGCCTGCGAGGGTACGCATTTCTGGTGCCCGCAGAACTCCGGTGGCGGCGGCGAGGGCGTCTACAACATGTGGACCGGCTTCGGTAAGTCGATCAACACGTTCTTCGTGCCGCTGGAGGAACGGGTCGGCGCGGAGAACGTGGTCGGCGTGGCGAAACGCTTCGGCATCAAGTTCCGCGCGCCGAACGACGCCCTGCTGGCCCAGCCGGGCAACTCGCACCAGTGGGGCGCGTTCACCCTCGGCGTCTCGTCGACCACCCCGCTCGACATGGCCAACGCATACGCGACCCTGGCCGGTGACGGCATGTACTGCGATCCCACCCCGATCGAGCAGATCACCACCCAGGTCGGCGAGAAACTCGACGTCGGCAAGCCGCACTGCGTGCGAGCCACCAGCCCGGACGTGGCGCGGGCCGCGCTGGACGCGACCCGCTGCCCGGTCGGCGACTCGGCCCAGCTCGGCAGCTGCAACGGCGCCACCGCCCGGGCCACCCGCTCGGTGGTCGGGCATCCGGTGTTCGGCAAGACCGGCACCACCGACCACGACAAGACCGCCGCGCTGATCGCCGGCACCACCAAGCTGGTCGTGGCCGGTTACATGGTCAACCCGGACTGGCAGGCGCACCGCGACCGGATGTCGCACGACATCGTGAACCCGGCGGTCTACAACACGCTCGCCGACTACATGAAGGGCAAGCCGAAAATCCAGTTCAAGCGCCCGGAGAGCCGCAAGATCGCGATCGGCGACCAGCGCTCCATCCCCGACGTCGAGTGCGACTCGATCAGCAGCGCCCGCAGCCGCCTGGACGGCGCCGGCTTCTCGGTCTCGGTCGGCCACGACGTCGACTCGAAGTGCCCGGCCGGCACGGCCGCCGGCACCAACCCGAGCGGCCGCACCATCAAGGGCGGCGTGGTGGTCATCGAGGTGAGCAACGGCAAGGGCGCGGAGCCCACCACTCCGCCCGGTGCACCGCCGACCGGCCGGCCACGCCGCTGATCGTCACGAGGGGCGGCGCTGATGCGGGATGGCGGGCCGCAGGGCGCCGTCCCGGGCCAGTGATGTCAGTACGGCGTTGAGGTCGTCCACCTGGGACTCGGTGTGCGCCGCGGTGAGCTGGATGCGGAAGCCGATCTCGTCGCGGGGCACGCCGGGGTAGGGCGCGAGCGTCACGTACTGCCCGGCCCGCCACAGCCGCTCGGAGACGTCGATCAGGTCGAAATCGGCGGAGATCGGGATCTCCACCACCGGGGTGTCGTCGACGTTGAGCGTGTGCACGCCGAGGCCGCGCACGTGCCCGAGCAGCTTCGCGGTCAGCCGGTAGAGGTGACCGCGCAGCTCGTCGCCGCGCTTCTCGTTGACGTCCAGCCCGGCCCACACCGTGGCCAGCGACGCCACCGGCGCCGGGCCGGAGTAGAGGTAGGTCGGCGCGGCCACCTTGAGCCGGTCCTTCATCGCGGTGGGCAGGGCCAGAAAGGCCAACAGCGACGAGTACGCCTTGGAGAAGCCGCCCACCAGCACGATGTTGTCGTAGGTCTCGCCACTGTGCCGGACGATCGCGTTGCCGCGCATGCCGTACGGCGAGGTCTCCATCGGGCTGCGCTCGCCGATCACCCCCATGCCGTGGGCATCGTCGACGTAGAGCACGGCGTCGTACTCCCGGCAGAGCGCCGCGTACACCCGCAGGTCAGGAACGTCGCCGGTCATGCTGTTCACGCCGTCCATGCAGACCATCACCGGCCGGGCGGTGGCCTCCTTCAGCAGCTTCTCCAAAGAGACGAGGTCGCCGCTGCGGAAGCGCTGCATGGTCGCGCCCTGGCCGCGGGCGAAGACGCAGCCGTCGTAGATGGTGCGGTGGGCCCGGCTCTCCATGATCAGGGTGCCCGTGCCGATCAGGGCCGGGATCACCCCGAGGTGGATCTGCGAGATGGTCGGCAGCAGCAGGACGTCCTCGGCGCCGAGCAGCTCACCGAGGCGTTCCTCCAGGTCGGGGTAGATCCGCGGGCTGCCGAGCATGCGTGACCAGCTGGGGTGGGTGCCCCAGCGGCGCAGCTGCGGTTCGACCGCCTCGATGACCTCCTCGTCCAGGTCGAGGCCCAGGTAGTTGCAGGACGCCCAGTCGACCAGCCAGTCCCGGCCGATCCGGATGCGCCGCCCGTCGATCTCGTCGATCGCCGCGTCGTACATCCGGCTGTTCCGGCGAAGATCCTCGATGTCGTGCGTCATGGCAGGCACGTTCGTACTCCTCTTCGTTTCTTGATCTTTCTTTGGCCTACCCGCGTGATCGTCGATCAACCGGAAACGTCAGACCGATCCGAGATTGGATGGCAGTGGCGCGGATGGGTAAGGATCGCCGCATGACGATCGTGGCGCGCTCGGCGCTGGCCGGCGGTCTGGCGCTCGCGCTGACCGCGTGTACCTCGAGCTCCTCGGCCGAACCGGCCGCACCCGCGACGGTGGTGCCGGGTCTGGCCGCCACCGCCGTGCGGCCGCTCGAGGGCACCGCCGCGGCGCCGTTCGACCGGACCCGGCAGGTGCAGGCGCCGGCCGGCTGGACGGTCAGCGTCTGGGCGCGGGTGCCGAACGCCCGGCTGCTGGCCTGGACGCCGGACATGAAGCTGCTGGTCTCCCGGCCGGGGAGCGGCGACGTCGTGGCGCTGACGCCGGGCCAGGGTGATGTCCCGCCGGCTCAGCAGACGCTGATCGGCGGGCTGACCCAGCCGCACGGGCTCGCCTTCGACGGCGACAAGCTCTACATCGCCGAGAGCAACCAGATCGACTCCTTCGCCTACCGGGACGGCCAGGTCACCGGCCGGCAGGTCGTGGCGGGTGGGCTGCCCGACACGAAGAGCCCCGAGCTGGGCGGAAAGTACGCGCACGCGTTGAAGAGCGTCGCGGTCGGCGCCGACCACGCGGTCTACTTCTCGATCGGCTCGTCGGGCAACGTGACCCCCGAGGACCGCGACGCCGAGCCGGAGGCGGCCGCGATCCTGCGGATTCCGCCGGGCGGCGGGGCGGCCACCACCTTCGCGCACGGCGTGCGCAACGGCACCGGGCTGGCGATCGACCCGGACGGCGGGGTGTGGACCGCGGTCAACAACCGCGACAACACCGAATATCCGTACGACCAGGACTACGACGGCGACGGCGACTCGGACCAGGGCAAGGTCATCGTGGGGTACGTCAACGACCACCCGCTCGAACCGCTGGCCCGGCTGACCCAGGGGCGCGACCTCGGCTGGCCGTACTGCAACCCCGACCCCGACCTGCAGCCGGGCGAGCGGACACCGGCGTTCAGCTACACCCGGCGGCCGTTCGTGCGGGACCTGCAGACCAACGCCGACGGTTCGAAGCTCGACTGCGCGGCGCTGCCGCCGGTCGAGCAGGGGATGGGTGCGCACAGCGCGCCGCTGGGGCTGAGCTTCGCGACTTCCCCGGGGCTTGGCGGACAGTACGGCGTAGGGGCGCTGGCCGGCGTCCACGGCTCGTGGAACCGGCAGCCGCCGCGCGCCCCGGAGGTGTCGTTCTTCGCCTGGCGGGACGACACGCTCGGTCCGCAGCAGACGCTGCTGACCGGTTTCCAGAACCAGGACGGCTCGCGGTGGGGCCGGCCGGTGATGGCGGTGCAGGGCCCGGACGGCGCGCTGTACGTCAGCGACGACCTGGCCGGCGCGGTGTACCGGGTCACCATGTCCTGACCGGCCGGCCCGACCGCCGGCTCAGTTGACGAAGTCCTGGGTGAACCACACCTTGCCGTTAGCGTCGCGGGTCACCGCGAGGCCGATCCGCTTGAAGCCGGTGTTGAGCAGGTTGCGGCGGTGGCCGTCGTTCGGGGCCACCTCGGCCAGCATCAGATCGGTCAGCCCGTTGGCCGCCGCGATGATCGACGCCTGGTTGTTCGACGCGTTGCCCTGGCCGATGTTCTCGCCCGCCGAGTTCCAGGAGACGCCGGCCGCGCTGAACCGGTCACCCAGGCCGGCCTCGCCGGGGCACTGGTGTGACAGGCCGCAGCCGCCGGCCATCAGCGCGTTGTGCGCCGCCGAGGCGGCCGAGAGCTGCGGGCTCAGGGTCAGCGCCGACAGCCCCTCGGCGGTACGGGCGGCGTTGATGTGCTCCAGCGCCGCCGCGATGATCGGGTCGCCGGCCGGCGTCGTCGTCGGTGCCGCGGTGGGGGGTGCCGCGGTGGTGGGTGCCGTGGTCGGGGCGGCCGTCGGTTCCGTGGTCGCCGGCACCGTGGTGGGGGCGACGGTGGTGGGAGCTGCCGTGGTCGGCGCGGTCGTCGGCACCGTGGTCGGCGCCGACGTGGCCGGCGTACTCGTGGGGGAGCGGGTCGGCCTGGGCCGGTGCCGGCCGGCGACTGCGGCCTCGGTGGTGGCCGGGCCGAGCGCGGCCGAGGCCGGGCGGGCCTGGTGCGGACGGTTGAACGTCTTCGCCGAGGCGACCCCGACGCCGGTGGCGCCGAGCAGGGCGACCGCTACGCCGGCCATGACGACGTAGCGGGTCCGGGTGGGCTTGCGGTGGCGCGTGGGCACGGCGGTCCTAGTCGGTCAGCGGGCCGTCCCGTGGGGTGGGAACGGGCGCCGGTGGGCGGCGCGACTGCCCACTATGCGGAGCATCGACATCGATCGCACAATCCTTAAGGAGTCCTTAAAGATCGACTCAGGTGCACCTAAGGCGTTGTGTTCTCCAGGGAAGTCCGGGCCGACGGAGGGGCATGTGGATCTTCGGCCGGGACTGCGTCGTCCGCCGGTGGCTTGCCCTCGTCCTCATCCTCGTCGGCCGGCTTCGTGCCGGGCGGCTCCCGGTCCGGGGTGGGCTCACCCTGCGGATGCCGGGCCAGGTAGCGGATCGCGGTGTTGAGCACCGCGAGGATCGGGACGGCGACCAGGCCACCGACGATGCCGGCCAGTACCACGCCGGAGGCGATGGACAGAATCACCGCGAGCGGGTGCAGGGCCACCGCGCGCCCCATGATCAGCGGCTGGAGCACGTGCCCCTCGAGCTGCTGGACCGCGATCACCACACCCAGCACGATGAGCGCCTTCACCGGGCCGACCGTGACCAGGGCGACCAGCACCGCGACCACGCCGGTGACGGTCGCACCGACCACCGGGATGAACGCGCCGAGGAAGACCAGCGCGGCCAGCGGCAGGGCGAGCGGCACGCCCAGGATGAACAGGCCGGCGCCGATGCCGATCGCGTCGACGAAGGCGACCAGCACGGTGGCGTGCACGTAGGACACCAGCGTGTGCCAGGAGTAGTGGCCGGCGCGCGCCGTCGGCACCCGGGCCGGGCGGGGCAGCAGCCGGCACAGGAAGCGCCAGATGTCGCCGCCGTCGCGCAGGAAGAAGAACAGCGTGAACAGGGTCAGGAAGAACCCGGCGCCCAGCTCGGTCACGGTGGTCGCGGTGTTCAGCGCGCCGGTGGTGAGCCGGCCCTTGTTGGCGGTGATCGACTGCTGGAACTGCGCGATCGCGTCGTCCACCTGCTGCTGGGAAATGTGCAGCGGGCCCTTGGCCAGCCAGTCCTGCACCTCGCGCACCCCGTCGCCGAACTGGGTCCCCAGCGTGTCGATCTGCCCGACGACGGTGCTGATGATGAGGCCGAGCCCGCCGAAGACCACGATCAGCGCGCCGACCAGCACGAGTCCCGAGGCGAGCGACCGGTTCATGCCCCGCCGGCGGAGCCACGCGGTGACCGGCTGGAAGAGCGCGGCGAGGAGGATGGCCACCGCTACCGGTATGACGACGATGCGCAGCAGGACGACGACCCGCAGCAGCAGGTAGACGGCCGCCACGAACAGGATGATCCGCCACGACCAGGCACCGGCGATGCGTACCGCCCGCGGCAGTCCATCGTCGATCTTGGGCGAGGCGTCGACCATCACGACCGGGGTCGCCGCGTCCAGGTCGGCAGGCGCCACGAACGGCGGCGCCTGCTCATCCAGCTGCGCTTGGCGCATACGCGCCCGGGCACGCTCGCGCACTTCGTCGATCCAGGCCATCCGAGTGCTCCTCCAGCGTGCCGGCGCGGTGTGACGTCGGTATGCCCCCGACTACCCGCCTGCAACTTTCGGAAACGTGGGTACGCTTCAGCCCTGATGCCTATCCAGACCGAACGTCCGCGGCTCCGCCTTGCCCTCCTTCTCGGCGCCGTGGTGCTGGTCCTGGCGGCCGTCAACGTCGCCGACAAGTTCGGCCCCCGGCACACCGGCCTGGTCGCCGGTCCGGTGGTGGCGCTGATGCTGGTGCTGATCGCCCGGCGGGCCGGTCTGAGCTGGCGCGACCTGGGCCTGTCCCGGCGCACCCTGCTGCCCGGCCTGAAGTACGCGGTGGGCGCCGTCCTGGCGGTCGCGGCCGTCTACGCGATCGGCATCGCGCTGCCGCTGACCCGCCCCGCTTTCCAGGACGTCCGCTACCACCTGCACCCCGGCGCAGCGCTGATGACCGCGTTCATCGTGGTGCCCCTCGGCACCGTGCTGCTGGAGGAGATCGCCTTCCGCGGCGTGCTCCTCGGCCTGATCAACCGGCACCGCGGCGCCACCTGGGCCAGCATCACCTCATCGGTCCTGTTCGGCCTGTGGCACATCCTGCCGTCCCTGCGCCTCAACAGCGCCAACCAGGCGGTCGGCTCGGTCTTCGGCTCCGGCGCCACCGGCCGTGTCCTGGCGGTGCTCGGCGCCGTCGCGTTCACCGCGCTGGCCGGCCTGCTGCTGTGCGAGTTGCGGCGCCGCAGCGGCAGCCTGCTCGCCGCGGCCGCCCTGCACTGGGCCACCAACGGCCTGGGCCTGCTGGCCTCCGCCGCCCTCGCCGCCACCCGCTTCGCATAGCCGCGGCCCGGGCGGGTACGCCGTCGGGGTGAACACAAAAGTGGTGGTGGTGACCGGGGCGTCCAGCGGCATCGGGCGGGCGTCGGCGCTGGCTTTCGCGGCGCGGGGTGACCGGCTCGTGCTGGCCGCCCGGGGCGCGGCCGATCTCGCGGCGGTGGCCGCGGCCTGCGGCAACGACCCGGTGACGGTCACCGCCGACGTCACCCGCCGGGACGACGTCGAGGCGGTGGCCGCGGCGGCCCTCCAGCGGTACGGCCGGATCGACGTGTGGGTCGACAGCGCCGCGGTGATGGCGTACGGGAAGTTCGAGGACGTGCCGGCCGAGGTCTTCGACCGGGTGGTGACCACCGATCTGCTGGGCCCGGCCAATGTGGCCCGGGTCGCCCTGCGACGTTTCCGGGCCCAGGACGGCGGCACGCTGATCCTGGTCAGCTCGCTGCTCGCCCGCATCACGGTGCCGTACGTGTCGGCCTACACCACCGCCAAGTGGGGAGCGCGGGCGCTGACCCGGACGCTGCGGCAGGAGACCCGCGACGCGCCGGACATTCACGTCTGCATGGTGGCTCCGGGCAGCGTGGACACACCGATCTACGCCAGCGCCGCGAACTATGCCGGCTTCGTCGGCCGGCCGCCGCCCCCGGTCGACTCGCCCGAGCGGGTGGCCGCCCGGATCGTCCGGCTGGCGGACCACCCCCGGGCGGAGGTCTCCGTCGGTCTGGCCAACCGGGTCATCGAGCTCGGCTACACGCTCCTGCCGCCGGTCTACAACGCCCTGGTCACCCCACTGATGCGCAACGGCGGCCTGTCCCGGCGCCGGGCCGAGCCGGGCGAAGGCAACGTCTTCCGTTCCGAGCCCCGGGTCGAGGGCGGCCCCGGCCGGTTCACCCGGGCCCAGGTGAGCGCGGTGGCCGTGGCCGCCACCGCGCTCGTCACCCTGGGCGTACGCCGTCTGCGTCGTTAGTTGTTGACGAAGGTGGTCGCGGCGGCCGCGCCCTTGCTGTCGATGGCGCTGTTCGACTCGACCGGGCTGGGCACGCTGCCCGGGAAGACGATGTAGGTCACCCCGGAGGTGGCCCCGCCGTTCTCCGGGTCGGGATTGATGCCGAGGGCCTGCGCCGTCGCGTACGACGCCTCACCGATGATGTTGCTCGGGCCCTCGTCGGCGAAGACCGCGTAGACGACCTTGTTGTTGTAGATGATCGCCGCCACGCTGCCCGGCTTGATGCCGCTGCTGGAGTAGTTGAATCGCGAGCTCGGCAGCGGGATCACGAAATAGTGCGTCTTGTCGGCTTGGAAGGACTTGCCGGCGGACGTCTCGAACGATGTCTGGTTCTGGTACCAGGGGTCGGTGTCCTCGTTGCAGTTCGAGGTGCGGACGCCGTCGCAGTCGATGTCCATGTCGGCCTTCCAGAAGAACGCCGATCCGCTCTTGCAGATATTGACGGTCGACGAGCCGCCGTCGTCGGTGGCGTACTTGCCCTTGGACGCGACGGTGCAGGAGTTCGTCTTCGCGAGCAGCTGGGCGGCGGTGGGGCCGGCCGCCTGCGCCGGGGTGGCCACGAAGGCGGTCGAGATCAGGCCCAGCGCGACGAATGCGGTGATGAGCCGGCGTTTCACATGGTCCTCCTGGGGGTCGGAGAAGCGGATCGGGAACTGTTAGGCAACTTGCCGATTTCCCGATGCCGCCGACCGTACCGAGCCAGGTGGGGGTGCACAAGGTATAGGAGTGAATCAATTCTTTATCTTGTCAGGCATCCACATATGTGGATTCAGGGCTGGGTGCCATCACGATGAGAGCCACGCCGGCCGCGATCAGGGCGGTGGCGGCGAGCACGCGGGCGCCCAGCGGCTCGTCGAGCAGCCACCAGCCCAGCAGGACAGCCACCACCGGGTTGACGAAGGCGTAGGTGCCGACGATGCGGGGGGCCATGTGGTCGAGGAGCCAGGTGTACGCGCTGTAGGCGACGATGCTGCCGAACACCACCAGGTAGGCGAGCGCCCACACGGACTGTGGCACGAAGTGGATGTGGGCCGGCTCGCCGAAGATCACCGCGAGGACGGCCAGGATGCCGCCCGCGCAGAGCATCTCGATGGCACTGGCCATCAGGGCCTGTCGCGGGCGCGGGGCGTGCATCGCGTAGACCGAGCCGAGACCCCAGCACATCGCGCCGGCCAGGGCCACGGTGATCGCCACCGCGTCGTCGGTGCCGGACGGCCGGGTCAGGACGGCCACCCCGGCTATGCCGACGACCAGGCCGGACGCCACCGGCCAGCCGATCCGCTCCCGGTCGGCGACGCGGCGGCCCAGTACGATCCACAGCGGGATCGTGGCCAGGAACAGCGCGGTCACGCCGGACGGCAGCCACTGCTCCGACCAGGCCGCGCCGCCGGTGCCGGCCGCCGGGAGCAGCAGGCCCTGGATCGCGCCGGCCCGCCACTCCGGCCGGGTGGGGATCGGCCATTTGCGCAGGCGGCAGTAGGCGAACAGCAGGGCGCCGGCGAGCAGGAAACGGATGGCGTTCAGGGTCAGCGGGGGAATGCCGTCGAGGCCCACCTTCTGTGCGAGGTAGGTCGAGCCCCAGACGACGTACACGATGAGCAGCGGTCCCATGCCATGCCCGTACCCATGAAGGGGTTGGCGGTTTTGCCATGCATGCCGCAGTTCGTGCCATGCTGGAGTCATGCTCACCGATGTCGCGGTGGTGATCGCCGAACCCGTGCCCGCCTTCGAGCTGGGCGTCGCCAGCGAGATCTTCGGGCTGCCGGCCATCGATGCCGACCTGCCCCGATACCGCTATGCCGTGTGCTCGTCGGCGACCGGGCCGCTGCGCACCTCGACCGGTTTCTCGATCACCCCGACCGACGACCTCGGCCGGCTGGACACCGCGGATCTGATCATCGTGACCGGCGCGTCACCGTCGGCGACGCCGCCGGGCGACGCCCTCACGGACAGGCTTCGGCGGGCCGTCACCCGCGGTGCGACGGTGGCGGCCATGTGCACCGGAGCGTTCCAGCTTGCCGCGACCGGCCTGCTCGACGGGCGTACGGCTACGACCCATTGGGCGTACGCCGATGAGCTGGCCCGCCGATACCCCCGGGTGACCGTCGACCGGGACAGCATCTACGTCGTCGACGGGCCGATCGCGACCAGCGCCGGTTCCTCCGCCGCCATCGACCTGTGCCTGCACCTGCTGCGCCGCGAGCACGGCGCCGATGTGGCCAACCGGGTCGCCCGGGAGATGGTCGTCCCGGCGCACCGCAGCGGCGGCCAGGCCCAGTTCTCCCGCACCCCGGTCCCGCCGCCGTACGGTGCCGGCCTCGCCGAGCTGCTCGACTGGATCGCCGACCACCTGACCGAGGACCTGTCGGTCTTCGCGCTGGCCGGCCGGGCCGCCATGTCGCCGCGCACGTTCATCCGGCACTTCACCGCGGCGACCGGCGATACCCCGGCGGCCTGGGTGCGCGGCCAGCGCGTACGCCACGCCGAACAACTGCTGGAACGCGCCGACGTGCCGATCACCGCGGTGGCCCGGCGCTGCGGTTTCGGCAGCGCCGACACCCTGCGGCGGCACTTCCGCCGGGTGCGTGGGGTAACGCCCGAAACGTACCGGGCGGCCTTTCGCCGCCTGGAATAACCGCCAACCCGCCGGGGTACGGGCGATCTCATGTCCACCGGAACGATCCGCACTGATGTCCCGGCCCGGCTCGATCGGCTGCCGTGGGCGCGCTGGCACTGGATGATCGTGATCGGCCTCGGCACGGTGTGGGTGCTCGACGGCCTCGAGGTCACGATCGTCGGCAACCTCTCCGGGCGACTGTCCGAACCGGGCAGCGGCCTGGACATCACGCAGAGTCAGGTCACCGGTCTCGGTGCCGCCATCTACGTGCTCGGCGCCTGCTGCGGCGCCCTGTTCTTCGGCTGGCTGACCGACCGGTTCGGCCGCAAGAAGCTGTTCATGGTGACCCTCGCGGTCTACCTGTTCGGCACCGCGATGACCGCGTTCTCGTTCGACGTGTGGTGGTTCTTCCTGTTCCGCTTCGTCACCGGCGCCGGCATCGGCGGCGAGTACGCGGCCATCAACTCGGCGATCGACGAACTCATCCCGGCCCGGCACCGCGGCCGGATCGACCTGGTCATCAACGGCACCTACTGGGCGGGCGCGGCGTTCGGCGCGCTGCTCACCGTGCCGATCCTCACCCAGCTGCCGGTCGGCTGGGGCTGGCGGGTGGCGTTCGGGCTGGGTGTCGTGCTCGGCCTGGTGATCCTGCTGGTGCGGCGGCACGTGCCGGAAAGTCCGCGCTGGCTGTTCATCCACGGCCGCGGCGACGAGGCGGAAGCCCTGGTCCGCGGCGTCGAGGAGGAGGTCGCCCGCGAGGACCGGGTCACGCTGGAACCGGTCGACAAGACCATCGAGATCCACCAGCGCAGAACGGTCGGCTTCGGCGTCATCGCGAAGACCCTGATCAAGCAGTACCCCAAGCGGGCCGGGCTGGGCTTCGCGCTGTTCATCGGTCAGGCGTTCCTCTACAACGCGATCACCTTCGGGTACGCGCAGATCCTGCAGACCTTCTTCCAGGTGCCGTCCGGCAGCACCGGCTACTACTTCGCGGTGATCGCGGTCGGCAACCTGCTCGGCCCGCTGCTGCTGGCGTCGCTGTTCGACTCGGTCGGCCGGAAAATCATGATCACCGGGACGTACGTACTCTCCGGGGTCCTGCTGTTGGGAACCGCCTGGCTGTTCTCGGCCGGGGTGCTCAACGCGGTGACCATGACCGCCTGCTGGTGTGTCGTGCTGTTCTTCGCGTCGGCCGGCGCGTCCTCGGCATACCTGACGGTCAGCGAGATCTTCCCGATGGAGACCCGGGCCATGGCGATCGCGTTCTTCTACGCGATCGGGACGGCGGCCGGCGGCATCGCCGGCCCACTGATCTTCGCCGAGCTGGTCGGCACCGGCAAGGTCGGCGACACCGTGCTGGCCTTCACCATCGGCGCCGCCGTGATGATCGCCGGCGGCCTGGTGGAGGCCGTGCTGGGCGTGAAAGCCGAGCGCAAGAGCCTGGAAGACATAGCCAAGCCGCTGACCGCCACCTGACCCATGCCACGCAGCTTCGGCCTGCGGCTTCGGCTTGCCGCCGATCTGGTGGAGTTCCCGTTGGGAGCGAGCCGGAACTCCACAAGATCTGGCCTCGGCTCGCTGGCGTATCCGGCAAAGGATATTTGTCGAGCGGGTGAGTCCACGAAGTGGACAGAAGAGCTGCGTTTTGGGAGAGCGCCCCACTATTCGCGAGGAGAGGCCGGGTGTGGGTGCCGTGAACCGACAGCTGGAACGACCGGGGGCCGGAGAGGATCCACCTAATGGGTGGGCGCGGTTCCCTGAGCTGTAGCCGTTTCCTGGATGGTGACGCCGTCTTGCGTGGTGGCTCCGTTTTGGGGCGTCGCGCCGTTCTGGGGCGTGGCGGGGGTCTGGGGCCTGGTGGAGGTCTGGGTGCGGCGTGGCTGCAAGACTCCGGCCAGGAGGATCACGAGGACGCCGGCGAAGGGGACCACGAGTAGGCCGGCGCGCAGGCTGGTGGCGTCGGCTACCGCGCCGACCACCGGTGGGGAGAGCAGGAAACCCAGGCGCATCAGCCAGGAGACCACTGTCAGGCCGGTGCCGGGGCGCAGGCCGGGCAGTTCGTCGGCCTCGTGCATCGCGGCCGGGACCAGGGTGGCGACGCCGAAGCCGGCCGCGGCGAAACCGAGGATCGTGCCGGGGACGGTGGGCACGGCCAGGGCCAGGCCCATGCCCGCCGCGACGATCACGCCGCCGGCCCGGGCGACCGTGCGCTGGCCGAAACGGTCTACCAGGCGGTCGCCGATGAGCCGGCCCGCGAACTGGGCGCCCACCAGGGCGATGTAACCCCACGCGGCGACCGCGGCGGCCGCGTTCAACGACCCGGACAGGTAGACCGCCGCCCAGGAGTTGCCGGCGTCCTCGACGAGGGTGCCGCCCATGGCGATCAGCACGAGCGCGCCGACGATCAGCCAGATCCGCGGGCCGGCCGCCGCGCGAACACCCGCCGCGAACCCCGGGCCAGCCGCTCCCGCGCTGGCGGCCTCGGGCCTGGCGGCTTCCGAGGCGACGGCTCCTGGGCTGACGGTTCCCGGGTTGGGGGCTTCTGGGCTGGCGGCTAGCGGGTTGGCGGCTCCTGGGCTGGTGGTTTCCGGGCCGGGTAGGCAGAAGCGGTGGGCGGCGAAGGCGATCAGCACGAACAGCGCGCCGGAGATCGACAGGTGCAGGCTGCGCGGCACGTCCAGGGCGATCGCCGCCGCGGCCATCGCTCCGCCGGTCACCGCGCCGATCGACCAGATCGCGTGGAACGAGTTGATGATCGAGCGGCGGTATTCGCGCTGGACCCGCAGGCCGTGTGCGTTCTGGGCCACGTCGGTGATCGCGTCCATCGCGCCGGCCAGGAACAGCACCGCGGCGAACAGTACGACCGACGGGGCCACGCCGGCCAGGAGCACGCCGGCCGCGGTCAGCAGCGTGCCGGCGGTGGCCACCGTGGCCGAGCCGAACCGGCGGACCAGCACCCCGGCGGCCAGCCCGGCGGCGATCGCGCCGGTCGGGAAGGCCGCCACGGACAGGCCGTATATCGCGTTGCTGAGCCCCAGGTCGGCCTTGATCTGCGGGTATCGCGGGATCAGGTTGGCGAACAGCGCCCCGTTCGTGAAGAACAGCGCGGCGACCGCGAATCGCGCCCGCCGGAGGCGGGCGGAGGCAGGGAGACTCATGCGTACGATCGTACACATGATGTGTACGATCGTACGCATCACTGAAGGATCTCGATGTACCCGTCGGTGCCGTGCACCCGGATCCGCCGGCCGTCCGGGATCAGCCGGGTGGCGTCGACCACGCCGACCACGGCCGGCAGGCCGTACTCCCGGGCGATCACCGCCCCGTGCGTCATCTGGCCGCCGACCTCGGTGACCAGGCCGGCGACGGTGACGAACACCGGTGTCCAGCTCGGGTCGGTGTGCGGCGTGACCAGGATGTCGCCCGGTTCGAGGTCGGCCTCGGCCATGTCCAGCACGACCCGGGCCCGGCCCTCGACGGTGCCGGCCGACACCGGCAGGCCGACCAGGGCACCGGCCGGCACCCCGTCGTGCGGGTACGACCCGGTGACGACCTCACCGTCCGAGGTGTAGACCCGGGGCGGGGTGAGTGCCTCGTACGCCCGGAATTCGTCCTTTCGCCGGTCGATCAGCTCGTGATCGGCGCGGCCGGTGCGGGTGACGTCGCCGAGCTCGGGCAGCGTGAGGTAGTAGATGTCGGTCCGCTCGCGGAGTACGCCGGCGTCCACCAGCCGGTCGGCCTCGTCCAGCAGGGCCAGCTTCCAGACGAAGTAGCGGCACATCATGAAGTACTTCGGGTATTCGCGATAGCCGGCGAAGGTGCGGAGCCGGTCGATCATCGCCGCCACCTCGGTGGCCTTCGCCTCGCCGTCCGGCAGTTCCCGCAGGCGGGCCAAAAAGTCCTCCTCCGCCGCCCGGGCCGCCGCGCGGCCTTCCTCGAAGAGCCGCCGGTGGGCGCCGGGCTCGAAATTGCGGATGTTGGCGAGGATCAGCGGCAGAAGGGTGTCCGGCTCTTCGCTCCAGCGCGGCCGGGTGATGTCGATCTCGCCGACGCAGCGCATGCCGTGCCGGTCGAGCCAGGAGCGCAGGGCCGGGTCATCGAGGGACGGGTTGTCCGACCGGCGGAAGGCATCGGCGACATCGAGCAGTTCGAGGCCCATCTCCGAGGTGATGTTGTGCGGGACCGACCGGGTGAGGACGTCGGCCGCGTTCTTCTCGCCCAGCCACTGTTCGAGGTGGTCGTTGAGCCACCAGGTGGCCTCCATGCTCGCCATGATCGCCTGGTGGTTCCGCGGATCGAACAGCAGCCGCTTCAGCTCCTGCATGTCGGCGAGGACGAAGTCCACCAGGTCCGCCCCGGACCGGCCCCGGATCGCGACCTTCAGCGCGGCGACCGAGGCCTCGCTGCTCGCGATCAGCTCGGCCGGGATGGCCGGATCGGTCGGCATCGGGGGCGGGGGAGAGGGCGGCCCGCCGGCCGACCCGTCGTCGGCCACCTCCGGGACGAAATTGCGGTCGGCGAGGGCCTGCAGCGCGCCCCCGACCAGCGGATCGGACTGCCACAGGCCGAGGAGGCCGGCGCGCCGCGCGGGCGAGGCGAGAATCGGGGCGACGTCGACGAACAGCCGCCCGCCCGCCTCGTAGGTCGACGGGGGCATGTTCAGCCGCCGCACCGACAGCCCGAGGGGCTTCATCGGCTCCGTCCACATCTGCTGGTGGCCGACCGAGACGTACACGTGCTTCCCCTGATCGCGAACCTCGGGGATCGGGAACAGGGTGGTGATCGGCCGGCTCTGCACGATCGCGAAGTCGTCGCCGGCCAGGCACCACTCGATGTCCTGCGGACGGCCGAAGTGCGCCTCGATCCGCCGGCCGAGCTCCACCAGCCGTACCGCCTGGGTGTCGGTCAGGGTGGGCCGCTCCCCGGCGATCGTCTTCGCGATGACCTCGCCGTCGCGCAGCGTGAAGAGGTCCGGGTTCACCCGGCCGGAGACGAGGTCCTCGCCGAGGCCGTGCACGGCCTCCACCGCGGCGACCTTGCGGTCGGCGGTGACCGGGTCGGCGGTGAACAGCACCCCGGCGGCTTCCGCCGGGACCATCCGCTGCACGATCACGGCCATCCGGACCGTACGGTCGTCGATGCCGTTACGCCGCCGGTAGGCCACGGCCCGATCGGTGAACAGCGAGGCCCAGCACCGGCTGATGTGCGAGAGGACCGCCGCCGCCCCCTCGATGTTCAGGTAGGAGTCCTGCTGCCCGGCGAACGAGGCCCCCGGCAGATCCTCGGCCGTCGCGCTGGACCGCACGGCGTACGCGCCCGGGCCGAGAGCGTCGCCGATCTCCGCCGCGAGATCGTCCGGGATCGCGATCTCCTCGATGGTCCGGCGCAGAGCCGCCAGGCCGTACGGGTCGAGCCGATCCCCGAGGTCCCCGAGCACCGGAACGACGACCCGGCGGTACGCGTCGGTGGTCACGCAGAAGCCGGGCGGGACGCTGACCCCGTCGATCCGGGTCAGTGCCCCCAGGTTGGCGCCCTTGCCGCCGACGAGCTCGAGCCGATCCTCGCCCAACGTCCTTACATACCGCACGCGTGCCCCGTTTCCGCAGGTAGTGGCCAACGGTCGACGATTCTGCGCCACCACCCGGGTCTTGCCGCAAGCCCCCCGCTCCGCTATACGTTAAAGATGGAGGGGCGGTCAGCGCTCCCGATCCAGCGCCGCGGGCTTGTGCACCGCATCCCGGCCGGTCTTGTCGCTCCGCACCCGGAACTGCGGATCGTCGGCCGAAGCGTCGACCGTGCGACCGGCCTCCTCGGTCCGCGTGGTGATCTTCTTCTCCACCTCGCCGTGCACGGTCTGCCCGTGGCTGCGCCAGGTGACTTTGTCACCCTTTTTCAAATTCCCGGCCATGCCGTACGGGTACCCAGCGGCCCCGCCGATACACCGTCGGTATCACTAAAGCTGACACGTACCGTGGAGGGATGCTCGCGGTGGCCCATCGGGCCGGTAACAGCGTCGCCGGTCTCCGGGCCGCCCTCGCGGCCGGCGTCGATCTCGTCGAGGCCGATGTCCATCTGCGCCGGGGGCTTCTGGAGGTACGCCATGGCCGGCGGCCGTGGTGGCGCCGGGTGGTGGTGCCCGAGTTGGACGAGATCCTCGCGGTCGCGGCCGGTGACCCGCGCCTGATGCTCGATCTCAAGGGCCGGTCGCTCGACGTGGCGTCGGCGGTCGCCGCGACGTTGCGGGAGCGGGCGACAGACGTACCCGTCGCGGTCTGCACCAAGGAGTGGGCCATGCTCGATGCGTTCGCGGGCGATCCCGGCGTGCGCCGCGTCTTCTCGGCGGCGAATGCCGCGCAGCTGGCCCGCCTGCGGGCGAGGATGCGGCGGGAGCGGGTGGACGGCGTCTCGATCCGGCTGCGGCTGCTCACCCCGGCCGTGGTGGCCGAGTTGCGGCGGGCCACCGACCTGGTGCTGGCCTGGTCGGTCGACACCGAGGCGGAGCTGGCCCGGGCCGTTCAAATCGGTGTCACCGGCGTGATCAGCAAGAACCTGCCGCTGTTGCGAGGTCTGCGAGATCAGCCGACGCCGTAGTAGCCGTAGAGGCTCTCGCAGAACTCGCCCATCCGGCTCCGGTCGACGTGCGGCGCGTCCGCGACCTGGGCGCTGCTGCGGCCGATCCGGATCCGGCCGCCGGCCACGCCGTGCACGGCCTCGACCGGGATGAGCGACGGCGTCGCGCCGAAACCGGCCACCCCGCCGTGCTCCACGCTGATCAGCCGGAACCGGCGCCCGTCCGCGTCGACCAGCAGGTCCTCGACCGTGCCGAGCACGTTGCCGTCCCGGTCGGTGACCGGGCACCCGAGGAGGCGGGCCGGCGGCGCGCTTCGGTGGGCGGACTGGGTGAGCCTGATCATCGTGACGGGCCGGCTGTCCATCGGGTCCTCCTCGTCGTTCCACATCGAGAACTACCCATCGGCCCGCCACGAAAACTCAGTGCTGGGCGCACGCGATGATCACCAGCAGGGGCACTACGCGTTCGGCCGGGACCGTGTAGCGCGCGCGGGCCTCGGTGCGCAGCCAGCCGGCGGCGACCAGCTGCCGCACGTGGTGGTAGAGCTGGCCGGTGCTCTCGATGCCGTCGAGCGCCTGCAGGTCGGCGGCCGACCGGGTGCCCAGCAGCACCTCGCGGAGGATCCGGACCCGCGCCGGATGGGCGAGCGCGGCCAGCGCCGGCGCCTGCATGGTCCAGTCCGATTCGAGAATGCCCTCGGCCGGCACCGTCTGCTGCCACTCGTAGTGCTCGCCGCCCGGCAGTCCGACCGCACCGGTGAACAGCACCGCGTCGTGCATCCGCCGCAGCGCCCAGAACGGATCGGAGTCGTCGACCTCGGCCGTTTCCCCGCCGCCCTCCAGTGCATCCAGGCGTTGCTCGATGCGGGCCAGCCGGTCGGCGAGATCGTCCGGTTGGGTCACGAGCTTTCCTCCGTTACTTTGGAAATACGTAATTACGAAATACTAGCGGAGGGATGTCGACATGGCCCGCCTGATCGCCCGTATCCGGGTGCCGCTGCTGGTGCTGGTCGCGCTGGTGCTGATCGGTCAACCGCTGCTCGACTACGACGTGCCGTTCTGGGTGACGGTCCCGGCGCTGATCGGGGCGTTCGCGCTCTACGCCTGGGTCGGCCGCGTGTGTTCCGAGCCGATCGCGGTGGAGTCGCCGGTCGAGGGGCCGTGGCGGGCGGTCAACAGCCCGGCCAGCCGGGTGCCCAGTCACGGGCTGCATGCGTACGGTCAGACGTACGCCATCGATCTGGTCTTCGATCCGCCTGGCCGTTCCCGGCCGGTGTCGCTCGCCCACCGGCCGGCCGATTTTCCGGGCTTCGGCCGGCCCGTTCGGGCCGCGGCGGCGGGCCGCGTCGTCCGGGTGCGGCAGGGCCAGCGTGACCACTGGAGCCGCACGTCGGTGCCGGGTCTTCTCTATCTGCTGGCCGAGGGCGCGATCCGGGAACTGCTGGGCGCCGGCCGGGTGATCGGCAATCACGTCGTGGTCGACCTGGGCGAGAACCGGTACGCGTTGTACGCGCACCTGCAGCGACACTCGGTCACGGTGCGGGCCGGCGATCACGTGGCGGCCGGGCAGCCGATCGCCAACTGCGGCAACTCCGGCAATTCCGCCGAGCCGCATCTGCACTTCCAGCTCATGGACCGGCCGTCGCCGACCTTCGCCGCCGGGCTGCCGTTCCGCTTCACCACCGGGACGCCCCGCAACGGCGAGCTTCTACGCTCGTGGCAGAACCAGGGCTCGCCGGGTATCGGGGACGGGGCCGCCTGATTACCGTGAGCCCATGGCGGACATCGCGCGACACCCCCGGCCACTGCTCCGCATCCTGGTCGGCGAGGTGCTGCGCCGCCATCGTCAGGAGCAGCGGCGCACCCTGGCCGAGGTGGCCCGGCAGGCCAACGTCTCGGTGCAATACCTCTCCGAGGTCGAGCGCGGCCGCAAGGAGCCGAGCTCCGAGATCCTGGCCTCGGTCTGCGACTCGCTGCGCATCGACCTGGCCGACCTGCTGGCCGAGGTGCGGCACGATCTCGAGCTCGACCGTGCCGCCACCCTGGCCCCCGTTCTCCGGCTGGCCACCACCCAGCTGCACCGCGCCGCGCCCCCGTCGGCGTCGTACGGCGGCAGCGGCGGCGGCAGCGTCATGCTCCTGGCCGCCTAGGACCGGCCCTATGCCGCGCTGTCCAGGCGATAGGCCCGCACCTCGGACCGGCGCGTGATCACCCGGTCGGCCAGGCCGTAAGCGACCGCCTCGGCCGCGGTCAGGGCCATGCTGCGGTCGGTGTCCGCCCGGATCTTCGCGACCGGATGCCCGGTGTGCTCGGCGAGGATCTCGTCCATCTCGGCCCGCACCTTGGCCACCTCCTTGGCCTCCACCGCGAGGTCGGGCAGCGTGCCCCGGGCCTGGCTGGACGGCTGGTGCAGGGTGACCTTCGCGTGCCGCAGCACCGAGCGCCGGCCGGGGGTGCCGGCCGCCAGCAGCGCCGCCGCCGCGGATGACGCCTGCCCCACGCAGATGGTGGCGATGTTGCAGCGGATGAAGTTCATCGTGTCGTAGATGGCGGTGAGCGCGCTGAACGAGCCGCCGGGCGAGTTGATGTAGAGACCGATCTCCTGCTCGCCGGCCGACTCCAGGTGCAGGAGCTGGGCGATCACCACGTTGGCGACGCCGTCGTCGATCTCCGTGCCGAGGAAGATGATGCGGTCGGACAGCAGCCGCGAGTAGATGTCGAAGGCCCGTTCGCCGTTCGGGGTCTTCTCGATGACGGTGGGGATCGTGTACTGGCCGGCCATCAGACACCCAATCCCATCGGCTGGCGGGTCATCGACGGGCGTACGTCGTCGACACTGTCCAGGACGTGGTCGATGAGGCCGTAGTCGAGCGCCTCGGTGGCGGTGAACCAGCGATCGCGCCGGCTGTCCACCTCGACCTTCTCCAGGGGCTGGCCGGTGTGCTCGGCGGTCAGCCGCAGCAGCAGCGTACCGATGCGTTCCAGCTGGTCGGCGTAGATCTCGACGTCGGCGGCGGTGCCGCCGAACCCGGCCGAGCCCTGGTGCATCAGGACCTGGGCGTGCGGCAGCGCGAACCGCTTGCCCGGCGTCCCCGCGGTGAGCAGGAACTGGCCCATGCTGCCGGCCAGTCCCAGCGCGAGCGTGCTCACGTCGTTGGGGATCAGCCGCATCGTGTCGTAGATGGCCAGGCCGGCGCTGACCGACCCGCCCGGCGAGTTGATGTAGAGGCTGATGTCGCCGCGCGGGTCTTCGGCCGACAGCAGGAGCAGCTGCCCGCACAGCCGGTTCGCGATCGGGTCGTCGACCTCGGACCCGAGAACGATGATGCGCTGATGGAGCAGCCGGGCGGCTACCTGATCGTCGATGGAGCTGAGTCCGGTCCCTGGTTGCATGGTGTCTCCCTCTGGCTGATGGAATCCACGATGGGTTCGGCGAGGGCCCGGGACCAAGCGGATCTGCCGTTAGCAGACGAGCAGGTCCCGGCGTACGTCCTCGGAGGTGACCGTCAGTTCGCAGCCGGCCTTTGTCCCGGTTTTGACGGCCCGCACGATGGTCGTCCCGCGGCCCGGCAGCGGGCAGGGCTGGCCGGCCGCCGGTGCCACCGAGGTGCCGGAGATGCCGGAACTGGCGCCGGTGATCCGCCAGCCGGTCACCGTGCCGTACCCGCCGGTGGCCTTGACGGTCAGCCAGTAACGCCCGAAGTCGCGGTGGTGCGTCACCGGGAAGGATCCGTTGCCGCAGCTGACCGTGTAGCTGTCGTCGGTCCAGAACTCCTGGTTGAAGACCAGGCCGGGGGCCCGGGTGGCCAGCGTCGCCGCGGTCCAGCCGAAGGCGTGCCGCACGTCGCGCTGACCGACGTAACCGGTCATGGTGTGGGGGTCGTAGGTCACCGGTGCGGCGAGAACCGCACCGGCGACGGCGAGCTGCAGGATCATGCCCTGCTAACGATCAAGTCGGTGCCCTCGACGTCCACCGCCGGCACCATCCGGTCGAGCCGCTTCGGCAGCCACCACGCGGCCCGTCCGAACAGCGAGATCACCGCCGGGACGAGCACCAGCCGCACCACGAAGGCATCGACGATGATGCCGGCCGCGAGGGCGAACGCGATCGGCCGGGTCACCGGGTCGCCGCCGGCCACCCCACCGCCGAACACCCCGATCATGATGAGCGCGGCGGCCACCACGACCTTGGCGCCGCGGGCGAAACCGCTGACGACCGGTTCGGCGGCGCCCCGCCGGTGCTCCTCGTGCATGCCGGAGACCAGGAACATCTCGTAGTCCATGGACAGACCGAAGAGGACACCGATCACGATGGTCGGCAGGAACGCCAGCAGCGGCCCGAACACCAGAACCGTGCAGCCGAGCGCCGCGCCGAGGCTGAGCAGGAAGCTGAGCACCGCCTTCGCGGCGATCAGCACCGACCGGAACACCACCAGGAGCAGCACGAACGCGAACCCGGCCACGAGCGCGAGGTAGAGCGGCAGGGCGGCGGCCAGGTGGTCGGAGATGTCGATGGCCACGGCGGTCTGCCCGGTCACGCTCACGTCGAGCTTCCGCAGCCGGGCGACCAGGGTCGCCGTCGCCGCATCATCCGGCCCGCTGGACGGTACGACCGTCAGCAGCGTGTCGTCGCCCTTGACGGCCGGTGGCAGCACCGTGGCGACGCCCGGCAACGCGGCGATCTGCTCGCTCGTCACCGCACCGTCGCGAACCAGCACCAGCAGGGGCCCGTTCACGCCCGGCCCGAAACCCGCGGCGATCAGGTCGTAGGCCCGCCGGTCGGTGGTGCTCGACGGATCGCTGCCGTCGTCGGGCAGCCCGAGCCGCATGCCGAGCACCGGCACGGCGAGGGCACCGAGCAGCAGCACCGACAGCACCGTGGCGACCCCGCGGTGCCGGACCACGAATCCGGCCCAGCGCGGTGCGGTCCGGGCGGCCCGCGGCTTCCGCCGGCCGACGACCCGGCGCCCGGCCAGGCTCAGCAGGGCCGGGGTGAGCGTCAGCGCCATCAGCATCGCCACGAGCACGGCTCCGGCCGCGGCCAGCCCCATCTGGGTGAGGAACCCGACCCGCGCCACCGCCAGCCCGGCCAGGGCCATGATCACGGTGAGGCCCGCGAAGAACACCGCCGATCCGGCGGTGCCGGTGGCCAGGGCGATCGATTCCCGTACGTCCGGGGCACCGTCGCGCAGCTGGCGGCGATGCCGGTCGATGAGGAACAGCGAGTAGTCGATGCCGACGGCCAGTCCGAGCAGGATGGCCAGGGTCGGCGCGATCGAGGTGACCGGCACCAGCGCGGTGAGCGCGTAGAGGCCGGCGAGCGACACCCCGAGCCCGAGCACCGCGGTCAACAGCGGCATGCCGGCCGCGCTGAGCGACCCGAACGTGATCAGCAGGATGACGAGCGCGATGAGCAGCCCGATGGCGGGCGAACTGCCCCCCTCCGGCGGCGGCGCCAGCTCGGACGACTCCTCGACCTGCAGCCCGGCACCGCGGGCCTGGTCGAGGGCGGCGGCCGGTGCCGACGCCACCGAGAAGTAGCCGATGCGGCCGCCGGGGGACAGAGTCGGCTGGGCGCCGAGCGCCGCGCCGAGGGCGGCCAGAGCCGGCCGGTACGCGGCGAGCGTATGCCCGGCCGGTGCGGCGAAGACCACCCGCCCCTCGTCGCCGCCGCTCCCGAACTCCGCGTTCACCTGGTCGAGCGTCCGCGTCGACGACAGCCCCGAGACGGTCAGCTCGGTGCCGAGCGGCTCGGCGAAACGGGCCGCCAGGCCCACCGCGAGCACCAGCACCATCAGCCAGGCGCCCAGCACCGGCCAGCGCCGCCGAGCACAGAACGCACCGACCCGAGCAAGCATCGCGGCCACGGCAAACCCCACTTCCCCGGCCGCGGCCCATCCGCGGCGTCACCGCCGATGCTCGGCGCGTCCGAGGAGAAGCAGCACCACCCACGGGTGGAACGGAGGATGGTCTTTCCGTCCACCCGCCGCCGTAGCCGGTCGGCGGGTGGACGATCTTTCCTGAACCGGTTCAGGCCGCCTCGTCGGCCTGCCAGTAGGTCTTGGCCGACGAGTGCCGGCCGGGGTGTCCGTCGAACAGTGCGCAATCGGTGTCGGCGCGGCTCTGCGCGGTGGGTGTCTGGCGGGCCGGGCACCAGGTGTACGGGTTGATCTCGGAGGCGCTCAGTGTCCACTGCAGCCACCACATCGTGGCATCCACCTGCTGGCCGAGCGCGGCGTGCGAGCCTTCGTGGCCCTGTTCGAGTTCGCAGCCCAGCTCGGACTGCAGGCTCGGTGCCGCGGTCGGGAGGCCGTCGAAAAAGGCCAGCTGTGCCGCGTCGAGCGTGATACGGGCGGGGCAGGTCGTCAGTTCTTCGGCATCAATCGACATGCGTCCATGCATTCCCCCATTGTGGCCACCACACACGTACGACCTGAACCGGTTTTGTTCGAGGTTTTCGGCCGTTGACGACTGACCGTCAGGTCAGCTCGCCGGCCAGCAGGTCCATCAGCAGGCCGTCGTGCCAGGTGCCGTCCGGGCCGCGCTCGTAGCGGCGCATGATCCCCACCGGACGGAAGCCGGCCTTCGCGTAGCACCGGATCGCGGCGTGATTGTCGGCGGCCGGGTCGATCACCAGGCGATGGTGGCCGAGGTCGTCGATCAGATGCCGGGCCACGGTGCGCACGGTGTCGGTGCCGAGCCCCCGGCCGTGCACCGCCGGGTCGAGGTAGATGTCGATGCCGGCGTGCCGGTAGTCGGGGTCGTCCTCCTCGCTCCACTGAACGGCGCCGACGACCCGCTCCTGGTAGAGGATGACCAGCACCTGCGTGCCGGGATCGGCGAGGTCGGCGGCCACGGTGCCGGCCAGGTCGTCGTCCCCGCCCCACCGCTGGTGGACCGAGGGTGTCGCCCGGATCGCGGCGAGCGCCGGAACGTCGGCCGGAACCGCCGCTCGCAGGCGCACCAGTGTCCCGGACAGGATGCCTGGTTCCATTCCCGAAACGTACGCCCGAGGTCGCTCAGAAGGACAGCCGGGCCGCCGTGCGGACCAGGCCGGCGACGGCGTGCGACCGGCTGTGCGCCGGCCAGGCCAGCACGGTGGTGACGTGCGGTGCGTCGGTCACCGGCACGGCGACGTGCGCGCTCCACAGCCAGGACCGGGACGAGGCGCAGATGACCGCCACCGTGTGGCCGAGAGCGATCAGCTGGGCGAGCTGCGACAGATCGTGGATCTCCGGGCCGGGGCCGGGCTGGTAGCTGCCGTCCTGGCCCGGCCAGCGGGCGACCGGCAGATCGGGGACGGCGCCGAGGTCGGCCATGGTCAGCGACGTCCGGGCGGCGAGCGGATGCCCGGCCGGCAGCACGGCGACCTGCTGCTCGGTGAGCAGGTCCTCGGTGTCGAAGCCGGCCAGGGCGTCGAACGGCCGCTGCATCAGCGCCACGTCGGCGCGCCCGTCGCGCAGCATCCGGGCCTGGTCGCCCATCCCGCACAGCAGCACCTCGATCTCGGCCGCGTCCGGTTCGGCGGCGTGCGCGTCGAGGAGCTTCCGCAGCAGTTCGTGGTTGGCGCCCGCCTTGGTGGCGAGGACCAGCCGGTTCGTGCCGGCGGCCGCGCGGCGGGTGCGGCGGGCGGCCGCGGCGGCGCCGTCGAGGATGGCGCGCGCCTCGTCGAGCAGCACCTGACCCGCGCCGGTGAGGGCGACGCCGCGGCGGTCGCGGTCCAGCAGGGTGACGCCGAGCCGCCGCTCCAGCTGCTGGATCGCCCGGGACAGCGGCGGCTGGGCGATGCCGAGGCGCTCGGCGGCCCGGCTGAAGTGCAACTCCTCGGCGACGGCGACGAAATACCTGAGCTCGCGGGTCTCCAGCGTGTCCACGGTCCGACGATAACGCGGTGATACCGGCCGGGTATGACAGCGAACCGGAACGGTGTAAGGACACCGCCGCCCGGCGAGTCAGCATCGGCGTCATGAGCGACACGAAGACCGCGCTGGTGACCGGCGCGAACAAGGGACTGGGGTACGAGATCGCGGCCGGCCTGGGCGCACGGGGCTACCGGGTGGCGGTGGGTGCCCGCGACCGGGCCCGCGGCGAGGCGGCCGTGAAGACGCTGCGGGCGGCCGGGGTGGACGCGTTCGCGGTCCCGCTGGACGTCACCGACGACCGCAGCGTCACCGCGGCCGCGTCACTGCTGGACCGCCTGGACGTCCTGGTCAACAACGCCGGCATCGCGGGACCGACCGGACCGGGGTGGGTGCAGGACCCGACCACGCTCGACCTCGACGTGGTCCGCGAGGTCGTGGACACCAACGTGTACGGCGTGATCCGGGTGACCAACGCGATGCTCCCGCTGCTGCGGCACGCCCCGTCGCCGCGGATCGTCAACATCTCCACCAGCATGGCCTCGCTCACCTGGCAGGCCGGCCCGATCATGGCGGCCTACGCCCCGACGAAGTCCTACCTCAACGCCATCACCGTGCAGTACGCCCGGCAGTTGGCCGGCACCGGAATCCTGGTCAACGCCGCCTGCCCCGGCCTGGTGGCGACCGACTTCACCGGCGGCCAGGGCCGCCCGGTCCAGGAGGCGGCGGCCACCGCGATCCGCCTGGCCACCCTCCCCGACGGCAGCCCGACCGGCCAGTTCGTCAACGACGACGGCGTCATCCCCTGGTGACCAGGCCCTAATCCGAGCGGCCCAGGGCGATGGCGGCGGCGTGGGCTCGGTCGCGGGCGCCGAGCTTTGCGAAGATCGAGTTGATGTAGCTCTTCACCGTGGCCACGCTCAGGAACAGGTCGGCGGCGATCCGGGCGTTGTTGTGGCCCACGGTGATCGCCTCCAGCACGTCGGCCTCGCGGGCGGTCAGGGCCGGGAACCGCTCGCGCAGGCCGGGCTGGGGCGCCGGCGCGGTGGTGAAGCCCAGCACCAGGCGGTCGGCGATCTCCTTGGCGAAGGTGGCCTGGCCGGAGGCGACCGAGCGGACCGCGGCGGCCAGCTCGGCCCGGCCGGCGTCCTTGGTCAGGTAACCGCGGGCGCCGGCCCGCAGCGCGCCGGCCAGCGATTCGTCGTCGGCGTAGGTGGTCAGCACCAGCACCGCCGTCCCCGGGGTCTCGGCCATGATCCGGGCGGTCGCGCCGGCGCCGTCCAGGTTCGGCATGCGCAGGTCCATCAGCACCACGTCAGGACGCAGCTCGGCGGTCAGCCGCACCGCCTCCACGCCGTCGGCCGCGGCCCCGACCACCTCGACGCCCTCGGTCAGGTCGAGCAAGGTGACCAGGCCGTCCCGCACGGTCGCCTGGTCGTCGGCGACGAGCACACGGATCATGACGACATCTTCCCGGGCAGCCGAAGAACAACGTCAAAGGCCGCCCCTTCCCGTACGTCCATGGAGCCGCCCGCCTCGCTGACCCGCTCCCGCATCCCCGCCAGACCGTGCCCACCGCCCGGCGAGATCCGCTCCTGTTCCCGGGCGCCGCCGGGGGTCGAGGCGGTGATCGTCAAGATGTCGTCGTCCCAGTCCAGGTCGAGCGTGGTGGGGGCGCCGGGGGCGTGCCGGCGGGCGTTGGTGAGCAGTTCCTGCACGGCGCGGCGGGCGGCCGTGCGGCCGGCGGCGGTCAGTGTGCCCCGGTCGGCGTTGCCGCGGACCGCGACCTGGCCGCCCAGCGTGCGGTGGGTGGTGGCCAGGGCGGCGACGATCGTGGAGAGCGGTTCGTCCGGTTCGCGCAGGGCGGTCACCGCCCGGCGGGCCTCGTCCAGGCCGGAGACCGCCAGCTTGCGGGCCGCCTGGACCCGGTCGCGGGCCTCGCCGGTGCGGTTCGACTCGAGCAGGGCGTCGACCGCCTCCAGCTGGATGACCAGGCCGCCCAGCGAGTGGGCGAGCACGTCGTGCAGGTCGCGGGCGATGCGGGAGCGCTCGGTCAGGGCGGCCACCTCGGCGCGTTCCTGTTCCACCGCCAGCCGTTCCTCCAGCAGGGCCAGGGACTGTGCCTCGGAGATGCGGTACTGCCGGCGGCTCAGGCCGCCGATCCCGGTCACGGCCACCAAGGAGAGGACACCGGTCAGGCTGCCGCGGTGCGGGGTGGAGATCAACGCGTCCGCCGCGATCAGGATCAGCGATCCGGCCGCGGCGACCCCGACCAGGCGCAGCGGGAACGCGGGGGTGCCGGCCAGCACGATCAGGGCCACGGCGGCGGGCACGAAGCCGACCACGTCGGTGGTGATCGCGGCCAGCGATCCGCCGGCGACCATACCGAGGTAGAGGGCGGCGCGCAGGCGGCCCCGGCGCTCCGGCACGAAGATCACCACCAGCCAGGCGGCCCAGGCCGCCCAGGCCGCGATCGCCACCGCGACGGGGGCGCCGTCCAGCGACCGCTGGGCCAGATCGACCGCCACCAAGACGATGCCGATCAGGTTCAGGACCGCGGCCCACGGACGCTGGATGGGGGTGAGGAGCACGTGTCTAGTTTCCGGCCATCGCGAAATCGCGGCGGGGCTGGCGCGCCGAGACGACCAGCGCGCTGGTGGCCCGGTTGAGCGCGAGGACCAGCAGGATGCTGCCGGTGGAGACGGCGAGGTCGGAGCCCATCCGGTGGCCGGCCACGTCGAGCACCACGCGGACCGCGATCAGGCCGATCCAGATGGCGATGCCGAGGGCGCCGGTGCGGGTCTCCACGACCCGCGGGTCGGCCGGGGACCGGCGGAACCGGGCGATCCGGCCCATCAGGGCGCCGGAGATCACCGCCAGCACCGCGGACAGGCCGAGGATGACCACGTCGACCGGGTGGATCGTGGCCGCCTCCTTCGAGAGCGACACCACGCCGACGACGCCGAGGATGAGCGGCAACTTGAACATCCGGGCCGGGTCGACGGGCCGCCAGGTGAGCTGCTTGGAGCAGATGTAGACGATCAGTGCGAGGCCGAGGAGCAGGTTGATCGAGGTCATGCCTACAGAGTCGGTTCCGCGGAGAAAAGATGGCACCAACCACGGGTGGTAATCAGACCAGGCTGCGTGCCACCTGCAGGTCGGTGATCAGCACGTTGACCCAGCCGCCGCGCAGGGCGGCCCGGATCGCGACGGTCTTGCGGGTGCCGCCGGCCACCGCGACGCGGCGGGGGACGGCCCGCAGGGTGTCGGGGGCGATGCCCAGCACCCGGGCGTCGAAGGCCGACTCGACGTGCGCGCCGGTCTCGTCGAAGAAGCGCATGCACACGTCGCCGACCGCGCCGCCGCCGCGCAGGGCGGGCAGCTCGCTCTCGGCGAACGCGTTGCCGCTCTCCCGCAGCAGCGGCGACGGCTCGATGCTGCCCACCCCGACCAGGGCCATCGTCAGACCCTGGTAGGCCTGCAGGACCGGCTCGATGTTGGGGTCGGAGACGAACATCTGCCGCATGTCGCCGGAGGCGAGCAACCCGGGCGCGGGCAGGTAGACGGCCTGGGCGCCGGTCAGCGCGGCCAGCCGGCCGACGATCCGGGTCGCCTGGGTCTGCGCGGTCACGTTGCCGACGCCGCCGAGCATCTGCACGACCTGGTCGGCGACCGGGGTGGGCCGCGGGTGCATGGCCTCGACGGTGGCCAGGATGGTGGAGCTCCACGAGGAGACGCCGATCCGCTCGTCGCCCATCAGCGTGGTCTCCAGGTAGACCGCGGCGGCGGCACCGAGCGCCCGCATGATGTGGGCCTCGTCGGCCTGGTCGTCGGTGTCGGCGACGATCACCTCGGTCAGGCCGTACGCCTGCTCGATCTGCTCCTCCAGCTCGGCGTAGACGCCGCGCGGGGCGATCACCGTGGTTCGCACGATGCCGAGGTCGACGGCCCGCTTGAGCAGCCGGGACACCCGCGGCTGGGAGATGTGCAGCTGCGCGGCGATCTGCGGCTGGCGCATGCCGCGCTCGTGGTACATCCGGGCGACCTTGGTGAGCAGCCGGATCTGATCGGTCGCCAACTCGGGCGTATAGCTGTCCACCACTGGAAGAATATCCATTCAACCTCGGATGGAGAGGGGCGGCCCGGTCGGACCACCCCTCCCGATCGGCTATTTCACCGTGACGATGACCCGCTGGTAGTGCTTGAGCGGGGGCGTGCCGTCGTGCAGGGTCACTTTCTGGCCCTTCCGGACCCGGAGATCCAATCCTTCGCGTACGGACGACCCCGGGTGGTGGTTGGCGTCGCGGTAACGCGGCGTGACACCCCAGTGGGCACGGGCCGCGAAGTCGTTCTGCAGGTCGGCCACCCCAGCGGGTCTGCGGGTAGGCCCGATCGGCGGCGCCGGTGGCCGGGTTGACGTCGGAGGTGTCCAGCCAGCCGTAGGACACCGGGGTGAATCGCCCACCCCACCCGCCGTAGGTCGGCGACTCCGAGGACCGCAGCCCGTTGAAGTCGAGCAGGTAGAGGAACGAGGGGGAGTCGCCCTCGGAGATGAAGTCGTGCAGCCCGTACGTCAGATTCTGATCAGGACGCCAGCGGTTGTTCTCGTCGTCGCCGGGGGTCGGCTTGCCGTCCCGATAGGTGCGGTACTCCGAGAGCAGCGGACCGTGCCCGGTCAGGAAGTTCTGCTCCATGTACGGGCCCCGGAGCGCGAACTGCTGATCGGCCGGCACCTGCCGGGTCCACAGGTAGGCGAAGCTCCAGAACTGGCTCTGGTTGTCGACGATCTTCAGATCCGGCCAGTTGGGTTTTATGTACCCATCGAGGGTCGCGTCCTGGTTGAGGATGTTGTAGATGACGACCTTCTGGCTGATCTTCCGCTGGAGGGCGGGCCACCGGTGAGTGCCCTGGTACTTCTCCTGAATGGACTTCAGCGCCCGCGCGGTGGTGTTGAGGCCACCCCAGGACTGGATGTAGAGCGGCCCCGGCTTGTCGTCCAGGATCACTTTTTCGATCCAGGACGAGCCCTGGGTGACCTTCTCCATCTCGCTGACGTTGTCGACGTTTCCGATTTTGTACAGCGAGCGCAGCTTGGCCGGCGAGGGATATCCGGAGGCGTGCCGGCGCAGGTTGGGGTAAATCTTCGAGTACCGGTCGATGTACTCGTCGAGCCAGGCCGTGCCGGTCCAGCGGTAGGGCGCCACGTCGGCGCCGTTCCCGGGAGCTGGAGTAGACGATGCCCGCGATGTCGAACTCGTTGGCGTAATACAGGAACCGGATGAACGAGTCCATGTCGTCCACCTCGCCGTCCTGCGACACGATGATGCGAGGTTGTCGGGCTTCCGGAAAGACGATGCCTGAGCGGAGTGACTGCGGCCAGCGGTAGCGCGAGAGCGAGAGCCGCGGCGATCAAGATTCGTCTGGCTGGCATACGCACGTCCCTTCGATGCATAGAAATTCAGCCCTGCATCGGTACCGGGTGCGAACGGTAATCATCTCGTCATCTGAGAGTCAAGACGTCACGCCCGTTGACAACGGCGACATCCAGCGTTCACAGTAAGCGCATGGCCAGTCGCCTATGAATGGATATTCAGCATGAAGGTGATCCCCCGGGTGGCCGCGCTCCTCCTCACGGCAGTGCTGGTCACCGCCTGCTCGAAGGTGCCGGGCGTTTATGTGTACGAGAAGGACGGTCAGGCCGCGGCCGGCTCGACGGCCACCGACCCCAAGACCTACGTCGCGGACAACTGGGCCGCGAAGATCGTGCCGACCGTGCACGACAAGGCGGTCGACGTGACCACCGTGGCGGCGGCGATCGCGAAGGACCCCGAGGCGGCCGGCCAGCAGTACGGCCACCGATCCGGCACCGGCAGCCCGTTCGCGTACATGGTCAAGGGCTCGGGCGTGGTCACCGAGGTCGACAAATCCTCGCCGACCGGGCCGATGACGGTGCAGGCCGGCGGCCTGAAGCTGACCATCGCCACCGGGCCGGTGATCGCCGGCACCGCGGTCCGCGACGCGGTCGGCTTCATCTCGTTCGGCGACTTCACCAACCAGATCGATTACGCCGACGTGGCCAACCAGATCAACAGCCGGGTCAAGACCGACGTGATCGCCAAGGTCGATCTCGCCGCCGTGAAGGGCAAGAAGATCGACTTCTACGGTGCCTTCTCCAGCCTCGCGCCCGGCACGATCTTCCTGGTCCCGACCGAGCTGACGGTGGCGCCATGAGCGCCGGGAAAACCAGCGCCGTTCTCGAGGCCAGGAACATCAGCAAGAGCTACGGCGGCGTACGCGCGCTCAAGGACGTCACCTTCACCGCCCACCAGGGCAAGGTCAACGTGCTGGTCGGCGAGAACGGCGCCGGCAAGTCGACGCTCATGAAGATCCTCTCCGGCTCGGAGCAGCCGACCAGCGGCGAGATCCTGCTCGACGGCGAGCCGGTCGTCCTGGCGAGTCCCCGCGAGGCGATGAAGAGGGGCATCGGGATCATCCACCAGGAGCTGAGCCTGTTCCCGAACCTGTCGATCGCCGAGAACATGTTCGCCGGTCGCGAGCTGCGACGCGGGGGTCGGTTCGTCGACTCGGGCGCGCAGCGACGCCGTACCCGTGAGGTCTTGAAAAGGCTCGGCCAGGACCGGCTCGACCCCGGCACGCTGGTCGGCGATCTCCCGATCGGCCAGCAGCAGCTCGTCGAGATCGGCCGGGCGCTGCTCGAGGACGTCCGCGTACTGATCATGGACGAGCCCACCTCGGCGCTGTCCAACCACGAGGTCGACGTGCTGTTCGGGGTGATGGCCGACCTGCGCGCGCAGGACGTGACGGTCATCTACATCTCGCACAAGCTCGACGAGTTCCGCCGGATCGGCGACTGGGTCACGGTCTTCCGCGACGGCAGCCTGGTCGCGCACGAGTCGATGGACTCCACCGACACCGGCTGGATCGTCCGGCAGATGGTCGGCCGCGACCCCGACTCGCTCTACGTCCGCAACAGCTCACCGGTCGGCGACCTGCTGCTGGAGGCACGGGGTCTGACCGCCCCGGGTTTCCACGATGTCTCGCTCGCCGTCCGGAAGGGCGAGGTGGTCGGCATCTACGGGCTGATGGGCGCCGGTCGCACCGAGCTGATGGAGTGCCTGATGGGCATGCGCCGGGCGTCGGCCGGCGAGGTGCTGCTGCGCGGGAAACCCGAGCCGAAGGGCACCGTGCAGGCCCGGATGGCCGGCGGCCTGGCGCTGGTGCCCGAGGACCGGCAGCGCGACGGCCTGGTGCAGACCATGTCGGTCCGGGACAACATCCTGCTCGCCACCGTGGCCCGGTTCACCCGCGCCGGGCTTCTCACCGGCGGTGCCGAGCAGCGCACGGCCGACGCCAAGGTGCGCGAACTGGCCATCAAGAGCCCCGGCCTCGCCGCCACGGTGACCGCGCTGTCCGGCGGCAACCAGCAGAAGGTGGTGCTCGCCCGGGCGCTGCTCACCGAGCCGGTCGTCCTCCTGCTCGACGAGCCCACCCGAGGCATCGACGTCGGCGCCAAGGCGCAGATCGCCGCGCTGATGGCCGACCTGGCCGCGCAGGGCTTCGGCGTCCTGTTCATCTCGTCCGAGCTGGCCGAGGTGATGGCGATGGCCGACCGGGTCCTGGTGATGGCCCGGGGCCGGATCACCGCCGAGTTCACCGCGCAGACCGTCACCGAGGAGGCCCTCGTCACCGCCTCCGCTTCCGAGAGTGTCCTGGAGGGCCAGCAATGACCGACACCCACGTCGCGGCGCCGGCGAAGACCGCGGCGCCACCGCCGGACGCACCCCGGAACCAGGCCCTCGCCCGGGCCGCGCTGTTGCTGCTCCGTGGCCGTACCCTCGTGGTCCTCGTCCTTCTGATCTTGATCTTCAGCGCCATCTCGTCGGAGTACCTGACGCAGAGCAACCTGATCCTGATGACCAAGCACGTGGCCATCAACGCGATCCTGGCCATCGGCGTCACGTTCGTCATCCTCACCGGCGGTATCGATCTGTCGGTCGGCTCGATCGCGGGGCTGGCCAGCATGGTCTCCGGCGGGCTGCTGTTCAAGGGGTTGAACGTGCCGGGCGGCACGGTCTTCTTCTCGGTGGCCGTCGTGATCCTGATCGGCATCGTGGTGGGTGCGCTGGTCGGCGCGGTCAACGGCGTGCTGATCACCCGGTTCAAGGTGGCGCCGTTCATCGCCACGCTCGGCATGCTGTACGTCGCTCGCGGCCTGGCCCAGCTGCACAGCAACGGCGGCACCTACCCCGATCTGGCCGGTTCCGCCGCGCGGGGGAACGAAGGCTTCCACTTCATCGGGGTGGACAGCCTGCTCGGCATCCCGGTCGCCGTCTGGATCATGGTGCTGGTCGCGGTCGCCGCCATCGTGGTCACCACCCGGACGCCCTTCGGGCGCCGGATCTTCGCGGTGGGCGGCAACGAACGCGCCGCGGTCCTCTCCGGCATCCGGGTCAACCGCATCAAGATCGCCGTGTACGTGATCTCGGGCGCCTGCGCCGCGCTCGCCGGTCTCCTGCTCACGTCGGAGTTGGGTGCCGCTTACCCGGACACCGCCACCACCTACGAGCTCAACGCGATCGCCGCCGCGGTCCTCGGCGGCACCGCCCTAGCCGGCGGCCGCGGCACCATCATCGGCACCGTCATGGGTGCCTTCGTCATCGGCTTCCTCAGCGACGGCCTGGTCCTGGTGGGGGTCTCCACCTTCTGGCAGTCGGTGGTCAAGGGCGCCGTCATCGTCTTCGCGGTCATCACCGAGCAGGCGCAGCAGCGCCTGCAGTCGGGTCTCACCAAAAGAACGGCCTGAAGGGATTCCCCCATGTTCAAAAAACTGCTGATTGTCGCTACCGCCGCCTCACTTCTCACTCTGACCGCCTGTGGCGGCGGCGACGACTCCTCGGATAATTCGGGCACCGCCGCCACTCCGGCCGCCTCGAAGCTGATCGTGATCATCACCCCGTCCCCGGACAACGTCTTCTTCAAGGCCGAGCAGGATGCCGCGTCCGCCCAGGCCAAGAAGCTCGGCTACGAGACCCTGGTGCTCAGCCACGACGACGACCCGACCAAGCAGAGCCAGGAGGTCGACACCGCCATCTCCCGAAAGGCCGCCGCGATCATCCTGGACAACGCGGGCGCGGACGCCTCGGTCACCGCGATCCAGCGGGCCAAGGACGCCGGCATCCCAACCTTCCTGGTCGACCGGGAGATCAACAAGACCGGTGTCGCGGTCGCCCAGATCGTCTCCAACAACGCCCAGGGCGCCGGCCTCGGCGGCCAAGAGTTCGCCAAGCTGATGGGCAACAAGGGCGAGTACGCCGAGCTGACCGGCAAGCCCACCGACACCAACGCCGGCGTCCGCTCGCAGGGCTACCACGGCGTACTCGATCAGTTCCCGGACCTGAAGATGGTCGCCCAGCAGAGCGCCAACTGGGATCAGGCCGAGGCGCTCAGCAAGACCCAGACGATCCTGCAGGCCCACCCGAACATCAAGGGCATCATCGCCGGCAACGACACCATGGCGCTCGGCGCCTGGGCCGCCGTGCAGGCCGCCAAGAAGGACATCGTCGTCGTCGGCTTCGACGGCAGCCCCGACGTGGTCGCGTCGATCCTCAAGGACGGCATCAAGGCCACCGTGCTCCAGCCGGCCAGCAAGATCTCGGAGATGGCCGTCGACCAGGCCGACGCGTACATCAAGGCCGGCGGCAAGACCGACCAGCCGGAGAAGCAGTCCGTCGACTGCGTGCTGGTGAACCCGGACAACGCGAAGTCGGTCACGGACTTCGCCGTCGCCTCCTGACCCCGCATCACGAAGCACCGAGGAGAGAACCCCATGCTGGTCGCCGACCCCCGTACCGCCGCTGCCTGGCGCCTGCTCCGGCAGGAGATCGCCGAGGCCGCGCCGGAGCGACGCCGCGAGCTGTTGCGGCAGCGGGCCAACCAGTCCCGCGCAGCCGACCTGCACATGATCGGCCGGGCCGGCCTGGGTCACGTGGGCGGTGACATGTCGGTCCTCGACATCCTCACCACGCTGTTCTTCGGGGTGCTCCGGGTCGACCCGGAGCACCCGGAGTGGGCCGACCGGGACCGGTTCGTGCTCAGCAAGGGCCACACCGCCGGCGCGCTCTACAGCACCCTCGCGGCGGCCGGCTTCTTCCCGCAGGAGGAGCTGGCGACGTTCGCCGCGCCGCTGTCCGCGCTCAACGGGCACCCCAACCGGGTCAAGGTGCCGGGTGTGGAGACCAACACCGGGCCGCTCGGCCACGGCCTGCCGGTCTCAGTCGGCATGGCGGTGGCCGGCCGGCTGGCCGGCTCCGAGCGGCACGTCTTCGTGGTGCTCGGCGACGGCGAGTTGCAGGAGGGCAGCAACTGGGAGGCGGCGATGACGGCCGGGCACCGCCGCCTGGCCAACCTCACCGCGATCGTCGACCGCAACCGCCTCCAGCAGGGTGCCCGCACCGAGGAGACCAGCGCGCTCGACCCGCTCGACGACAAGTTCCGGGCCTTCGGATGGGACGTGCACGTGGTCGACGGACATGATCATCTAGAGCTGCTGAATGTCTTCACCGCACCGCGAGGCGAGCGTCCGACCTGCGTCATCGCCAACACGATCAAGGGAAGGGGCGTCTCCTTCATGGAGGACCGCGTCGAGTGGCACCACAAGGTGCCCAGCTCCGAGCAGATCTCGCTGGCGACGGTGGAGCTGGCCCGGTGAGCGCTCCGGTGCAGGAAACTTTCGACTGCCGGGTCGCCTTTGCCGACGAGCTGATCGCGCTGGCCCGGCTGGACGAGCGGATCGTGGCGGTCTGCAACGACTCGGTCGGCTCCAGCAACCTCGTCGGGTTCGCCACCGAGTTCCCCGACCGGCTGATCAACGTGGGCATCGCCGAGCAGGACATGGTCGGCGTCGGCGCCGGTCTCGCACTCAGCGGCTACATCCCGTTCGTCTGCGGCGCCTCGCCGTTCCTGACCGGCCGGGCCCTCGAACAGATCAAGGCGGACGTCGCGTACAGCCAGTCGCCGGTCGTCCTGTGCGGGATGAGCCCCGGCATGGCCTACGGCGAACTCGGCCCCACCCACCACTCGATCGAGGACCTGTCCTGGCTGCGGGCGATCGCCGGACTCGGCATCGTGGTGCCGGCCGACCCGAGCGAGACCCGCGCCGCCGTGCGCTGGGCCGCGGCCGCCGCCACCCCGGTCTTCCTGCGGGTGGGCCGCTTCAAGGTGCCCGCCGTGACCGGGGACCTACCGTTCACCTTCGGCACCGCGAGCACGCTCCGGGACGGCACCGACGTCACCGTGGTGGCCACCGGCACGATGGTCTCGCGCGCGCTGCAGGCCGCCGAGGAGGCCGCCGGCCAGGGCGTTTCCATCCGGGTGCTGAACATGTCGACGATCGCCCCGCTCGACGAGGAGGCGATCCGGGCCGCCGTCCGGGAGACCCGGGGCATCGTGACCGCCGAGGAGGCCACCACGACCGGCGGGCTCGGCGCGGCGGTCGCCTCGGTGGTCGTCTCCTCGCCGGCACCGGTGCGGATGCGGATGCTCGGCGTGCACCGCGAGTTCGCCCCGACCGGCAACACCGAGTTCCTCCTCGAGCACTTCGGCCTGACCGCCGCCGACATCCGGGCGGCCGCCGTGGAGCTCGCCCATGGCTGACGGCCTCGTCCTCGCGATCGACCAGGGCACCAGTGCCACCAAGTGCCTGCTGGTCGACGCGGCCGGCGCGGTCGTGCGCCAGGCGAGCGCGCCGGTGCCGATCCGCTACCCGCAACCCGGGTGGGTCGAGCAGGACGCCGTCGAGATCCTGGACAGCGTCCTGGCCGCCGCCGCGAGGTGCCTCGACGGGGTGCCGCGCGGCGCGGTGCGGGCGGTCGGGCTCAGCACCCAGCGCGAATCGGCGGTGGTCTGGGACCGGCGCACCGGCCTTCCGGCCGGGCCGGTGCTGGGCTGGCAGGACCAGCGCGCGCTGGGCGTCTGCGACGGGCTGCGGAAGGACGCCGATCGGGTACGGGCGATCAGCGGTCTCCCGCTCGACCCGATGTTCAGCGCCGCGAAGTGGCGATGGTTGCTCGACCGCACCCCGTCGGCCGCGGTCGGCACGGTCGACTCCTGGCTGCTGTTCGCGCTGACCGGCAACCACCGGATCGAGGTCGGCAACGCCTCTCGCACGCAGCTGCTCGACGTGCGGGCCGGCCGGTGGAGCTCGGAGCTGCTCGACCTGTTCGGCATCCCGGCCGCCGTCCTCCCGGCGATCATCCCGTCGTCCGGCGAGCTCGGCACGATCGGTGAGCGCGGGGGAGTGCTGGCCGGCCTGCCGATCACCGCGGTGCTCGGCGACTCGCACGCGGCCCTCTACGCGCACGGCGCCGGCGAGGGCGACGTCAAGGCGACCTACGGCACCGGCTCGTCGATCATGCGGCTCGGGGAGGTCGCCGGCGACGCCGTCTGCCTCACCGTGGCCTGGAACGACCAGTTGGCCGCCGAGGGCAACATCCGCTCGTCCGGCGCGACCGTCGCCTGGCTGGCCGGCTTCCTCGGCGTCACCGCCGCGCGGATCGCCGACATGGCCTTGTCGGCGGCGAGCGACGGCGTTCATCTGGTGCCGGCCTTCGGCGGGCTCGCCGCACCCTGGTGGGACGACACCGCGATCGGCCTGATCAGCGGCCTCACTCTCGGCACCCGCCCGGAACAGCTGGCCCGCGCCGCCGTCGAGTCGATCGCCCACCAGGTGGCCGACGTCGTCGACGTCATGGGCGGCGCCGGCCGGCTGCTCGCCGACGGCGGTGCGAGCGAGAACGACCAGCTCATGCAGATCCAGGCCGATCTCACCGGCCGGCCGGTGCGCCGGGCGCGCACCGCCGGCCTCTCCGCGCTCGGCGCGGCCTTCCTGGCCGGTGGCATCGCCCGGCCGCTCGACTACGACGACTTCGAACCCCGTCCCAGCGACCCGGCCGTCCGCCACGCCTGGCGCGACGCGGTGGCCCGGGCCCGCACCCCCGCAGCAAGGAGCTGACATGACCGACTACCCCCGCTTCGGAGCCGGACTCTGGCACTTCGCCACCTATGTCGACCGGTACGCGACCGACGGCTACGGCCCGGCCCGCACCACCCTCGAGGCGATCGAGCTGGCCGGGCAGGTCGAGGACCTGTCGGTGGTCGACCTCAACTACCCGTTCACCCCCGGCGTCGGCCTGGACGAGGTCAAGGACGCGCTCGCCGCGCAGAACCTCACCGCCATCGGCATCACGCCCGAGATCTACCTGCGCAGGTTCAGCCGCGGCGCGTTCACCAACCCCGATCCGGGCGTACGCAAGGTGGCTCTTGATCTCATGCACGAAGCCGCCGGGATCGTCCGCGAGCTCGGCGCCGACTACGTGAAGATCTGGCCCGGCCAGGACGGCTGGGACTACCCGTTCCAGGTCGACCACCGCACGCTGTGGAAACTGGCCGTGGACGGCATGCGCGAGCTGGCCGGCGCCCACCCCGACCTGAAGTTCGCCATCGAGTACAAGCCGCGCGAACCCCGGGTGAAGATGACCTGGGACTCGGCCGCCCGCTCGCTGCTCGGCATCCAGGAGATCGGCCTGGACAACGTGGGCATCCTGCTGGACTTCGGGCACAGCCTCTACGGCGGCGAGTCGCCCGCCGACGCCGCCCAGCTGATCATCGACCACGGCCGCCTCTACGGCATGGACGTCAACGACAACCTGCGCGGCTGGGACGACGATCTGGTCGTCGGCACCGTGCACCTCACCGAGATCTTCGAGTTCTTCCACACCCTGCGCAAGAACAACTGGGACGGCGTGTGGCAGCTCGACCAGTTCCCGTTCCGCGAGGACTCGGTCGACGCCGCCCGTACCTCGATCGGGATCCTGAAGCGGATCTACCGCGCCCTCGACCGTCTCGACACGGCCGCCCTGGCCGAGGCGCAGGAGCGGCAGGACGCGATGGCCGCCCAGCGTCTCGTCCAGGCCGCGCTGTTCGGCGAGGTGGTCGAATGAGACTCTTCGTGGCCGGGGTCGCCGTGCTCGGCACCCTCCTCGCCGCCGCCCCGGCATCGGCGTCGGCGCACTCCGCCGCGCCGGTCAAGCCGCGCACCGTCGTCACCACCGACATGGAGCAGGACGATCTCGCCTCGCTGATCCGTTACCTGCTCTACACCAACGACGTCGAGACCCAGGGCATCGTCTACACCAGCAGCAAGTTCCACTGGGCCGGGGACGGTAAGGGCACCGAATTCTTCCTGCCCGATCGTGAATACACCACGCCGCAGACCTCCTGGCGGTGGACCGGGACCCGAACCATTCAAGATCAAGTGCTTCCGGCGTACGCCAAGGTCTATCCGAATTTGAAACGGCATGATCCGGCCTATCCGAGTCCGGCGAAGTTGCTGTCCACCGTGCGGGTCGGCAACATCGTCTTCGAGGGCGAGATGGCGGCCGACACCCCCGGCTCGAACCTCATCCGTGACCTGCTGCTCGACCACGATTCGCGGCCGCTCTACCTGCAGGCCTGGGGCGGCACCTCGACGATCGCCCGCGCGCTGAAATCCATCGAGGACCGCTATTCCGGCACCCGGCAGTGGTCCCGCGTCCAGCGGGCGGTCTCCGCCAAGGCGGTCATTCTGGCCAGCGGTTTCCAGGATCAGGCGTACGCCGACTACATCGCCGTGAAATGGCCCGCGATCCGGGTCGAGGAACTGTCGGCGGGATATGCCACCTGGGGCTACAACTGCAATTTCAGCGGAGCCGGCAACACCCGCGGCCCCTATTTCAGCGGCGACTGGATCAAGAACAACATCCAGATCGGACCGTACGGGTCGTTGTACCGCTCGTGGCTGGACGGGCAGGCGATGCCGGGTGACCCGCTCGACATCTTCGGCGACCCGGTCCTCGCGCCGGGTGGCTGGTGCCCACCGCTCGGTAAGTACGACTTCCTCTCCGAGGGTGACAACGTGGCGTTCAACCCGCTGCTGAACACCGGCATCCAGGCTCCGGACAACCCGGCGCTGGGCGGCTGGGGCGGCCAGGCCACCCAGGTCAGCACCTCCCCGAACCTGTGGAAGCTGGGCACCGCCGACTCGACCACCCGGTGGGCGGCGGCCGCCCAGAACGACTTCGCGGCCCGGATCCGGTGGACTCTGACCCCACGGGCGGAGGCCGGCGATCAACCGCCGTCGGTCCGGATCGTCGGCGCCGGATCGCTGCGGGCCCGCCCCGGCTCGACCGTGCGGCTGTCCGCGCGGACCTCCCGCGGCGTGACCACGAGCTGGTGGCAGTACCGCGAGGAGGGCACCTATCCCGGCGTCGTACCGGTCACCTCGCGCGGCACGGTCAGTGTGCCGGCCGACGCGAAACCCGGCCAGACCATCTCGATCATCCTGGCCGGGACCACCGGTGGGCGATTCCCGCTCACCCGCTACGACCGGGTGATCATCCGAGTGTCCTGACAATCTTCCGGTTCTGTTAACGCAACCGGGCCATCGTTAACCCGGGCGTCCGTCCACCATGTGTGGGTGAAACGGATCTCCGCCGGCTGGGCGGACGCCGGGGCCCTGGCCAGCTATGTGTTGCTGGCCGCCTGGATCGTGCGGGACCTCGTGCCCGACCCGGCCCGGCGGCTGCTCTACAACCAGGACGACAACGGTTTCTTCCTGGCGATGATGGCGCACGGCGAGCGGGTGGTCTTTCACGGCGACTCGCCGCTGTTCACCACCCGGCTGAACTTCCCCGACGGCGTGAACCTGATGGCCAACACCTCCATGCTGGCCGTCAGCATCCCGCTCGCCCCGGTCACCCACCTCTACGGTCCCGGGCTCACCCTGGTGCTGCTGATCGTGCTGGGCCTGGCCGGGACCGCGGCCGCCTGGTGGTGGCTGCTGTCCCGGCACCTGGTCGACAGCCGGCCCGCCGCCTGGATCGGCGGGCTGTGGGCCGGGTTCGCCCCCGGCTTCGTGGCGCACGCCAACGGCCAGCCCAACTTCACCGCCGGATTCGTGGTGCCGTTCATCGTGTGGCAGGTGATCCGGCTGCGCGAACCGGGCCGGACGTGGCGCGGCGGCGCGCTGCTCGGCATACTCATCGCCGTCCAGGTCTTCGTCAACGAGGAGTTCCTGCTCCTGCTGGCGATCGCGCTCGCCCTGGTCGCGGTCGGCTTCGTGTTCTCCTGGCGGCAGTGCCTGCCCGGCCTGCTGGTCGCGGCCGGCGTCGCCGTGGTCCTGCTGGCCTATCCGCTCCACTTCCAGTTCTTCGGCCGGGGCCACTACAGCGGGGTGCCGTTCCGGGTCGACCAGTACGCCACCCCGCTCGGCTCGATCGCCGCCTACCCCCGGCGATCACTGGCCGGCAGCGAGGCCCTGGCCCGGCAGGTGACCGGGGGCAGCCTCACCGAGGACGCCATGTTCTGGGGGCCGGGCATCTGCCTCATGGTCATCGTGTCCGTCGCGCTGCTGTGGCGGTCGATGGCCGCCCGGGCCCTCGCCTTCGCCGGCTTCGTGCTGCTGGTCATGTCGTTCGGCTCCGAACTGCGGGCCACCCGGACGCGCACGCTCGGGCCGGCCCCGCTCGGCTGGACCGAGCACGTCCCGCTGCTGGACCTGGTGACCACACCCCGGTTCGCACTCGCCACCACCACGATCGCCGGGGTGCTACTCGCGCTGGCCGCCGACCGCGCCCGGCAGCTTCCCCGCCCGGGCCGCGGCGCCTTCTGGGCCGGGATGGCCCTGGCGCTGGTGCCGATGTTCCCGCAGCCGCTGCCCACCTCGATGACCCGCCCGGTGCCGGCGTTCTTCGCGCAGCAGATGTGGCGGCCCTACCTGAAGGAGGGCCAGAGCGTCGTCATGGTCCCGCTGCCGGCAATGATCACCGGCCGGGACAGCATGCGCATCGCGGCGGTCGGCAACCTGGCCTTCCCGACCCCGCGCGGCTACTTCCTCGGCCCGGTCGACCCACCTCGGGACAACACCGGCACCTGGTTCGGCGAGCCGCGCTACACGGTCACCCTGATCGAGCAGATCCGCACCACCGGCGTCGCACCCATTCTGGGCGCCGACGAGCACCGGGCGATCCGGGCCGACCTGAACTACTGGCGGGCCGGGATCGTCGTCCTGCTGCCCCGATGGAACAAGCGCACCCAGGTGCGCAGCGTGCTGACCGAGGTGCTCGGCCCGCCGATCCAGGTCGGCGACGTCGAGGTGTGGCCGCTGAACACCTGACGGATTCCCGTCCCCGTCTTGGCACTCCGGAAGCACACCGAGGATCTCCACGCCGTTGTAACTTCCGTCTATGTACAGCGTCGAAATCCATTGGGCGAGATCGAGTTACTGCGCGAACAATTCATGTCTGGAAGTCGCTCGCGCCGGGGACGGCATCCTCGTCCGTGATTCCAAGAACCCCGATGCCGGCCCGCTCGCGGTGACCGGCGTCGCGTGGACCAGTTTCGTCCGCGGTGTCAAAGCCGGGGAGTTCGACGGCCGGTAAACCCGCCGCCGGTGTGGCCCAGCCAACGCCCCGGGAGGGCGTGCGGGTCACGCGTCCGGCCGGCGCGGAAGATGCCGGGCATGGCGAGCGACACCACCTTCCGGCTGAGGTCGGTGGCCGTCTCGGCGTACGGTCCGTCCCTGCTCTCCGGGTTTTCCCAGGGTGTCATCGCGCCGGTGATCGTGATCAGCGCGATCGAGCGCGGCGCCACGATCGCCGCGGCCGGCCTGATCGTCGCGCTGATGGGCGTCGGCTCGATCGTGTCGAACATCCCGGCCGGCATCCTGACCACCCGCTTCGGCGAGCGCCGCGCCATGGTCGCCGCCGCCGCACTGAGCGTCGCCGCGATCGCCCTGTGCCTGTTCGACCTCGGGTTGTGGACCTTCGCCGCCGCGGTGTTCACGATGGGGACGGCCTCCGCCGTGTTCCAGCTGGCCCGGCAGTCCTATCTCACCGACGTGGTGCCACCCGGTATGCGGGCGCGGGCCATGTCCACCCTCGGCGGCGTAGCCCGGATCGGGGCTTTCCTCGGCCCGTTCGCCGGCGCCGGGGTGATCGCCCTGACCGGCCTGGACGGCGCGTACACGATGTCGCTGGTGGCCATCGCCGGCGCCGGGGCCATCGCCTACACCGTGCCCGACCTGGTTTCGCAGGCCGCCGCCTCGTCCAAGATCTCCACCTGGACCATCGCCCGCGACCACCGGCGCACGCTGCTCACCCTCGGCGTCGGGGTGCTGCTGCTGTCCGCCATCCGGCAGACCCGGCAGGTGGTGGTGCCGCTCTGGGCACACCACCTGGGCCTGGACGCCAGCACCTCGTCCATCCTGTTCGGCGTCTCCGGAGCCGTCGAGACGCTGGTCTTCTACCCGGCCGGCCTGGTGATGGACCGCTGGGGCCGCCGCGCCGTGGCCGTGCCCTGCACGCTGGTCATGGGCCTGTCATTCCTGGCCCTGCCACTCACCCACGGGGTGCTCACGCTCGGCGCGGTAGCGATGGTGATCGGCCTGGGCAACGGCATCGGCTCGGGCATCGTGAACACCCTCGGCGCGGACGCCGCCCCCACGCTGGGCCGCCCCACCTTCCTCGGCGTATGGCGGGAACTGGCCGACGGGGGCGCGGCACTCGGCCCGGTGCTGCTCTCCGCGGTAACCGGGGTGGCCGGCCTGGCCTGGGGCGTCAGCGTCTCCGGCCTGGTGGGCCTGGCCGCGGCGGCGACCCTGTTCCGCTTCGTGCCCCGCCGCCGCTGAGGGTGTTACTTGACGGAGGTGGCCGACTGTCCTGTATATTGGCGGCTCAAGCAAAGGTCCCCGCCAATTGGCCGGGACTTCTTTGCTTTTGGAGACTCTTTCGATATCACCTGCAGGGCTCGAGCAGGTCGACCACGGTCAGGCCCGTCTCACCCCCGACCAGCTTCAGCCCGACCTCGGCTCGGGCCGCGAGGTCGAGAGGGGCGAGACCTTCGACCAGCGCGGCATTGGTGATTCGGTCGAGTCCGGCACCTATCAGCGGGGCGGCAATGCGTAGGCTCGCCTTGAGTGCCACGCCCTGCGTGGAGCCACCGTGCAACACGATATTCCTGGCTCGGTACAGGCGCCTCATCGCGATCCGGAAGACGGTAACCGCTTGCGCCAGCTCTCCTCCGGGGTTCATGGCAACCCGGCGCATCCGATGCACCGCCGCGATGTCGGCGTCACGCCGGAAGCGGTCGGGCAGTTCCAGCGTGCTGCCGGCCGTCAAGGACTCCGCCACCGCGGACGCCCGTTCCCGGTTGGACGTGCACGCTGCCAGTCTCTCGAATAGAGCATCGGGTCTCAACGGTCGATGCTGGTGGGCCAGAGCGGTCAGTTCTGCGCGAGGCCACGAACAGGCGATGATCGCGGCCAAGCGGTCGGCAGCGACGGCCTTGCCCGATCGCTCCTCCTCGGCGGGATGGTCCGGATGTGAGAGCAGCGATTCGATCGCGGCCCACGCCCCCGCGATCGCTGGGCCGAGCGCACCGCGATTCACCGGCGCTGCCAGCTCCAAGGCGTCGTCGATCAGATTGCGTTGGCCATCGACCTGGTAAAGGTGACCTTCGTTCACCAGCGACAGCACGTGTGCGCCTCTGGCCGGCGTGGCGAAGGGGATTGGCGCGGGGTGCTCGTCCACCCAGAGCTTCGAGGCGAACCTGATCTCGTTCCTGTTGCCACGCCCAAAGGAGGATCGCGCCACCACGCGCTCGACCAGCTCGCGGACCTGACTGGCCGCGCTCAACGGATCTCGCGCCGTCACTCGACGGTGAACTCCCGCGGCGTGGCCGCGTCAAGCGCAACTGCGCCCTGCAGCACCTCGTCGACGCCGACCCGCTGGTGGGCAAGCTGCCCGATCCATGCCGCCAGGTGGCTCGCGTCGTAGCCGAGATCGAGCAGATGTGCCGCGACCACGCGAGCGAGCCGTTCCGGCTGTGGCCGCTGTCCCTCCGGCTGGGCGGCCGCGGCCGCCCAGCGGCTCAGATACCCGCCGCGGGCATGATCGATGACCTCTCTTAGTCGGCTGTGAGCCGGGCTGCGGTATGGCAGCGGCTTGCTCAGTAATGAGGTCAGTCCTCCAGGGCGAGCAGGGAACCGACGTCCCACAGTCGCCGAGGCCACGGCAGGCCTTCGAGGGTGAAGAAGTCGATCATTCGAGCTCGGACATGCCTGTCGTACGTGTTCATCGATTCTTCGGCAGTCATCAGGGCATCGTAGAGCGACTAGTTGTCTTACGCCTACTAGGCATGGAGGGCTCACCGCTCGGCGTGCACGTCGAGCGGTAGCCCCGGGTCTCATGCTTGCTTCAGGAGCGCGGCGATCCGCTCTTCGGCGTCCGCGGTCATTGCGGTCAGTGCGAACGACACCGGCCACATCGCGCCGTCGTCGAGGCTCGCCTGGTCGCTGAAGGTCAGGGTGGCGAATCGGGTCTTGAACTTCGCGGCCGGCTGGAAGTGGCAGAGCACCTTGCCGTTGCGGGTGTAGGCGGGCATGCCGTACCAGAGCTTCGGGGTGATGTCCGGGGCGCCCGCCTTGATCAGCTCGTGCACCCGCTCCGCCAGCACCCGGTCCGCGTCCGTCATGTCGGCGATCTTCGCGAGTACGTCGGCCTCGGTGTCCGGCCCCTTCTTCAGTTCCTTGGCGCGCTCCCGCATCGCGGCGCGTTCCTCGTCGGTGAACTTCTTCGCAGCCATGATTGATTTCTCCTCTACCTGCCCGCCTGGCGGCGGGTCGACGTGTCCATCCGGTTCTCGGCGTTGGTGATCGCGACGGCCAGCAGCAGCGCGGCCAGTTCCTTCTGGTCGAAATGGGTGGCGGCGACGTCCCACACCCGGTCCGGTACCTCGGCCCCGGTCACCGCCTCGGTCAGGGCCAGCGCGGCCCGCTCCTCCTCGGAGAACCATCGGGTGTCCCGCCAGACGGCCACCTGCTCCGGCGCGGTGACCAACCGGGCGGCCCGTTCGACGCCCGCGGCGCAGCCGTTGAGCTGGCCGGCTCGCAGCCGGCACAGCGCGAGCAGCCGGCCGTCCAACCCGGCCTGCGTGACCGCGTTGTTCAGAGTGGCCAGGGCCTCGGCCGCGCCCGGAACCAGCGTCACCGGATCCGGCATCCGTTCGGTCCGCATCGCGCCTCCTTCCTCCTCCGGACGGCTTCCTTGCTCCGACGGGAATCATCCGACCACCGGGCGGTGCCGGGCCGCGCGGGCCGTGGGACGCTGTGGGACACTCGGCAACGCCCTGAGCTGGGAAAACTCGACGGTGATCCATCGCCGCGGGGCGGGACAAGTACGGTGTTGCACGTGTCCAGCCCGCCGGAGCGCCTGGTCGCTCAGCTCGCCGGGATCAAGGAGCTGAGCGGGCTCAGCCTGCGCGCTCTGGCCCGCGAAGCCGGGCTGAGCAGCTCGTCGCTGTCGCGCTACCTGACCGGCCGGCTCGTGCCGCCGTGGGAGGCCGTCGTCGCCCTCTGCCGGGTCGTGCGCCGCGACCCCAGGCCGCTGCGGGCGATCTGGACCGAGGCCACCCAGGCCGGCCCGGCTCCCGCCCCGCGCCGCAACGACCTGCCCGCCGACCTGTTCGACTTCACCGGCCGCGAGGAGGAGTCCGCGCAGGTCGAGGAGCTACTGCGGACGGTCGGCGCGGTCGCCGTCGACGGCATGGCGGGCGTCGGCAAGACCAGCCTGGCCCTGCACGTGGCCCACCGGCTGGCCCCGTCGTTCCCGGACGGCGGCCTCTACCTCGACCTGCAGGGCTTCACCCCCGGCCAGGAACCGCTCGAACCGCAGGCCGCGCTGGCCCGGTTGCTGGCCGGCCTGGACGTCACGCACCTGCCGGCCGGCACCGCCGAGCGGGCCGCGCTGTGGCGATCGGAGCTGTCCCGCCGCCGCGCGCTGGTGCTGTTGGACAACGCGGCCGACGCCGACCAGGCGCGCCCGCTGCTGCCCGGCGCCGGTCCGTCCGCCGTCCTGATCACCAGCCGCAACCGCCTGGTCAGCCTGGACGGGGTGCCGCCGGTGACCCTCACGCCGCTCGGCGACGACGACGCAGCCCGGCTGTTCGGGCGCGCGGCCGGCCTCGCGCCCGCCCCCGCAGGGAGGGACGCGGACGCTGAGGGAGCGGCCGTCGAGCAGGTGCTGCGGCTGTGCGGCGGGCTGCCGCTCGCGTTGCGGATGGCCGGTGCTCGGCTGCGTCACCGACCCGGCTGGACCGTCGCGGTGCTGGCCGAGCGGCTGCGTGACAGTGCCGGCCGGTTCGACGCCGTGTTCGGGATGTCGTTGCAGCAGCTCGATCCGGCCCAGCGGCGCCTGTTCCGGCTGCTGGGCGTGCTCCCCGGCGCCGACTTCGACGCCGGTGTGGCTGCCGCGCTGGACGACCAGCCGGTCGACGATCTTCTGGACGAGTTGGTCGACGCCCACCTGCTCCAGGAGACCGCACCGGGCCGTTACCGGATGCACGACCTGATCCGCCGCTACGCCGCCGACCTGGCCGCCGAGGAGGAGCCGAAGGCCGGCGACGCCCTGCGCCGGGTTGTCACCCACTACCTCGCGCGGGCCGTCGACCACGACCGGATCCTGCCCGCACCGGGCCGCGACCGCCCGGAGAGCGGCGATCCCGCGGCGGCGATGGCGTGGTTCGACCTCGAATACGTCAACCTGGTCGCCGCCTTCGACGCCGCCGTCCGGCTCGGCGCCGACGAGGTGGTGGCCGGTCTGCCGCAGACCATGCGGGTCTGGTTCTTCCGTCACCGGGGCACCGACGACCAGTCCCGCATGCTCACGGCCGCCGCCGACGCCTGCCGGCGCCTGGGCCGCCACCGCGAGCGCTCAGCGCTGCTGGCCGACCTCGGCTTCGCCTACGCCGCAGCGGGCCGCCTAATCGAGGCACTGAAGGCCTACGAAAAGGCCGGCGCCACCGACCCGCCCGGCGACACCGGCCGCGCCGGGCCAGCCGGCGGCGCCGCGTCGGGGGATGAGTTGGCGGCGGCTCTGGCTTTGCGGATCGGGTTTGTGTATCGGGATCTGGGTGATTCGGTTTCGGCGCGACGGCACCTCCGGCGGGCCCGTCAGCTGTTCGAGCAGGGTGGGCAACGCGGCGGTCAAGCCCAGGCCCTGGCCGCCGAGGGCTGGGTGACCCTGCAGCTCGGGGATCGGGACGAGGCCGCCGCGCTGGCTCGGGCCTCGGTCGCCCTGGCCGACGGGCCGGGCCGGATCACCGGGCTGGTCACTCTGGGCGTGGCCCTGGCCGCAGATGAGCCGGCCGAGTCGCGGCGGGTTCTCGGGGAGGCGCTGAGCCTCGCCGAGGAGCATCATCTGCCGCACAACCAGGCTCTCTGCCACAACGCCGCCGGGATCGCCCTGCGCACCGCCGGCGCGTTCGCCGAGGCCCTCGACCGGCACCGGCTGGCCCTGCGGCTGTTGCGGCCGCTCAACGAGGTGCAGCTGGAGATCGATTGCCTGCAGGCCTACGCCGAGACGTGCCGGGCGGCGGGGCGCCCGGAGGAGGCGCGCCCGCTGCTGGATCGGATCATCGGCCTGGCGCGGGAGCTGGGCCGGCCGTACGACGAGGAGCGGGCGCGGCGGGGGTGAGCCCACCGCCCGCACCTCATCGCAGGAAGCCTTTTGCCAGGTCTCGCGCCTGGGCGTGGGCCAGGCTCCGGGCCTGGTCGGCGTCGGCGGTGACCAGGTTGGGGCGGAAGTGGATGGTGCGGATGTCCTCGACGCCGGCCCAGCGCAGCCAGTCCTCCAGGTAGGGCGCTTGGAAGTCGGCACCGAAGGCCGGGCCGCGGTCCGGCCCGTACACCGCGCTGGTGTAGATGACCGCGGCGCGCTTGCCGCGCAGCAGGCCGCGGTAACCGGTGGCCGGGTCGAAGCCGAAGACCAGGCCGGGCTGGCTCACCACGTCGATGAACTGCTTGAGGATGTACGGGATGCCGGCGTTCCACATCGGCACGCTGAACACGTACCGGTCGGCGGCGTCGAAGCGGCGGAAAGTGGCGATCGCCGCGTCCCAGGCCGCGCTGGTCGGCTGCTCGCCGGCGAAGACGGCCATCTTGGCGGCGGCCGCCTCGGGACCGAACGGCGGCAGGGTGCCGTCCCACAGGTCGTACTCCTCGAAGGGAGCCTCCAGTGAGGACAGGAAGGTGGCGGCGATGGCCCGCGATTCGGAGGCGGTGCCGCGGGGCGAGGCGGCGAGGTGCAGGACCGAGTTCATGGTGACTCCCGACGATGGCGAAGATGCGTGCGCACGCACATTATTAAGTCAATGCGTGCGCACGCACAATAGTTGGGTACTCTCGGGTGATGAGCGACACCGATCCGGCCGCCTGGGCGGCGCTGCTGCGGGTGCACGCGGCGCTCGTCCCGCTGATCGACCGCGAGCTGCAGACCACCTGTCGACTGCCGCTGACCTGGTATGACGTACTCCTGGAAGTTAATTCGGCGCCCGGGCGCCGGCTCAGCATGGGGGAGCTGGGCCAGGCCGCCGTGGTCAGCCGCACCCGGGCCAGCCGGGTGGTCGACCAGCTCGAGGCGGCCGGCCTGGTGAGCCGGGAGAGCAACCCGGACGACCGCCGTTCCGCCTACGCCGCGATCACCGAGGCCGGCCGGCAGCGGCTGCGCGACGCTGCCCCGGTCTACCTCGACGCGATCCGGCGGCACTTCACGTCGCGGATGACCGCGGCCGAGTCGCGCGCCGTCGCATCGGCGCTCGGAAAGGTGCTGCGGGCCGGTTAGGTCATCCGACAGATTCGGTGGTGGCTGCTTTCCGACCATTGTCCGGGGATGACGAACACCCCCGTCCTGTTCATCCACGGTCTCTGGCTGCACGCCTCCTCCTGGCAGCCGTGGATCGACCTCTTCGCCGCCCGCGGTTTCGCCCCGATCGCCCCGGGCTGGCCGGGCGAGCCGGGCACCGTCGAGGCCGCCCGCCGCGCCCCGCAGGCCGTCGCCGGGCACGGCATCGACGACGTCACCGACCACTACGCCGCGATCATCGCGACCCTGCCCGCCGCGCCGGTCATCATCGGCCACTCGTTCGGCGGGCTGATCACCCAGAAGCTGCTCGGCCGGGGCCTCGGCCGGGCCGGCGTCGCCATCGACCCGGCGCAGATCAAAGGCGTCAAACCACTGCCGTTCGCGCAGCTGCGCTCCGGCTTCCCGGTCCTCGGCAACCCGGCGAACCGGCGCCGGGCCGTTTCCCTCACTCCCGCACAATTCCGGTACGGGTTCGGCAACGCGATCGACGAGCGCGAGTCCGGCGAGCTGTACGACCGGTGGACCGTCCCGTCGCCGGGGCGGCCGTTGTTCGAGGCCGCGTTGGCCAACTTCACCAAGGACTCGCCGGCCGCCGTCGACATCGGCAACACCACCCGCGGCCCGCTGCTGTTCATCTCCGGCCAGCGGGACCACACCGTGCCGGACGCCGTCACCCGGGCCGCCTACAAGCTGTACGGGGATTCCACCGCCACCACCGAGCTCAAGCAGTTCCCGGACCGCGGCCACTCGCTCACCGTGGACTCGGGCTGGCGCACGATCGCCGACTTCACCCTTGGGTGGCTGGCTCCCTGAGATCGGTGATCAGGCCGGTACGGGTGAGCGCGCGCCCCTCCCGGTGCTGGATGGCGAACAGCGCCAGCGCCGAGAGCAGGTAGATGCCGGACAGGGCGAGCATGAAGATCCGGTTGGCCGCGTCGTCGAGCAGGATGCTCGCGGCGAACTGGACCGTGAACAGCGACAGCAGCGTCGCCGCGCCCCACAGGCTCAGCCGCAGGTTGACCAGCAGGCTCACCGCGAACAGCGACTGCGCGGCGGTGAGCAGCAGCTCGTAGCGCTGGTGCTCGTCCAGCGGCAGGCCGTGCAGGCTGGCTGAGGAGACCGCGAACACGATCGGGATGGTGCCGACCAGCAGCGTCCACTGGTTGACCTTGCTGGACAGCAGTGTGCCGAGCGCGTGCGAGGCGCGCAGCCGCCAGGCGTAGAGGCAGGCCACGATCAGCTCGGGGGCCTCGCTGGCGACCGGCGCGGCCCACTGCACCAGCAGGAACTCGTCGATGTGCAGGCGCTCGCCGCTCTGCACGATGCCGTCGGCGAAGTGTTCCGCGGTGAGCACGATGATGCCGGCCGCCACCAGGAACAGGCCGAGGATCCAGGCCCGGCTCCGGTCCGCCACCCAGGCCGCGGTGCCGCCCAGCTTGGGCTCCTCGACCGGCGCCTTGGTCAGCCGCCAGGCGTACAGGCCGAAGATGGTGAGCAGGACGGCCGCGTCCAGCAGGGTCAGGGTGTGCCGCAGCGGCAGGGTGAGCGAGTAGATCGTGGCGACGGCCAGGAACACCACCTCGATCGACATCGGCTTGTCGAGCTTGACGTGACCCGGGGCGGGCACGCTCGGCTCGTCCTCGGCCCGCTTCGGGTGCCGCCGGGCGACCAGCGCGGCCAGCAGCACCACGAGCGGCCAGCCGATGCCGACCAGCACCCGGTTGGCGCCGGTCATGTTGGCCAGGGCCAGCGCGCACGAGTCGCCGCACTCGCCCTGCTCGGCGACGGCCTGCCCGGCCCGCATGGTGAAGACGAAGTCCACGCCGTACTCCGGAAGCACCGCGAGGAAGGCCAGGAAGGCCAGCGCGACCCCGGCGCTCACGTGCACCTCGGCCGCCTCCGCCGCCCAGGACAGCAGGAACGCGGCCCCGATGATGGCCGCGCCGAAGACGAGGGCGGCCAGGAACGGCGACAGCTCGACGGTGGGCAGTCCGGCGTAGTCGGCCAGCCCGGCGTAGGCGCCGGGAACGGCGACCGCGGCGGCGAGGGGGAGCGGCCAGGGCCGTCGCTTCTGGGGCATGGGCGCACCCATACCCGCCTTACGCCCTCGTCACTCTCCGGCGCCGAACCACTTCGGCAGGTGGGTGACCAGCTCCGGCTGATCGTCGCCGGCCCAGGCCACGTGGCCGTCCGGGCGCAGCAGCACCGCGGGCGCCGCCAGTTCCTCGCTGACGTCGACCACGTGGTCGACGCGGCCGGCCCAGCCCGCCACCGACAGCCGTCCGGTCTGGTCGAGCAGCAGTCCCCGGCCGGTGCGCATCAGCTCGTACAGCCGGCTCTGTTTCAGCCGTACGTCCCGGAGCCGCCGGCCGACCAGGTCCGTCTCCGCGCCGAAGTCGTAGCGAACCGCGACAGCGGTGAGTTTCTCGATCAGGTAGCGGTTCACGTTCTCGAACTCGGCCAGCTCGGCCATCAACCGGCGCACCGCCCGCGCGTCCGGATCGGGCGACACCAGCACCGTCATGGCGCGGGTGTTGTCGAGCACGTCGGCCGCCACCGGCCGCCGCTCCGCCCCGTAGCTGTCCAGGAGCCCGGCCGGAGCCCAGCCGGCCACCGCGGCGGCCAGCTTCCAGCCCAGGTTGAACGCGTCCTGCAGGCCCAGATTGAGCCCCTGCCCGCCCAGCGGCGGGTGGATGTGTGCGGCGTCGCCGGCCAGGAACACCCGGCCGGCCCGGTAGTGGTCGACCAGTCGGGTGGCGTCCCCGAAGCGGGACAGCCAGCGCGGCGAGTGCACGCCGAAATCGGTGCCGCCGAACGCTCGCAGCTGCTGCCGGAACTCGTCCAGGGTGGGCGGGACCGTGCGGTCCTCGGCCACCCCGGCGGCCGGCACGATCACCCGGTACAGCCCCGGGCCGTCACCGACCGGCCCGGCGCCGAACCGGTGCTGGGTCTTGCGGACCTCGGCCGTCACCGCGGCCACCTCGGCCGGTGGCGCGGTCAGCTCCATGACGCCCAGCAGCGTCTCGTTACGGGACGGCTCGCCCGGGAAGCCGACGCCGAGCAGCCGGCGCACCGTGCTCCGCCCGCCGTCGCAGCCGACCAGGTAGTGCGAGCGCAGCTCGGCGCCGTCGGCCAGCCGGACGGTCACGCCGTCCGGGTCCTGGCTCAGGCCGGTCACCTCGCTGCCCCGCCGGACCTCGGCGCCGGCCTCGACGGCGTGCTCGGTCAGCAGCCGGTCGGTGACGGTCTGCGGGATGCCGAGGACGTAGCCGTGGGCGGTGTCCATCCGCTCCGGCCACGTCGTGCCGAGGCCGGCGAAGAAACCACCGACCCGGTGCTGCGTGCCGTGCGCCAGGAACCGCTCCAGCAGGCCGCGCTGGTCCATGATCTCGATGCTGCGCACGTGCAGGCCGAGCGAGCGGACGATCTTCGTCGGCTCCGGGTCGCGCTCCAGCACCAGCACGTCCACGTCGTGCAAGCGCAGCTCGGCGGCGAGCATCATCCCGGTCGGGCCGCCGCCGGCAATGATTACGTCGAACATTCGAATCCCCCCATTTCGGTCGGATTCTGCAGCACGACCGGGGTCTTGCCGCAAGCCCCCCGCCCGGCGATATGGTGAGGACGGAGGGCCGGTCAGGCCAGTGCGTCCAGCGCCGCCGTGGCCTCCTGGTCCAGCTCGATCCGGGCGACCGCGACGTTCTCCGCCAGGTGTCCGAGGTCGCGGGTGCCGGGGATCAGCAGTGTGGTGGGGCTGTGCCCGAGCAGCCAGGCCAGCCCGGCCTGGGCCGGGGTGATGCCGAGGCGCTCGGCCTGCGCGACGACCACCGGGTGGCCGGCGACGCTGGGGAAACCGTCGAAGGCCGACCCGAGCGGGAAGAACGGCACCCAGGCGATGCCCTGCGCGGCGCACTCGGCCAGCACGTCCTCGTGGTCGCGGGTGAGCACGTTGTAGAGGTTCTGCACGCAGACGATGCCGGCCGGCCGGGCCTGTCGCAGCTGGGCGAGGCTGACGTGGCTCAGGCCGATGCCGCCGATCTTGCCGGCGTCGCGCAGGGCGATCAGCTCGGCCAGCTGGCTGTCCAGGTCGACGGCCTGGTCGCCGGTGGCGGTGATGCCCGGTGGCTGGTCGGCCCGGCGGAGGTTGACCACCGCCAGGTGATCGGTGCCGAGGGCGGTCAGGTTCGCCTCGACCTGCGCGCGCAACTCGGCCGGCTTCTGGGCGGCCACCAACCGCTCGGTCGGATGCGTGACGGCGCCGACCTTGGTGACGATGCGCAGGCTTTCGGCGTACGGATGCAATGCGGTCTTGATCAGGTCGTTGACCGTGCCCGGTCCGTAGAACTGGGCGGTGTCCAGGTGGTCGACGCCGAGCTCGACCGCCCGGTGCAGGACCTTGACGGCGTCGGCGGGGTCGCCGTGTTCGAGTTGCATGGCGCCGAAGCCGACCCGCAGGACGTCGTGCTCGCCGAGCTTCCCGTGCGTGGTCATGGGTGTGGCCCTCCCGATACGATGAGGGTAAGCGGAACCGATTCCGCTTGACTCGTTGCGAGGCTAGCAGAAGCGGAGGCGATTCCGGTTTCCGAGTTGGAGCGGCGGCCCGGTGCGCGCAAGGACGCCCGGCGCAACCGGCAGCGCATCATCGACGCCGCCACCCGCGTCCTCACCGCGGCCGGGCCCGACCCCGTCAAGATCGAGGACATCGCACACGAGGCCGGGGTGGGCGTCGGCACGCTCTACCGCAACTTCCCGTCCCGTGAGGCCCTGGTCGAGGAGGTCTACCGCAGCGAGTTGGACCGGCTGTGCGCCCTGGCCGAGCAACTGGTGGCCAACCTTGCGCCGGCCGACGCCATGCGCGAATGGATGCGCCGTTACCAGGACTTCGTCGCCACCAAGCACGGCATGGCCGAGGCCCTGCGCGCGGTGATCGCCAGCGGTGCAATCAGTTCCGGCCAGACCCGCGCCCACCTCGACGGCGCCATCGCCACCATCCTCGACGCCGGCCACGCCGACGGCAGCCTGCGGGCCGACGTGCAGCCGGCCGACGTGTCGGCCAGCATGGCCGGCATCATGCTGGCCGCCGCCGACATCGGCCAGGCCACCCGGATGCTGCAGTTACTCGTCGACGGCCTGCTCGCCCGGGGTCAGCCGGAAGATCCGCAGCTGCCGGTGTGACGCGCGGGTCCGGTAGGCCTGATAGCCCGGCCATTGGTCGGTGATCAGCTGCCAGAGGTGGTCGCGGTCGGCGCCCTGCGTCTCGTGCGCGGTCACCGCCACGTCGCTGCCGTCCAGCAGCACCCGGGCGCGCGGGTCGGCGCGCAGGTTCCAGGCCCAGCCGGGGTCGTTCGGCCCGCCCCAGTTGGAGGCGATCACGATGAGGTCGTCACCGTCGCGGACGTATTGCAGAGGGCTGCTCCGGAGCTGCCCGGAGCGGCGGCCGGTGGTGGTCAGCAGGAGCGACGGGGCCATCCCCAGCGCCACCACGCGACCGCGGGTGATCCGGCCGAGCCACCGGTCGACGCCGACCAGGCTGCGGGCCACCGGGGTGAAGCCCGGCCACGCGCCGACGGCCCGCCACATCCTCTTCCACACGGTCATAGTTCCTTTTCTATCAATGCGTCGATGAAATTCGAACCAAGGAACTTCACAGGAAGTTTCTCGATCTGGTCCCGTAACCTGCCGGGGTGAAATCCTGGTTTCGCCCCCGCGACCACAACATCTTTGCCAATTCGGCGAGCCTGCTCATCTGCGGGCTGCTGACCGGAGTTGTGGCCGCGGCCGCGGCCTTTCCCGCCGCGGCGCTGTCCGGCCTCACCGTCAAGGCGGGCGAGAGCGCGTACGAGGCGCTGCCCAGCGAGTTGTCCGACTTCAGCTCGCCGCAGATCACCCGCATCTACGCCTCCGACGGCAAGACCCAGATAGCGGTCATGTACGACGAGTTCCGCAGCGACGTACCGTTGTCGCAGATTTCGGTCAACGTGCAGAACGCGATCGTCGCCGCCGAGGACCGCGATTTCTACCACCACAACGGCGTCGACCTCAAAGGCACGGTCCGCGCTCTGGTGAGTGACTCTAGCGGCGGCAGCAAACAGGGCGCGTCCACCCTCACCATGCAGTACGTCCGGCTGTCGCTGGAATACTCGGCGACCGACCCGAAAGACGTCGTCGCCGCGTCCCAGGACACCCCGAAACGCAAGATCACCGAGATGAAGTACGCGCTGCAGCTCGAGAAGGAGCTGAGCAAGAAGCAGATCCTCGAGCGTTACCTGAACATCGCGCCGTTCGGCAACGGCGCCTACGGCATCTACGCGGCCAGCCAGATCTACTTCAACAAGAGCCCGAAGGACCTGGACGTGGCGCAGGCGGCACTGCTGGCCGGTCTGGTGAAGGCGCCGACCAGCTTCAACCCGGCCACCACCAGCGGCTACCCGCAGGCCGTCGCCCGCCGGCAGTACGTTCTCGACGGCATGGTCACCACCGGCGCGATCACCCCGGCGCAGGAGAAGGCCGCCGTCGCGGAGAAGGTCCCGCAGAAGGTCAAGAAGGTCGGCAACGGCTGCGTCTCGGTCAGCAAGAACCAGTGGGGCTTCTTCTGCGACTACTTCACCCGGTGGTGGCTGCAGCAGGAGGCGTTCGGCTCCACGACGTACGACCGTCAGCGCCGGCTCAACGACGGCGGCTACCGCATCGTCACGAGCATGGACCTCGACGCCACCGCGGCCGCGTTCAAACGGATCGACCAGCAGATCTCGAAGAAGAACAAGGACGCGCTGATGCTGGCCGCGGTGCAACCTGGCACCGGCAGGGTGCTGGCCCTGGCGGCGAACCGCACCTACAGCCTGGACGAATCCCGGAACCACATCTCGTCCGACCCGAAGAAGGCCGCCAAGAAGCTCAAGGGCACCTACCCCAACACCACCAACCCGATCATCAGCGGTGGCGGCGACGTCGACGGCTACCAGGCCGGCTCCACCTTCAAGATGTTCACCATGGTGACCGCCCTGAAGCAGGGCATCCCGCTGACCAAGACGATCAAGGCGGAGAAGGTGGCGAAGACGCACTACATCGTGGCGCCGAGCAGCCCGGCCGCCTGCCCCGGCACGCACTTCTACTGCCCGGGCAACGCGGGCGAGAGCGAGGCCGGCACCTACAACATGTGGGCGGCGTTCGGGCATTCGGTGAACACGTACTTCGTGCCGCTGGAGGAGGAGGTCGGCGCGCAGAACGTGGTGCGGACCGCCGAGGACTTCGGCATCAAGTTCCGCGCCTCGAACGACGCGTTGCTGGCCGAGCCGGGCAACGCCGAGCAGTGGGGAGCGTTCACCCTGGGCGTCTCCGAGTCCACCCCGCTCGACCTGGCCAACGCGTACGCCACCCTGGCCGCCGACGGCAACTACTGCTCGCCGACGCCGGTCACCCAGATCCTCGACCAGGACGGCGCGAAGATCGACGTCGGCGCGCCGAGCTGCCGCCCGGTGGTGTCGGCCGACGTCGCCCGCAAGGCCGTCGACGCGGCCCGCTGCCCGGTCGGCGACTCGGCCCAGACCGGCAATTGCGGCGGCTCCGGCACCGCGCCCCAGGCGCACGGCGTCGTCGGCCACCCGGTCTTCGGCAAGACCGGCACCACCGACAGCTCCAAGACCGCCGCCCTCATCCTGGGCACCACGTCGATCGTGGTGGCCGGCTACCTGGCCGACACCGACTGGCCGCAGACCACGCAACACATGGATCACGGCACGGTCAACCCGGCGGTCTGGAACACGGTGGGCGACTACATGCGCGACAAACCCAGCGTGCAGTTCCTCAAGCCCTGACGGCGGTCCAACTGGCGAGCAGGTTCAGCGCTTCCTCGGACGGCGAGCCCGGCTCGGTGCTGTAGGCGGTCAGCGTCAGGCCCGGGTCGGCCGGCAGCGGCATGGAGTCGAACGTGACGTCGATCAGGCCGACCAGCGGGTGCCGGAAGTGTTTGCTGCCGTGCTGGTGCAGCGTGACGTTGTGGGAGGCCCATTCGGTGCGGAAGACGTCGCTGCGGGTGGCGAGCTCGCCGACCAGATCGGTCAGTTCCCGGTCATGAGGATCACGGCCGGCTGCGGCGCGCAGCACGGCGACGGTGGAGCGAGCGACGTCCGCCCAGCCGGGATAGAAGATCTGCGACGCCGGGTCGAGGAAGCAGAACCGGGCCATGTTCGCCGGCCGGGCCGGATCTTCGAAGATCGGCGAGTAGAGCGCACGGCCGAGCGTATTGATGGCCAGGACGTCCAGGCGCCCGTTGCGAACGAAGGCCGGGGTGCTCATCGAGTCGATGACCCGTCGCACGCTCGGGTGCAGCCCGGGCGGGTTCCGCCGGGTCCGGTTGGCTCGCTGCGGCTTCGCGGCGCGGGCCAGGTTGAACAGGTGCAGCCGTTCGGCGTCGTCGAGGCGCAGGGCGCGGGCGACCGCGTCGAGCACGTCGTCGGAGACCCCGTCGATGTGCCCCTTCTCCAGCCGGACATACCAGTCGGTCGAGACACCGGCCAGGACGGCGACCTCTTCGCGGCGGAGGCCGGGCACCCGGCGGGTTCCCCCGCCCGGGGGCAGGCCCACCTGCTCTGGCGTGATCTTCGCGCGCCTCGTGGTGAGGAACTCCCGGATCTCGGCTCGGTTGTCCATGTCATGACGCTACGACACGCCCCGAGCGGAAAGGGGGTGGAGATTGTCCCCCCGATAAACCCGCCCTCCCGCGCCGGTGCACGCCGGGGTTGCATGGTTCCGTGAAGACCTCCGTAACGATCCCGGCCAGCAGATCGGCCCCGCACGCACGTACCGTCCTGGCGGTCGGGTCGCTCGGGTTCTTCCTGATCACCCTCGACATCTCGATCGTCAACGTCGCGCTGCCGAACATCACCCGGGAGCTGGGCGGCGGCACCGCCGGGCAGCAGTGGACGATCGACGGGTACACCCTGGTGTTCGCCTCGCTGCTGCTGTTCGCCGGCAATCTGGCCGACCGGGTCGGCGCCAAGAAGGCCCTCGTCCTGGGCATCGTCGCGTTCACCCTGGCCTCCGCCGCCTGCGCGGCCGCACCGAGCATCGGGATGCTCGTCGCCGCCCGCTGCGTGCAGGGGGCCGGGGCTGCGGTGATGTTGCCGGCGTCGATGGCCCTGATCCGGGAGGCGTTCCCGGACACCGGGCGCCGGACCCGGGCGCTGGGGGTCTGGGCCGTGGGTGGCGCGGTCGCCGCGCTCGTGGGTCAGCCGCTCGGTGGGCTGCTCACCACCGTGGACTGGCGGCTGGTGTTCATCGTCAACCTGCCGGTCGGGGCCGGCATGGTGCTGTTCCTGCTCGCGGCCGCGCCGTCGCCGACCCGGCCGGCCCGCTTCGACTGGGCCGGGCAGGTGCTGGCGATCGTCGCGCTGTCCGGGCTGGTCTACGGCCTCATCGAGGGCGGCCACCTGGGGTTCACCTCGCCCGTCGTGGTCACCACCCTGGTGGTCGCCGCGGTCGCGATGGTGGCGTTCGTGGTCGTCCAGGCGCGCGGGGATCACCCGATGATGCCGCTGGCGCTGTTCGGGTCGAAAGGCTTCCGGATCGCGCTGTCGGCCGGGTTCGCCTTCATGGTCGGCAACTACGGCAACGTCTTCGCCACCAGCCTCTTCCTGCAGCAGTACCTGGGCCTGTCCGCACTGCACGCCGGGCTGGTCTACATCCCGTCGGCGGTCTTCGCCATCGCCGGCAACCTCGCCAGCGGGCCGGTCACCAACCGGTTCGGGCCGCGGCTGCCGGTCGTCGCGGGTCAGCTGGCCATGGTGGCCGGGCTGGTCGCCCTGGTCGCCACCGTCCACCTGCGGTCGGTCCCGCTGGTCGCGGTGTGCCTCATCCCGATCGGCGCGGGCGGCTCGCTGGCCATGCCCGCGGTCACCGGCGTGGTGCTCAGCGGCGTCGCCCCGGGTCTGGCCGGCACCGCCAGCGCGGTGTTCAACACGTTCCGGCAGGTCGGCGGGGCGGTCGCGATCGCCGTCTTCGGGTCGCTGATGGCCGGCTCGGCGACCTTCCTGCCCGGCATGCGGACCAGTCTGGCGGTCGCCGCGGGTCTGCTGTTCGGCACCGCCCTGATCGGGCTGCGGGTACAAACAACGAGGGAAGAGGTGATGACGTGAAGTTCACGCGACTGGGGCGTACGGGTCTGAAAGTGAGCCGGATCGGGCTGGGGTGCATGAGTTACGGCGACGCCGCCGCCGGCATGCACGCCTGGACGCTGGGCGAGGACGAGGCGGCGGCCTTCTTCCGGCAGGCCGTCGAGCTGGGCGTCACGTTCTGGGACACCGCGAACGTCTACCAGGGCGGCACCTCGGAGGAGTTCGTCGGCCGGGCGATCAACCGGTTCTCCCGGCGGGAGGACATCGTGCTCGCCACGAAGGTGAGCGGCCGGATGCACGACGGGCCCGGCGGCAGCGGCCTGTCCCGCAAGGCGATCCTCGAGCAGGTCGACGCGTCCCTGCGCCGGCTGGGCACCGACTATCTCGACGTCTACTACGTCCACCGGTTCGACGCCGAGACACCGGTCGAGGAGACCATGGCGGTGCTGGACGACGTGGTGCGCGCGGGCAAGGTGCGCTACCTGGGTGCCTCGTCGATGTGGGCGTGGCAGTTCGCGAAGATGCAGCACGCCGCGGTGGCCGGCGGCGGGACGACGTTCGCGGCCATGCAGGACCAGTACAACGTGCTCAAGCGGGAGGAGGAGCGGGACATGATCCCGATGTGCCTCGATCAGGGCGTCGGCCTCACCCCGTACTCTCCGCTCGCGAAAGGCCGGGCGGCCCGGCCCTGGGGGCGGCCGACGGCCCGGTCCGACGCGGACGCCGTGGCCAAGGCCTTCGATCGGGAGGCCGACCGGCCGGTGGTGGACGCGGTGCAGAAGGTCGCCGAGGCCCGTGGCGTTCCGATGGCGCAGGTCGCGCTGGCCTGGGTGCTGTCCAAGCCGGTCGTCTCCTGCCCGATCGTCGGCGCCACCAAGCCGAACCACCTGCCCGACGCCGTCGCCGCCCTGGACCTCGAACTCACCGGCGACGAGATCGCCGAGCTGGAGCGGAGCTACACACCGCAGGACAACTACTGGTGGTGAAAAACTTTCTGGCCGGGTGTCGAACGGGCCGGTCGCCAACCGACGCGTAGGTGAAAGAGCACCCTGACCGGAGGAGACAGCAATGCGATTCTTGGTGATCACGAAGGCCACCGCGGACAGCGAGGCCGGTGTGCAGCCCGCCACCGAGGAGTTCGAGACGGCCGGCAAGTTCATCGAGGAGATGGTCGACGCCGGTGTGCTGCTGGCCGCCGAGGGCATCACGCCCAGCGCCCAGGGCGTGCGGATCTACTTCGACGGCGACGCCAAGACCGTGGTGGACGGGCCGTTCACCGAGACCAAAGAGCTCATCGCCGGCTTCTTCCTGGTCGAGATGAAGTCGATCGAGGAGTGCGTCGAGTGGTTCAAGCGCTACCCGGCCCCGCGGCTGAGCAACGGGGACTCGACCAACCTCGAGATCCGCCGGGTCTACGGCGCCGAGGACTTCGGCGACAACATGACCGCCGAGCAGCAGCAGGCCGTCAAGGAGCGGGACGCCAAGGGCATCTGGTAAACCGGGGGCCGTGGCCACTGACACCCACCGCGCGATCGAGGCCGTCTGGCGGATCGAGGCGCCGCGGCTCATCGCCGGACTGAGCAGGCTCGTGCGCGACGTCGGCGTGGCCGAGGAGTTGGCTCAGGACGCGCTGGTCGCGGCGCTGGAGCAGTGGCCGGACGGCGGCGTGCCGAGCAATCCGGGTGCGTGGTTGATGACCGTCGCGAAGCGCCGGGCCGTCGACCAGATCCGGCGCGACGAGACCTTCCGGCGCAAGGTCGAGGAGGTCGGCCGGGACCTGGCGGAATCCACCCCGGACATCGCCGCGTCGGTGGCCGAGGACGACGGCATCGGCGACGACCGGCTGCGGCTGGTGTTCGTGGCCTGCCATCCGGTGCTGTCCACCGAGGCCCGCACCGCGCTGACCCTGCGACTCCTCGGTGGCCTGACCACCGGGGAGATCGCCCGGGCCTTCCTGGTGCCGGAAACGACCGTGGCGCAGCGGATCGTGCGGGCCAAGAAGACACTGGCCGGCGCCGGGGTGCCGTTCGAGGTGCCGCAGGGCGCGGAGCTGGCGGCCCGGCTCGCGTCGGTGCTCGAGGTCGTCTACCTGATCTTCAACGAGGGCTATTCGGCCACCGCCGGCGACGACTGGATGCGGCCGGCGCTGTGCGAGGACGCCCTGCGGCTGGGCCGGGTCCTGGCCCGGCTGGCCCCGCGCGAACCCGAGGTGCACGGCCTGGTGGCGCTGATGGAGATCCAGGCCTCCCGGGCGGCCGCGCGCACCGGCCCGGCCGGCGAGCCGATCCTGCTGGCCGACCAGAACCGGGCCCACTGGGACCAGCTGCTGATCCGCCGCGGCCTGGCCGCGCTGGAGTGGGCCGAGGCCCTGAACGGCCAGCCCGGCCCGTACGTGCTGCAGGCAGCCATCGCCGCCTGCCACGCCCGGGCCCGCCGCTTCACCGACACCGACTGGGAGCGCATCGCCCGGCTCTACGAGCGGCTGGCCGAGGCGATGCCGTCCCCGGTGGTCGAGCTGAACCGTGCGGTGGCGCTGTCCATGGCGTTCGGGCCGGCGACCGGGCTGGCGCTGCTGGACCAGCTGATGGCCGTCCCGGCCCTGCGGAGCTATCACCTGCTGCCCAGCGTGCGCGGCGACTTCCTGGTCCGGCTGGGCCGGCCCGCCGAGGCGCGGGTGGAGTTCGAGCGGGCGGCGTCGCTGACCCGCAACGAGCGGGAGCGCACCCTGCTGCTGGACCGCGCCGCCGCCCTTTAACGGACGAAGCGCTCCCGGCGGACCGTGGGGCGCCGGCCCCGGATGGTGCTGCGCTGCATCGCCGCGATGACCATGTCGGCGGCCGGCTCCGGCACCTCGACCAGGGAGAACCGGTCGGTGATCTGGATGGCGCCGATGTCCCGGGCGCTGAGCCCGGACTCGCCGGCGATCGCGCCGACCAGGTCCTGCGGGCGCAGCCCGGCCCGCCGGCCGATACCGAAGAACAGCCGGGCCACGCTCGAGTCGGACGGCCGGTCCCGCCGGCCACCACCCTGCCGCGGCTCCCGGCGGTCGCCGGCCGACGGGGCAGGCGACGGGATCTCTTCCTCCTCGACGTCGCCGCCGGCCGCCTCGTGCAGCAGCTTCACGGCGGCGAGGGCGATGTTCTCCACGTCGAACTCGTCGGTCAGCGAGTCGAGGACGACCCGGAACCGCTCGAGGTCGTCGGTTTCCAGGCTGGCCTGCAACGCCGTACGCGTCAATTCCAGCCGCCGGGCGCGCAGGTCGGTGACCGTCGGCAGTTTTTCCAGGGTGATGCGCTGGCCGGTGAGCCGCTCGATGGCCTTGAGCATCCGCTGCTCGCGCGGTTCGGCGAGGGTGATCGCGGAGCCCTCGCGGCCGGCCCGGCCGACCCGGCCGATCCGGTGCACGTACGCCTCGGGGGCGGCCGGCACGTTGAAGTTGATCACGTGGGTCAGCTGTTCGACGTCCAGGCCGCGAGCCGCCACGTCGGTCGCGACCAGCAGCTCGGTGGTGCCGGCGCGCAGCCGGCCCATCACCCGGTCGCGCTGGTCCTGGCTCATCCCGCCGTGCAGGGCCTCGGCCCGGTAACCACGGCCGTTCAGCGTCTCGGTGACCTGGTCGACCTCTTCCCGGGTGCGGCAGAAGACGATCGCCGAGGTCGGCGCCTCCACGTCGAGGATCCGGCCGAGGGCGGCCGTCTTGTGGGCGCGGGCGACGATGTAGGCGCTCTGCCGGACCAGCGGCAGCTCGCCCGGTTCGACACCCTTGCGGCCCATCGTGATTCGGACCGGGTCGCGCAGGTGGCGGCGGGCGATGCCGTCGATGCGGGGCGGCATCGTGGCCGAGAAGAGGACGGTCTGCCGGCTCTCCGGCGTCTCGGCCAGGATCGCCTCGATGTCCTCGGCGAAGCCCATGTCCAGCATCTCGTCGGCCTCGTCGAGCACGACGGTGCGTACGTCGCCCAGCTTCAGGGTGGCCCGCTCGATGTGGTCGAGCACCCGGCCCGGCGTGCCGACGACGACGTCCACGCCGCGGGCCAGCGCCTGCAGCTGGCGTCCGATCGGCTGCCCGCCGTACACCGGCAGCACGCGAACGCCCAGCTCACGGCCGTACCGATGGACGGCCTGGGACACCTGCTCGGCCAGTTCGCGGGTCGGCACGAGCACCAGCGCCCCCGGGCCGGCGTCCCGCCGGCCGGCGGTCAGCGACTGCAGCACGGGCAGCGCGAACGCGGCGGTCTTGCCGGTGCCGGTCGCCGCCTGGCCCACCAGGTCGTGGCCGGCCACCAGCGGCGGGATCGCCTCCTGCTGGATCGGGGTCGGTTCTTCGTAGCCGAGGCTGGTCAGTGCACGGAGCAGTTCCGCCCGCAACCCCAGTGCGGCGAAGCCCGCCACGGACTCGAACGGATCATTTTCCATGGTGACAACCATAGGAGTAGTTGGTTCTCGCTCGGATTCGGGTATTCCGGCGGTATGGAGCGTGGCTTTGTCGTCCAGCGGCACCGGGCCAGCCGGCTGCACTACGACTTCCGGCTGGAACTCGACGGTGTGCTGGTCAGCTGGGCCGTGCCGAAAGGTCCGACGCTCGATCCGGCGGTGCGTCGCGGTGCCTACCGGGTCGAGGACCACGCGCTGAGCCACGCCGACTTCGAGGGCGTGATCGGCGCCGGGAAGTACGGCGGCGGCGACGTGATCGTCTGGGACAACGGGACCTGGGTGCCGGACGAGGCGGCCGATCCGGCGGCGGCTCTGGCCGCCGGCGAGCTTCATTTCGATCTGTACGGCGTAAAGCTGCACGGCCGGTTCGTCCTGATCCACACCCGCGGCAAGGACTGGCTGTTGCTGCACAAACGGGACGAGTTCGCGGTCGAGGGCTGGGATGCCGAGGACCACCCGCGGTCGGTGCTGACCGGCCGTACGAACGACGAAGTCAAGGCGACCTGAAGGAGTTCACATGGCGCGGCCCATCTGGACCGGGGCGATCACGTTCGGGCTGGTCTCGGTGCCGGTCTCGATGTATTCGGCGACCCACGAGCACGAGGTGTCGTTTCACCAGTTCGAGAAGGACACGTCCGACCGGATCCGGTACAAGCGGGTCAACGAGCGCACCGGCAAGGAGGTGGACTACGACGACATCGTCAAGGGTGCCGAGGTGAGCGGCGGCGATTACGTGATGCTGGACGCCGACGAACTCGACTCGGTCGCACCCGGCCAGTCCCGCAGTCTGGAGATCGACCGCTTCGTCGACCTGGACGACATCGACCCGCTTTACTACCAGCGGACCTACTACCTCGGCCCGGGCAAGAAGGAGACGGCCAAGGTGTACGGGCTGCTGCGGGACGCGATGACCGACGCGAACCGGGCCGCCATCGGCACGCTGGTCATGCGGGGCAAGGAGTACCTGGCCGCGATCCGGGCCGAGAAGGACCTGTTGATCCTGCAGACGATGTACTTCGCCGACGAGGTGCGCGACCCCAAGGCGGAGATCGACGGCCTGCCCCGGCGCGGTGCCGCCAAGAAGGCCGAGCTCGCCATGGCCCAGCAGCTGATCGACTCGATGGCCGGCCCGTGGAAGCCCAAGGACTTCCGGGACACCTACACCGACCGGGTGAAAAAGCTGATCAAGCAGAAGAGCGCCGGCAAGAAGGTCACGGTGGCCGAGGCCGCGCCGGAGCCGACCAACGTGACCGACCTGTTCGAGGTGCTCAAGCGCAGCGTGGAGAACGCCCAGAAGCGCCGCTCCGCGAAGCCGGCCAAGAAGGCCGCGACCAAGAAAAAGGCCTCCTGACGTACGGATTCACCGAGCTTTTCGGGGGTAGACGCAGTTCACCCCCGATCCGAGGAGAACGCGGATGTTCAACACCGTCCGGGACAGGATGTCGCGAGCCGCCGACGGCTACGCACCGCACGAGCATCGGCCGCTGGACGGCTACGTGACCGCGATGGGAGCCTTCGGCGGGCTGGCCGTCGCCCTCGCCGTCGCCGCCCGCGCCACCGGCCGGCCGGTTCCCGAGCGGCCGTCCCTCAAGGACGTCGCGCTGGTCTCGATGGCCACCCACAAGCTGAGCCGGCTGCTGGCCAAGGACGCGGTCACCAGCCCGCTGCGCGCCCCGTTCGCCGAGTACTCCGGTCCGGCCGGGGCCGGCGAGCTCAACGAGGAGGTCCGGGATTCCGGCAGCAGCGTGCGGCACGGCTTCGGCGAGCTGATCACCTGCCCGTTCTGCCTCGCCGTGTGGGTGGCCACCGGCCTGACCGGCGGCCTGGTGCTGGCGCCGCGGCTGACCCGGCTGGGCGCGACCGTCCTGACCGCGACCGCGGTCTCCGATTTTCTGCAGTTCGCCTACGACGCCGCCAAGAAGAGCACCGAGGGATGAAACGGCGTTTGGGCCTTCCCGCGGCGGGCAACCTTCTGATGGCGCAGGAGCGAGAGAACACGGAGTGGATATCTGATGAAGATGCTTAAGTTGGCCGCCGGAGTCGCGGTGGGTTACGTGCTGGGTTCCCGGGCCGGCCGCGAGAAGTACGAGCAGATCGCCGAGACCGCCCGCAAGGTGCGCGCGAACCCGACCGTCATCCAGGCGCAGGAGAAGGCCAAGAGCCTGCTGGGCGCCCCGGCCTCGGTGCCCGCCGAGCAGCCGGGCCTGACCGACACGACCCCCAAGCCCCGCCCGCCGAAGACCGAGACGGTGAGC
>NZ_BOQN01000039.1 GCF_018332695.1 Paractinoplanes toevensis
GTCCCAACGCCGGGCGGGCCGGTCCCCACGCAGGGCGGGCCGCAGCCGACACCGGGCGGGCCGGTCCCGGCACCGCGCCGGCCCGAGATGGAGCCGGTCGCGGCCGGCGCTCAGCCGGTCATGCATCCGCGTGTCGCGCAGATCTGGTCGGCCGAGCCGCGACCCACGCCCCGCCCCGGCTACGTGGCCGGGCGGGCCGCCCCCGCGACCCTGCCGATGTCCGAAAAGGAACACCCGGTGGAGGCGCCGACCCGCCGAGTCGGTGTGGTGATCGGCGTGCTCACCCTCCTGCTCGCGGCGATCGGCGCCTACACCCTGCTCAACCGGGAGAAGCCGAAAACCGACGCCGGCCCGCCCGCGCAGCAGACCCACCCGGCCACGCTCTACTACTCCCCCAACCCGACCGTCGCGGCCACCACCACCGCGCCTACCACCCCGCCGGCGCCCAAGACGTCGGCGCCGCCCAAGCTGAGCTTCGACGACGCGCTGAGCCGGCTGCGCACGTCGGTCGAGGACGGCGCCGCAACCGGCGACATCCGCGGCGACGTGGCCACCGATCTGCTCAACCTGATCGGCAACCTGTCGCGGGCCGGCAGCAAGGACGTCGACGCCCGCATCGAGGTGATCCGGCAGAAGATCATCCAACGAACGGGTGAGGGCGCCAGCAGCCTCACCTCAGCGCGCGCCACCATCCTGCGCGCCCGCCTGGCCGACGTGGACCGGGCCGCGGGCGCCTGACGCCGTCCCGCACCTCTCCCACGCCCCGGCCGTCAAAGCCGTGCCGACGCCATCCCGCCGCCGCCACGGCCCAGATCTTGTAGAACCGCTGCTCTGTCCGCGCCTTAACTCAACAAGGTGGAGGTCGCGCCACCGCCAACGCCGGACATAGGCGATATGTCAGGCCGTCAACTCGGTTCGGCTGGCGATGGGGAGGCGCTGCCCGTAAGGCGGCACCGCGCCGCAAGACGGGACCACGCCGCAAGGCGGGACCGCGCCGCAAGGCGGGACCGCGCCGCAAGGCGGGACCGCGCCGCAAAGCGCAACCGCCCGCGAAGCGCACCGCCTGCAAAGCGCAACCGCCCGGAAAGCGCGACTGTCCGCAAGCGCAAGCGCAAGCGCAACCGCAACCGCCCGCGAAGCGCACCGCCCGGAAAGCGCGACCGTCCGCAAAGCGCGACCGTCCGCAAAGCGCAACCGCCCGCAAAGCGCAACCGCCCGCAAAGCGCAACCGCCCGCGAAGCGCACCGCCCGGAAAGCGCAACCGCCCGGAAAGCGCAACCACGCCGCAAGGCGGGACGCCGGCTCGGGGTCCGAGGCCGGCGCCCGGCGTGCGGAAGGCGTCAGGCGGAGCCGCGGATCACCAGGCGGGTCGGCAGCACTATGCCGCCGTCGTCGGTGTCGTAGCCGTCCAGTTTGGCCAGCAGGAGCCGGACCATCTCTCGGCCCATCTCGCCGATCGGCTGGTCGACGCTGGTCAGTGGTGGCTCGGTGTGCAGCGCTACCACCGAGTCGTCGAAGCCGATCAGGGCAACGTCCTGCGGCACCCGCCGGCCGTAGTGCCGCAGCACCCGCAGCGCGCCGGCCGCCATCGTGTCGGAGGCGGCGAAGACCGCGTCGACGTCGGGGTACTGCTCCAGCAGGCGCTGCATCGCGGCCTCGCCGCTCTCCTGGCTGAAGTCGCCGAACGCGACCGGGCCGTCGCCGACGATGTCGCGGTAGCCGTCGAGGCGGGCGAGACCGGCGGCCATGTCGAGCGGGCCGGTGATCGCCGCGATCCGGCGGCGGCCCTGGCTGCGCAGGTAGCCGACGGCCTCGCGGGCGCCGGCCCGGTTGTCGGCGTCGACGAACGTGCCGCTGTCGGTGTGCATCGGGCGGCCGACTCGCACGGTGGCGACGCCGCGGTCCTCCAGCAAGGCCGGCAGCGGGTCGTCGCCGTGCAGCGACAGCAGCAGCGCGCCGTCGACGTGCTGGCGGGTCAAATAACCCTCAAGGCGGCGGCGTTCCTCCGGCGCCTGGGCGATCATCAGCACCATCTGCAGGTTCCGGGCGACCAGGACCGACGAGATGGATTGGACGATGCGGCCGAAGAACGGCTCGGCGAAGAACCGCTCCCCCGACTCGAAGATCACCAGCGCGACCGAGTCGGTGCGCTGGGTGACCAGGGTGCGGGCGGCCCGGTTGGGCACGTAACCGAGTTCCTCGATCGCGTCCTCGACCGCCGCCTTGGCGCGTGGGCTGACCTGGGCCGATCCGTTTACGACGCGGGACACCGTGCCACGGCCGACGCCGGCGCGCAGCGCCACCTCTTCCAGGGTCGGCCGCCCGGAAGCCCTGCTCCGGTCCGTGGTCATCGGTGACACCTCCTCCGCGCGACCGGTGGTCGCGCCCGACACAAAGTACCTGGCATATGCAGCCCAGGACATGATCGAGGCGGGCAAACCCTAGTAGCCATGTAGGTAACTCCCGGTCAAGGCGCCCTCGGTGGGCACGGTGAACCGCCGGAGCGCGGGTGTGCTCACGGCGATCAGTGCGGTGGCGGCGAGCGCGGTGGCGCCACCGATGGCGAGTGCCGCGCCGCCCGAGGTGGCCGAGGCCACCAGGCCGGCGCGGAGGTTTCCGAGCTGGGGTCCGGCCTGGCCGGCGATGGCTTCGAGGGCGGAGACACGGCCGAGGTAGGCGTTCGGCGTGGTGCTCTGCACGACGGTGCCGCGGGCGACCACGGCCCAGGTGTCGGCCGCCCCGGCCACGGCGATGAGCAGGAGTACGACGCCGAGCGTCCCGGCCATCCCGACCGCGCCCGGCCACGCCGGACCCACCGTCACCAGACCCAGGGTTCCCAGCGCGAGCGCCCAGACCGCGCCGCAGGCGAGCATCAGGCGGCCGGGCCGGGGGCGGCGGGTGGCGAGCCCGGACAGCACCGAGGCGGTCACCCCGCCGGCGGCGAGGGCGGTGGTGAACAGGCCGAGGATCTCCGGGCGGCCGCCGAACAGCTCGGCGTTGACGACCGGGAACAGCGCGATCGGCATGGCGAACAGGGTCGCGGCGAGGTCGGCCAGCAGCGCACCGCGTACCTCGGGGGTGCGGGCGGCGTACGCCAGACCGGCCCGGACCGCCCGGAGCCCGGCCCGGCCCTCGGCGGCGGCCACGCCGGACGGGAGGCCGGCGAGGCCGATGAGGGCGGCCCCGAAGGTGAGCGTGTCGAAGGCGAAGCACCAGCCGACCCCGGCGACCGCGGTGAGCGCGCCGGCGGCGGCCGGGCCGAGCAGCATGGCCAGCTGGAACGACAGGTGGTTGAGGGCCAGGCCGGGGGCGAGCCGGTCACCGGCGAGCAGCGCGGGGATGAAGGCGCGCCGGGCCGGGCCGCCGAGCGCGCCGAGCGCGGAGCCGGCCGCGGCCAGCCCGAGGACGGCGGGCACACCGCCGGCGCCGGTGAACACCACCGCGGTCGTCGCCGCGCTGACCAGGATCTGCCCGCCGGTGCAGCGCAGGGCGAGGCGGCGCCGGTCGACGTGGTCGATGAACGCGCTGCCGACCAGGGAGAGCACGATGAGCGGGGCGGCGATGGCCAGGCCGAGCAGGCCGACGACGGCGGCGCTGTGGGTGGTGTCCCAGAGGTAGTAGACGCTCGCGAAGGCGCCGAACTGGCCGCCGAAGCCGGAGGCCGTGCTGCCGATCCACAACCGGCGGAATGTGCGGTTCTCCCGCAGCGGCCGGAGATCGACGAGCGCCTTCACGCGGGCACGCTAGCAAACATTGTGATGGGAGCGCTCCCATGACACCATGACTTCACATTAATTACTGTCAGTGGAGTTGTTACCGATGCGCCGTGTCTGGTTCGGGGTCCTGGCCGCGCTGCTCGCTGTGGCCGTGGTGGTCGTCCTGCGCGCCGACACCGAGAAGGCAGCACCGGCCGCCGTGCTCGACCCCAGCACGCCGGTGGAGCAGCGGGTCGACGAGCTGATGTCCCGGATGACTCTGGCCGACAAGATCGGCCAGATGACCCAGGCCGAGCGGGCCGGAGTGACCCCCGATCAGGTGACCGAGTACCGCCTCGGCTCGGTGCTGTCCGGCGGCGGCTCCGCCCCGGACGACAACACCCCGGCCGGGTGGGCCGACATGTACGACGCCTACCAACGCGGCGCGCTGGCCACGCCCTTGAAGATCCCCATGCTGTACGGGGTGGACGCCGTGCACGGCAACAACAACGTCCCCGGGTCGACGATCTTCCCGCACAACATCGGCCTGGGCGCCACCCGCGACCCCGACCTGGTGCAGCGGATCGGCGCGGCCACCGCCGAGGAGGTGACCGGCGCCGGGCCGGACTGGACGTTCGCGCCGTGCCTGTGCGTGGCCCGCGACGACCGGTGGGGCCGCACCTACGAGTCGTTCGGCGAGGACCCGGCCATCGCCTCGTCGATGACCACCGTCATCACCGGACTGCAGGACGGGCCGGCGCCGGTCCTGGCGACCGCCAAGCACTACCTCGGCGACGGCGGGACCACCGGCGGCGACGACCAGGGCAACACCGAACTGTCCGAGGCCGAGCTGCGCCGCATCCACCTGCCGCCGTTCCAGGCCGCGGTCGACCGGGGCGTCGGCACCGTGATGATCTCGTTCAGCAGCTGGAACGGGGTCAAGGCGCACGGCAACCGGTTCCTGATCACCGATCTGCTCAAGACCGAGCTCGGGTTCACCGGGTTCACCGTCTCGGACTGGGCCGGCATCGACCAGATCGACGGGCAGCCCGGCTTCACCCGGGCCGAGGTGGTCGCCGCGGTCAACGCCGGCCTCGACATGCTGATGGTGCCGGAGAACTGGACGACCTTCCTCGACGACCTGCGGGTCGCGGTCGAGGCGGGCGAGATCCCGATGTCCCGGATCGACGACGCGAACCGCCGCATCCTCACCCAGAAGTTCCGGCTCGGGCTGTTCGAGAAGCCCTATGCCGATCGCGCGTTCACGCGGACGGTCGGCAGCGCCGAGCATCGGGAGCTGGCCCGGCAGGCGGTGCGCGAGTCGCAGGTGCTGCTGAAGAACACCGGCGTGCTGCCGCTGGCCAAGAGCGGCGGGAAGATCTTCGTGGCCGGCAAGAGCGCCGACGACATCGGCAACCAGAGCGGCGGCTGGACGCTGACCTGGCAGGGTGCGAGCGGCGCCATCGTCGACGGCACGACGATCCTGGACGGCATCCGCGACACAGCCGGGACCGGCACCACCGTCACGTACGACCGGTCGGGTGCCGGCATCGACGGGACCTACCGGGCCGCGATCGCGGTGATCGGCGAGACCCCGTACGCCGAGTACGAGGGTGACCGGCCCGGCGGGCTCGGCCTCGACACCGAGGACCGGCAGGTCCTCGCGAAGCTCCGAGCGGCCGGGGTGCCGGTGATCGTGGTGCTGGTCTCCGGGCGGCCGATGGACGTCGCGTCGCTGGTGGACGGCTGGGACGCGTTCGTCGCGGCGTGGCTGCCGGGCAGCGAGGGCGCGGGCGTCGCCGACGTGCTGTTCGGTGACTACGCGCCGACCGGGCGGCTGCCGATGACCTGGCCGGCCTCCTCGGCCCAGGAACCGATCAACACCGGGGACGGAAAGGCCGGGCTCTACGCGTACGGATATGGCCTGTCCTTCGATGATCGCGAAGCGGACGCCGCCCCGCCCAGCTCGCCCGGCACCCCGAGCGCGACCGCCTCGAAGCTGCGCTGGATGGCGGCCACCGACACCGGCGGCAGCGGGCTGGACGGCTACGACGTGCTGCGCGACGGCGCGCTGGTCGGTACCACCGTCGCCACCTCCCTGTCGATCACGAAGCTCTCCCCCGGCGTGCACGAGTTCACCGTCGTGGCGCGCGACAAGGCCGGCAACCGCTCGGCCCCCTCATCCCCGCTGGTGGTCACCGTCCCGGACCCCGGCGGATGCAAGACACGTGACGGCGTCTGTGTCGTGACGTGAACTCCCCGTTCCCCCCACCCTTGGAGTCCCCATGATCCGACGTGTCGCCCTCGCGGCGGCCGCGGCCGGCGCCCTGGTCGCCGGCCTGCTCACCGTGGTCGCCATGCCCGCGGACGCCGCCACCGGCGGAACCGGAACCGGCTACCTGCACACCAGCGGTAACAAGATCATCGACAGTACCGGCGCGACGGTCCGGCTCACCGGCATCAACTGGTTCGGGATGGAGACCGACAACAAGACCTTCCACGGTCTCTGGGCCAACAATCCGTGGCGCAACCAGGTCGACACGATGGCCGGCGCCGGCTACAACACGCTGCGCATCCCGTTCTCCGACGACGCGCTCAAGGCCGGTGCGACCGCCACCGGCATCAACGACTTCGTCAACCCGGATCTGATCGGGCTCTCGCCCCTCCAAATTCTGGACAAGGTCATCGCGTACGCCGGCGGCAAGGGCATGCGGGTCATCCTCGACCGGCACCGGCCGACCGCGGCCGGTCAGACCGCCCTGTGGTACACCGCCGCCGTCCCGGAGAGCACCTGGATCGCGAACTGGAAGTCGCTCGCGCAGCGGTACGCGGGCAACACCACGGTGATCGGCGCCGACCTGCACAACGAGCCGCACGCCGAGGGCACCAACCCGGCCGCGACCGGTTCCTGCTGGGGTTGCGGTGTGCAGGAACGCGACTGGCGGCTCGCCGCCGAACGGGCCGGCAACGCGATCCTGTCGGTGCAGCCGAACTGGCTGATCTTCGTGGAGGGGGTGTCCTGCCCGAGCGGTGGTCTCTCCAACGTGTGGGACAACGACACCAGCAACGACGAGGACTGCGGCTGGTGGGGTGGCAACCTGTCCAAGGCCGGCGAGTTCCCGGTGCGGCTCAGCGTCGCCAACCGGGTCGTCTACTCGCCGCACGAGTACGCGACGTCGGTCTACCACCAGGCCTGGTTCGACGACCCGGCCTACCCGGCGAACATGCCGGCGATCTGGGACCACTACTGGGGTTACCTGTACAAGCAGAACATCGCGCCGATCATGATGGGCGAGTTCGGCACCACGCTGGCCAGCGACATCGACCGGGTGTGGCTGCAGAACCTGATGGCCTACACCGGCACCGGGGTCAACGGGATGTCCTTCACGTACTGGTCGTGGAACCCGAACTCGGGTGACACCGGCGGCATCGCCAACGACGACTGGACCACGATCAACCAGGCCAAGCAGTCCATCCTGCAGCCGTACCTGATCGCGCCGGTCGGCGGCGGCACCACCACCACGACCTCGCCGACCGTGTCGGCGTCGGTCTCCACGTCGCCGAGCACCCCGGCCACCACCGCGGGCTGCACCGTCGTCTACAAGCAGGACAATGCGTGGGAGGGCGGCTTCCAGGGTTCGGTGACCGTCAAGAACACCGGCACCGGCGCGGTCAACCCGTGGTCGGTGACCTGGGCCTGGCCGTCCGGCGTGACCCTGGGCAGCGGCTGGAACGCGACCGTGACCCAGAGCGGGACATCGGTGACCGCGGCGGCCCCCTCGTACGCGGCGTCGCTGGCCGCGGGCGCGTCGGTGACCGTCGGCTTCACCGCCAACGGGACGGCGAGCGCGCCGGCCACGGTGAAGCTCAACGGCGCGGTCTGCGCCTGACCATGACTGAGCGGTGCGGGCCAACCGGGCTGGTCCGCACCGCTCACCCGCTAGTCGTCGTCCCGCGCGTGGTGGGTCGCCGACGCGCTCGGCGACGGGCGCACCGCCGGGCCCGCCTGCGTCTTCTTCCCGCGCGCCTCGACCCGTGAGGCGAGGTAGTCGGTGCCGGACCGGGTGCCGTTGACCGTGATGCCGAAGCCGGCGCCCAGGTCGGCGACCTTGCCGGTCTTGCCGTTGACCCGGATCTTGGCGTTGGCGGTCACCGTGACCGTCAGCGCGGCGCTCTTGCCGCTGGGCTTGATGGTGACCGTGCGGCCGGACACCGCGGTGACCGTGCCGGTGGTCGAGAACCGCGACGGCCTCGACCGGTCCTGGTGAGCGGCGGTGTGCTCGGCGGGCGCGGCGACCGCGACCGTGGCGGCCGCGGGGATCACGACGGCGGTCACGAGGGCCGCCGCGACGGCGATGCGGCGAAAACGCACGGGACAACTCCTTGATCGGGGTAGTTCCGATCGTTCCCCCGCTCGGGTGCTGACCGGTTGCCGGAACGGTTGCCGCCCGGTTGCGGCGCGGCTCGCGCCCCGGACGCGACTGGGCGGTGCGGACCGGCCGGGCCGGTCCGCGCCGCTCACCCCTTCCCGGAGGTCTCAGTCGTCGTCGCCCAGATGCCCCGAGTCGTCCGACGCGGACGGGCTCACGGTCGCGCTCGGCGACGGGCTACCGTCGGACTCGCCGTCGGACTCGATGACGGGCTCGATGACGGGCTCGATGACGGGCTCGCCGTCGGGCTCGGCTTGATCCGCTTCCCGCGCGCCTCGATCCGTGCGGCGAGGTAGTCGGTGCCGGACTTGGTGCCGATCACCGTGATGCCGTAGCCGACGCCCAGGCCGGCGACGGTCGCGGCCTTGCCGTTGATCCGGATGCGGGCGTTGGCGGCCACCGTGACGGTGACCGTGCCCTTCTTGGCCTTGACGGTCACCGTGCTGTCGGCGGCGCTGACCGCGGCGACCGTACCGGTGGCGGTGAATTTGCTCTTCTTGCCGGCCTTGCTGCTGCCGGACGGTGCGGTCTCGGGCCGGTGGGCGGCGGTCAGCCCGCCACCCGGTGACGAGGCGAACGCGACCGTGGCGGCCGACGGCACGGCAACGGCGGTGGCCAGGGCCGCGGCGACGGCGATACGGCGAAACTGCACGGGCAACTCCTTGATCGGGGGTACTCCGATCGTTGCCCTGCTCGGGTGCCCGCCGGTTGCAAACGAGGCGTTGCCGGGTTGCGCTGCCGGCGGGCCCGAGTGTGGAGCTGTCAGAGCAGGCCGCGGGCGTGGAACGCGGCGCGGGTCTTGGCCGCGGCCCGGTGGCCGTAGAGCAGCCGGGCGGTGGTGACGGTCCGCTGGGCCGCCTCCGGCATGGTGATCGTCGGGTTGAAGAAGAACTGCGACTCCAGGATCACCCGGTTGGCGGTGGTGCGGCCGAGCGCCCGGTTGACGTCCCACAGCGCGTGCGACCAGATCTCGCCGTCGGCGTGCACCTCGCCCTCCAGGTCGGTCGGGTAGACCTTCGGGGTGTCGGTGCGGCGCAGGCAGTGCGGGGTGTCGTCGGTGTACGAGGTGGCGTCCCAGTCCATCACGCAGGCCCACGGGGTGACGGCGGTGTTCCGGCTGGTCGCCTGGGACATGGTGACGGCCCAGTAGTCGCCGAAGCCCTCACCGATCGAGCCGGCCTCCTCGGACTCGCCGAAGCCGGGCACCTGGTCGTCCTGGATGGCGTGGCCGTACTCGTGCCAGATCACCTCGTTGTCCTCGGCGTCGTCGACGCCGCCGGTGCCGAAGGTGATGCCGTCCACGCTGCCGTCGTAGTACGAGTTGTCGTCCTCGTAACCGGTGGTGGCGAAGTCCTGCGGCTCGTTGTTGACGTCGCGGAACCCGAGCCGGTGGATGTACTCCTGCGTGCTGGTGATGCTGTAGTAGGCCATCACCTGCTCGAAGCCGTCCTGTTCCCGGTTGAACAGGTAGGTGCGGCTGCGCGATGTCACCTCGCTGTCGCTGATGTTGTTGGCGTAGGCCCCGTCCAGCGTGGTCTTCCGCCGGTCGAGCTTGGTCAGCTTCACTGTGCGGTAAGCACGCCTGAACTGCGGGCCGTCGGCGTCGTCGTTGTCGGTGAGCGACTCGTTCTGCAGTTTGACCACCGGGTTCGGGTCGAAGACGCGACCCTTGCCGTCGTTGTTCTGCGCGGTGTTCTTCTCCTGGAGCACGCCGCCCGAGTCGGCGTCGACCAGGGTGCGGTAGGTGCCCTTCACGGTCGGGGTGAGCGTCATCCAGGCGAGCTTGGCCGGACTGCCCGGCACGATCACCAGTTGGGCGCTGCCGGGCTGATTGCCGAGACGCCCGGCCACCTTCGACTTCGCCGTCTGCGCGGTCAGGTCGGCGGCCGTCTCGTTCAGACCGGTCACCGTCTTGCGGCCGTCCTCGATCGTCTTCGTGCCGGCGGTGTCGGTGTGCGTGGCGTAATAGCCGCCGAAGACCGGGATTCCCCGATAGGTCTGTTGGTACCAGGTGTGCGTACCCAGCAGGGATTGGCGCGTCTGAACCGCGGTCAGACCGTCCGGGGCCGCCGCCGGCGCGGCCTGCGCGGCCGTCCCGCCGGCGGCGATCAAACCCAGTGTGACCAGCGGTGCAAGCACTCGAACTGCTCTGTTCAAGGAGACCCCCCACGTCGTTTTCTCCGAAGGGGGCGATGCTATCAATGCGACGAGCCATGCAAATGCATAAATGATCAACGCATCTGCTCAGAGCGCCGGCGCGGCCTGTTCGAGGATCTTCAGCGTGCGTCCGATATGGGCCCGGACCAAGGCTTCGGTCGCATCGCCGTCGTGCCGGCGCAATGCCTCGATCATCTGCCGGTGCTCGGCGTTGACCGCCACCGCGTCGGCCGGGCTCATCGCCCCGGTGCCGCTGAAGATCCAGTGGCTGATGTTGGTGCGCTGTGCGAACTGGACCAGCACCGGGTTGCCGCAGGCGGCGGTGATCAGGCCGTGGAACTGCCGGTTGAGCCGGTTGAGCTCGCGCAGGGTGGCACCGGGCCGGTCGATCGCGTCGGCCAGCTCGGTCAGCCGGTCGAGGTCGTCGGCGCCGATCAGGTCGGCGGCCGTGACACGGTCAGACAGTACCTGCCGTGATCGCTGCGGAGACGTCCTGACGGGGCAGATGGATGGAGATGGGGGTGCCGTGCCCCGGGTCGCTGTCGATGGTCAGGAGGCCGTCGTGCGCGTCGACGATCGCCTTGACGATGCTCAGGCCGAGCCCGGCCCCCTGCACCTCGCGGCGTTCGGCGTCGGCCGCGCGGCGGAACGGGGCGAGCACCCGCTGCTGGTCGGCCGCGCTGATCCCGATGCCGGTGTCGCGCACCTCGAGGACCGCGTCGTCGCCGTCGGCCCTGGCGGTCACCGTGATCCGGCCGCGCGGGGTGAACTTGACGGCGTTGAGCACCAGGCGTTCCACCGCCTGGCCGAGGCGTTGCAGGTCGGCGCGGACCGGAACCGGCTCGCCGGCGACGGCCGAGATCTCCAGGCCGCGCCCCTCGGCGAGCACCCGGTTGCGGGCGACCGCGTCGCGGACCAGCTCGGCCACGTCGATGACGGAGCGGTCGAGCACGAGCGAGCTCTGCCCGGCCTGCGCGGCCAGCAGCATGTCGTCGACCAGCGCGATCAGCCGGTCGGAGTTGCGCCGGATGCGGTCGAGGAACTGGGGGTTCTCCGACGGTGGCGACTCGGGGTCGCCGAGCACCTCGAGGTAACCGTTGATCGAGGTCAGCGGGGTGCGCAGTTCGTGGGTGACCCGGGAGATGAACTCGTCCTTGATCCGGTCGGCGTCGCGCAGCCGCTCGTTGGCGGCGTCCAGACCGCGGGCGTACTGGCGCAGTTCGAGCTGGGCCATCACGTGCCGGGCGAGAGTGCGCAGGCCGGCGCACTCGGCCGGGTTGAGCAGACGGGGCTCGGAGTCGATCACGCAGAGGGTGCCGAGCGGCTGGCCGCCGGCGGTCACCAGCGGGGCACCGGCGTAGAACCGGACGTACGGCTCGGCGACGACCATCGGGTTGTTGCGGAAGCGCGGGTCGAGCCGGGCGTCGGGCACCTGCATGACCTCGCGGGCGGCGTGGATGGCGTGCGAGCAGAACGAGTGCTCGCGGGCGACCTCGCAGAAGTCCATGCCGACGCTGGCCTTGAGCCACTGCCGTTCGCCGTCGACCAGGCTGATCGCGGCGATGGGGGTGCGGCACAACTGGGCGGCGAGCACGGCGATGTCGTCGAAGTCGGCTTCCGGCGCGGTGTAGAGCACGTCGTAGTCGTGCAGGGCGGCCAGCCGCTGCCGTTCCAGCTGCGGATCCGCGACCAACATGCCCGACATTTTACGAACCTCCGGCGGTGGCCGGGGTGTTCCGGGCCATACCGGTCCACTCGGCCGGTTGACGCAGGTGCTGAGCTTGAAGGTGCGGACGCCGACAACCCGATGGCAACCGTGCGGCACTCCCGTCGGCCCTTTCGCAACCTACCGTCTGAGCTGCATGAACGAATCGAAAGGACGGGTTGCCATGGCCGTAATTGTCGCTGCCGAGGACGACGCCGATGTCGCGGACCTGCTCGCGACCACGCTGAGCCGGGCCGGGCACGTCGTCCACCTGGCCGCCAACGGCCCGCGCGCCCTGCAGATGGTCGCCGAGCGCCACCCGGACCTCGTCATCCTCGATCACGGGATGCCCGGCATGACCGGCCTCGACGTGGCCCGGCGGCTGCGCGCCGACGACGCCACCTCGAGAGTGCCGATGATGATGCTCTCGGCCTTCACGCCGGACGGCGCCCGGGACGTCTTCGACCAGGTGCTGCACAAGCCCATCCCGCTCCGGCAGGTCGCCGACGTGGCCCGGGATCTGCTGGACAGCACCCGGCCGCGGCTGGTCACCGGCCGGCCGCTGACCGACCCGGAACGGCTGGCCGCGGTCAGCCGGCTGCTGGCCGAGCCGGACCCGGTCGACGAGCTGAGCCTGGCGCTGGAGATCGCCAACATCGCCGAGGCGACCCGCGCGCAGGCCGCCGCGATCGGGCTCATCCTCGACAAGGCGCTGCAGACGGTCGCCTCGGTGGGCCTGCCCGATCTGATCGTCGAGGCCGGCGGTGCACCGCTGGAGTGGACGCCGTGCGGCGTGCTGGCCGGCACCGACCGGCCGATGCTCCTCGACGACATGATCACCGACCCGATCTTCCGGGACATCCCGATGGTGGTGTTCTCCGGCGTCCGCTCCTACGCGGCGGTGCCGCTGCACTCGCCCGAGGGCCTGGTCGTGGCGGTCCTGGCGGTGATGGCCCCCGAGCCGGGCCGGTTCAACGCCGCCACCGTGGACCTGCTGCGCGCCGCGGCGCCGCGGGTGATGAAGCTGGTCGACCGCCGCCGCTGATCAGTTGCCGCGCCGGTGCTCGAAGATCAGGTGAGTCTCGGTGCCGGCCACCAGGTGGGTACCGCTGAGCCGCTCGGTGATGATCGTGCGCAGGTCGCCGACGTCGGCGGTGGCCACGTGCAGCAGGAAGTCGTAGGAGCCGGAGACGAAGTAGACGTCGCGGACCGCCGGGATGCCGGCCAGCGACTCGGCGAACTTGCCGATCGCGTCGCGGGCGTCGGACCGGATCCGCACCGCGATCATGGCCTGGATCGGGCGCCCGATCCAGGCCGGATCGACGTCGGCGTGGAAGCCCCGGATGGCACCGAGCTCGCGCAGTCGGCGGATGCGGGTCAGGCAGGTGGACGGCGCGATGCCGACCCGCTCGGCGAGCGCGTTGTTGGGCATCCGGCCGTCGACCTCGAGCAGGGCCAGCAGGTCCAGATCGATGGGATCGAGGGCCCGAAGATCCTTCGGCGTATCCGGCGTCATCGGCTCATGATCTGCACAAGATGCCGCGCTGACAAGCAGGACAGAATCTTATTCGGTCCCATTGCGCCCTTCCTGCACATCATTTCACCCTGGTCACACAACGCGAGCCCCGAAGGGACCGGAAAATGCAGATCGGCGTGCCGACCGAGGTCAAGAACCACGAGTACCGGGTGGCCATCACCCCGGCCGGGGTTGCCGAGTTCGTCCGGCGCGGGCACCAGGTGCTCGTCCAGGCCGGTGCCGGCGAGGGTTCCGCGATCACCGACGACGACTTCGCCACCGCGGGCGCCCGGATCGTGCCGGACGCCGACAGCGTGTGGGCGCAGGCCGACCTGCTGCTGAAGGTCAAGGAGCCGATCGCCGCCGAGTACCACCGGCTGCGCGCCGGGCAGGTCGTCTTCACCTACCTGCACCTGGCCGCCGACGCGGCCGGCACGAAGGCCCTGCTGGACAGCGGGACGACCGCGATCGCGTACGAGACGGTGCAGCTCGCCGACGGTTCGCTGCCGCTGCTCGCCCCGATGTCCGAGGTAGCCGGCCGCCTCGCTCCGCAGGTCGGCGCGTACTCCCTGATGCGTAACTCGGGCGGTCGCGGCGTGCTCCCCGGCGGGGTGCCGGGCGTGAGCCCGGCGAAGATCACCGTCATCGGCGGTGGCGTCTCCGGCGTCAACGCGGCCACCATCGCGCTCGGCATGGGCGCCGACGTGACCGTTCTCGACCTGAGCATCCCCCGGCTGCGGCAGATCGACGCCCAGTTCGGCGGCCGGGTCAAGACGCTGGTGTCCAGCTCCTACGCCATCGAGCAGTCGGTGATCGAGGCCGACATGGTGATCGGTGCGGTGCTGGTGCCCGGTGCGAAGGCCCCGAAGCTGGTGTCGAACGACCTGGTGAAGCGGATGAAGCCGGGCGCGGTGCTGGTCGACATCGCGATCGACCAGGGCGGCTGCTTCGAGGACTCGCACGCCACCACCCACGAGGACCCGGTCTACCGGGTGCACGACGCGGTGTTCTACTGCGTGGCGAACATGCCGGGCGCGGTGCCGAACACCTCCACCTACGCCCTGACCAACGCCACCCTGCCGTACGCGCTGCGGCTGGCCGACCTCGGCTGGCAGGACGCGCTCAAGCAGGACCCGGCCCTTGCTTCGGGCCTCAACATCCACGCCGGCCGGTTGACGAACGCGTCGGTCGGCGAAGCGCTGGGCCTCCCTTCGGTCGAGGTCTCAACCGTCCTCGCCTGACCCAGCACACAGAGAGAGGGGCCGCCCTGCAGCGGCCCCTCTTTCTACAGGTGGCGGGCGATCTGTGACAGGTCGGCCGGGCTCAGCCTGTCCGACGAGGTGTTGGCCTGGTGCCAGAACGGGTAGCGCAGCGGCTCACCACTCACGTCGTCGAGCGCCCTGACCTCGTCGTCGGTCAGCACCAGGTCGGCCGCCGCGAGGTTGTCGCGCAACTGGTCGTTGGTGCGCGCGCCGACGATCACCGAGGTCACGCCCGGTTTCTGCACGATGTAGGCCAGGGCCACCCGGGCCGCCGACACCCCGTGCGACTCACCGATCTTCACGGCCAGCTCGATCGTGTCGTACAGCTTGTCCTCGTCGTGCACCGGCGGCTCGGACCACTCGGACAGGTGCCGGCTGCCGGCCGGGGCCTGCACCCCCCGGCGATATTTCCCGGAGAGCAGGCCACCCGCGATCGGGCTCCACACCAGGATGCCGACGCCCTGGTCGATGCAGGCCGGCACGATCTCGGCCTCGACGTGCCGGCTGTGCAGCGAGTAGTAGACCTGGGTGCTGGCGAACCGTTCGAGGTGCCGCGCGTCGGAGACGCCGAGCGCCTTCATCATCTGCCAGGCCGCGTAGTTCGAACAGCCCACGTAGCGCACCTTGCCGCTGCGCACCAGGTCGTCCAGCGCGGCCAGGGTCTCCTCCAGCGGGGTGTGCCCGTCCCACTCGTGCACCTGGTAGAGGTCGATGTAGTCGGTGCCGAGCCGGCGCAGGCTCGCCTCGGCGCCGCGGATGATGTGGTGCCGGGACAGGCCGGCGTCGTTGGGGCTGTCCCCCATCGGCATCCGCACCTTCGTCGCGATCAGCCAGTCCTCCCGCGAGGAGCCGAGCGCCTGCCCGATGATCTCCTCGGACAACCCGGCCGAGTACACGTCGGCGGTGTCGATCAGATTGACCCCGGCGTCCCGGGCGATCGCGATCTCCTCCTTGGCCGCTTCCACGTCGAGATTGCCGACCGGGGTGGCCCACCCGGTGCCACCGAAACCCATCGTGCCCAGGGTGAACGTCGAAACCCTCAGGCCGGTCCGACCAAGTTGCCGGTACTGCATCGTCATCGCCCTCTCTGCGGTGCCTTCAACCGTTGCCAGCCTTTACCCGACCGGCCCCGGTTGTCCACCGAATGCGGTACCCGCGCAGCAGGCGTATATGTCGAGGCGAAGGAGGCCGGCATGACGCACTCATGGATGGCCGCCGGTATGGCGGCGACGCTCAGCCTTACCCCCGCACCGGGCGCTCCCGGTATCGACGAGCAGTACCTCCCGGCCGACAAGGCCGGTCTGGTCACCTCCCGCACCACCGCCAGCAACGTCTGGGCGACCGTGCAGGCCGAGGGCGGCCTCGGCGAGATCTTCTATCCGACGCTGGGCGGGCCGAGCGCCCGCGCACTGCGGTTCGTGGTCGCCGACCGGCACGGCCACGCCGTCCTGGCCACATCGTCACCACAGGTCACGGTGCGCACCGAACTCACCGACGAACGCAGCCTCAGCTTCCGGCAGACGTTCACCGCGCGGGACCGCTCGTGGCGGCTCACGGCCAACTACGTGACCGATCCGGATCGCGACACCGTCCTGGTCGGGCTCGATCTCGCCGGGCACGGCCGGGACCTCTACGCGATCTACGACCCGGCCCTCGGCAACACCCGCGGCAACGACGCCGGGCACACCCGCGGGGATGCCCTGGTCGCGAGCGACGGCGGCGTTTCGAGCGCGCTCACGGCGTACCCCTCGATCCGGGCCGCATCCAGCGGCTATGCCGGGGTCAGCGACGGCCTGACCGATCTGCTGGCCGACGGCCGGCTCGACCGGCGCTATCGCGACGCGGCACCGGGCAGCCTCGTGCAGACGGCCGCGCTGGCACCGCGTACCACCCTCGCTCTGGCCTTCGGCACCGGCGAGCGCGACGCGATCGCCGCGGCCTCCTCCTCTCTGCGGCGCGGCTTCGGCCGCGTCGCTTCGATTTACCGGTACGGCTGGCAGCGGTACCTGAGCAGCCTGCCGAAACCCCCGCCCGCGGTGTCCGATCGCGACGCCCGGCGCCTGTACCGGGTGTCCACGATGGTGCTCGCGGCCAGCGAGGACAAGACGCATCCCGGGGCGTTCGTGGCGGCGCCGGCGTCGCCGTGGGCGTTCGGCCGGGACGACCCGTCCGGGCCCTACCACCTGGTCTGGTCGCGCGATCTCTATCAGATCGCCACCGGCCTGATCGCCGCCGGGGACCGCGCCGCGGCCGGGCGGGCACTGGACTTCCTGTTCACCGTGCAGCAGAAGCCGGACGGCTCGTTCCCGCAGAACTCGCAGGTCGACGGCGTGCCGGTGTGGAGCGGGCTGCAGCTCGACGAGGTCGCGCTGCCGATCGTGCTGGCCTACCAGCTCGGCCGGAACGATGCGGCGACCTGGTCCCATGTCCGGCGGGCCGCCGATTTCCTGCTCGACTACCCGCAGGCGCCGTGGACGCCGCAGGAGCGCTGGGAGAACCAGTCGGGCTACTCCCCCGGCACGATCGCGGCCGAGATCGCCGGACTGGTCTGCGCCGCGTCGATCGCCCGCGGGAACGGCGACACCGCCGCGTCGGCGCGCTACCTGGCCACCGCGGACGACTGGCACGCCCGGTTGAAGTCGTGGACGGTGACCAGCACCGGCCCGTACTCGGCGCAGCCCTACTTCCTGCGGCTGACCAAGGACGGCCAGCCGAACGCCGGCACCACCTACGCCATCGGGGACAGCGGGCCGGCCGCCGCCGACCAGCGCACGGTGGTCGACCCCAGCTTCCTGGAGCTGGTCCGCCTCGGTGTGCTGCCCGCCGCCGACCCGGACGTCCGCAACACGCTGCGGGTGGTCGACGCCCAGCTCGGGGTGGCCACGCCCAACGGGTTCTTCTGGCACCGGGCGTCGTTCGACGGCTTCGGCGAGAAGGCGGACGGGTCGCCGTGGGACTACGGCCTGCCGGACGGCTCGCTGATCACGCACGGGCGGGCGTGGCCGCTGCTCAACGGTGAGCGGGGTGAATACGCCCTGGCCGCGGGCGCCCGGGCGGACGCACGCAAGCAGCTGGCCACGATGACCCGGGCGGCCGGCCCGACCGCGATGCTCTCCGAGCAGGTCTGGGACCTCTATCCGCCCGCGTTCGCACCGGGCACGCCGACGTTCTCGGCCACCCCACTGACCTGGGCCCACGCGCAGTACGTCCGGCTTGCCCGGAACATCCAGGCCGGGCGGGTGATGGAGCAACCGGAGGTGGTCGCGGCGCGATACCTCGGTTGACAAGGTTGGCTAATACGATTAGCTTTAAGCTAACGAAATTAGCCAACAGGGAGATGTCATGACCGAGTTCCTCAGCACCGGCGGCGGCACCATCGCGTACGAGGTGGCCGGCGACGGCCCCCTCGTCGTGCTCGCGCACGGCATGGGCGACAGCCGCACCTCCTACCGCTTCGTGATCCCGCAACTGGTCGCGGCCGGCTACCGGGTCGCCGCCGCCGACCTGCGCGGCTGCGGCGAGTCCAGCACCGACTGGCCCTCGTTCAGCCGCACCGACATCGCCGCCGACCTGATCGCCCTGATCCGCCACCTCGGCGGCCCGGCCGTGCTGGTCGGCCAGTCGATCTCCGGCGGTGCCGCCACCATCGCCGCCGCCCAGGCCCCCGAGCTGATCAGCGGCATCGTCGAGCTCGCACCGTTCACCCGCGCCCAGTCGATCAAGCTCGGCGACTTCCGGGTCAAGCGGTACCGGGCCGGCGCGACCAGGCTGCTCGGCACCGGCCTCCTGGGCAGCGTGAAGATGTGGCTCAGCTACCTCGACCTCGCCTACCCCGGTCGCCGGCCGGCTGACTGGGCCGAGCAGATCGAGCGGATCCGCAGCCAGATGAGCGAGCCCGCCCGGATGAAGGCGATGCAGAAGATGGGCATGTCCAAGCCCACCGACGCCCGCGACCACCTCGCCGGCGTGCAGTGCCCCGCCCTCATCGTCGAAGGCTCCCTCGACCCCGACTGGGTCGACCCGCGGGCCGAGGGAGAGGCCATCGTGGCGGCGCTGCCCGACGGGATCGGCGAGCTGGCAGTGATCGAGGGGGCCGGACACTACCCGCACACCCAGTACCCCGACGAGACCGTCGCGCTGCTGCTGCCGTTCCTCGCCCGGACGGCCGCCCGTGCCTAGGGCCGGCCTCGACCCGGCGGCCGTGGTCGCCGCCGCCGCCGCCCTCGCCGACGAGACCGGCCCGGCCGGCGTGACGATGGGCCTGGTCGCGGAGCGGCTCGGGGTGCGCACCCCGTCGCTCTACAAACACATCGACAGCCTCGCCGACCTCAACCACGGCATCGCCGCGCTGGCCATGGCCGAGGCGGCCGACGCGATCCGCGACGCGGTCGCCGGCCTCTCCGGCCGGGACGCCCTGGCCGCGATGTGCCGGGCCTTCCGCGACTACGTGCTGAAACACCCCGGCCGCTACGCCGCCACCACCGGCGCGACCGCCACCGGACCGGGCGACCCGCTCGCCCTGGCCGGCGAACGGGTGATCGGGTCGATGGCGGCGGTCCTGCGCGGCTACCGCATCGAACCGGACCAGATGAACCACGCCCTGCGCACGCTGCGCAGCCTGCTGCACGGCTTCGCGACCCTGCAGGCCGCCAACGGCTTCCAGTGGGACGCCGATCAGGAGGTGAGCTTCACCTGGCTGATCGACTTCGCCCACCGCGGCCTCATGTCCATGTCACCGGACTCCCCGTCGTGACCGACGCCGCACCCAGCCGCCGCAGCATCCCCAGCAGGTGCGCGAAATCCGCCCCCGTCCGGGACCGGACCTCGGCCACCAGCCGGCGCGGCGTCGTCGGCAGGAAGTCGGCGAACGGCTTCCTCGACGACAACCGGACCGTGCGACCGTCGCCGGACAGTTCCAGCTCATCGCCCGGCAACGCCTGCTGCTCGAAACGAGTGGCCCGGAACAGCTCGACCGGCGGATCCACGCGAGTGTCGCGCACGAAGAACCCGTCTTCGTCGACACCGATGAAATAGCGGCCCACGTCGAACCCCCGAGAGAACAACACGGTGCCGGACGCCTCGTCGACCAGCACGGCCTCGTCCGGCAGGCGCGCCTCCTTCTCGAAGAGGTCGAGCTCGGCCAGCACCCGGGGCACCTCGCCGGCCGGAATGCAGCCGTCGTGGGTCCTCGTCGGCAGGTAGGCGAGCAGCGCCGGGAAGTTCGCACCGCCCGCCTCCAGCAGCGCCCTCCGCAGGTGCCCGGCGCCCGAACCCAGGTACTCGGAGATCAACTGCATGCGCTCGTGCGCACAGCCGTTCTGCAGCCAGTCCTCCACCGCGAAGTGCGCCTCCTCGGTTTCCGCCGTCCAGGGCTCCAACAGACCGAGCCGGCCGTCGGCGCCGAACCCGATCGGGCCGGCCGGCGGCGGTCCCGCCAGCCCGCCCGCCCAGCAACCGCAATGGACATATGCAGCGAGTCCCATGTGCCGATCCGATCAGACCCGGCCGCGACGCCCGCGCCGGGGTGCCGCCGGGGCCGGAACCGGGCTGGTCAGCCGGTCGGGCCAGGCGAACTCCAGCGCACCGCCGGACCGCTCGAACTCGGCGGCCAGCCCGGCCAGCCGGCGGACCGCCCCGGACAGCTGCGCCGGCGACCACGGGAACGGATCGGAACTGAAGATGCCCCAGCTCCCCCGGGCCAGCTCGGGCGGCACCGCCGGCCGGCCGTGCTCGACCGCGTCGTGCACCACCCCGGCCAGCACCTCGGCCACCCCCAGCGGGCGCTTGTTGGCCGCCAGCAGGCGACGGCTGCGGTCGGCCGCGTCGTGCCGTGGCTTACCGCCGACCACCCGCATGTTGCCGAACACCCCGCCACCCGCGATCGATCCGAACACGCCCTCGGACATGCCGAGCTCGCACTCGGTCGCCGCATGCGCCAGGTCGTGCGGCACCCGCCACTTCCGGTCGAAGCCGGGCAGCTCGAGCACCACCCCGTCGGCCCGGCGGACGGTCGCCAGGGTGGATCCGCCCGCCGCCCGCGCGAACGTGATTAACATGCCTCGATGGTCGCCCGCCCGCCCGCGAGCGGCCAGCGAATTACCGCCGATGTTGCCAGGATGGGGAGATGCCGACCGACACCGCGCACCTCGCCGAACGCATCGACCGTCCCGCCGCCGACGTGTACGCCTACGTCGCCGACCCCGCGCACCTGCCCGACTGGGCGCCCGGCCTCGGCGAAAAGGTGGAGCGGGACGGCGACGAGTGGTTCGTCGTGACACCGGGCGGCCGGGTCAAGGTCGTGTTCGCCCCGCCCAACGAGTTCGGCGTGCTCGACCACGTGGCGACCTTCCCGAACGGCGAGAGCTTTCTCAACCCGCTCCGCGTGGTCCCCTACGGCGACGGTTCGGAGATCGTCTTCAGCGTGCGCCGCGCGCCTGGCACCCCGGACGAGGACTTCGCCCGCGACACCGGCCTGGTCGCCGCCGACCTGGCCCGCCTCAAGGGAATCTTGGAGGCGCGCTGAGCAGGGCCTACGTCGCGTCGCGGGCCTCGGCGATCAGGAAGGCCGCTACCGCATCGAAGGGCTCCAGCGAGCGCTCGGCCCGGGACAGCACGACCGCGCCCTCGGCCGCCGCGACCACGGTGGCGGCGAACGCCTCCGGGTGGGGATGGCCGCCCAGGGCCAGCAACTCGGCGAGCCGGGCGCGCCACGAGCGGAACACGGCCGCGGTGCGGGCCATCATCTCGTCGGAGCGGGTCGCCACGGTGACCGCGAGCACCGCGCAGCCGGCGGTGGTGTCGCTCTCCTCCAGCAGCGACCGCCAGATGCCCAGGTAGGTCTCGGTCACCCGGTCCGGGGTCGCGCCCTCCAGGCCGGCCAATGCCCGGAGGGTGTCCTCCCCGGCCGCGTCCAGGGCGGCCTCGACCAGCTGGTCCTTGCCACCCGGGAAGTGGTGGTAGATCGAGCCGCGCGGCGTGCCGGTCGCCTGCAGCACCTCGGCGAACGACGTCCCCTGTAAACCTTGCCGGGCGAGCAGCCGCACCGCCCCGTGAATCATCCGTTCCCGTACGCCCTCGGCCACGCGTAGCCCCCTCCGCTTCCGCCGAACCGCCCCTCGGTCGCCCGGCGCACACCGGCTAAAGCGTCCTAGGAGGCTAGGTATCCGATTTCTCCACGTCCCAGTCCTTTGTGGAGTAATTCGACAGGGAGGTTACGTCCATGTGGCAAGTCCCGCACGGGCGACCCCGATCGGATGAGCCGCGGACCGCCCGGCCGCGCCGCTCGTTGAACAGGTCGTGCGGGATCTTCTGGAACGTCGCGGCATGGATCTGGCCCTGATCATCGGCCTGACCGTCTTCTACGGCTTGTTCATCGGCGTCGCCCTGAGCCGATGAACCCGGCCCGGCACCGATAGCCCGGCGGCCCGGCACACCGGCCGGCCCAGCGGATCAACTCACAGCCGGCTGCCCACTGCCCGGAACGCTGCTGCTCGCGGCATACGTGGCCACCGGCAGCGGCGGGCCGACCGGCACGTAGTCCTCCAGCAGCGCCGGGGTGAGGCCGGCCCGGTGGATGGCGCGCAGCGCGGCCAGGAAGTCCTGCACGAACGCCGGGCGGAAGTGCATCAGGATGATGTCGCCGCGCTGCACGGCCCTGCCCTCCTGGTAGCGGACCTTGCCCTCGTGGACCGTCTCCTTCCACATGAACGCGGCCGTCATCCCGCATTCCTTGGCCACCCGCAGCGTCGTCGAGTCCTTGTCGCCGAACGGCGGCCGGAACAGCACCGGGCGGCGACCGTACCACTGGGCGAGCCGGTCGGCGCCGTCGCAGATCTGGTGCTTCTGGAAACCGTACGAGCGGCCGGCCAGCTCGGGGTGGGAGACGGTGTGCGCCTCGATCACCGCGCCGTAGGAGCGCAGCCGGTCGAAGAAGGCCGGGTCGTCGTGGATCGCGTCGGTGGTCAGGAACAGCGTCACCGGGATGTGCGCCGCGGCGAACAGCTTGATCGCCTCGGGGTTCTTCAGGTAACCGTCGTCGATGGTCAGGAACGCCACCGGCTGGGTGACCGGCACCCGGGACAGGAACGGCACCTGGTCACCCGGCGGGAGCACGATCGGTTCCGGCGCGGGCGGCGGCAGGAACTGCGGCACGTCGGAGAGCTTCCAGCCCACCGGCGCCGGCAGCGCCGAGGTCGGGACAGCCATCCCGGAGGTCACCCCGATCGGCCCGCCCGGGGTGGCGGTTTCCAAGGTCGGCCCGGTGTAGGACGGGAGCGGGGACGGCGTTGACGACGGCGTCACCGACGGCGACGCGGCGGGGCGCAGCGCCCGGCCCGCGCTCCAGCCGCCGGCGGCCGGCACCAGGATCATCGCGGCGAAAACGGCGCCCACCACGATGCGGCGCCGCGACAGCTGGATCACCCGCGGCACCCTACTCGCCGCGGGCAAACGATCAGCTCGCCAGCCGGAACACCTCCGCGTGCAGCTGCTGGGCGGGCACCTTCAGTTCGCGCAGGCTGCGCAGCACGGCGTCGGTCATTCCGGCCGGCCCGCAGACGAACACGTCACGTTCCACGATGTCCGGGACCAGCTCGGCGAGGGCGGCGGGGCTGAACGGCTGGTTGCTCTCGGTGGTGCGGCCGGTGAGCAGGTGCAGGTGCTGACCCCGTACGGAAGCGATGTTGTGCATTTCGCCGAGCAGGACCGCCTCGGCGCGGTCGCGGACCCGGTAGAGCACCACGACGTCGCCGGTGAGGCGTTCGTCCTCCATCAGCGAGCGGATCGGCGTCACCCCGATGCCGCCGGCGATCAGCAGGGACTTGCCGGTCACCCGGCGGGCCGAGGTGAACGCCCCGTACGGCCCTTCGGCGAACACTTTCGTGCCGATCGGCAGCCCGCGCAACCCGGCGCTGGTGGTGCCGATGCCCTTCGCCGTCAGGCGGAGGGAGCGGCCGTCCGGCGCCGCGGAGAGTGACCACGGATTGACCTGCCACCACCGGTTGTGACCGAGGAACCGCCACAGGAAGAACTGGCCGGCCCGGGCGTCGAGCCTGCCGAGGTCGTGGCCGGTGACGTAGACCGAGACGACGTCGTCGGCCTCGGGCACGACCGCGGCGACCTTCAGCTGGTGGCGGGCGTTGCGGACCAGGGGCGTCAGCACCCGGCCGGTGATCAGCGCGCCCAGCGCGAACGCCCACAGCCCCCACCAGTACACCTGGGTGAGGACGTTGGCCTTGAACGCGCTGCCCTCGTAGACCTGGTGCACGATGCCGAGCGTGACGAGCACATAGACCAGCAGGTGCACGGTGTGCCATGCCTCGTAGGACAGTTTGCGGCGGGCGATACGCACCGACAGGCCGGCCACCACGACCACGAGCACCGCGGCGATCATGCCGAGGAGCACCGGCATCTGCTTGGCGAGGTTGGAGATCTCGGCGAAGAACGAGATCTGGTCGAGCTTCGAGTAACCCAGCAGCACGAACGTGGGATGCAGCAGGACCAGCCAGAAGATGGTGAAACCGGTCCAGCGGTGCCAGGTGGTCAGCTTGTCCATGCCGATCCGGCGGTCGAGGAACGGCAACCGGGCGATCAGCAGCAGTTGCAACGCCATGACGAAGGCCAGGTGCAGGCCCAGGAAGCGGCCGATCGAGGTCAGGGTGTTGTGCGCCGGCGTGGCCGGGGTGGCGAACATCAACTCGACGATCACCAGATTGGCGATCAGGAAGATCCAGAGGGCAAGATGGGCGCGGCGGACGGGCGCGGCGGGGCGGGTTTGTGACGGACTGACGGCGATCATCCGATTCTCCCCAGGTGGCATGGCCGTGCGTGTAACCACAGGTAGCGGACGTAGGGTCAGCGCGCTATCGATCTGCTGACAAGTGGGTTGGCACTGGCCGGGAATACTGGTCACGCGCCCGGGCTGGTCCGGGCCGGTGAGGAGCGGGTTGATGACGGGGGCGGCCGGGCCGGGCGACGGGACGAAGCCGGACACGACCGGAATGTCGGGCGGCGGCGAGGGGCCGCCCGCAGCGAAGGGCTCCGCGCGGGTCACTCCGGCGGGCACGCCGCCGGCTTCCCCACCAGGCCGGGTGTACGGGGGTCAGCCGCCCGCGCCGAATTCCCCCTCCCCCGCGAGGGCGGCCGGCAAGGCGTCCGTGCCGCAGCCGGCCCCGAGCGCACCGCCGATGCCGGGGGGCGCGCGGTCGACGCCCGGCGTGCAGCCGACGCAGTGGGCGCAGCCAGGACAGGGCACGCAGCCGGGACAGGGCGCGCAGCCTCGGCAGGGCGCGCAGCCTCGGCAGGGCGCGCAGTTCGCGCAGGCGCCGCGGCCGGTGCAGGAGGCGCAGTGGGCTCTGCCGGCGCCCGCAGCGGCGACACCGACGGGCGGAGAAGCCGGAGCCCCACCGCCGGCCGCGACGGGGACGAGGAAGCCGAGAAGGCGTAGACGACTTCTTCTCGCCGTACTCCTTCCGGTCGTACTTTTGATCGGCCTTTCCGGCGGCGGCGTCGCCGCGCAGTTGCACCGGGCCCTGCCGGCCGCCGTCCTGACCACCGATGTCGCGGCCACCCTCAAGATCCCCGGCAAGCTGCCATCGATCCCCTGGCCGTCCAAGGGATCGGCCGAGTTGCTGATCGAGGGGATGGGCCGGATCGGCGGTTCCGGCGACAACGATCCGGAGCCGATCGGCAGCGTCGCCAAGGTCATGACCGCCTACCTGATCCTGAAGAACCACCCGCTCAGCGGCGACGAGGAGGGCCCGACCCTCACGGTGACCAGCGCGGACGTGGCCGATTACCAGGCCCGGATCCCGCTCGGCCAGTCGCTGGTGCCGATCACCGCGGGCGAGCGGCTGACCGAACGGGACGCCCTCGAGGCGCTGATGCTGCCGTCGGCCAACAACATCGCGCACATGCTGGGCGTGTGGGACGCGGGCTCGCAGGACGCGTTCCTGGCCCGGATGAACGAGGCGGCCCAGGAACTCGGCATGACCGGCACCCACTACACCGATCCGTCGGGGTACCTGCCGACCACCATCAGCACGGCGGCCGACCAGGTCACGCTGGCCCGCGCCGCGCTCAAGGACGAGGTGTTCGCCGACATCGTGGAGCTGCCGTCGGCGACCATCCCGGTCGCCGGAAAGATCAAGAACTACAACGATCTGCTGGGTGAGCTGGGCGTCTTCGGCATCAAGACCGGTTCGACCGGGGAGGCCGGCGGCAACCTGGTCTTCGCCGCGCGGCTCAGCGTCGGCGAGAAGAAGCTGGTCATCGTCGGCGCCGTCTTCAACCAGCCGGGCGCGCACACCCCGGAACAGCTCGGGAACGTCAACACCGTGGTCCGCAAGCTGCTCAAAGCGGTACGAACCTTCGTGAAGGAGTACACCCTGCTGGCCGACAAAGCGGTCGGTCTGGTGAAAACCGCCTGGGGCTCCACGGCGACGGTCAGCCCGGCGGGCCCGCTCAAGGTCATCGGCTGGCCGGGCATGACGGTCAACGTCAAGACCACCACGTCGGCGCCGGCCTCCGGCGTCACCCAGGGCCAGGTGGTGGGTGCGGTCGAGGCCTCCGGCGTACGGGTGGACCTGTCGACCGACGCGGCCACCACCGAACCCACGTTCTGGTGGAAGGTCAAGCGGAAGCCCTGACCCCCCGCATCGCGGCGTCGACATCGTCGTCGGTGAGCTGGTGGAAGTCGCCGTACCACTCGCCGACGGCCCGGAACGACGACGGCGCGCTCAGGCAGACGACCTCGTCGGCCTCGGCGGACAGGGCGTCCTGGGCGGCGGGCGAGCAGACCGGGACGGCGAGGAGAAGCCGCTGCGGGTGGTCCGCACGCAGCCGGCGCAGCGCCGCCCGGGCGGTCACGCCGGTGGCCAGGCCGTCGTCGACCAGCACCACGACCCGGCCGGTGGCGTGCGGTGCGGGGCGGCCGGCGCGATATCGCCGTACCCGTCGGCTCAGTTCCTCCCGCTCGGCCGCGACGGTCCCGGCCAGGTCGTCCGCGGTGATCCCGAGCGCCTCGAGGATCGCCTGGTCGAAGACCGGCGGGCCGTCCTCGGCGATCGCGCCCACGCCGAACTCGGGCCGTCCCGGTGCGCCGATCTTGCGGGCGAGCACGATGTCCAGGTCGCCGCCGGTCCGCGCGGCCACCTGCGCGGCGACCGGCACTCCCCCGCGCGGCAACGCCAGTATCAAGGGTTTCCCGGTGCTCTCCCGCACCGCGTGGGCGACCTCGGCGGCGAGTTGGCGGCCGGCGTCGTCGCGGTCGGCGAAGATCAGCGGAGATGAGCCGCGAACCACGTTCCCGCCTCCTCGGCCACCACGGCGAGCGCGCCCGGCTCCTCGAACAGGTGCGTCGCGTCCGGGACGATGCGCAGCTCGGCGGTCACCGTCATGGTTTCCCGGGCCTGCTCGTTCAGGTCCAGCACGGCCACGTCCTTCGCGCCGACCACGAACAGCGTCGGCGCCCGGACCTCGATGATCGCGGGACCGGCGAGGTCGGGCCGGCCGCCCCGGGAGACGACCGCGTGCACCTGGTCGGGGCGGGCCGCCGCGGCGACCAGGGCGGCCGCCGCCCCGGTGCTGGCCCCGAACAGCCCGACCGGCAGCATCCGGGTTTCCGGCCGCTCACCGAGCCAGTCGACGAGACCGATCAGCCGGTCGGCGAGCAGCCCGATGTCGAACCGCAGGTGGTGGCTGCGGGCCTCGTCGACCTCCTCGGCGGGCGAGAGCAGGTCGACCAGCAGCGTGCCGAGGCCGCGCCGGGCCAGTTCGTCGGCGATGTGCCGGTTGCGCGGGCTGTGCCGGGAGCTGCCGCTGCCGTGCGCGAACACCACCACCCCGTGCGCGCCGCCGGGCAGGTTGAGGTCGCCCTCGAGTTCGGTCCCCGCCACCGGGAAGAGTGTCGCCGTCAGCATTCCTCCGGCATACCCCCGATCGGCGGCCCTATACGTCCGACATGTCCGGGCTCAGCAGAGCGCGGAGAGCACGCTCGGCGCTGGCGAACTCGACCGCCCGGCCGCTGAACAGCTCGCCGTACAGGACCGACTCCATGATCCGCACGTAGAGGAAGGCCGGCGGGAACAGATCGTCGGTGGTCCGGCCGGCGCCGGCCTCGACGAAGATGTCGCGCTGGGCCAGGATCGCCCGGCGGTGCACCTCCCCCGACGGCGTGAACAGGACCCGCGCCGCGGTCTGCGGCTCGGCGCCGATGAACCGGCGCATCGGGCGGGACGCGCGCAGCCGCTCGGAGAAGCGGCGGGACACCTCGATCACGCCGTCCGGGCCGGCCTGGCGGCGGGCCGCCCGGGCCCGGGCGAGGAGCCGGTCACCGAGCAGCCAGAGTGCGTCGCCGAGCAGCGCGTCCCGGCTGCCCGCGACCCGGTAGAGGGTGGCCCGGCTGACCGCCAGCTGGGTGGCGAGCAGATCCATGTCGAGCGAACCGTACGACCGGAACTGCCGCACCGCGCCGCGCACCACATCACCGTGGCCGATGACCTTGACGCTCGTGCCACCCACCTCCCCGCAGACCCGGTCCGGAATCGAGATAACACCGCCGGGACCGATTCGGTTCAACGCCCCCGGCGCACCTGCGACGGCCGTCTCACGGTGCGCCCGATATTCGACCGACCTGCGGCGATGGCCCGTACCAGCGGCCACCAGAAACCATCGTGGGGAGAGACCATGCGTAGAAACCTCCGCACCGTCGCCGGCGCCGCCGCCGGCCTGGCCCTGGCGGCCGCCGCGGTCACCCTGATCCCGCACGCCGACGCGGCGACCGCGTCGTTCCGCCGCGGACCGGACCCGTCGGCGGCGAGCATCCGGGCCACCGACGGTCCGTTCGCCGTCACCCGTACGACGGTCGCCCGCTCGAGCGTGAGCGGCTTCGGCGGCGGCGACATCTTCGCGCCGACCGACACGAGTCAGGGCACCTTCGGCGCGGTGGCGATCGCCCCCGGCTTCACCGCCACCCGCAGCAGCATGGCGTGGCTGGCGCCGCGGATCGCGTCACAGGGCTTCGTGGTGTTCAACATCGACACCCTGACCACCTCGGACCAGCCCGCCCAGCGCGGCCGCGAACTGCTGGCCGCCCTGGACTTCCTGACCGGCACCAGCAGCGTACGGGCGAAGATCGACAAGAGCCGGCTGGCCGTGATGGGCCACTCGATGGGCGGCGGCGGCACCCTGGAGGCGGCCCGCTCCCGCCCGTCACTGAAGGCGGCCGTCCCGTTGACCCCCTGGGACCTGACCAAGAACTTCGCCGGCGTCAGCGTCCCCACCATGATCATCGGAGCGCAGGCGGACACCATCGCCCCGGTCCGGCAGCACTCCGAACGGTTCTTCGCGAGCCTGCCGTCCACTACCGACACCGGTTACCTGGAGCTGGCCGGGGCATCCCACTTCGCCCCGAACATCCCGAACACGACGATCGCCGCGACCAGCGTGGCGTGGCTGAAACGCTTCGTCGACGCCGACACCCGCTTCGAGCAGTTCCTCTGCCCGGGCCCGGCCACCGGCGCCACGGTCAGCCAGTACGAGACGAACTGCCCGCACCGCGGCTGACGCCCTCGAGGGGTGGTTCCACCGCGGTGGAACCATCCCTTACGGGGTGTGGGGCCACGGAATTCAGGGTGACGTCGGAGTCCATGCCGGATGGCCCGGCGGGCGTGAACGACCAGGCTCCATGCATGGCGGTCAACGGGGGGACGCGGCTGCGGCCGCGGGGAAACAATGTCGATCGGGTGCGTCTGCTGCCGCAGGTGGCCGTGATGGTCGCGGCCGTCGCGGCGTACTTCCTGGTTCGGGGCGCCACTCAGGCGGCCACCGCCGAGGCGGTGCGCAACGCGCATTCCGTGGTCGGCCTGGAACGCGCGCTCGGGCTCTTCCACGAGCCCGGCTGGCAGGCCTCGGTGATGGGAATGCCGTTCCTGCGTACGGTGCTGAACGACATCTACATCTGGGGTCATTGGCCGGTCATCGCGGTGACGTTGATCTGGCTGGCGCGGCGGCATCCCGCCGTCTACCTGCGGGCCCGCGACACGATGCTGCTGTCCGGCGGGATCGGCCTGATCATCTTCACCGCGTTCCCGGTGGCGCCGCCACGGCTGGCCGGTCTCGGCATGTCCGACACCGTCACCGCCGGGGCGCACGCCTACCGGGTGTTGCAGCCGGCCATGTTCACCAACCAGTACGCCGCCATGCCGAGCCTGCACGTCGGCTGGGACCTGGTCATGGGGCTGGCCATCGCGACCGCGTCCGGGCACCTGCTGCTGCGGCTGATCGCGGTCACCCTGCCGGTGGCGATGGTGATCACCGTGCTGTGCACCGCGAACCACTATCTCGTCGACGCGATCGCCGGTGCGGCCCTGACCACCCTGTGCTGGCTGATCGTCGGATCGGCCCGCCGGGCCCGCCGGGTGGAACCGCTGCCCCGGGGGGACTTCGATCGGGTGCCGGCCCTGGCCGGCCGGCGCTGAGCTCAGCGGACCAGGGAAGGCAGCCACTCCGAGAAGGCCGGGACGTACGCCAGCAGCAGGATGGTCGCGAACATGACGGCCATGAACGGCAGCATCGGGCGGATCAGGTCGACCACCCGGATCTTCGCCAGGCCGGTCACGATGAAGCTGGCCGAGCCGAGCGGCGGCGTGACCAGCGAGATGCCGAACACCGCCAGGCTGAAGATGGCGAAGTGCAGCTCGCCCATGCCGGCCTGGGCGGCCAGCGGCAGGAACAGCGGGATCAGCACGACCAGGGCGGGGATGCCGTCGAGCAGGGCGCCGAGAATCCAGAAGAGGATCATGAGGATGGTGACGAAGACCAGATAGTTGCCGGTGAACTGGCTGGTCCAGTCGGCCAGTTCGACACCGACCTGGTCGTAGGCGAGCATGAAGGCGAGCAGCTGCGCCACCCCGACCAGGGACAGCACCACACCGCTGATGCGCCCGGCGTTGACCAGGATGGTCCCCCAGTCGGACCGGGACACGCTGCGGTAACCGACCGCCAGCAGCACGGCGTAGAGAACGGCGACGGCGGCGGCCTCGGTGGCGGTGAAGATGCCGGCCAGGATGCCACCGAGAATGATGACCGGGGCGCCGAGCGGCAGCATCGCCGACACCGCGGCCCGGCCGAGCGCCGCCGCGGTGACCTCGACCCGTTCGCCGGTCGGCTCGACGTACTTGGCGTAGAAGTAGATGACCACACCCTTGGCCACCGCGACCACGGCCGCCGGGATGAGCGCCGCGAGGAAGAGATCGCGGATCGAGATCTGCGCGACCGTGCCCAGCACGATCATGGTGATCGAGGGTGGGATGAGAATGCCGGTGCCGGACGCGGCCGCCACGATCGCCGCGGCCCAGGGCCGCCGGTAGCCCGCCTTGGCCATCGGCGGGATCATGGTCGAGCCGATCGCCGCCGCGTCGGCGTTGACCGAGCCGGAAAGACCGGAGAAGAGCATGGTGGACGCGACCACGCTCATCCCTAGACCGCCGGGCAGCCAGCCCACCAGCATGGTGACGAAACGGACCAGGCGTTCGGCGGCGCCGGAGCGGTGCAGGATCTCACCGGTGAGCACGAACAACGGGATGGCCAGCAGCGTGAAGCTGTCCAGGCCGTGATAGACCGACTGCGCCGCCGCGGACAGCGGCAGGCCGTCCCACCAGGCCTGGGCCAGTCCGACCGTGCCGAGGGCGGCGACCACGGGGACGCCGATGAGGATGAGCGCGACAATGCCCACGAAGCCGACCGCGAGGGTCACACGCCACCCCCGACCAGGTCGACCTCGGCACTGACCTCGTCCGGCAACGGCTGCGGGGCGATGAGCTCGACGACGACGTGCAGCAGGCCGAGCGCCGAGCCGAGCGGAATGGCCAGCAGGATGGTCCACAACGGAAGCCCGGCGGGAGTGGTCACGTCCCGTTGCTCACTGATGTATTGGACGGTGCCGACGCCGAGCGCGAGCAGGACGCCGCCGAGGAAGACGAGTTCGACGGAGCGGACGACGCGTCGCCCGCGGTCGGACAGCCGGCGTTCGTACAGGTTCAGGGTGACGTGGGCGTTGTCCCGCACCCCGATCGCGAAGCCGACGAACGCCACGTAGAGCAGCAGCCCGGTGGCCACCTCGGTGGACCACGAGAGCGGCTGCGACAAGGCGTACCGGAAGAAGACCTGGGCCAGGATGACCGCGACGATCCCGATGAGCAGCAGCCCGATGAGAATGTTCTCGGCGAGCGTGACCGCTCGCAGTGCCGCTCTCATGCGACCGGGAGAAGCTTCATCAGGTCGCCGAACGTCGGCCGGTACTTGTCGAACACCGGTTTCAGGGCGGTTTGCATGGATGCCACGTCGACGTCGTCGTTGGAGGTGGCGCCGGCGTCCTGGGCCTTCTTCACGAAGATGTCGGTCTGCGTGTTCCACAGCTCGCGTTCGTGATCCTGGGTCAGCTTGCCGGCCTGCACCAGCGCGTCCTGCACGTCGGCCGGCTGCTCGGCGAAGAACTTCTTGCTCACCATCAGTACGTCGACGCCGAGCTGGTGACGAGTCCAGGACCAGTGCTTCGCCTCCTCGACCTGCTTGCTGGAGACGTAGTAGATCGGGTTGTTCTCCGCGCCGTCGATCACGCCTTGCTGCAGCGCCGAGTAGATCTCGGTGGCCGGCAGCGGGGTGGCCTGCGCGCCGAGGGCGTTGAACGAGTCGACGGTCACCGGGTTCTGCGGCACGCGGAGACGCAGGCCCTTGAGGTCGGCGGCACCGTGCACCGGCCGCTTGGTGTTGTAGACGTTGCGGGTGCCGGTGTAGAACCACGACAGTACGGTCAGGCCGACGCCGTCCAGGATCTTCTTGCATTCGTCGCCGAGCGGGCCGGACAGGGCGGTGAAGCCGTCCTCCGGTTTGGCGAACGCGTACGGCAGGGAGAGCACGCCGAGCCGCTTGTCGAACGCGGTGAGGTTGCTGAACAGCGACTTCGACATCTGCAGGGTGCCGCTGCGGACCTGCTCGTTCATCCGGTTCGAGTCGCCCAGGGTGGCGTTCGGGAAGACCTTCACCTCATACTTGCCGCCGGTCAGCGACTTCACCTGATCGCCGAACCAGCGCTCCGCCGCGATCTCCGGATTGTCCTCGGCCACATCGTCGCCGAGCCGGATCGTGGTGGCACCCCCGCCGCCGCCCGGGTGCCGGCTGCAGGCACCCAGCCCGCCGGCCGCGACGGCCAACGAGAGCGACAGCACGCTTCGCCTGTTCATGACACGCTCCTCCGGAGTACGTCTACATATGTGGACAGTGTCTTCACTGAAGATTTGACTGCCAACGTAGAGACTTACTTCAATCCGGTCAAGCACACGTATGTGGACATGATCTAGATAGACAGATTGAAACTTTGGCCGCACTCGTGATGCCGAGCGACTAGCGGATGCCTTCGCGGCGGAGCGTGCGCGCGAGCGCCTCGGTGTGGCGGATGACCGCCTCCGCCACCTCCTCGACATGCTTGCCGGTCGCCAGGTGCGTCGGCATCGAGCAGGACACGGCGTCGGTCGCGGGGATGCGGTAACCGACCGCCACCGCCACGCACGCCACCCCCTCGGTGCCCTGTTCCCGCTCGACGGCCCAGCCGCGCTTGCGCACCACGTCCAGTTCCGCATGCAGCGCCGCCCGCTCGACGATCGTGTTCGCGGTGATCGCGGTCAGCTCGCCGGGCAGCAGGGCGTCGACCTCCGCCTCGGTCAGGTCGGCGAGCAGTGCCTGGCCGAGCGCGGTGACGTGGGCCGGCAGCCGGCGGCCGACCCGGGACACCAGGCGGACCGAGTTGCGCGACTCACGGCTGGCCAGATACAGCACGTGCGCGTCGTCGCGGCGGGCGTAATGGATGGTGTAGCCGATCTCGGTGCGCAGGTCCTCGAGCGTCTCGCAAGCTGACCGGAGGGCAGGGTCGCGGTCGAGGTAGGCCGTGCCGGACAGCAGCGCATGCGGGCCGACGCCGAAGGCCGAACCGCTCTCGTCGGTCTCCACCCACTTCAGGTCGCGCAGGGTACGCACCAGCGCGTGCAGGCTGGACCGCGGGTAACCCATGCGCTCCTGCAGCTCCGACAGCGTGAGGCGGGTCGGCGATGCGGCCAGCGTCTCGAGGATCTTCACCGTGCGCTCGGCCGACTTGACCGGTGACACATCGTTGACGGTCGCTGACTCGGGCGCGGACGGCCGGGCGGAGCGCGGACGGGCGTTGGGCATGAGCTCCACCATAGCGATGGGCGTCCACATTTGTAGACGCGAGGCACATCCTGGACGGCCGCGCGTCGGCCCGTACGCCGGACTTGCATTTATTTGCATCGATTGACCGGGCTCCGTGGACGGTCGTAGGGTTTCGGTTGCTCGACCGGCACCTCGCCGTCCTGACCGACGGCACTCCTCGACCGGTGCCGGCGTGCCGATACCGCCGTGTGGCGGTGCCCCGCGATCCACCGCCGCGAGGCACGGCCGGCGGTGCGGCGCGACCCGCTTCCGCACCAGACCGAGGAGTTCCACCGTGCCCAGAATCGTGAAATGGTCGGCCGCGCTCGTCGCGGTCGTCAGCGGCGCCGCCGCCGTCGTCGGCGTGACCGCGCTGTCCTCCGAGGCCGCGACCACGCTGACCGTCGCCGCCGACGGCAGCGGCCAGTACAAGACCGTGCAGGCCGCGGTCAACGCGGTCGCCGCCAACAACGCCAGCCGGGCCACCATCAACATCAAGGCCGGCACCTACCGGGAGATCGTCACCATCCCGTCGAACAAGCCGTACATCACGCTGAACGGCACCGGCTCCGGGCCGAGCAACGTGGTGATCGTCAACAACCGCAGCAACGCCGGCGGTTACGGCACCTTCGGCAGCGCCACCGTGACGGTCAACGCGAAAGAGTTCATCGCGACCAACCTGACCTTCTCCAACGACTACGGCACGGGCAGCCAGGCCGTCGCGATCAACATGAACGGCGACAAGGGGATCTACAAGAACGTCCGGTTCCTCGGCAACCAGGACACCCTGCTGGCCAACACGCAGCGGCAGTACATCGCCAACTCGTACGTCGAGGGCACCGTCGACTTCATCTTCGGCGACGCCACCGCCGTCTTCAACGCGACGTCGATCTACGAGAAGCGCTCCACCGGCGGCCCGCTGACGGCGGCCCGGACGCCGTCGGGCAACACCTACGGCTTCCTGATCTACAAGAGCACGATCACCGGCGCGACGAACAACACCACGCAACTCGGCCGCCCGTGGGGCCCGGCCGCGCAGGTGCTGTTCCGCGAGTCGTCGCTCAGCGCCACCATCGCGACCGCGCAGCCGTGGATCGACATGTCCAGCAACTCGTGGAAGAACGCCCGCTTCTACGAATACAAGAACACCGGCTCGGGCGCGACCACCAACAGCAACCGCCGGCAGATGAGCGACTCGACGGCCGCGAACTACACCCCGCAGAAGTATCTGGCCGGGTCCGACGGCTGGAACCCGATCGGCTGACGAACGGGCGGGGCTTTCCCGCCGGGCGGTTTGAGAGTTAGACCTTGGCCGGGCAGTATGCATCGGGTGCAGCGTTCCCGCTACGTCGCCCTGGCCATCCTGGTCACCCTGCTCGGCGGCTGCGGCTCCGGCGATGACCAGGCGCCGTCGACCGCGAAACCGTCATGGGTGAGCCCCGCCCCGTCCGCCTCGCCGGCGCCCTCGGCCGCGCCCTCCCCGTCCGCGTCGGTCTCCCCGTCGTCCAGCGCCACCGACACCACGGTCGACTGGCCGGCGAAGGCCAAGAAGCTGAACACGGCGCTGGCCAAGGTGCCGGGCTCCTTCTCCGTGGCCGTGCTCGACAAGAACACCGGCGAGAAGTACGCCTACCGTGGCACCGTCAGCTTCGACACCGCGAGCATCGCGAAGGCACAGATCCTCGCCTGCATGCTCCTGCACGACCAGGCCGCCGGTCACGGGCCGACCTCGAGCGAGATGGCGCTGGCCAAGCCGATGATCCGGCTCAGCGACAACAACGCGGCGACCAGCCTGTTCCAGCACGTCGGCGGGCGTTCCGGGGTAGGGGCCTGCAACCGCAAGCTCGGCCTGACCCACACCGTGGTCAACAGCGCGTGGGGCCTGACCCGGACCACCGCCAACGACCAGATCCGCCTGCTGAGCGAGTTCACGGACACCTCCGGCCCGCTGAACTCCGCCTCCCGCAAGACGATCTTCCAGCTGATGAGTACGGTGTCGGCGGCGCAGCGCTGGGGCGTCCCCGCACTCGCGAAGTCCGGCGAGACCGCGACCGTCAAGAACGGCTGGGACACCCGGTCGGCCGACGGGGGCCTGTGGGCCGTCAACACGATCGGCCGCCTCACCGACCAGGACGGCGACGTCAACGTCTCGATCACCGTCCTGTCGCACGACAACCGATCCATGTCGTCGGGCGTCACCCTGGTCCAGAGGGTGGCAAAACTGACCCGCCAGTTCCTCGGCTACTGAGGCTCGGCCGGCCTCAGCGCCGCGAGTAGGGGTCCCGCCCGGGACTGCGCACCGCGGCCGCCGCGGCCTCGGAAATGTCGGCTGCTACACCGGACAGCAGGTAGACGCGGGTGGTGGCGTTGCCCTGCGGTGTCGGAAGGCCGGTTCGGGTCAGCGTTTGGATGTCGCGGATGGCATCCAGTGCGCCGCTGACCCGCACGTCCTCGTCGTCCAGCGCCGGCATCGCGAAAAGCATGCGTCAACTCCAGTCGTGGGTACCGGGTCAAGGCTGGCTGACCCCCGGCTCGCCGTCCTCGATGTGGCCGGTCAGGTGGCGTAGGTAGGTCGGGTTCAGGTCACTGGTCACCGTCACGTCGTACCAGTTGTGGTGTTGCGGGAGATGGCGGACCTGGCTCTGGCCCGGGTTCAGCCGGATCACGGCGTGTTCGCCGTGGTAGGCGTCGGTCAGGACGACCCTCGTCGCCTTCGACGACGGGTTGGCCAGGGTCAGTCGCGCCTCCCGGACGGTCACCTCCACGCCGGCGCCGCGGAAGCGGCGGAAGAAGCCGTTCGGGCCGTGCACTCCCAGGTCGGCGGTGTCCGGCCAGGTGCCGGTCAGGTGGGTTCGGGCCGCGGCCGTGTAGGTGCTCGGTTCGCCGCCGGCCTCGGTGACGTAGAAGACCGCGCCGGCCCGCCCGCGACTGGCGAAGGTGACTCGCACCTGGCCGGCCGCGTACCGGGCGTCGGCGGCCAGGTCGTAGCTCAGCGGCCGGGCCGGGCGTACGCCGTGCTCGGGGGTGGGCAGTTTCGGGTCGGCCGGCGGGGACGGCACGTAGTCGGGGTGGCGGTCGCGGTCGGCGGGAGCGTACGCCGAAGTGTCCGGCAGTCGCGGTGCCGCCGGGCGGGCCTTGCGGAAGTCGAAGGCGGCCGTCAGGTCGCCGCAGACGGCGCGCCGCCACGGCGAGATGTTGGGTTCGTGCACGCCGAAGCGTTTCTCGATGAACCGGACGATCGACGTGTGGTCGAAGACCTCGGAGCAGACGTAGCCGCCGGTGCTCCATGGCGAGATCACCAGCATCGGCACCCGCTGGCCCAGGCCGTACGGCCCGGCAACGTGCCCGTCCGAGGCCGGCCGGAATTCGTCACGAAGGTCCACGGTCGAGTTCCCGGCGGTGGGATAGGCGGGGACCATGTGGTCGAAGAAGCCGTCGTTCTCGTCGTAGGTGATCAGCAGCGCGGTCCGGGCCCAGACCTTCGGGTCGGCGGTGAGCGCGTCCAGGACCTGGGCGATGTACCAGGCGCCGTAGTTGGCCGGCCAGTTCGGGTGCTCGGTGTACGCCTCGGGAGCGATGATCCAGGACACCTGCGGCAGCTTCCCGGCCAGCACGTCGTCGCGCAGCGGTGCGAACATGTCCTCGCCCGCCTTGAGGTTCGTACCCGTGCGGGCCTTTTGATGGAGCGGCGAGCCGGGCGCGGCGTTGCGGTAGGCGTCGAAGTACAGCAGCGAGTTGTCGCCGTAGTTGCCGATGTACGGGTCGGAGGTCCACCCCCAGTAGCCCGCGGCGTCGAGCCCGTCCCCCACGTCCTGGTAGATCTTCCAGGAGACACCGGCCGCCTCGAGCCGCTCCGGATAGGTGGTCCAGCCGTAGCCGAGTTCGTCGTTGGTGACGACCGGACCGCCGCCGGTGCCGTCGTTGCCGGTGTACCCACTCCACATGTAGTAGCGGTTCGGGTCGGTCGGGCCCATCAGGCTGCAGTGGTAGGCGTCGCAGATGGTGAAGCTGTCGGCCAGCGCGTAGTGGAACGGGATGTCGTCGCGGGTCAGGTACGCCATCGTGGTCGCCGTCTTGGCCGGCAGCCACCGGTCGTAGCGCCCGCCGTTGAAGGCGTCGTGCCCGTCGTTCCAGCCGTGCGGCAGGTCCTGCAGGAACTGCAGGCCCAGGTCGTCGGCGTCGGGCCGGAACGGCAGCACCCCGCCCTGGTTCCACACCGACCGACCGTCCGGCAGCGTCACCGGGGTGCGGTCGCCGAAGCCGCGCACTCCGCGCAGCGCCCCGAAATAGTGGTCGAAGGACCGGTTCTCCTGCATGAGAACGACGATGTGCTCGATGTCGGCGATCGTGCCGGTGCGCCGGTCGGCGGGGATGGCCGCGGCCCGGGCGATGCTCGGCGACAGGGTGGCCATGGCGGTCGCGCCGCCGGCGAGGGCCAGGAATCCACGACGATTGATGCGATCCATGCCGAGCAGTCTCGGTGCCCGGCCGGTAACGGCGGGCTGCGGTGAGGCTGCGGTCAGACGAACAGGCGGCGGTCGTCCGGTAGCCGCCCGGTCACTCCGGTCCGATCGAGAAGCTCGAGCAGGGGAACCGCGACCCGGCGGGTGGTGTCCAGCGCCCGGCGGGCCTCGCTCAGCGTGAACGGTTGCGGAATTCCGCGCAGCACCGCCGCGGCCTCCTCCGGCGCGCCGGCCCGCAGCACGACGTTGGGGGCCAATTGGACGAGCAGCCCGGCCCGGACCGCGGCCGCCTGCTGCCGGGCGCCCAGACCGAGTTCGGCCAGTTCGTAGGCCTCCGGCGCGGCGAACGCCGGCTTGCCGTCGAACGCCTTGCCGACCGCCGCGACCAGCTCGGCCGGGATGCCGGTGGCCCCGGTCTCGACCCGCCCGTTGCGCACCCGCAGCGGCGGTCTGACCAGGGCTTCGACCAGGATCCGGTCGGGCAGGCCGAGCCGGTGCCGCAAGGCCTCGACCGGGGCGCCGGCCTCCAGCGGGTGTGCCGACCGGTAGGCGGTCGCCTCGGCGACCAGCCGGTCCGCCAACCCCGCCCAATGGCCGGGCTCGGCGAACCACTCGCCGGCGACGGCGGTTCCCGAGACGGGTACGCCCATCGCGGCCAGTTCGCTCGCGTGGATCAGCCGGCGGCGGCGGAGTTCGCCCGCCAGGTCCGGCACACCGTCCATGGTGTCCAGGTCGGCGGCGCGGGCCGCGGCGGCCCCGCGGCGGCTCAACCCGGGCGGTACGACGTCGAGCACGGTGACGCCGCCCGCCACGTGATGCCGCCCGGGGTCGCGCAGCAGCGCCCGGTCGCCGAGGCGCAGCGGCAACGGGCGGCCCAGGCGAAGACGGCAGGTGTCGGCGCCGAGCGGGCGGACCCGGGCCGGGACGGCGGCCGAGCCGATGTGCAGGGTGACGGTCGGCGGCAGCTCCTTGACCGGGTCGCCGTGCAGCCGGACGTCGATCAGGTCGGTCTGCCGGAAGCTACCCGGCGTGAGCAGGGCGTCGCCCCGCGACAGCCGGTCCTTGGCGACACCGCGCAGGTTCACCGCCACCCGGGCCACGGCGGTGACCTCGCCGGCCGGTTTCCCGAGCGCCTGCAGACCGCGTACCCGTACGGAATCATTGTCGAGCGTGAGTTCGTCGCCCACCGCGACCCGGCCGCGGCCGAGGGTTCCGGTGGCGACTGTGCCGGCGCCCTTGATGGTGAAGACGCGGTCGATCCACAGCCGGACCGGGCCGTCCGGGTCGGCCGCGGGCAGTGCGGCGACCAGGCGATCCAAGGCCGATCGCAGCTCGCCCAGCCCCTCGCCGGTCGTGCCGGAGACCGCGACCGCCTCGACCGCGCCGAGGCTGCTGGCCGCGATCCTGTCCCGGGCCTCGGCCCGGGCCGGGGCCGGGTCGGCCAGGTCGCTGCGGGTGACGACGAGCAGACCATGGCGTACGCCGAGGGCGTCGAGCGCGGCCAGGTGCTCGGCCGACTGGGGCATCCAGCCCTCGTCGGCGGCTACCACGATCATCGCGGCCGGGACCGGGCCGATCCCGGCCAGCATGTTCGGGACGAAGCGCTCGTGGCCGGGCACGTCGACGAACGCGACCGTCTCCCCCGACGGCAGCGCGGTCCAGGCGAAGCCGAGGTCGATGGTCATGCCGCGACGGCGTTCCTCGGCCCACCGGTCCGGTTCCATCCCGGTCAGGGCGCGGACCAGGGTGGACTTGCCGTGGTCGACGTGCCCGGCGGTCGCCACGACGTGCATGGTCAGGCCACCGCCAGGACGGCGGCGATCAGGTCCTCGTCCGACGTCGCGGGCACGCATCGCAGATCGAGCAGCAGACGCCCGCGCTCGACCCGGCCGACCACCGGGGTTGCTCCTTGGCGCAGGCTGACCGCGTACGCCTCGGGCAGGGAGAGTGACCACGACGGAAGCCGGACGTCCGGCGCTCCCCCGCCGCCGACGACCGCGACCGATTCGGTCAGGGTGACCGGGACGCCTTTCTCGGCCAGGCAGGCCCGCACGCTCTCGGTGCGGTCGCGGAGCAGCGCCGCGTCGAGGTGCAGCGCCTGTCGCACCGGGGTCGGCGGGCCGTCGATCGTGGCCTGCAGAGCGGCGAGGGTGAGCTTGTCGACGCGCAACGCCCGGGCGAGGGGGTGGCGGCGCAGTCTTTCGACGAGCGTGGCGTCGCCCAGGATCAGGCCGGCCTGCGGGCCGCCGAGCAGTTTGTCGCCGCTGGCGATGACCAGGTCGGCGCCGTCTCGCAGGGTGGTGGCCGCGTCCGGTTCGCCGGGCAGCAGTGGGTCCGGCTTCAGCAGCCCCGAGCCGATGTCGGAAATAAGCGGAATATCGAGGCCGGACAGCTCCTTGATCGTGGCTCCGCTCGTGAAGCCGGTGATCGAGAAGTTGGACGGATGCACCTTGAGGATGAAGCCGCTTGCCGGATTTATCGCCTTTTCATAATCCTGGATGGACGTGCGGTTGGTGGTGCCGACCTCCCGCAGCCGCGCCCCGGTCGATTCGAGCAGGTCGGGCAGGCGGAAGCCGTCGCCGATCTCCACCATCTCGCCCCGGCTGACGATGATCTCCCGGCCCGCCGCCAGGGCGGTGGCCGCCAGCACCAGCGCGGCGGCCCCGTTGTTGACCACGTGCACGTCGCCGGCGTCCGGCACCGAGCCGCGCAGTGCGGCGAGAGCCGTGCGCCCCCGTTTCGCCCGCCGCCCGGTGACCAGGTCCATCTCGACGTCGGTGTTACCGGCGGCGGCGGCGATCGCTTCCCGCGCGGCGTCGGACAGGGGCGCCCGGCCGAGGTTGGTGTGCAGGACGACGCCGGTCGCGTTGAGCACCGGCCGCAACCCACCGGCCGTGCCTGGCAGAGCCGAAACAGCCGCGTCGGCCACGCTCTCCGGGCTCAGCGAGCCTTCCCGCACCAGCTGCTGGGCGGCGCTGACGGCGGCCTTGACGGCCGGCCGCCCGAGCCGGCCGGCGGCGTCCCGCAGCCGGGGATCGGCGAGGACGACATCGGTACGCGGCACCTGCCGCCGAGGATCCACACCCCAAATCTATGCCGTACGGGTTGTCGAGGAGCGGCTGCGGCAGGGACGAGCCGCACCTCTAGGTGCGGTGATGGCGCACCGCCCAGTCGGCCAGGGCGGACAGCGGCTCCAGAAGGCTCGTGCCCAGCGGGGTGAGGCGGTACTCGACGCTGGGCGGCACGGTCGCGTACACCGTCCGGGAGATCAGGCCGTCGGTCTCCAGGGAGCGCAGGGTGCGGGTCAGCATGCGCTGGCTGATCGCGGGAATCGAGCGGTGTAGCTCGTTGTAGCGGTAGGGCTGCTGCCCGAGCAGGGCCAGCACCAGCACCGTCCACTTGTCGCCGACCCGGCGGAGCACGTCGGTCACCGGGCAGATCTCGTGCTCGGCGGCCGGGATCGGGGTGGGCAGCCGGGTGGCGAGCATGGAGGGCACACCAGTGTTCGTACCGGACATGAAACTGCCTCCTTTCCGCCGTTCGCGCCCGCCGCGAGGATTCTCTCGTGAGCGTAATTCTGATCAGCGGCGGCACGAACGGGATGGGACTGGCGTTGGCCCGGGCCCGGGCGGCCCGGGGCGACGAGGTCATCGCGCTGGGCCGCGATCCGCGATTTCTGGGACAGGGGCACTTCCTGCCGGTCGATCTGAGCGACGTCGAGGACACGCTACGGGTCATCGACGTGATCCGGGAGCGGTGGCCGGTGGTGGACGCGGTCGCGCTGTTCGCCAACGGGCCGGCGCCGCACCGCATCGAGACCCGGCAGGGCCTGGAGCGGACGTTCGCCCTCTACTACCTGAGCCGTTACCTGCTCGGGCGGGCCTTCTTCGACACGGCCGGGGTGATCGTCAACGTGGCGGGGGTGGGGATCAGCAAGGGCACGATCGCCTGGGACGACCTGCAGCTGACCCACGGGTACCGGATGGTGCGGGCCCAACTGCAGGCCGGGCGCCTCAACGATCTGCTCGGCCTGCTCCACTCGAAGAGCAAGGCACGGTACGTCCTCTACCACCCCGGCTTCACGCGCAGCGGCGACCTTTCCCCGTTGCCGGCGGTTCTCCGGGCCGCCGTCAGGATCGCCGCGGCGGTCAAGGCGCGACCGGTCAGCGAGTCGATCAAGCCGATCGACAACTGGCTCGACAATCCGCCGGCCGCCCCGCTGACGGCCGTGGACCGAGGCCGTGAGCTGCCGCTGAGCTTCCCGACGCTGGACCCGGACGCGGCGCGGCGGCTCGAGTTGACCACCGAACGAATATTGCTCCGTGCGGGGACCGTCCCGCCGGGCTAGGGTCGATCACGTGGGCGTCCGGACCTGGATCGAAGGCTGGCCGGTCTACCGGCAGTTGACCGGGACCGACCCGCTCGGCCGTGGTGCCGCCGCGCAGTCCGACCGTTCCAAGTCGCTGACCGCGCGCACCGAGACCGCCGACCGGGTCGCCAAGTCGGTCTGCCCCTACTGCGCGGTCGGCTGCGGCCAGCGCATCTTCGTCAAGGACGAGAAGGTCGTCCAGATCGAGGGCGACCCGGACAGCCCGATCTCCCGCGGCCGGCTCTGCCCCAAGGGCTCGGCCAGCCTGAGCCTGGTCACCAGTGACCGCCGCCGGCAGCACGTGCTCTACCGCAGGCCCTACGGCACCGAGTGGGAGCGGCTCGACCTGGAAACGGCGATGGACATGATCGCCGACCGGGTGCTCGAGGCCCGCGAGCAGACCTGGGAGGACGCCGACGACGAGGGCCGGCCGCTCAACCGCACGCTGGGCATCTCCAGCCTGGGCGGGGCGACCCTCGACAACGAAGAGAACTACCTGATCAAGAAGCTGTTCACGGCGCTCGGCGCGATCCAGATCGAGAACCAGGCGCGTATTTGACACTCCGCCACCGTTCCCGGTCTGGGAACCTCTTTCGGCCGTGGCGGGGCCACCAGCTTCCTGCAGGATCTGGTCAACGCCGACTGCATCATCATCCAGGGCTCCAACATGGCCGAGGCGCACCCGGTGGGCTTCCAGTGGGTCATCGAGGCCAAGAACCGCGGCGCCACGGTGATCCATGTCGATCCGCGGTTCAGCCGCACCAGTGCGCTCGCGCACACCCACGTGCCGGTGCGGGCCGGGGCGGACATCGCGTTCCTGGGTGGGGTGGTCAACTACATCCTGAGCAACGAGAAGGACTTCCGGGAGTACGTCCTGGCGTACACCAACGCGTCGATGATCGTCAGTGACGACTTCCTGGACACCGAGGACCTGGACGGGCTGTTCAGCGGCTTCGACCCGAAGACCAACACGTACGACGAGTCCAGCTGGATGTACGCGGGGCACGAGGAGCACGGCCAGGCGCACGAGGAGTCGCACGCCAGCCGGGAGACCGCGTCGGCCCAGCAGCACGAGTCACACGGGCCGCCGCTGCCCGGTGACGTCCGACGCGACCCGACACTGCAGCACCCGCGCTGCGTCTACCAGATCCTGAAACGCCACTACGGCCGCTACACGCCCGAGGTCGTCGAGCAGCTCTGCGGCGTACCGGTCGATAAGTTCTTGGCGGTTTGCGAAGCCTGGACCAGCAACTCGGGTCGCGAGCGCACCACGTCGCTGGTCTATTCGGTCGGCTGGACGCAGCACAGCGTCGGCGTGCAGTACATCCGCACCGGCGCGATCATCCAGCTGCTGCTGGGCAACATGGGCCGGCCCGGCGGCGGGGTGCTCGCGCTGCGCGGGCACGCCAGCATCCAGGGCTCCACCGACATCCCGACCCTGTTCAACCTGCTGCCCGGTTACCTGCCGATGCCGCACCACGCCCAGCACGTGGATTTCCAGGACTGGATCGACGACATCCGGCACCCGGGGCAGAAGGGATTCTGGGCGAACGCCGAGGCGTACGCCGTTTCGCTGCTCAAGGCGTATTTCGGCGAAGCCGCGACGGAGGAGAACCAGTGGGGGTACGGCTGGCTGCCCCGCCTCACCGGCGATCACGGTACGTACCGGCAGGCGCTCGACATGATCGACGGGAAGATCAAGGGCTACTTCCTGCTCGGCCAGAACCCGGCGGTCGGGTCGGCGCACGGCCGCGCCCAGCGGCTGGGCATGGCCAACCTGGACTGGCTGGTGGTCCGCGACCTGTACATGATCGAGAGCGCGACGTTCTGGAAGAACGGCCCCGAGGTGGAGACCGGCGAAATCACCCCGGAGACGTGCCGCACCGAGGTGTTCTTCATGCCGGCCGCGTCGCACGCCGAGAAGGAGGGCACCTTCACCCAGACCCAGCGGCTGCTGCAGTGGCGGGAGAAAGCCGTCGAGCCGCCGGCCGACGCCCGCAGTGAGCTGTGGTTCTTCTACCACCTGGGCAAGCGCATCCGGGCCCGGCTCGCCTCGTCGACGCTGCCGCGCGACGCCGGCATCAAAAACCTGACCTGGGAGTACGGCGAGGACGAGCCCTCCGGCGAGGCGGTGCTGCAGGAGATCAACGGGTTCGACCTGAGCACCGGGAAGCCGCTGAGCACGTTCAACGAGATGAAGCCGGACGGCAGCACATCGGGCGGCTGCTGGATCTACACCGGGGTGTTCGCCGACGGCGTCAACCAGGCCGCCCGCCGCAAACCCGGCAGCGAGCAGAGCTGGGTGGCGCCCGAGTGGGGCTGGGCCTGGCCGGCCAACCGGCGCACCCTCTACAACCGGGCTTCGGCCGACCCCGACGGCAACCCGTGGTCGGAGCGCAAGGCGTACGTCTGGTGGGACGGTTCGGCCGGCGAGTGGACCGGCCACGACGTGCCCGACTTCGAGAAGACGAAGCCGCCGTCCTACCGCCCGCCCGAGGGTGCCTCCGGGGTGGCGGCGATCTCCGGCGACGACGCGTTCATCATGCAGGGCGACGGGAAGGGCTGGCTCTACGTGCCGTCCGGCCTGATCGACGGCCCGATGCCGACCCATTACGAGCCGGCCGAGTCGATGATCCGCAACCCGCTCTACGGGCAACAGGCCAACCCCACCCGCAAGGTGTACGACCGGGACGACAACCCGACCAACCCGAGCCCGCCCGAGCCGCACACCGACGTCTTCCCGTACGTCTTCGGCACCAGCCGCCTCACCGAGCACCACACCGCGGGCGGCATGAGCCGCCAACTCGCGTACCTCTCGGAACTGCAGCCGGAGATGTTCGTCGAGGTCTCCCCCGAGCTGGCCACGGAACGCGGCCTGGAGCATCTCGGCTGGGCGCACGTCATCACCGCCCGCGCCGCCATCGAGGCGAAGGTCCTGGTCACCGACCGGATGACGCCGCTGCGCATCGAGGGCCGCATCATCCACCAGCTGTGGCTGCCCTACCACTGGGGTGCCGAGGGCCTGATCACCGGCGACTCGGCCAACGACCTGATCGGCATCACCCTCGACCCCAACGTGCTCATCCAGGAGAGCAAGGTCGGCACCTGCGACATCCAGCCCGGCCGCCGGCCGACCGGAAAAGCCCTTCTGGCGTACGTCGAGGAATACCGCCGCCGAGCCGGGCTGATCCCCGGTCACCACACCCCGATCGTGACCACGCGTGCTCCGGAGGACGCTGATGGGCAGCAATAGCCTCTACGGTCCGCTCGACCCGGCGCCGGACGCGGGCTACACCGACGCGCCACCGCGGATGGGCTTCTTCACCGACACCTCGGTCTGCATCGGCTGCAAGGCCTGCGAGGTCGCCTGCAAGACCTGGAACGCCATCCCCGACGACGGCTTCAACCTGCTCGGCCAGTCCTACGACAACACCGGCGGCCTGACCGCCAACTCCTGGCGGCACGTCGCCTTCATCGAGCAGCCGCGGAGCGACAGCGGGGCCGCGACCGGCGTCCCGGGCGCCTTCGCGGGCCTGCCGACCGGCCCGTCGGCGAGCGCACAGAGCGCGGTGATCGCGGCCACCACCGGCGCGGACACCGGCACCGCCCCCGGCCTGCCGCCGGCCGTGGACGCCCTCGCCGCCGCCGGCACCGTCGACCCGCAACTCTTCCCGGCCGCCGGCACCGGCCCGCAGTTCCTCGGCATGCCGCAGACCGATCTCCCCGGCCGCACGAGCGACGCGCCGCGCACCGACTTCCGCTGGCTGATGATGTCCAACGTGTGCAAGCACTGCACCCACGCCGCCTGCCTCGACGTGTGCCCGACCGGGTCGCTGTTCCGCACCGAGTTCGGCACGGTGGTGGTGCAGGAGGACATCTGCAACGGTTGCGGCTACTGCGTGGCGGCCTGCCCCTACGGCGTCATCGACCGCCGGGAGGACGACGGCCGGGCCTGGAAGTGCACGCTCTGCTACGACCGGCTGTCCGACGGCCTGATGCCGGCCTGCGCCCAGGCCTGCCCGACCGAGTCGATCGTCTTCGGCGAGCTGGCTTCACTTCGCGAACAGGCCGCCGCCCGCGTCGAGACGCTGCAGTCTCAGGGCGTCGACTCGGCCCGCCTCTACGGCCATTCCGACGACGACGGCGTGGGCGGCGACGGCGCGTTCTTCCTGCTGCTCGACGAACCCGAGGTGTACGGCCTGCCACCCGACCCGGTGGTCACCACGAAGGACCTGCCCGACATGTGGAAACGAGCCGGCCTGGCCGCCCTCGCCATGGCCGCCTCGGTGGCGGTCTCGTTCCTGGGCCGGCGCGGATGAGCCGGCGCGGTGACCGGCCGATGGTGCCGAAGGCGCAGTTCCGGTCCTACTACGGCCGGCCGATCGTGCGGCCCGCGCCGTGGACGCACGACATCGCGGCCTACCTGTTCACCGGCGGTCTAGCGGCCGGCTCATCGCTGCTCGCGGCCGGCGGCCAACTGACCCGGCGGCCGAAGCTGCGGCGGGCCGGGCGGGTCACGGCGCTCGGGGCGCTCGCCGCCAGCGGCTACTTCCTGGTCGCCGACCTGGGTCGGCCGGAGCGCTTCCATCACATGCTGCGGGTCGCCAAGCCGACGTCGCCGATGTCGATGGGCACGTGGATCCTGACCGCCTTCGGCGCGGCGGCCGGAGCGGCGGCGGTCGCCGAGGCCGCGTCGCTGGTTCCGTCCCGCCTCGTGCGGCGGGTGCTGCCCCCGATCGGGGCCGCCGCCGGACTGGGGGCGGCGGTAGTGGCTCCGGCCCTCGCCACCTACACGGCCGTGCTGCTGTCCGACACGGCGACACCGAGCTGGCACGTCGCGTACCCCGAACTGCCCTTCGTCTTTGCCGGCAGCGCCCTGGCCAGCGGGGCCGGCATCGGGTTGATCGCCGACCCGGCGCCGCCCACCCGCCGGATGGCCGTGCTGGGCGCGGCCCTGGAACTCTACGGAGCCCACCGGATCGAGACCACGAAAGGCCTGCTCAGCGAGCCCTATGCGACCGGCCGGGCCGGGAAACTGCTGAAGGCCGGCCGGACGCTGACCGCGGCGGGGGTCGTGGGCGCGGTGCTGGGCCGCCGCAGCCGGGTCGTCTCCGCGCTCTCCGGCTTGTCACTGCTGACGGCGTCGGCGATGACCCGGTTCGGCATCTACGAGGGCGGCATGGCGTCGGCGCGGGACCCGAAGTACACCGTCCTCCCCCAGCGTGAGCGGCTCACCGAACCGGCCGACGGTCAGTAACACTCGACGGTCTTGCCGGTGCTCGGGACCAGCTCGCCGATGACCGGGAAGCCCGGGATCTCCCCGGCCAGCAGCAGGCCACCGGAGGTCTGGGCGTCCGCGAGCAGCAGGAGTTCCTCCTCGGGCAGGCCGGACTTCAGATGCGGCCGCACCCAGTCGAGGTTGCGCCGGGTGCCGCCGCTGACGAAGCCGTCGGCGAGCGCCTGGCGGGCCCCTTCGAGGTACGGCACGGCCCGCGAATCGATCCGCGCGGTCACGTTGCTCGCGCGGGCGAGCTTGTGCAGGTGCCCGAGGAGCCCGAACCCGGTGATGTCGGTGGCGCACGTGATGTTGTTCCGCCGGGCGGCCTCGGCGGCCTCCCGGTTGAGGGTGGTCATCGCCGTCACCGCCTGCGGGAAGACCTCCCCGGTCGCCTTGTGCCGGCTGTTGAGCACGCCGACGCCGAGCGGCTTGGTCAGGGTGAGCGGCACGCCCGGCACGCCCGCGTCGTTACGCATGAGCAGGTCCGGGTCGGCGATGCCGGTGACCGCCATGCCGTACTTCGGTTCCGGGTCATCGACACTGTGCCCACCGGCGACGTAGCAGTCGGCCTCGCGCGCGATGTCGAGCCCGCCCCGCAGCACCTCGGCGGCCAGCTCCATCGGCAGCAGATCCCGGGGCCAGCAGAGCAGATTGACGGCCACGACGGGTGTGCCACCCATGGCGTACACATCGGAGAGCGCGTTGGCCGCGGCGATCCGCCCCCAATCGTAGGCGTCGTCCACGACCGGCGTGAAGAAGTCCGCGGTGGCCACGATCGCCTGCCCGCCGGCGATCCGCACGACGGCCGCGTCATCACCGTCGTCCAGCCCGACCAGCAGTTCGCCAGGCCCGCGCGGCAGATCCCCGCCGACCAGCCCGGACACGACCGCTTCGAGCTCGCCGGGCGGAATCTTGCAGGCGCAGCCCCCGCCGTGTGCGTACTGGGTGAGCCGCTGAGCAGAAGTCATCGTCACGGACCAACTCTGGCACGCCGGCCGCCCGACCGCCCGCCGCGGCCACGGCCGGTCTAGGGTGATCGACGGAGGCGTTCAGGCGGCTGGTGCCCCTCGCAGTCTTCAAAACTGTCGTGGCCCGGCATCCGGGCCAGGCGGGTTCGATTCCCGTCCGCCTCCGCCAGCCCGAACGACGGTGCGGGCGCCTGGCGAGGCGCCCGCACCGTCATCGCGGCCTACAGGTGGGACGCAGTCACCCGGGAGGACTCGTACGTCGTGGCGGCCTGCGGCAGGCCCGGCACGGTGGATACGTCCTTGACCAGCATGCCGGTCCTGGCGTCAACGGTCAGCACCTCGCCGCCCTCGCCGCCGAACACCTCGGGGCCGGCGGTGATCGTCAGCGTGGCCGTGCCGCCGGTGGTCGAGTTCTTGACGCTGACCGCCGAGATGGTGGACAGCAGACGCAGCACACCCGCCCGGACCTGCGTGTTGCCGTCGCCGGCGGACAGCGCTTCGGTGCTGAACGTCCACAGGGCATTGTCGAAGTGCCGCTGGACGGCCTGCGGGCTGTACGGCTTCGGCTCGGCATTGCCACCCTTCTGCTTGATGATCTCCTGGGCGGCCGCCTGCTCCTTGTCCCACTCCGCCTTCTGCGCCGCCGGGTCCAGGCCGACCAGCGGGTCCTTCGCCGCTTTGAGCATCCGGGTCCGGCCGTCGGCCGGGCTGCTGTCCGCCGCGGCAATGGCCGCCTTGAGCAGCGGAGCGTAGCCGCCGGCCTTCATCTGGTCCTGATGGCGGGCGATCGCACGCTTGACGTCCCGCACGCTGTTGCCCGTGTAGATCGCGTGACCGTCGGTGTACAGCGTGTAGACCACCTGCATGGTCTTGGTGCCGTGGACCTGAGTCGCTTTCACCAACCACGCGTCGCCCGCCGCCGGGGTGACCGTCCTGATCGACCCGGCCAGGGTCATCAGCGGCGCACGGTCGGCGGCCTCGTCGACGGTGACCGAACCCGGGGCCACGGCCGGCGAGTCCTGGCCGGCCACCGCGCCCCCGGTCGCCGACGAGTTGAGCACCACGGCGACGACCGCTGCCGCGGCCGCGATCCCCACCCCGGCGCCGATGCCGAACCGGCCCGCGAGACCGATTCCGCGGCGGCGCCGGATCACCGGGCTGATTTCGTGTTCCCGCTCGGCTGTAGTCGTTTCCATGGTTGAAGTCGTCTCCATGATCGTGTCCTCCGCTGACATGTCGCCCCCCGGGTCGGCCATCGCCGCCCGTAGCACCGCCCGCGCCCGCTGATAGGCCTCCGGGCGCAGTGGTTCTGCGCTGCCCAACTCACCGACCAGATCGAGCTCGTCGGTCATCGGTGTCTCTCCTTCGCGCTGTTGCGATCCTTCAGAAGCGCGGACACCCCCGGCGCGTCGCGCAGTGCCGTCCGGGCCTGGCTCAGGAGCCGCCGCGCGGTGCCGGCCGGTATGCCGAGCGCCCGTGCGGCGTCGGCTGCGGTCAGGTCCTCCCAGGCGACGAGCCTCAGGACCTCCCGCTCCTCGGGCTTGAGTCGCAGCAGGGCCGACCGGAGCACCGCCCGGGCGTCCATGCCGAGGTCGACCGCCGACCACGGATCCCAGCCGGCCGCCAGGTCCGGCACCTCCCCGACCAGGTCCTCGGCCGGCCGGGACCGCCAGTAGCGGCGCAAGCGATTCAACGCCACCCCGTACAGCCACGGCCGCGCATCGTCGTACGACCGGTCGTACGATCGCCGCGACTCGAACGCCGCAACCCAGACCTCGCCCAGCAGGTCCTCGGCCGCATCGCGGCCCGCCCGGCGAACGAGGTAGGAACCGACGGCGGTCTCATGACGCTCGACCACCTCCACGAAGGCGTCGACTTCGCCATCCAGCGACCGACCGATCAAATCCGCATCCGATGCCATAGCCCTCCTCGGCAAACTCCGCGCTTCCAACCAGACATTGCCGATCGGCCCGCGAAGTGTTCAGCCCCCGCGAGCGAGGACGTTCACCCATACTGACCGCGTGCAGTCCGAGCAGCCCGCGCACCTCGTGGAGACTCCGCTTCCGGCGGGAAGGATGACACCGGGCATCACCCGGCGCGGCGAACAACTCCTGCGGCCGACGGGCGCGTGGTCCGGTGCAGTGCACGAATATCTGCGGCACCTGGAATCCACCGGATTCACCGGCGCTCCCCGATTCCTCGGCATCGAGGGGGAGCGTGAGGTCCTGACGTTCATCAACGGCGACGTGCCGGTCGATCCCCACTGGCAGCCCGGACGCGGGCACTGGCTGCCTCCATACGCCCGTTCCGAGGACGCCCTCGTCGCGGCCGCCGACCTGCTGCGGCAACTGCACGAGGCAGCTCGCGGCTACCGGCCCACCGACACCCAATTCCGCTTCGATCCGCGCCCGCCACGGACCGGAGAAATCATTTCGCACGGCGACCTCGGACCATGGAACACCGTCTACCAGGACGGCGTGCCGGTAGCGTTCATCGACTGGGACGCGGCAGGCCCGGTCGAACCTCTGGTGGAGCTAGCCGCGGCGGCGTGGGAATTCGTCCCGCTGCTGCCACCCAAGCAACTGCGGCAGGCGGGATTCGCCCCGGTACCGGACGTATCCGCCCGGCTCCGACTCTTCCTCGACGCTTACGGCCTCCGTGATCCGCGCTCCATCGTCCCCGCCCTGCAGCGTTGCCGGTTGCTCGCCGCCGAGCGCATCAAATACGCACCGGTGACACCCGCGGAAGCAGCCGAAGCTCTCGAACACCACGCACGCGACCTACGCTGGCTGCACCACGCACTGCCACATCTGAACCTCGAACAAGCGCGGAGCCGCACCGTCATCGGCGAATGAGTGAATTTGATCTGGCGGGGAACGCGGCGGGCGAAACCGAGGGCGTCGCGCACGCAGCCACCCAGCCCGGCGCCATTGCAGATCTTGCGGACTTGCCGCTCTGTCCGCACGGCAAGCCCACAAGAGCGGGTGCGGGCCTGCCCGCAGCGGGTGCGCGGAGGGTGAGGTGCACCGGCCGGGACCGCGTGCCCGGCCGGCTACTGCTCCGGTGTCAGCTCCCAGCCGGTGACGGTCGTCTCCGACTCGAAGCCGTCCGCGGTGCGGGCGCGGGCCGCGACCTGCAGGTACACGGCGGCGGTGGTGTGGATGACGGTGGCATTGCCGTTCTCGTCGGCGGCGATGAACTGCTGGGCGCGGGACCTGCCCCCACACGTACAGATTGGCCCGCAGCTATGGGGAGACTGCGCCACTCGCCGTACGGCTGGTGACGGCGAGAATGTTGTCGCCACATCCTGGTCGCCGCCGGCCACCGCCAAGGTGAACTTCCCGTGATGCCGGGCCCGCCGCTGGGCGTCCCGGCCGAGTAGTCGGCCGAGCTCACCACCGGCGCGTGTGGCCGGGTCGTGTCGACGGTGAAGGGTGCAGACCGCAGACCAGGCCGACACCGCGCCCGCGGCATCGGTCACCCGCGCGACCAGGCGGTATCGAACCCCGTTGACCAGCGTGGCCGGGACCGGGGTGAAAAATCCTCCGTGATCGATGTTGTGTTACCAACCCATGGTTCCGGGGGCGCCCTTGAAGGGGCCGATGATGTCGGCGGTGATCCAGCCGCCGTAGAAGTCACCCTCCTGCGGACGGACCAGTTCGCCGGCCACCCGGCATTCGTCGACCCGGCTCGGATAGAAGGCGACCGCTCCGGCGATCTCCGCGTACGCCGGTGAGGGGCGTTCGTAGGACCAGCCGGCCTGCCGCACCCGGATGTCGCCGGCGACCAGGTCCCAGTAGTCGGCGACGCCCTTGAACTCGCAGTGCGAGCGGCCGGTGCCCCGCTCCAGCACACCGTCGGCGATGTCGTCGCGAGGCACGTAGTAGACCGGCGGGTGCGAGGTTTCCAGGACCCGCCAGCAGCGGTCGCTGTCGACGATCGTCTGCCCCGCGTGCACCACCGTCACCCGGGCCGCGGTGCGCTCCAGCCGTGGCGGGCGGGGATAGTCCCAAACCGACTCCATCGGTCCAGCTTGCCACCCCGGCCCGGCCGGAAGACCGGCTAGCGGCCGTACTTGTCGAACGAGACCGTCCAGTCGCCCAGGCCGTTCCAGATCGGGAGGTGGCGGGGGCTGTTCCGGACGTCGACGATGTCGCCGACCAGGAAGTTGTTGTAGACCCACTTGGCGTCGGCGGTGCTGAGGTTGATGCACCCGTGCGACAGGTTCGCCCGGCCCAGCGAGCCGTTCCACGGAGCGGCGTGCAGGTATTCGCCGGAGTAGGTGATCCGGGTGCAGAACTCGATGTTCTCCGACACGTAGTAGTTGGGGTCCTTCGGGTCGGTGATGCCGTAACTCGCCGAGCTCATGGTGTGCTTGCGCTTGCGGCCCAGCACGACGTGCGGGCCGCCCGCGGTCCAGTAGCTGATCTGCTCGCCGTTCGCCCCGGTGGTGCCGCCACCCTTGCCGAGGCTGCTCTTCATCGAGCGGACCAGCTTGCCGTCGATGTAGACCTTCGTCACGTGGGTCCGGTTGTCACTGATCGCGATCAGCTGCCGGCCGATCCGGAAGTGGGTCGACGTGTTCTTCGCACCGTACGTCGTCTTGCCGAGCTTGACGCCGAACATGTTGACCGTGACGTCGACCCTCGTCCCGGCGGTCCAGTACTTCGCCGGCCGCCAGTGCACGGTCTGGTCGTCCCGCCAGTAGAACTTGCCCTTCACGGCGGGCGACGTCTTGATCTCGATGGCCTTCTCCGCCGCGTTCCTGTTGACGGCACGGCTGAACCTGACGATGACCGGCTGCCCGGCACCGTAGGTCTTGCCCTCGTCGAGGGCGAGCATGGCGTTGGCCTGGAACGTGACGGTGGCGGTGTTCTCCGGCTTCATCGTGGTGAAGCTGCTGTCCTGGGTGGTCTTCGCGCCCGCGCTGTCGGTGGCCTCGACGGTCACCGTGTACTTCTTGCCGTACGCGAGGTTCTCGGTCGACCGCCAGGTCCCGTCGGCCTGCATCGCGCCGTCGATCTTCGCCTTGCCGGCGGTGACGGTGACCGACTCGAGCTTGCCGTCCGTGGCGCTGACGACGATCGGCTTCAGCGGCAACACATCGGTGTTCCCGTCGGCCGGGGTCACGCTCAGCCGGACCGGCACCACGATCGCCTGCTCGGTGTCGGCCGCCGTCCCGACCCACGAGGTGGTCCCGTCGCGCCCTTTGGCGGGCGAGGAACACCCGGCCGCCGCGGTGGCCGCGGCCACGCCGACCGCGCCGATGATCACCTTACGTCGCTGAATCATGACTCTCACATTCGAGGGATGCCGACCGGCGCCGTCCATGGCCCCACTACAGAGACGCGAGCGAGGCTCGAAACGTTGCATCTCTCGGCGGAGGGAGATCATGGTGACAGATTTGAATCTCGGTCGGTAGCCCGCTCCAGGAGAACCTCTGCCGTGATGCTCATCGTCGTACCCGTCGGGCTTCTCGTCGGGTTGTTCATCGGTGCTGTCGGGGTGGGCGGCGTCGGGCTGCCGCCCGCGCTGACCTGGTTCGCCGGGCTCGATCCGCACACCGCCGCGGGGACCAGCAGCTGGAGTTTCCTGTTCACCGGCCTGGCCGGAACGCTGGTGTACGCGCGGCACCGCGCCATGCCGTGGCGATTCGCCGGATGGCTCACGCTCGGAGTGGTGCCCGCGGCCGTACCCGGTGCGCTGGCCAACGGCCTGCTGCCGGACCGCGTCGTGCTGGTCCCGCTCGGGGTGTTCGTGACCGCCGCCGGCGTCTTTCATCTGCTGTTCCGCACGCGCACGGCGCCCCGCCGCACGAGCCTGCCGCCGCGCGCCGCGATCGTCACCGGGGCGGTGGTGGGCTTCTGCTCGGCACTGACCGGGACCGGCGGCCCCGTGTTCCTCATTCCCGTCCTGCTCGGCCTGGGCATTCCGGCGGTCACCGCGGTGGCGGCCGGTCAGCTGATCCAACTGCCGCTGGTGTGCTTCGCGAGCTTCGGTTACGCCGTTCAGGGCTCGATCGACGTCCGGCTCGGCTGCCTGATCGGCGTCATCGCGGCCATCGGGGTGGTGGCCGGCGCCCGGGTCTCGCTGCGCCTGCCGGAGCGTCGTCTTCAGCAGGTCGCGTCCGTCGCGCTGCTCGGGTTCGGTGTCGTCGTGCTGTCGTCGGCCTGGTTCTCCCCGCGTTGACAGGGAGAACCAGGCCGAGGCCGCATTACCCCGTTCAGCGCACGAAGACGTGGTCCAAGCCGTCGCCCGCCCCGGCGACCAGGTTGGTCGCCGACGAGGAGAACAGGATGCGGCTGCCGTCACCGGACGGAATCCCGCCCCGGCTGTAGCCGTTGGCCGCGGTTCCGGACCGGGACCGGCTGATCAGGGTCGTGCGCTTGGTGCGGAGGTCGCGCCGGAAGACGTCGGTGACCTCGCCGTTCCCGTCGTTCGCGACCAGGTCGGTCGCGGTCGAGTAGAGGCCGGCGTAGCGCCCGTCGGCGGACAGGCCGCCCCGGAAGCTCTCGCCGTTGCCGGCGCCGGACCGGCCGGCCGAGACCAGCACCGTGGTGCCGGCGGTCAGGTCGCTCAGGTAGACGTCGGTCGTCTGGTTGGTGTCGGCCGGGTCCAGCCCGGCGGTCGTGGTGTACAGCACTTTCGTGCCGGACCGGTCGACGGCGGGCGTGGCGGCGTCCACCGGTTCGCCGCCGAGGGTCTGCGGGCTGACCCTGGTCGTCGTGCCGGTGGTCAGGTCGGCCCGGTAGACGGCGCTGGCGCTGCCACCGTCGCCGGTGAGGTTGCCGCCGCCGCTGAACACCAGCCACCGGCCGTTGCCGGACAGCCTGGCCTCGAAGACAGCGCCGGTCGGGCCGGTGACGGTGACCTGCCGGGTGACACCGGTGCGCCGATCCAGGACGTACGCGTCCTGGCCGTTGCCGTTGAGGAAGTCGGACTTGAGGTAGCTGACGAACCGGCCGTCGTCGGAGATCGACGGCTGGTACTGGAACCCGGTGCCGTCACTGATCTTGGTGATGACGCCGGTGCGCCGGTCGGTGAAGAAGACGTCGCGCTCACCGTTGAGGTCGTCGGCGACCAGGTTCGACGCGTACGAGGTGAAGGCCACGAAGCGGCCGTCACCGGAGATGGCGACGTCCGCGGTGAAACCGTTGGCCGGCTGGCCGCCGACGCCACGGCTGAGCATGGTCGTGCGGCGGGAATTCAGGTCGCGGACGAAGACGTCGTATGTGTCATTCGTGTCGCCGGCCGTGAGATTGGACGATGCGGACGTGAAGGCCGCCCACCGTCCGTCGTCGGAGAAGTCCAGTTCACCGGCGTAGCCGTTACCGGACGTGCCGTCGGAGGCAACGTCGACCTGGACGACGGTGCCGGCTGAGGCGGCAGCCTGAGCTGCCGCCGGGGTCAGAAGTAGTGCGGCCACGGCACCGGTGGCCACAAAGGATCGAGTCCCCCATGAAGTGCCCATGTCCGGCAGGTTACGCCCGTCTACGGTGCGGCGAGGTCCGTGCCGACCGACACCGGCCGCCAGGCTTCCACCTCGGCCCGCTGGGCGTCGAGGACCGACGTGATCGCGGTGACCGCGTCGGTGCCGAGCATCAGCAACTCCGGCGCCTTGCCGCTCCGCACCGCCGTGATCAGCGCCTGGGCCGCCTTGGCCGGGTCGCCGGGCTGGTTGCCGTGGGCGGTGTCGTTCTCCTTGCGGCGTTGGCCGGCCGTGTCGGCGTAGTCGGCGATCGGGGTGGCCGCCTGGGTGAGGGAACGGCCGGCGAAGTCGGTGCGGAAGGCGCCCGGCTCGACCGACGTGACCGTGATGCCGAGCGGCTGCAGTTCCTTGCGCAGCGAGCCCGACATGCCCTCCAGGGCGGCCTTGGACGCCGAGTAGTAGCCGGACCCGGCCGGGCTGATCCGGGCCCCGATCGACGAGATGTTCAGGATCGAACCGCTGCGGCGCGCCCGCATGCCCGGCAGCACCGCCTTGATCATGGCGACCGCCCCGAAGAAGTTGGTGGCGAACAACCGCTGCACCTCGGCGTCCTCCCCCTCCTCCACGGCGGCGCGGTAGCCGTAGCCGGCGTTGTTGACCAGCACGTCGATCCCGTCGAAACGGGCCTCGGCCGCCGCCACCACATCGCGAACCCGCGCCGGGTCGGTGACATCAAGAGCAAGGGCAAGAGCGCTCGACGGGTACGCCTTCGCGATGTCCTCGACGTTCGCGGTGTCCCGGGCCGTGACCACCGCGTTGTCACCGCTCGCCAGGACCGCCTCGGCGAGTGCACGGCCGAGGCCGGTCGAGCAGCCGGTGATGAGCCAGGTCGTCATGCGGAAGCCTCCAGGCGGATGGTGACCGGCGCGGCCTTCTCGCCGACGACCGTGCCGACGATCGCCGGACCGTACCGGTCGTATTTGGTGTGGTAGGCGCGGTCGATGTCCGCGCCGGTGGCCGGGTCGGCGAGGGTGAAGGTGACGTCGCGTTCGACGCCGCCGGCCCGGATGCGGCCGGTGCCGGCCGCGACGGCCCGGCGGAACCACGGGTTGTCCCGGCCGTAGGCACTGCGCACGTAGAGGTCGTCGCCGGACCGGACCACCCAGATCGTCACGTAGGGCCGCAGCGTGCCGTCCGCCCGCCGGGAGGCGATCAGCAGCTCGGTGGCGCCGCCGATCGCGGCCAGGTCCTCAGCGTTCCAACTCATCCGGCACCTTCGCATTCCAACTGGCCAGCAGGCGCAGCGCGTCGTACTCCCGGCTGCCCGCTTCGGCGTGGTAGGCGTTGAGCCGCAGGCCGGTGTCGGCGGTCAGGTCCATCGACTCGTAGCCGAGGGTGAGGTCGCCGACCTCCGGATGGTGCAGGCGTTTCACACCTGACCGGTGCAGGCGCACGTCGTGCGCGGCCCACCAGGTGCGGAACAACTCGCTGCGGGTGCTGAGCTCACCGACGAGGTCGGTCAGCTTCCGATCGTACGGATCTCGCCCGGCCTCGCCGCGCAGCAGCGCGACGACGTCGGCCGCCAGCTCCCCCCAGTCGAGGTAGAACTCCTGGGCCGCGGGTTCCAGGAAGATGAACCGGGCCATGTTGGGCGGGCCGGAGGAACCCTGGAACAGGGGCGCGAACACGGCTCGGCCCAGCGCGTTGGCGCCCAGGACGTCGAGCCGGCCGTTGCGCACGTAGGCCGGTGCGAGGGTCATCGCGTCGAGCAGGTGCTGCACCCCGGGCCGCACCGTGGCCGAGGTGCGCCGCCGGCTGCGCACGGTGGAGACCGTCGCGTTGGCGGTGCGGGCGAGGTCGAGCAGGTGGGAGCGTTCCGCGTCGTCGAGGTGCAGGGCGCGGGCGAGCGCTTCGAGCACGCTGTCGGACACCCCGGAGAGGTTGCCGCGTTCGAGCCGGGTGTAGTAATCGACGCTGACCCCGGCCAGCATCGCCACCTCTTCCCGGCGCAGCCCGCTGACCCGTCGGCGGGCCCCGTAATCGGGCAGCCCGGCCCGCGCCGGCGTGATCTTCCCCCGGCGGGTGGTCAGGAAGTCGCGGATCTCCGCCCGGTTGTCCATGTTCCCGACGTTACGACGCCCGCCCGGGCTCAGGGAGGGTCTGTCAGTACCGGTCACCGGAGTGCCTCGGCATGATCACCAGGGTGCTGAGCACCGAGGCGCCGACCACGGCGGCGGCGATCAGCTGGGTGGCGCGGTAGGGGGCGCCGGCCCCGAGCATGGTCAGGAAGAGGGCGACCGACAGGGCGCCGCCGACGTGCGTGGTCGATTCGAACAGGGCGGACGCCATGCCGCGGTCCGGCGGGTCGGCGTCGCCGATGCACTCGCGGGTGAGACCGACGTAGATCGGGCCGGCGCTGAATCCCCACGCCACCAGGCAGATGGTGAGCAGGGTCAGCGAGTGCGCGGAGGCCGCGGCGACCAGGACCAGCATGATCGTGCACAGCAGGAGGGCGAGAGCGACGACCAGCCGGGTGCCGTACCGCCGCACCCATCGGGCCGCCGGCACCGCGCTGAACAGGGCGCCGAGCAGGACCGGGGCCAGCACCAGACCGGCCTGTGCGGCGGACAGCCGATAGGTGTCCTGCAGCTGGAGGCTGCCGACGACCACGATGACGGCGTAGGCGGACGAGTGGGCGCCGAACGCCAGGCAGCTGGAGATCAGCCGCCGGGATCGCACCACCGCCGGCTTGATCAGCGGGTGCGGCACCCGGCGTGCCCAGCGGACCAGGACGCCGAGCATCAGCAGGCCGGCGGCCACCGGCAGCACCGTGTCCGCCCGCAGGCCCTGCTCGCCGATCCGGGTGGCGCCGAGAATGACGGCCAGGAGCCCGCCGGTGACGAGCACCGCGCCGGTGACGTCGAGGCGTTCGCGCGGGCCGGCGGCCGGCGGATCGGCGGGGAGGAAGGCCAGGGCGGCGGCCACGGCGACGGCCGCGACCGGCACGACGACGAGAAAGATCCAACGCCAGCCGAGGTACGACGTGATCAGGCCACCGAGGACGGCACCGGCCAGTCCGGCCGTGTTCGCGGCGCCCGCCACCACCGAGAAGACGCGGCTGCGCCACGGTTCACCGGGGAACAGGGTGGCCGCCGAGGCCAGGGCCGCGGGGATCGCGAAGGCGGCGCCCACGCCCTGCATGACCCGGCCGGTCAGCAGCAGGGCCAGCCCCGGTGCCACCCCGGAGACGAGCAGGCCGGCCGCGGTGAGCAGCAGGCTCGCGACGATCAGCCGGCGCTTGCCCCACACGTCGCAGACCCGGCCGGCGAGCACGAGGAAACCGCCGATGCTGAGCGAATAGCCGGTCACCACCCATTGCAGGGTCGCCGGCGCGATGTCGAAGTCCTCGCCGATGGCGGGCAGCGCGGTCGCCACCGCCAGGCTGTCGAACAGCACCAGGAACATGGCTCCCGCAAGGACGAAGGCGGTGGGCCAGGCGTGCCGGGTCGCCGGCTCGGTCGTCTGCGAAACCATCTGCCCCCTTTCCGCGGCGGGCAGGGTGCCGGCGCGGACGCCTCCGCCGCACCGAATACCCGGTTTGCCGCCGGGAAACCCGGGTTACTCTGCCGGAGTGGCGGAGATGAGGCGGTGCCCGCGGTGCGGCCATCCGACCCGCGCCGACCGGATGGTGAAGGGTTTCGGCCGGGACTGCGCGGCCCAGCTCGGCCTGATCGGCAACTCGATCGACACCGGCCACGAGGGACCGGACCTGCTCGACGTGCTGGACGAGCTGGGCGAGGACGCCTGCGACGGCGCGGACCGCCCCGCGGACCGCTAGACACCGTTCAAGGTCAGGGTCGCGAGGTTCAAACCCTTTTCCGGTACGGGCAACTCCGTCAACAACCGCAACCACCCCCGACCGCCGCCACCCCGCGACCAGCCGGCAACACCGGCACGTGCCGCGACTCTCGCGCAACGACACACGCACTCAGCCCCGCGGGGTAACGCCTCGGCGCCCGAAGAGATCTCTGGCTCGGTCAACCCGTGCGCCGGCCATGTCGATCGGGTGCCGTCGGCTCCGACTCCTTGCCGAGAGAGGAGTACGGCATGAAGTATCTGATTCTGTCCCGCGGCGTCTGGGACGTGGAGCTGGCCACCGAGATGATCGACGCGGGCGTGCACGTGGCCGCCGAGGGCCTGACCGGTCCCGAGCTGGCCCACGGCCGGCTCACCACGCCGGCGGTGACCGGTTTCTACCTGATCGACTGCCCGAACCGGCAGGAGGCGCTCGGGTGGGCGACGCGAACCCCCGACACCGAGCTCCGCCCGATCGAGGATCCGGGCGGCCAGGAGTTCTAGGCGATCAGCTTGGCCCGCACCGCGTCGGCGGTGGGGTGACCGATCTCGGCCAGGGTCGCCGCGGCCTGCGTCCACGCCTCGCGGGCCCGGTGGCGGCGGCCGGCCGCCTCATGCGCGTCGCCCAGCCGGTCCAGGGTCTCGCCCTGGCCGTGCCGGTCGCCCAGCTCGCGGTAGATGTCGAGCGCCCGCCGGTAGTCGCGGATCGCGTCGTCGGGCCGGCCGCTCCGGGCGTGGATGTAGCCGAGGCTGTCCAGGGTCTCGGCCACCCCGCGCCGGTCGCCGGCCGCGGTGAACCGGGCGACCGCCTCGGTGCAGTGCCCGAGCGCGGCCTCGGTCTCGCCGAGCAGCGACTCGTACCAGCCGAGGCAGTTCAGCGCGTAGGGGTAGATGTCCAGGTCGCGGGCCAGGTCTAGGGCGCGGGCGGCCTCGGCGCGGGCCGGCTCGAGCCGGTCGCGGATCTCCAGGAGCCAGGACAGGTCGAGGTGACAGTTGGCCTGGCCACGGCGGTCGGCGACCCGGCGGAACAGGGCGATCGCCCGGTCCAGGTGGCGGTGGGCATCGTCGTACGCCCCGATCTGGATCTCCGCGCGGGCGATCGCCCGGAGTGCCTTGCCCCGCGCCTGCTCGTCGTTCGGCCGGCCGGCGGCGGCGAGCGCCGACCGTTGCGCGGTGATCTGGTCGTGCCAGTGGCCCTGCCGCTGCAGGTAGGTGGTGAGGTGGTAGGCGAGCGCGATGACCGCGTCGGGCAGGCCGGCCGTGGTGGCCTCGCCGAGCATCGCGAGCAGCGGCTGGTGCCGGCGGCGGAACCAGGCCATCGCCTGCTCGGCGTTCGCGAGCGGCTCGGCCACGATGCCGTCGGCCGGCGGCGGCAGCGGGACCGGCGCGCGGGCCGGGTCCAGGAGCAGGTCGGCGCGCGCGGCGGTGTGCACGTAGTGGCTGATCATCCGGCGGCGGCCGGATTCCCGCTCCTCCGCCGGGGCCGCGTTCATCAGGTCGGTGGCGTAGGCGAACAGCAGGTCGTGCAGGGTCAGGTCGCCCTCGATCAAACTGGCCCGGCGCAGCTCGGCGATCAGCGCCGCGGCCGGGAGGCCGGCCAGTGACGACGCGGTGGCCGGCGAGACGTCCGGGACCGGGTGCAGGCCGAGCAGCCGGAACAGGCGGGCGGCCGGTGCGGACAGGGTCCGGAGCGATGCGGCGAACAGTTCCCGCAGGTCGGTGGCCGGGTCGTCGTCGCCCGCCGACAGCAGTTCCGAGGCCAGCCGGGTCAGCGGCAACGCCGGGTCGGCGGCGGCCCGGGCGGCCGCCAGGGAGAGGGCCAGCGGCAGGCCGGCCGCGCGTTCGATCAGCCGGGCGATCGCCGCCGGCTCGCCGGCCACCCGGCCGGCACCGAGCCGCCGCACCAGGAAACGGTGTGACTCGGCCGGGGCGAGCAGCCCGAGCCGCAGCGATCGGGCCTGGGACGTGGTGACCAGGCCGGTCAGCGGGTCGCGGCTGGTCACCAGCACGACGCAGCCGTCGCCGCCGGGCAGCAGCGGCCGCACCTGCTCGGCCGAGCGGGCGTTGTCCAGCACCACCAGCATCGTGCGGTCGGCGAGCAGGCTGCGATACAGCGCGCTGCGGTCGTCGAGCTGCGCCGGGATCCGGGCCGGCGGCACCCCGAGCGCGTCGAGGAATCCGCGTAGCGCCACGCCGGGGCTCAGCGGCCCGGCGTCGAACCCGCGCAGATTGACGTAGAGCTGGCCGTCCGGGAAGCGGTCCCGCGCCGAGTGTCCCCAGTGGACGGCCAGGGAGGTCTTGCCCACCCCGGCGGTCCCGTGGATCACGCACACGGCGCCGGCGCGGTCGAGAGCGTCGAGTTCGGCCCGGCGGCCGGTGAAACCCGCGACGCCGGCCGGTAATTGCGCGGGCCCGGCCGGCTGCGGCCCGGCGGTCCGTCCGCTCATCAGGGCGTACGCCTCCCGCAGGCGTTCACCCACCTCGACGCCGAGGTCGTCGGCGAGCCGCCGGGTGATCTCGTGGTAGGCGGCGAGCGCGGCCGTCCGCTGCCCGTCGGCGGCGAGCGCCCGGATCAGCTGGGCGTGCAACTCCTCGTGGTACGGAGCGGCCTCGGTGGCGGCCCGCAGTTCGGCGACGACGTGTCCGGGCCGCTGCTCCGCCTCGGCCCAGCGCACGAGCAATTCCGTACGCTCCTCGAGCAGGGTCTCGCGCACCCGGCGGGCCCACTCCCCCGGGACGCCCGCCAGGGCGACCGGCTGCCAGCCGGCCAGGGCGCCCCGCAGCAGCGCCGCCCGTTCGCCCGGGTCGCCGGTCTTGCCGGCCTCGGCGGCCAGCCGGCGGCTGACGTGCAGATCCACCAGCTCGGGGTCGACCTCGGCCCGGTAGCCGCCGGCGGCGTAACGCAGGGTCACCGACGCGGGCATCCGGCCGCGCAGCCGGGTCGCGTAGGTCGCCACCAGATTGCGGGCGCGCTTCGGCGGGTCCATCCCCCAGATGCGGTCGATCAGCACGTCCACCGGAACCGGGCGGCCCGGCTCGAGCAGCAGGCAGGCGAGCAGGCAGCACTGTTTGCCGGGGCCCAGGTCGATCTCTCGATCGGCCGTCTCGAGGAGGGTCGGGCCGAGGAGGTGGAAGAGGAGCCGACCGGGCACCCCGCCACTACAGCACGCATTCCATCGATGGTCCATCCGTATTCCATCGGCGCACGCCAACCTCTCTCCCGGGGCGGTGCATCGTCGGGGGGCGATGCACCAGCCCGGGGTCTCGTCTCGGGGGAGAAGATCGCGATGCCCAACGTCGTCGTCCTGTCGCGTTACCGGGTGCTCGGCCCGGTCCGGATCACCGGCAAACCGGCCGCGCCGTGCCCGCCCAAGGCGCGGGAGTTGCTCGCGCTGCTGGTGCTGAACGCCAACCGCCCGGTGCGATATGCGGAGATCGCCCGGGAGCTGTGGGCGGGCGACCCGCCGCCGTCGGCCCGGGCCAATGTGCGCACCTATGCGGCCGGGCTGCGCCAGGCGGGGGCCCGGGTGACCGCGACCGGCGACGGATACTGGCTGGCCACCGATCCGCACGACATCGACCTGGTCCGGTTCCGGGCGGCCGCCGCACGGGGCCGGGCGCTGCGCGGGGCCGGCGACCGGGTGGGTGCGATCGAGGCCTTCCGGGCGGCCGCGGCGATGTGGCGCGGGCAGGCCCTCGACGGCATCCCGGTCGGGATGCTGCTGCGGCCGTGGAAGGCGGCGCTCGATCAGGAGCGGGCGGCCCTCGGCGAGGAGCTCGCCAACCTGCTCGGGTCGCGGCGATCGACCGGGCCGGTGCCGGCGTTCGACCGCGACCACCGAGCCGCGGGCCTGACCGCGGCGGCCGGGTAGGACGGCCGGCCGGGGTCAGCCGGCGTGCAGGCGGCCGAAGCGGCTGCGGTGGAAGACCAGTGGGGACGGTTCGGCCAGGCCGGTGTGGGTGGCGGTGTGCAGTTGCAGCAGGACGATGGTGTGGTCGCCGGCGATGACTTCGCGGTAGATCGTGGTGTCGAAGTGGGCCAGGCCGTCGTCGAGGAGGACCGCGCCGTCGTCGGTCGCGGTGATCGACAGGCCGTCGAAGCGGCGGTCCACCGCGCCGGCCAGCTGCCGCGCGACCGCGGAGTGGTGGTCGGCCAGGATCGTGACCCCGAGGTGCGGGGCCCGGCGCAGGTCGGGCCAGGTCTTCGAGGCGTTGGCGATGGAGAACGACACCAGCGGCGGGTCGAGGCTGACCGAGGTGAACGAGCTCGCGGCCAGGCCGGCCGGCACGCCGTCGACCAGCGCGGCGACCGCCACCACCCCGCTCGGGAAGATGCCGAAAACCTCACGCAGCCGGGCCGGGTCGAGGTCCTGATTGGTTCGCAGGTTGGTCATGAGGTGGCTCCGAACGGTACGGCTGACCCCACCCACCGGCCGGGCGCCGGGTGCTGCCACCGGCCACGGCGGGTCAACTCGGGGAGTACCCCCTCGCCGAAGTGGTACGCCTCCTCCAGATGCGGGTACCCGGACAGCACGAACTCGCTGATGCCGGCCTCGGCGTACTCCTCGATCAGGTTGGCTATTTCCTGATGGCTGCCGACCATGGCCGTGCCGGCGCCGCCGCGGACCAGCCCGACGCCCGCCCACAGGTTGGGGTAGATCTCGAGGCCGTCCTTGGTGCCGCCGTTGAGCGCGAGCATCCGCTTCTGGCCCTCCGAGCCGCTGCGCCGGAGCCCGTCCTGGATGCGGCGGATCTGGTCCTCGGCGATGCCGTCGAGCAGCCGGCTCGCTTCGGCCCACGCCTCGTCGGCGGTGTCCCGGGCGATGGTGTGCAGGCGGATGCCGTACCGAAGCTCGCGGCCCTGTTTGTCGGCGAGAGTGCGCACCCGGTCGATCTTCTCGGCGACGGCCGCGGGTGGCTCGCCCCAGGTCAGATAGACGTCGACGTGCCGGGCGGCGACGTCGAGCGCGGCCGGCGAGGAACCTCCGAAGTAGACCTCGGGCAGCGGGTCCGGGATCTGGGCGAGGGTCGCGTCCTCGAGGCGGTAGTGCCGGCCCTCGTGCGAGACCGTCTCACCGGACCACAGCGATCTGATCAGCTGCAGGAACTCGCCGCACCGTTCGTAGCGGGCGTCCTTGCCGAGGTAGTCGCCGTACATCCGCTGCTCGTGGTCCTCACCGCCGGTGACCACGTTGAGCAGCAGCCGGCCGCCGGAGAGGTTCTGGAACGTGCCGGCCATCTGGGCGGCCAGGAACGGTGCGATCAACCCGGGCCGGAACGCGACCAGGAACTTCAACCGCTCGGAGAGGCTGCTGATCATGGCGGTGGTGAGCCAGGCGTCCTCGCACCAGGCGCCGGTGGGGGTCAGCGCGGCGGAGAAGCCGAGCTGCTCGGCCGAGCGGGCGATCTGGCCGAGGTAGCCGACGGAGGCCGGGCGCCCGCCCGCCATGGCCGGGGTGCCGTGGCCCCCGCCGACGATGTGCCGGCCGTCGCCGCCGTTGGTGGGCAGGAACCAGTGGAACCTGAGGTCGGTCATCGCTCACCCCTGACGTCACAATCTCTACCGTAAATATAGGCTTAGTGGATTATGCGTCCCCAAGGTGCCGGAGGGAAGGGCGTCGCTTGTCACCCCGGCCTGACCGGTAACAGCAGGACCCCTCAGACCTGGCCGCCATGCCTCTAGCGTGGATGACGGAGAGAGATGAGGTGCTGCCATGGCCATCAGCGAGACGGCCCGCAAGAACCACGACGAGCTGTTCCCCGGGCATGTGTCGACCCTCGCGGTGACCGATCCGGAGCTCATCGAGTACTTCGCACCCTCGCGTTCGACGAGGTGCTCCGGCACGGCGACCTCGAGCCGCGCACCCGGCTGATGGTGCAGCTGGCCGCCCTGATCGGCGGGCAGGCGCTGCGGGAGTACCGGGTGATGCTCGGGGCCGCGCTCACCGCCGGGGTCACCCCGGTCGAGGTCAAGGAGATCGTCTACCAGGCCGTGCCGTACGCCGGCATGGGCCGGGTGTTCGACTTCCTGCACGCCACCAACGAGGTGCTCACCGAGCACGGGGTCCAGCTGCCGCTGCCCGGCCAGTCGACCACCACGCCCGAGACCCGGTTCGAGAAGGGGCTCGCGGTGCAGAAGGAGATCGTCGGTGCCGAGCGGGTCGAGGCCATGTACGCCGGCGCGCCCGCCGACGAGCAGGTCAAGGGGCACGTCGCGGCGAACCTCAACGTCGGCAATGACCGTGCCACCCTGCTCGCCGTGATCACCCAGCTGCTGCCGTTCGCCGGCTACCCGCGCACCCTCAACGCCCTGCGCGCCCTCGACGAGATCGCCCCGGCCGGGTAGCCGGGCGGTGCCGGAGCACCTCGATGCCGACCGGAACCACCGACACGACCACGATGCCGACCAGGATGAACTCGATGTTCGACTTCACGAACGCGACCTGCCCGAGGAAGTAGCCGAGGACCGTCACGCCGCTCCCCCAGAGCGTGCCGCCGATCAGGTTGCAGGTCAGGAACCTGCGGTAGTGCATGTGGCTCGCCCCGGCCACGATCGGGGTGAACGTCCGCACGATCGGCACGAAGCGGGCGAGCACGATCGAGCGGGCACCGTACTTCGCGAAGAACTCCCGGGCCCGGGTCAGGTTCTCCTGCCGGAACAGCCGCGAGTCGGGCCGGCGGAACAGGGCCGGCCCGAACCGCCGGCCGAACAGGTAGCCGAACTGGTCGCCGGCCACGGCGGCGGCCGACACGAGCAGGCACATCAGCCACAGCGGCTGATGCAGGTAGGTGCCGTCGGCCACCAGGAGGCCCGCGGTGAACAGCAGGGAGTCGCCCGGCAGGAAGAAGCCGATCAACAATCCGGACTCGGCGAAGACGACGGCGAGGATGCCGATCAGGCCGAAGGTCGAGATCAGCCACTCCGGGTCGAGAAACGGCATCGCACTCCTGCCATCGGCGTCCCGGCACACATGCCCGGCCCACCCGGCCGCAAACCTACATGCTGTAGGAGTAGTGGTGGATGCCCGCGCTAGGCGTGCCGGGTGAGGATCTCGGCGCCGTCCTCGGTGATGGCGATGGTGTGCTCGCTGTGCGCGGTGCGGCAGCCGGTCGCGCTGCGCAGGGTCCAGCCGTCGGCGTCGGTGACGAGCTTGTCGGTGTCCGCCATGATCCACGGCTCGAGGGCCAGCAGCAGGCCGGGACGCAGCTGGTATCCGCGGCCGGGGCGCCCGATGTTGGAGATGTGCGGGTCCTGGTGCATCGTCGAACCGACGCCATGGCCGCCGAACTCGGTGTTGACCGTGTAGCCGGCCGCGCTGAGCACCGAGCCGATGGCGTGCGAGAGGTCGCCGATGCGGGCCCCGGGACCGGCCGCGGCGATCCCCGCGGTCAGGGCGCGCTCGGTCGCGTCGATCAGGGCCAGGCTTTCGGCGGGCCGCGTGTCGCCCACGATGAAGCTGATCGCGGAGTCGGCGACCACGCCGCCGAGGGAGACCGCGAGGTCGAGCGACAGCAGGTCACCGTCGGCGAGGGCGTAGTCGAAGGGCAGCCCGTGCAGCACGGCGTCGTTGACCGAGGTGCAGATGTAGTGGCCGAACGGGCCGCGCCCGAAGGACGGCGCGTAGTCGACGTAACAGGACTCCGCCCCGGCCTCGATGATCATCTCCTGGGCCCACCGGTCTATCTCCAGCAGGTTGACGCCGACCGCGCTGCGACCCTTCAGGGTCTGCAGGATGCCGGCGACCAGGGCGCCGGTGGCCCGCGCGCGCGGCAGTTCGGTGGGGTCGAGGAACTCGATCATGCAGGCGCCTTACTCGTGCAACCAATAAGTATCCCGGCCATATTATCCCGGTACTAGAATCGGGACCATGGTCAGGTTGCCGCTCAGTCCCGCCGAGGTCGAACGCGGACAGCGCCTCGGCGCCCTCCTGCGCCGAGCCCGGGGGGAGCGATCGATGCTCCTCACCGCGCTGGACGCCGGAGTCTCGCCGGAGACCCTCCGGAAGATCGAGTCCGGTCGCGTCGCCACCCCCGCCTTCCCGACGATAGCCGCGATCGCCGACGTGCTCGGCCTGTCCCTCGACGCGGTGTGGTCGGAGATCAACCGGTCGGACCGCACCGCCGAGATCGAGCGGCTCGCCTCGTAGGGCTCGAACCGCCGGCGCACCTGCCGAGCCGAGCACGCGGCGGGCGATCAGTTCCCGACCGTGGCGATCAGCAGGCCCAGGCACATCTCGTCGCTGGTGCCGTCGCCCCACACCACGTAACGCGGTGGGAGTTCGCGCAGCTGGGGCAGCTGCCGGCGCAGGGTGGCGTCGTGCGTGCAGGTGACCCGGACCGTGTCGCCGGCGTCGAGGTGGACCGGGGCGGGCAGCGGCTGGAACTTCTGATCGTCGAAGTTGAACACCGGGACGTCGAGCAGTGTCCGCGCCGTGGCGGTGCCGGGATTGACCTCGACCTTGATCGAGCGGCCCAGCAGGTGCATGTGGCCCATGGTCGCGTACACCGTCACGGGCTGCGGTACCGGGGTGTCGCAGTGCTGGGTGTCGCCCGGCACCGGCGTGCCGTCGCCGCAGTCGTTCAGCAGGTGCCGCTCCGAGTTGCCGACGCCGGGGCCGAAGCGGTCGGCCACGTCCTTGACCGCGGCGGCGCGATCGCACAGCGGACCGGACTCGCCGCTCGCGCAGGGCAGCTCGATCGGAGCCTCCAGCGGCAGCGTCTGCAGCGGCTTGGTGGCCGCGGTGCCGTCGGTCAGCCGCAACCGGACGCCGGACCGGTCGGTGGCGCCGGCTTTGCCGCCGGTGGCCAGCAGGTTGTAGTGGATCTGCAGGACGATCAGGCTGCCGGCCCCCAGCGGGAACCCGACGTCCTGCCGCAGGACGGTCTCGGGGCCGTTCGGGGTCCAGGTGCCGACCCACGCCGACGGGTACCGGTCGTCCACGCTGCCGTCGCCGAAGCAGGTCCAGCCCTCGCCGGGGGAATCGGCATCCGCGCGGTGGGCGGCCTCCGCGGCCTCGGGCGGGACGGCGAAGATGATGGCGTGGTGGACGATCGGCACGTTCTGCGGCTGGAACTGGGTGCCGGTCAGGAACGCCGGCTTGCTCAGGTGCGGGTCGATCAGCAGGCAGCGGTACTCGTCGGTGCCGCCGTTGGGGGCGGACGGCGAGTAGGGCTGCGGCATCGCGAGGTTGAGGAACCGCTCGCCGGCTCGCAGCGGTTGCGCCGGGGCGGGCGAGACGCTGCCGTGGCCGGCATGAGCCGGCGCCGGGGAGGCGGCCCCGGCCGGGTCGGGGGCGCTCGATGAGCACCCGGCCACCGCCAGCACCCCTGCCGTCAGAGCGAACATCCACAGCGGACGTCTTGGTTTCGTCATGATGGCCTCCGGTTCTGGATCATTCGCTGCGTGCGGTCTCTGGCCCGGTGATGCGTTCCAGCAACGGCAGAGTCGAGGCGATGATGGCAAGACAGGCCGTGAGCCCGGCGACGATGACAGCGTAGAACTCCGGGCCCGGCGGCTCGAGTGTGTAGCCCATCTGTGCCTTGACGAAGAGTTGTGCGGAGAGCAGGCCCAACCCGACCGCGATCACGGCCACCGTGAGCATCGGTACGGCGCTCTCCAGGGCGACCACCCGGCGCAGCACCCGGACCGACGCGCCGCTCAATCGGAGCAGGCTGAACGGGCGCCTGCGTTCGGTGAGGCCGCCGACCACGCTGACCGCGAGGCTGCAGCCCGCGATGGCGAGGCCGGCGACGATGGTGACATCGGCGAGTTGCTGCCAGCCCCGCAGGGTGTTCGCGAACTCCGATTCGAAGTCGCCGGGCACGTTCGGCGCCACGAAGAAGTCGGGGTAGGCCAGCTCCAGAATGGTGCGCGCCCTCTCGATCGCGGCGGCCGAGCCGTCGGTGCCGACGACGACCGACTCCACCGGCAGTTGCGCGAGGGCGCCGACCGAGACCGAGGCGGCGGGCCAGACCCGGGTGGAGTCGGCCGATCCGCGGTACGGGATGAAGTCGTTCGCCACCTCGGCGACGGCGGCCCCGGTGCCGCACCGACCGTAGACCGCCGGGATGTCGGCGCAGGCCACCAGCGGATCGTGATGCTCGACCGGGTTCTGCCGCAGCACGCTCACCGACCGCACGCCGGGGACCGAGTGCAGACCGGCCAGGACCGTGCCGGTCACCGACGCCGGCCCGTCGTGAGCGTAGGTGGACAGCGTGGCGGCGTCGATCGAACCGGTCGGCGCGGTTCCGCGGTTGGCGACGATCGTGGTGATCACGCCGGTCGCCACGCTGGTGATGAAGAGGGCGAGCGTGATGCCGCTGATCGCCCGGAAACCCGCCATGGGGTTGTCGGCGAGGCGCCGCGCGGCGATGAGCGTGGCCGGCCGGGTGGAGCGTCGCGCCAGGAACCGGGCGCCCGCCATGGTCAGCAGCGGGCCGGCCAGCAGCAGACCGGTCATGACGAGCAGCAGACCCGGCAGGAACACCGCCATCTGGCCGTCCGAGGTCTCGGGCATCGGGCCGATGAGGAAGAAAGCCAGTTCGGCGAGGCCGAGCGGGAGCGGAAGCAATCGGTACCAGCGCGGCGCGCGGGGCGTGACCCGCCGGCTGACGCCGAGCGGCGAGACCCGGACGCGGTTCAGCGAGACGGCCGCCGCCAGCGCGGCGCCGGCCGGCACACCCAGAGCGACGACCAGGATGTTCGGCACGCTCAGGGACAGGTCGCCGGGGAAGAACCGATCGCCGGTGAAGGGCACGGCGGCGAGCGAGCCGCGGAACGCGAGGAACAGCACGAAGCCGAGGACAGTTCCGGCGACGGCGGCCGCGGCCGCCTCGATCGCCGCGATCACCGAGATCTGCCGTGGGGTGGCACCGACCAGCCGCATCGCCGCGAATCGCTGCTCCCGGCGGGCGGCGCTGAGCCGGGTGGCGGTGCCGATGAAGATCAGCACCGGGAAGAGCAGCCCGGCGACGATCACGCTCATGATCAGGTCCACGACGGTCGCCGGAATCGCGGGGGTGTTGTCGCCGGTGCTGGTGAGCTGCTGGGCGTGCGGCAGCCGGCCGACCCGCTCCGGGGTGCCGCCGACGATGATCAGCAGCGAATCCGGTGCAGTCAGCGCCGCGTCGCCGATGGTGCCCAGATCACGACCGGGATAGCGGGCTGCCAGCTGATCGTGCGCGGTGGCGGCCAATAGGCGCCGCAGGGCCGGAGAGGCGTAGTACTCCCCCGGGCCGGGGGTCTTCGGAATGCCGACCGGGATCGGCGAGCCGGCTCCGGTCGCGGCGACGTCGGCCCGCAGGATCTGCTCGCCGTGGAAGTAGTCCTCGCGGACGGCCCACCACAGCGGATCCGCGTCGCTCCCGCCGGCCGAGGGGTCCGGATAGAGCGCCGCATAGCGGGTGAGCTGAACATTGACGGCGTTCACCCCGGCGAACGTGGCGAGCAGCAGCCCGGCACCCACCGCCACCGCGACGGCGATGACGATCAGGCGGGTGATCGCCTCTCGCCCGCCGGCCACGGCGAGTCGCAGCCCCAAGCCGATCATCCTCATGCCGGAAGACTACACCGGGGGTATACCCCGCGTATATACACTCAGCGTCCCCCGCCGCGGAGATGCGGCACGGCCGGTCAGGCTAGCCTTACTTGATCTTTAGGCGAGGGGTTGTGCGGTTGTCCAGCAAGGCGAAGCCCGGCCCGGCGGTCCTGCGACGGGCGGTCGCCCGCAACGCCAAGCGGCTCTGGCTCGGAACCGTGCTGGCCGGCATCTACCAGATCTCCGCGGCGGTGGTGCCGATCCTGATCGGCGTGATCATCGACCGGGCCGTCGAGACCGGTCGCGTGATCGCGCTGGTGACCTGGATCGCGGCCCTCGTCCTGCTGTTCGTCGTGCAGGCGGTGTCGTACCGGTTCAGCGCGCGCAACCTGCAGCGGCCATCGCCGAGGAGGGCCACCGCCTGCGGGTCGAGGTCGCCGCGAAGATCCTGCACCCGCGGATCGCCCGGATCGACCGGCAGGCCGGCGACCTGCTCACCGTGTCCAGCACCGACGCCGACTACACGTCGTACGTTCTGGACCACATCCCCCGGGTGATCAGCGCCCTGCTGGCGGTGGTGGTCAGCGCGGTCACGCTGCTGCTGATCTCGGCGCCGCTCGGCCTGATCATGCTGGTCGCGACGCCGATCATGCTGGTCACCCTGAACCTCGCCGCCCCGCTGATCGCCGACCGGATCGCCCGGCAGCAGGACCAGGCCGGCCGCACCACCTCACTCGCCACCGACCTGGTCACCGGGCTGCGCCCGCTGCGCGGCATCGGGGCGCAGGACGCCGCGGCCGAGCGATGCCGGGTGGTGAGCCGCGAGTCGCTGGCCGCCACCCTGTCGGCGGCCCGCGCGCAGAACGCGTACCAGGGTGCCTCGACCATGCTCAGCACGCTGCTGGCCGGTGGCATCGCGATCGCGGCCGGCTGGTTCGCGCTGACCGGCCGGATCACGGCCGGGCAGTTCATCACGGTGATCGGCTCGGCCCAGTTCCTGATCGAGCCGTTCGGCACGCTCGCGATCGTCCCGCGCTGGTACGCCGCCGCCCGCGCCTCGGCGGGCCGCGTCGCGTCCGTACTCGAAGCCGGTCTGGTCCTGCCCGAAGGCAACGGCGCCGAGCCCGCCGGCCAGCGGTACGACCTGTGCCTGCGCGGCGTCCGGTACGGCCCGCTGGCCGGGCTCGACCTGCACGTACGCCCGGGCGAGTTCGTCGGTGTGGTCGCCTACCGGCCGGCCGAGGCCGAGGCGCTGGTGCGGCTGCTGACCGTCCCCGACGGGTACGAGGGTGACCTCCTGCTCGGCGGCGAACCCCTGGAGACGGTCGACCGCACCCGGGCCCGCCGCCTGCTGCACGTCGAACCGCACCGGACGGACCTGTTCACCGGCTCGCTGGCCTCGAACGTCGACGTGCACCGCAGCGGAAACGGTGGCGGCGAACTCGCCGGGGTGCTGCGGGCCGCGGCCGCCGACGCGGTGGGCGCCGACGCGGCGATCGACGAACGCGGCGCGAACCTCTCCGGCGGCCAGCGCCAGCGCGTCGCCCTGGCCCGCGCGCTGCACGCCCGGCCGCCCCTGCTCCTCCTGCACGATCCGACCACCGCGGTGGACGCCGTGACCGAGCACGCCATCGCCGGCGGCATCCGCGCGCTGCGGCACGGGCCGGACGCCGGCTACAGCACCGTCGTGATCACCAGCAGCCCGGCGCTGCTCGCCACCGCCGACCGGGTCGTCGTCATCAGCGACGGCGCGGTCACCGCCGAGGGCGCGCACGCCGAGCTCAGCGCCCGTGACGACACCTACCGGCAGGCGATCCTGCGATGACCGACGAACTCCTCCCGGTCGCGAGCCCGCGCGCGAGCCGGGCCTGGCTCGGCACCGCACTCCGGGCCCGGAAGGTCCAGGCGGTGCTCACCCTGAGCGCCGGGGTGCTGGCCGCCACGGCGTCGACCGTCCCGGCGTACGCCCTGGGTCTGCTCGTCGATCGGATCCGGGCCGGCGGTGACACCGGGGCGATCGTCCCGGTCGCCGTCGTCCTCGTGGTCGCCGCCGTGGCCGGGGGCGTGGCCACCGCCATCGGCGGCTATCTGATCAGCCGGCTGGGCTCGCAGGTCCTCGCCGACCTGCGCGAGCGCACCGTCGCGACCGCGCTGCGCCTGCCCGCGCGGGTGTTGGACCGGGCCGGCCGGGGTGACCTGCTCTCCCGGGTCAGCGCGGACATCTCCGCCATCGACCGGGCCGTCTCCGACGTCCTGCCCGGCATGATCTCGGCGATCCTGCTGGCCGGGATCAGCCTGGCCGCGATGATCGGCATCGACTGGCGGCTCGGTCTGGCGGGTGCGGTGGCGGTGCCGATCTACGCATTCGGGTTGCGCTGGTATCTCCCCCGCGCCGCACCGTCCTACGCCGCCGAACGGGTGGCGATCGCCGAACGGTCCCAGGTGTTCGTCGAGAGCATGCAGGGCACCCGTACGGTCCACGCCTACCGCCTGGAGGACCGGCACCTCGCCGGGATCGAGGGGCTGTCGGCCCGGGCTCGGGACATCTCGATCGGCGTGTTCGCGCTCTACACCCGGTTCGTATGGCGGATCAACCGGGCCGAGCTGGCCGGGCTCGGCTCCGTTCTGGTGGTGGGCTTCCTCCTCGTACGCAAAGAGGTTGTCTCCGTCGGTGAGGTCTCCGCGGCCGCGCTGCTGTTCCACCGGCTGTTCAATCCGGTGGCGCTGCTGATGGTCACGTTCGACAAGGTGCAGGACGCCGGAGCCAGCCTCGCCCGCCTGGTCGGCGTGCTGGACATGGCGGTCGAACGCCGGGACGGGAGCACTCCCCCGGCCGGCCGGGAGCTGGTGCTCGAGGACGTCAGTTTCAGCTACGACGGTGTCACGCCGGTGCTCGACCGGGTCAGCCTGCGGGTCGCGCCGGGCGAGGTGGTCGCGCTGGTCGGCTCGACCGGGGCCGGCAAGACCACGGCCGCGTCGCTGGCCGCCGGCATCCTGCGGCCCGGGTCGGGACACGCGACGGTGGGCGGCGTGCCGGTGGCCGAGTTGCCGGCCGACACGGTCGCGATCGTCAGTCAGGAGACCCACGTGTTCACCGGTCCCCTCGCCGAGGACCTGCGCCTGGCCCGCCCGCGGGCCTCGGACGACGAGGTCACCGCGGCGCTGGCCCGGGTCGGCGCGCTGGACTGGGTGCGGGAGCTGCCGGCCGGCATCGACACGGTGGTCGGCAGCGGCGGGCATCAGCTGACCGCCGCGCACGCCCAGCAGCTGGCGCTGGCCCGGGTGGTGCTGCTGGATCCGCCGGTGGTGGTGCTCGACGAGGCGACGGCGGAGGCGGGCAGCGCGGGCGCCCGCGACCTGGAACAGGCGGCCGCGGCCGCGCTGGCGGGCCGGACGGCGCTGGTGGTCGCCCACCGGCTCACCCAGGCGGCGTCGGCCGACCGGGTCATCGTGATGGAACACGGCCGGGTGGTCGAGAGCGGACCGCACGCCGCCCTGATCGCCGAGGGCGGCCGGTACGCCCGGTTCTGGGCGGCCTGGTCCGCGCCTAACCGCCGCTGATCAGGCGCTGGGCCAGGGCCGGGCTGAACACGCCGGCCTTGATGGCAGGGGCGACACCGCACCGGCCGTCGGAGTTGCCGGGGTTGGCGATCCACAGTTCCAGGGCGGCCGGGTTCGCCGTCGAGCGCTTGCCCAGTTTGCGGCCGGCCGGATTGCACCACTGGCCGTTGCCGCCGTTGCCGTTGCGGCTGGTGTCGATGACGTAGCCGGCCGGCCGGTGCAGCGCGGCCTTGACCTGCTCGGCGTACCGCCGGGAGTCGGCCGTGCCGATGAAGTTGGAGACGTTCACCGCGAAGCCGTGAGCCCGGGCCACCCCGGCCGACAGCAGCCGATCGGCCATCGTCGCCGGGCCGGTCCAGTCGGCGTGGCCGGCATCGATGTAGGTCCAGGTGTTCGGGGCCTTCTCGGCCAGCGTCCGGACGGCGGCGTTGAGCAGGGCGAGCCGGGTGCTGATCTGCGCCGCGCTCAGGCAGCTGAAGTCGCCGAGCGAGTCCGGTTCGAGGACGACGATCGCGGGCCGCGCTCCGATCGCCGCCGCGAACGTCGCGATCCACTTCCGGTAGACCGCCGCACTGGCCGCCCCGCCCGCCGATTCCGCGCCGCAGGCGTCCCGGCCGGGCAGGTTGTAGGCGACCAGGACCGGGGTCTTGCCGGCGATCTGCGCGGACCGGGTGTACTTCGTGACCGCCTTACCGAGGTCGGGGTCGCTGGTGCCGGTGAACCAGTGCGCCATGGGCTGATTGCCGATGGCGGTCCGGATCGCGGCCGCCCGCTTGTCCGTGGGATGCGCGGCGACCCAGCGGGCGGCCGGCAGTTGCGGGTCGACGTAGAGCCCGCTCACCGTCACGGACTGCCGGGTGGCGTTCACCGGGCCGGCCAGTGCCATCGACGTGGTGCCGGTGGACAGCAACTGCACCGCCATCGAGACCAGGACGACGGTGGACGTCAGTCTTGTCCCCCTTGGCCGCATATCGCACGACATCGACTGACCGGGACCCGACATGAGGAAAACACTCGTGATGGGGCTCACTGCGGTAGCGGCCACTTAAGATCACTATTAGACGCCCGTTCTTCAGGGGGAAGGACTGCGGCTGTCTGGAGGGCGACTTGCAGATGGCAAGTGCCGTTACGTTCCGCGCCCGCCTGCTCGGGTGGGCTGCCCGCCGATTCGCCGGAAAATCCGGCTCGATGTCGTTCGCCGGGACGCTGTCGATGCTGTCCGACAGTTCCCTGTTCCCACTGTTCCGCAACGGTCTCGACCCGGTGGCCGAGATCGGCGCGCTGCGCGAGCAGTCGCCGGTCAGCCGCCTGCCGGTGCCGCTGGGCATCCGCGCCTGGCTGGTCACCGGCTACGAACCGGTGCGGGCGGTGCTGGGCAGCACCGACGGTTTCAGCAACGACTTCGGCCGGTTCGCGGCCCGCATCGGGCTGGAGGCCGGCCAGCAGCCCGGTGGTCTCGGCATGGCCGACCCGCCGATGCACACCCGGCTGCGCCGAATGATCATGCCGGAGTTCACCATGCACCGGCTGGCCCGGCTCCAGCCGCGGATCGAGGCCATCGTCGCCGACCGGCTCGACGCGATGTCCCGGACGGCCGGCCCGGTCGACCTGTGGCAGGAGTTCGCCCTCCCCGTGCCCGCACTGACCATCTGCGAGCTGCTCGGCGTCCCGTACGCCGACCGGGAACTCGTCCAGCGGGTCAGCACGGCCCGGTTCGACCTCGGCGACGGCGCCTACGCGCCGCTCGACGCGATCAACGAGTCCCGGGCGTACCTCCGCGATCTGGTCGCCGATCAGCGCCGGAAACCGGGCGACGGGCTGATCGGCTCGCTGATCCGCGACCACGGCGACGAGCTCGACGACCAGGAGCTGGCCGGGCTGGCCGACGGCGTCCTCACCGGCGGCCTGGAGACCAGCGCCAGCATGCTCGCGCTGGGCGCGCTGGTGCTGATGACCCAGCCGGAGTTGGCCGAGCCGCTGCGGGCCGGCGGCCCGGCCGACGCGCTGGTCGAGGAGCTGCTGCGCTATCTCACGGTGGTGCAGGTGGCGTTCCCCCGGTTCGCCGTGCGCGACCTCGAGGTGGCCGGCGTACCGATCCGGGCCGGCGACGTGGTGATGTGCTCGCTGAGCGCAGCCGACCGGGACGAGGTGCTCGGCCCGGGGATGGACCAGATCGACGCCGGCCGGCGCACCAGCCGCTCGCACCTGGCCTTCGGGCACGGCCTGCACCGCTGCGTGGGCGCCGAACTGGCCCGGATGGAGCTGCGCATCGCGTACCCCGCGTTGGTGCGCCGTTTCCCGGCGATGCGCCCGGCGATCGACCCGGCAAGCCTGCCGATGCGCCGAGCCTCGATCGTCTTCGGCCTGGAATCGCTGCCGGTCACCCTGGACTAGGAGTACTGCCCACGGACGGCAAACTTGCGGTTCTTTTCGCGTACGGGCCGGGGGCCCACAACCGCAACTACGAGCGGGCCGCCGCTCAGCGCGACCTGCGCGCGAATACGGCACGTGCCGCGCCTTTCGCGCACCGGAACGCGCACTCAGCCACGGCAACGCCTCGGCGCCCGGCATCGCGAATCTTGTGGAGTTGCCGCTCTGTCCTCGCGGGCCGAGAGCGGCGACCACCCTGCGGGAGGTCGATGGCCGCCGCCCGGGACTGTTCGGTGGGCGGGTCGGGGTTGCGGGGTTGGGCCGGGCCCGCCCGCAGCGGGCGCGCGGAGGGTGAGTTGCACCTGCGGGACCGCGTGCCACGGGAGTTAGCCGGCGCGTACCGAAAGATCTTTCGCTCGAAAGCGTCCCGCCCTCCGTTTCCAGGAAGCTTGGGTTGGGGTCCTGTACTTTTCTGGAATTGGCGGGACCCGGCCCGAACGGATCTCTAGTTTCCGGCGCTCTCGTAGCGGCGCAGGCCGCGCCGGAAGACCAGCGCGGCCATGCCCGCGCAGTACACGGCGACCAGTGGGGTCAGCAGGCCCACCCACTGCGACGACCCGGTGTCCAAGAGGTACGCGATCGGGAAGAAGCTGATGAACGCGAACGGCAGCACCACCCCGAGCACCGCCTTGAGTGCGAACGGATAGATCGACAGCGGGAACCGGGCCAGGTCGCCGACCTGGTGCATGGCGAAGGCGAACATCGGGCTTGGGCTGTTCAGCCAGAAACAGACCGCGTTGGTGGCCAGGTTGATGGACAGCTTGATGACCACCGAGCTGATCAGCAGGAGCACGCCCAGCGCGATCCGCCACGGTGTCCACTCGACCGCCGAGTGGGCCAGCCCGGCGCCGATCATCAGGCCGCCGGTGACGATGTTGCTCAGGCCGTTGATGCCGAGCGCGGCGCTGCTCACCTGTAACGCCACGGGGTACGGCCGGACCAGGTAGTAGTCCAGTTCGCCACGGTTGATGTGCCAGGCCAGGTTCCACATGCCGTCGAAGAAGAGCGAGCCGACGCCCTCGGCCAGGGCGACCGCGCCGAACATCATCAGCACCGACCAGAATGTCCAGCCGTTGAGCACCGGCACCTTCGCGAACAGCGCGGACAGGAACACGACGTTGACCACCTGCATCAGCACGGTGGCGCCGGCCAGGATCAGGAAGTCGGTTTCGTACTCCATCATCGACCGGAAGTGGGCGCCGAGCAGCCGCAGGTAGAGGCGGGCCGTCCGCATGTCATCCTCCGTTCACGGTGAGGCGGCGCAGCGCGGCCCGCCACACCAGGCGGGCGCCGAACCACAGCGCGAGAACCCAGCCGAGCTGCACGGCGACCAGCAGCAGCGCCTCCGGTCCATGGACCCGGCCCAGGAAGATCAGCGCGGGGGTGGAGGTGAGCCCGGCGAACGGCGACCACTGCGCCACGGTGGCCAGCCAGTGCGGCAGGTAGACCAGCGGGATGAGCGCGCCGGAGAGCAGGTTGACCACCGCCAGGCGCGCCCACTGCACGCCCATGTAGTTCTGCGTCCAGAAACAGGCCAGCGTGCTGACATAGACGATCAAGAATTTCAACGGTACGAGGAGGAGCATGCTCGCCGCGAACAGGGCCAGCGCCCGGCCCGCCGGGAGGTCCACTCCCCCGGTGACGGCGAGGGTGACGCCGACGACCGCGGCGATCAGCAGCACCTCGATCCACAGTCCACCGAGCGCCTCGGCGAACCGTGCCTTCTGGTAGTCGACCGGCTTGACCAGGTCGAGCGCGACGTCGCCGTCGAGGATCCGGAAGGCCATCCGGAAGTCGCCGAGGATCGACACCACCGTGCCGGCGGCGAACGCGACCAGCAGGTAGGCCCGCATCTGCGGCCAGGTGAAGCCGTTGACCGGCGACTGTTCGAGGATCACCCGCCACACCGCCAGCAGCGCGACCAGCTGCACCAGCACGGCGCCCATGCCGAGCAGCAGGCTGAACCGGTAGGTGAGCGCCGCCCGCGCGGTGGCCCGCGCCAGCGCCCGGTAACCCCTCATCGCGGCAGCACCAGGTCGCCCGAGTAGACCCGGCGGATGACGTCCTCGATGCTGGGCTCGTCGACCCGGAAGTCCACCAGTTCGGTCAGCGTGGCCAGGACGGTCACCACCTGCCCGGCGGTCATCGCGAAACGATCGAAGCGTACGGCGTACCGAAGCGAGGTCTCCTCGATTTTGATCTCCGCGCCGGGCAGGGACGCCTCCAGGGTCTCCAGCGGCACGGGTCGCTCGGTCTCGACGTGCAGGATGCGCTCGCGGGCGAACTGGTCCTTCACCGCCTCGAGATCGCCGTCGAAGATGATCCGCCCCTCGTCGATGATCACCAACCGGCGGCAGAAGCCCTCGATGTCGGCGAGGTCGTGGCTGGTCAGCATGACCGTGACGCCTTCGTCGCGGAGGCTGCGGAAGAACTCCCGGACCCGGTCCTTGACGGCCAGGTCGAGCCCGATGGTCGGCTCGTCCAGATAGACCACCTGCGGGCCGTGGATGAGGGCCGCGGCCAGGTCGGCGCGCATCCGCTGGCCCAGCGACAGCTTCCGGCCGATGACCGGGAGGATCTCGCCGAGCTCGAGGACCTCGTCGAAGCGGGCCAGCCGCTTGCGGTAGGTGGCGTGGTCGACGCCGTAGATGTCGCGCAGCACCGCGAGCGACTCGGACACCGGCAGGTCCCACCAGAGCTGGGTGCGCTGCCCGAAGAGCACGCCGATCCGGTACGCCACCGTCGTCCGGTCGCGCTGCGGGTGCAGCCCGTCGATGCGCACCTCGCCGGCGGTCGGCACCAGGATGCCGCTGAGCAGCTTGACGGTGGTCGACTTGCCGGCGCCGTTCGGCCCGACGTACGCCACCGCCTCGCCCGCCTCGATGGACAGGTCGACGTGATCGACCGCGACCTTGTCGGAGTAGCGCCGGGCGAACAGATGCTTGACCGAACCGGCCAGCCCGGAACCCTTGTCGGGCCGGCGAAAAACCTTGGTGAGACCGCGCGCCTCGACGATCGGCATGCGAAAGCAACCCCCGTATGGATGCCGGCATTGACCGTCATCACCCTACGGAACCGGTTCCGCACCGCAATCGAATTCCCTGGCTACCGAATCGCACCCGGCATTTCGGTCACCTTCCGTTATCGCGGCCCGATGGTCGGGGCGTGCCAAAAGCGCTCTCCACCCGCGGTATCAGTGCGTTGACCCTGCTCGGCGTCGCCCTGTTCGTGTTCACCGTGGGCTGGTTCCTGATCGGGCTCGGCCACGTCTGGGCGCATCCGGTCCTCGGCTGGGTCGCGCTGCCGTTCATGGCGGTGCTGGCCGGCCAGGCCTGCCTGCGGGTCTGGCGGCGCGCCGACCTCAGCGCCACCGGCCGCACGTTCTGGCTGCGGATCGGGCTGACCAGCCTGGTGCTCGGCGCCGGGGTGATCAGCAATGCGGTCGACGCCACCGGCGGCCCGGACGCACCCTCCCGGTACGTCAGCCCGCTCACCTCGGCGCTGCTGCTCGGACTGCTGTTCTTCGCCTTCGGCGCCATGCTGCGGCTAACCTCCTGGCACCGGACCGGCCCGGAGTGGATCCGGTTCGGGGTGGACGCCGCCATCGTGCTGGTCACCGTGGGCGTGCTGGTCTGGCACTACTCGCTACGGCACATGTGGATCAAGGACGCCGGGTCCATCCTGCCCCTGGTCGCGGTCATCACGCTCGTGCTCATCACCGCACTGGCCGTGATCAAGATGACCTTCGCCGGCTCCGGGCACCTCGACCGGCGGGCACTGGGCATCATCACCGGCGGCGCGGCGCTCGCCGCGGCCGGCGGTGCCCTGGCTCCCTACCTGCGGGACACCCCGCAACTCTCCGGAACCATGCTCGCCGCCGCCCTGGTCTCGCTGGCCCTCCAGCTCGCGGCGGAACGTCAGCTCCGCGCGCCGGCCACCCCGGGAGTCCGGGCGTCCACCCGCCGCTTCACCGTCCTGCCCTACGCCGCCCTCGTGGCCGCCGACCTCACCCTGATCGCCGCCGCCGTCCGGACCGGCGGGGAACTGCTGCTGCTGGCGATCTGCGCGGTGGTCCTGAGCGGGCTCGTGGCGTTCCGGCAGGTGTCGGCGCTGCGGGAGAACAACCGGCTGCTCGACACCGTCGACGGCAACATGCGGCAGATGCGCGACTACCAGGAGCAGCTCGATCATGAGGTGACCCACGATCCGCTGACCGGGATGCCGAACCGGACGTTGTTCACCGCCGCGCTGGCCGCGGGCGGGCCGTTCCACCTGGCGCTGCTGGACCTCGACGACTTCAAACTGATCAACGACCGGCTCGGCCACAACACCGGCGACCGGATGCTGCTGGCGATCGGGGAACGGCTGTCGGCCGCGATCGGACCGGCCGACATCGCGGCCCGGCTCGGCGGCGACGAGTTCGCCCTGCTGCTGGCCGGTCGCACCGACGACGAGGCGGCCGCGCTGCTGGACCGGCTGCTCGACGTCGTGCGCCGGCCGCTGACGGTCGGCCGACACGAGATGACGCCGCAGGTCAGCATGGGCGCGACCGGCACCGGGCCCGGCGACACCCCGGAGGAGCTGCTGCGCCGCGCGGACGTGGCGATGTACGCGGCCAAGAGCGTGGGCGGCGACCGCTGGGCCTGGTTCGACCCGATCATGGACCAGCTCGCCGCCACCGACGCCCTGCTCGGCGCGAACCTGATGCAGGCGATCGGCCGCGACGAGCTGTTCCTGCTCTACCAGCCGATCGTCGAGCTGCCGGACGGCCGGTTCGCCGGGGTGGAGGCGCTGGTCCGCTGGCGGCACCCCGAGCACGGCCTGGTCTCCCCGGCCGTCTTCATCCCGCTCGCCGAACGCAACGGGTACATCGTCGAGCTGGGCCGGTGGGTGCTGGAACAGGTGATCCGGCAGGCCGCGGCCTGGCAGCGGGAGTACGGCGACCGCGCCCCGGCGAAGGTCAGCGTCAACATCTCGGCCCGCCAGCTGCAGGAGCCCGGCTTCCCCGCCGAGCTGGCCGCGCTGCTCGCCCGTGAGGGCGCCGACCCGCGCGGCCTGGTGGCCGAGGTGACCGAGACCGCGGTGCTCGGCACCGGCGCCGCGCTGGACGCCGTGAAGGCGATCAGCGCGCTGGGCCTACGGGTCGCCCTGGACGACTTCGGCACCGGCCAGTCGTCGCTGAGCCTGCTGGTCGACTGCCCGGCCCAGATCCTCAAGGTCGACAAGTCGTTCGTCGACGGCGTGACGACGGCCAGCCCGCAGGCGGTGATCGTGGACAGCCTGATCGCCATCACCGAAGGCCTGCGGATCGAGGCGGTCGCCGAGGGCGTCGAGACCGCCGAGCAGGCCGAACGGCTCCACCGGGCCGGCTACCGGCTGGCCCAGGGCTTCCACTTCGCCCGCCCGCTGCCCGCCGAGGACGTGGCCCTGCTCATCGACGCCGATCGGGCCCGGCCCGCTCAGGACGGCGTCGGGGCCGGGCACTCCGGGCAGCGGGAGTAGACGATCCGGTCGTTCAGATCGGGGTCGCCGACGTAGAAGACCAGGACCACCGACGAGCCGCGGGTCTGTGCCTCCAGCTTGTTGATGCTGGCCCGCACCTCGCGGCCGGCGATCATCAGGAAGTTGAGCCGCACGTAGTCGTCGGGGCCGTCCGGATCGGCCAGCGACGGGCCCAGCTCCCACTCGCCGAGGCCGGCCGCGCGGTCCCGTTTCTGGTCGAAGCCCGCCGGCAGGTCGTCCGGGAACGGGACGAACATGAAGCCCAGGTCGTCGCCGGCGAACCGCTCGGCGGTGAAGGTCAGCACCCCGCCGCGCTCGGAGTCCTTCCAGGCGCCGATCAGGTCGGCGCGTTCGAGGTCGGGTGCCGGCGGCTGCGGTGGGGCGCCGACCGGCGTGCAGCCGGTCAGCGCCACCGCGAGGAGCAGTCCGAGGAACGGTTTACGCATCAGGGACAGAGGCCGTTCGGCAGGTTGATCGGGATCGGGCCGATGATCGGGAACGGCATGCACCAGTTCTCCATCGTGCCGGGCGGCATGAAGGGGTCCGGCTCGCCGCCCTGCGGGAAGGGTACCGGGATGGGCAGCCCGGGAATGCGGCGCATGGCGGCGGGCAGGTGCGGTGCCTGGCCGCCCGGGAAGGTCTCCCGCCACCGCACCGACTGGCGCAGGTAGTGCTCCCAGGATTTCGCGTCGTGGCCGTCGCCGGAGGAGCTGTCCTTTCCGTAGTCGCCCGCCTTGTCCGGAGAGGGCATCGCCGAGCCGATCGTGCTGGCGTTGGTGAGGTGGAACTCCACGACCGGGCTCTCGTCGCCGTCGTAGCCGAGCAGTTGCCAGTTCATGTCGTAGGAGCCGACGAACGCCTGCACCAGCGGCATGCCGTAGGTGCCCCAGCTCTTGATGCTGACCGCGTTGCGGCGGGCCGCGTCCTTGCGCTGGTCGGCCGACTGGTTCGCGTAGTGGTAGTTCTCCGATCCGTGGACGAAGTGGAACATGAACCCGATGTTGGCCAGCGGCAGCTGGTTGGCGACGTTCGACACCGCCGTGTGGAAGGAGTCGAGCGTCCGGATCTCGTTGGTGAACGGGTCACCGTCGCGGAAGAGCAGATTGGTGCGGCCCGCGTACTGGCCGCCCTTGCACCAGAACTCCCACGGCCGGCAGCTCGTCATGGCCACCCCGAGCCACTTGTAGAACAGCGCCCCCGAGGTGAGCTTGTTGGAGCCGGGCTCGTGGCAGTACTCCGGGGTGTCCTCGCCGCAGACCGGCGGCTGCACCCGGGGCCGGATGGTCGGGCCGGGCGGGATGATCGGGATCGCGCCGGACGGGTCGACCGCCACGGTCGGCTGGCCGGCCACGTAGGTGTAGGTGCCCTGGGTCGGCGTCCGGGCGCCGGCCGGTGCCGGGTCCACCGAGCCGAACCGGCCGGTCGACGGATCGTAGGTCCGGGCCGGGAAGGCGTACTGCCCGCCCAGCGTGGAGTCCTGGTAGGCGCCGGTGAACCGGACCGGGTTCTCCACCGTGGCGGCCGTGCCGGCCGCGGTGCCGTCGGTGCGCGGATTGCCGTACGGGTCGTAGTCGTACGCGGCCAGGACGCCACCGTCCGGGCCGATCACGTCGGCCACCCCGCCGAGCCAGTCCGGCAGGTACGGGTCGGTCTGCTTGCCGGTGAGCAGCGCGAGCGCGGTGCCCTTGACCCCGTCGAGGAAACCGCGGCGGCTGGTCGCGGTCGCCGTGCTCGTGGTCTCGAGGGCCAGTTGCGCCTGCGGGGCGTTCACGTCGAACGACCAGGCGGTGCTGCGCGGCCCGGAGGCCAGGTCGGTCACGGCCGAGAGCCGCAGGTGCTGGGCGTCGTACGTGTAACTGGTCCGCACCCCGCCGACGGTGGCCGACGCGAGCGTACGGTCGATGTTGTAGGCGAAGGTGTCGTTGCCGGCCCGCACCTGGTTGCCCTGCGCGTCGTAGGAGTACTTCGTGGTGGCGCCGCCGACCACCGACGCCTCGGTCAGCTGGTCCCCCTCGTCGTAGCGGTACTTGGTGACCGAGCTGCCGGCCGTGCCGGTCAGCGTCTGGGACATCCGATTGCCGACCTCGTCGTAGCGGTAGGCGTAGCCGCCGGTCGGATCGGCCGCGGACAGCAGCCGGTCCGACTTGTCGTAGGTGTAGCCGACGGTCTGGCTGCGGTCGGCCCGGGTCGTGGTGATCGCGGTCGGGTTGCCGGTCGGGTCCCGGGTCAACTGGTAACGGGCCACCGTTCCGGTGTCGTCGTGACTGTGCACGTCGACCAGCCGGCCGGCCCGGTCGAAGCCGCGGTCGGTGACCGGCCCGCCGCCGGGATAGGTGGTCCGCGCCAGGTTACCGGCCGCGTCGTAGGAGAAGCCGTACGCGGCCTGCGCGCTGCCGGCCACCCCGCCCTGCACGGTGAGCCCGGTCATCTCGTTCGACTCGTCGAAGCTCGCGTTGACCTTGGTGCCGTCCGGCCAGGTCCGCGAGGTGACGTTGCCGTTCAGGTCGTACCCGTAGGCGAAGGTCTGGCTGCCCCGGGTGACCGAGGTGAGCAGGCCGACGTCGTCGTAGCCCTGCAGCCGCAGTCCGGCCTGGTCGGCCATGCTGGTCAGCTGGTTGCGGGCGTCGTAACCCCAGGCGTACAGGACGGTGCCGCCGACGTCCTGACCGACCCGGCGGCCGAGGATGTCGTAGGTGGTGCTGATCGTGCGGGCGGTGACGTCGGCGGAGCCCGGGACCACCACCGCGGTCGTGTGGCCCTCGGCGTCGTACCGGTAACTGCCCTGCCGCCCGAGGGCGTCGGTCGAGGAGACCAGACGACCGAGCACATCGTACGAGTACCGGGTGACGTGCTCGTTCGGGTCGACCCGCGCCGTGGAGCGCCCCACCCGGTCGTACGAGTAACCGGTGACGCCGCCGTCCGGCCCGACGACCTTGACCAGCCGGTCGCCGTCGTCGTAGCCGTACTTCGCCGAGTGCCCGTTCGCGTCGGTCACCGCGACCGAGCGGTTGTTGGCGTCGTAACTGGTGCGCACGGTGTTGCCCAGCGGATCGGTCCCCGAGATCTGGTTGCGGGCCGCGTCGTAGGCGTACCGGGTGGTGTAGTCGGCCGGGTCGGCGCCCGGCTCGTTGCCCCGCGCGTCCACCGAGGTGACCAGGTTGCCGTCGTCGTCGTAGGTGAAGGTGGTCGACCCGCCGGCCGCGGCGGTGCTCTTGATCAGGTGACCGGCCAGGTCGTACTCCTGCACCGACGTGCCGCCGCCCGGGCTGTGCGTCGCGGTCGGGCGGTCGAGGGCGTCGTAGTCGGTGGTCAGCGTGCGACCGGTGGCGTCCACCGTGGCCGACACGTTGCCGTTGTGGTCGTACCGCGTCTGGGTCGCCTTGCCGAACGGGTCGATCCGGGCGATCAGCCGGTTCAACTCGTCGAACCTCGCATCGGTGCTGACGAAACCCCCGCCCGGGTACGGGTGGGAGGTCCGGATCAGGTTGTTGTTGAAGTCGTACGTGTACGTCGTGGTGAAGTCGGCCGGGTTGGCGCCCTTGACGTTGCCCCGCGGCGAGACGGTCGACGCCAGGTTGCCCCGGATGTCGTACGCGTAGGTGGTGCGCCCGCCCGCCGCGTCGGTCATCGACCGTTCGCGGCCCGCCGCCGAGTAGGTGTAGCTGGTGGTGCTGCCCTCCGCGTCCGTCGTGGACTGCAGCTGGCTGAGCACCCTGCCGTACCGGCTGGTGGTCTCGTTGCCCAGCGGGTCGATGGTCTTCACGAGCTGTCCGACGGTGTCGTAGACCGACTCGGACGGATTCTTCTTGCCCGGGGCGAACGTCTTGCGCAGCCGGTCCAGGTCGTCGTAGGCCCACCGGGTGGTGAAGTCGGCCGGCTTGGCGCCGGCCAGGCTGCCGCGCGGGTCGGTCGCGCTGACCGGCCGGCCGACCGTGTCGTACCCGTAAAGGGTTTTCTCGCCGAGCGGTGAGGTGCGGGTGAGCAGGTTGCCGGCGGCGTCGTAGGTCATCCGGGTGACCTTGTGCAACGGGTCCTCCGACGCGGTGACCAGCCCGCGGTCGTCCACGGTGAGCACGGTCTGCCCGCCCAGCGCGTCGGTGATGGTGTGCAGCTGGTCGAACGCGTCGTAGCCGTAGGACACCGTGTGGCCGAGCGCGTCGGTGTGCTCGGTCAGGTTGTTACGGCCGTCGTAGGTGTTGGCGATGGTGAACCCGAACGGGTCCGGTGCGGTGCTCGACGTGAGGTTGCCGCTGCCGTCGAAGGTGCTGCTGAGCTGGTTGCCCTGGGGGTCGACGCTGAGGTTGGGGTCGAGGTTCTCGTCGTACCGCTGGTTGATGGTGTCGCCGTTGCCGTTCTGCGAATAGACCAGGATGTTGCCGCGGTAGGTGTCGAAGTACTTCACCCCGTCCGGGTCGGTGGTGATGGCCAGTTGCTTGCCCGCGTCCCACTCGAGCTTCGTCACCGCGCCCAGCGCGTCGGCCTGCTGCGCGATCCGGCCGGCGGCGTACGTGTTGGTGAGCTGAACCCGCTTCTCCGGGTCGGTCATCGTGGTCAGCAGCCCGTCGGTGTAGCCGAACTTCCAGGTGTTCCCCTCGGCGTCGGTGACCTCGGTCAGCCGGGCGGACTTGTACCTGTACTGAGTTTTGCGGCCGTCCGGCAGGGCGATCCGGCTGATCAGGCCGTCGCTCCCGAGACTGACGGTGACCTCACGGCCGGCCGCGTCGGTGACCGTCCACTGTGTCGCGGTGTACGCGAGGGTCAGGCCCAGCCCGCGTGAGTTGCGCACCGCGGTCAGCCGCCCGGTCGCGTCGAACTCATAGGTCACCTGGTCGGGCGTGACCAGCTGCCAGCCGGCCGCCGTGGCCTTCAGGTTGGCGCGGACCCCCGGCGGCCGGGTGTACGAGCCGTCGCCGGCCCGGGCGTACGTCACCTGGGCGCCGTCCTCGGCCCGCACGGTCACCGCGGTGACCCCCTCGGCCGGCGGCAGGACCCGCAGGTCGAGCGTCCACGACCAGCCGACCCCCATCGAGCCGGCGGTGGCGTTGACCGACGAATAGGTGCGGCGCGCCTGGAACGGCAGACCGAATCCGGCCATCGCCAGGTCGGACGCGGACAGCGTGAACGCGCCGGTGCCGGTGTTGATGCCGGAGCCGCGGATCAGCTGGCCGCCGGTGCTGGGCGCCAGCGCGTTACCGCACGAGCAGCCCGCGGCCTGCGCGGCCGGCAACGCCGGCGGCGTCCTGGTGGTACGGGCCTTGGCCGTACCGGACGCGGCCGACACCGCCTGGGTGCCGTCGGCGAGGGTGGCGGTGATCGTGACGAAGTAGCCGTGATCGGCGGTCAGCTGCCAGCCGTCGGTCACGCCGAAACTGCGGCAGAACTGCCGCGGGGTGGCGCAGACGGCGGCGTCGGCCGGCACCAGCGACCGGGACTCCTGCGCAGTGCCGGAGTCCGGGTCGTACACCGTGGCGATCCACGAGGCCCAGCCCTGGACCCCCGGATCGGGGACGTCGAAATACACCACGAGCGAGGTGTCGTCGAGCTCGAAGCCGGAGCGCAGCAGCACATCGGTGGCGCCGCCCGGATCGGCCTCGGCCTTTCGTTCCGGTTTCGCCAGCAATTTGTGCGCCTTGCCGGCGGCCGCGATGCCCGGCGGCACGGCCGGCGGAAGCTTCCCCGCGGGCAGCCCGTGCCGGAGCGCCGCGTTGGCCGGCAACGGCCGGTCGACCGGCCCGCGCCCGGGCGGCGCGACCGGCACTTTCGGTTTGTCGAGCACCCGCGCATAGGCGGGCCCGGAAACCCCGAAGGGCAGGCACAGTACGGCGCTCAGAGCCAGAGCCACGCCGAGGCGCGTTCTCCGGGCGCGCGTCATCGCCATCAGTGACATGCGTTTCCCCCGTGTGATCCAAGTGATGAACTTAAATACGCGAAATCACAATCCCACCCGAGTGCATGATCCCGTTGCCCACAAAAGGTCACCCATTTCAGATCGACTGGCAAATGGCGCATGCCGTGCCCGACGAATCCAAAAGATCAATTCCAGGCGGAAGCGCACCGCCGACATCCAGGTGATCGTGGTCGACTCGAATCCGGACGGGATGCCCCCTCCGCGCGCCCGCTGCGGGCGGGCCCGGCCCAAGCGCAACCCCAACCCGCCGGCACGAACAGTCCCGGGCGACGGCCATCGACCTCCCGCAAAGTGGTCGCTGCGCTCGGATACCGGGTCGCCGTCCCGCATCCCGGGCATGGTCCCGCCTGATGAGCGGCGCGTCTGGGAGCGCAAGGCGTTGCCGCGCGGCGGCTGAGTGCGTGTGTCGTTGCGCGAGAGTCGCGGCCCCGACCTCTGTGTCTAGCCGACGGCCGCCAGGAAGTCCGAATAGAACACGCCCAGGCCGACCGCCACGCAGATGCCGGCCACGATCCAGAAGCGCACCACGATGTTGACCTCGCTCCACCCGGCCAGCTCGAAGTGGTGGTGCAACGGCACCATCCGGAAGACCCGTTTACCGGTAGTGCGGAACGAGACGATCTGGATCACCCAGGTCACCGTGATAATGACGAACAGCCCGCCGATCAGGATCGACAGCAGCGTGGTGCGGGTGGCCACCGCCAGCCCGCCGATCAGGCCGCCCAGGCTGAGCGAGCCCACGTCGCCCATGAAGATCCGGGCCGGCGAGGTGTTCCACCACAGGAAGCCCACACAGGCGGCGGCGGCCGCGGCCGCGATCATCGCG